>NZ_JBVJMS010000010.1:0-373495 GCF_055584085.1 Streptomyces sp. NPDC104226
TCCTCCCCGCGCGGTTTTGCTTTTCCCCCCCCCCCCGGGGGGGGGTGGGGCCCCCGTTCTTCTTCTCTTCTGGGGGTTGGGGGGAAGGGGGGGGGGGGGGGGGGGGGGGGGGTTTTTCAGGGAAAACCCCCCCCCCCCCCCCGCCCGGGTCAACTCACCTCGGATCAGACTCCGATGTTCTTGCCGTCCTTGCGCCAGACCGAGACGACCGACGGGCGGACGATCTTGCCGGGACCGTCGGGCCACACCGACTGCGGCTTCTCGACGGACGCGCCGTCGATCTCGCCCGGGTGCTGCACGGCGACCAGGACGCGCTTGTCCTGGATGATCGGGCCGCAGGTCTCGGCACCGCGCGGAACGGTCAGGAACTGCTTCAGCTCACCGCGGCGGTCACCGGCGGTCGCGACGCCGAACAGGCCGTCGTGCGAGCCGAGCTGGTTGCCGTCCGTGGAGATCCACAGGTTGCCGTGCGGGTCGAACGCCACGTTGTCCGGGCAGGAGATCGGGCTGACCTTGTCCTTCGGGAAGCCCGCGAAGTAGGTCGCCGGGTCGTTCGGGTCGCCCGCGACCAGGAAGAGGCGCCAGGCGAACCCGTCGCCGGCCGGGTCGTCGAAGTTCTCGGCGAGCTCCAGGATCTGGCCGTGCTTGTTCAGGTTGCGCGGGTTGGCCTCGGTGGCGCCTTCCTTGCCGGGCTTGCCGCGGTCCGTGTTGTTCGTCAGCGCGATGTAGACGCGGCCGGTGCGCGGGGAGGGCTCCACGTCCTCGGGACGGTCCATCTTGGTCGCGCCGACCTTGTCACCGGCGAGGCGCGTGAAGACGGACACCTCTTCGGCGGTCATGCCCTCGACGTGCGAGACGTTCCCGGACGGGGAGGAGGTGAGGAGCTTGATCCAGACCCCGGAGCCGTCGAACTCGCCGTCGGTGGGGCGCTTGCCGGTGCCGTCGATCTCGGCGGCCGGGGTGTCGCCGGTGAGCTTGGCGACGTAGAGGGTGCCCTCGTCGAGCAGCGTGAGGTTGTGCTCCTTCGCCGCGCGCGAGTCGCCCTTCTTCATCTGCTTCGAGGAGACGAACTTGTAGAAGTAGTCGAAGCGCTCGTCGTCGCCCATGTAGACGACGGGACGGCCGTCCTCGGTCAGGCGGGGCTGCGCGGCCTCGTGCTTGAAGCGGCCGAGCGCGGTGCGCTTGCGCGGGACGGAGTTCACGTCGTACGGGTCCAGCTCGACCACCCAGCCGAAGCGGTGCGACTCGTTGGGCTCCTGCGCGACGTCGAAGCGCTTGTCGAACCGCTCCCACTTGCGCTCGGTGGCGCCGGCGGTCACGCCGTAGCGCTTCAGACGGGCCGCCTGGGTGGGGTCGGTGACCAGGCCGGCGTTGGCGAAGTACTGGTTGAAGTTCTCCTCGCCGTGGAGGGTGGTGCCCCACGGGGTGGTGCCGCCGGCGCAGTTGTTGAGGGTGCCGAGCGCCTTGGTGCCGGTGGCGTCGACCGAGGTCTTCACCAGGTCGGTGCCGGCGGCCGGACCGGTCAGCCGGAACTCGCTGGTGGCGGTCAGACGGCGGTTGAGGCGGTGGCGGCTGATGGCCGTCAGCTTGCCGCTGCGGTGGTCCTCCTGGACCGCGACCACGGACAGGCCGTGCGCGGCCCAGGCGATCTCGACCTGCTCGCGGGTCGGGTTGGCCGGGTCGTACGCCTTGAACATGAGGTTCTCGTCCGTGTACTCGTGGTTGGCCACGAGCAGCTGCTGGCGCTCGTAGTCGCCGCCGAGCGGGAGCAGGCTCAGGAAGTCGTTGTTGTAGCCGAACTGACCGGCCTGTGCGGCGGCGGTCTGCTTGTCGGGGTTGAAGCCCGGCGCGCCCTTGACGATCGGGTCGCCCCAGCGGATGACCACGTTCTGCTCGTGGCCCTCGGGGATCGTGACCTGGTCGGCGGTGTTCGGCGCGACCGGCTTGAAGCGCAGGCCGCGGGCACCCTCGCCGTTGCTCCCGGCGCCGCCGGCGCGCTGCGCGTCGAAGGCGGGGTCGGCGGAGGCGGAGGAGCCGTTGCCGCTCAGCGTGAGGGCGGTACCGGCGGCCGAGGCGACGGTGACGACCGCGGCGGAGCGGAGCATCGCGCGGCGCGAGTAGGCGCGGGCTATGACGTCGCCGGCGTACTCGTTGTCGCTGGTGTTCGGCACCTCGTGGAAGCAGGCGTCGCCGCAGCGGTAGCGGCAGGTGAGAGCGGAACGGCCGCCCCCGTGAGAAGAGCCGATGAGCGGCAGGAGCTTGCGCACGAGTGTCCTCCGTTGATGCACGGTCCCCGACAACGTGTCGGAACAATCCGTCGGCGACGCTATGGGCGGGTTGCGCCGAAGCGGCGGCCGATGGATGAACGCCCGGTGAATCCGGCACGTCGGGGCGGCAGTTCGGGGGCGGATCGGGTGTGTTTGGGCCCTGGGCGCCACGAAAGGCGCCCCTCCCGAAGTTCCAGCCAAGGGGCCGATAACCTTACGTGTCCACTCTGGGCAGGGATCTACCGCGCCTCACGGACAAATGACGCACGCACTCATGCGAAAGGCCTGGCCCATGGGTATTCGGAGCTTGTTGCGCAAGGTGTTCGGACGGCCCTCGGAATCGGTTCCGGAGACGACCGGCACCACTTCGGCGGCCCTCCCGAGCCAGACCGAACGCACCCCCCTGGACGCTGCGGCCGAGCTGGTCGCCGCCTCCTTCGACAACCCCACCGTTCCCCCGCAGTCCACCCCCCGGGACCTCGAACCGGGCACGGTGCTCACCGCCCCGGCTCCGGCCGCCACCCCGGACCCCACGGTCCCGGAGGCCCGCCGCTCCTCCCCCGGGGGCTCGTCGGCCACCCCGGCGACGCCGTCCACCCCGACGGCCCCGGCCGCCGCCGAAGCGGAACCGGTCGCCGAGCCCGTGGCCGTGGCCGAAGCTGCGCCGGAGCCCGACACCGCCCCGGAGCCGCTCGCGGCCGAGGTGACGGAAGCCCCCGCAGCCACCCCCGAGGCAGAGCCCGAGCCGGCCACCGCCGCCGAGGCGGAGCCTGAGGCCGTGGTCGAGGCGGAGCCCGAGGCCGCCGTGGTCGAGGCGGAGCCTGAGGCCGCCGTGGTCGAGGCGGAGCCTGAGGCCGCCGTGATCGAGGCAGAGCCCGTCGCCGCCGAGGTCGAGGCGGAGCCTGAGGCCGCCGTGATCGAGGCAGAGCCCGTCGCCGCCGAGGTCGAGGCCGAGCCCGAGCCGCAGGCCGACGTAGCCGCCCCGGAAGCGGTCACCGAGCCCGAGGCGGAGCCCGTGGCCGCCGAGGCCGAGCCGCAGCCCGAGGCGGAGCCCGCCGCGCCCGAGGCCGAGGTCGTCACCGAGCCCGAGCCCGTGGCAGCCGAGGCCGTGGCAGCCGAGGCCGAGCCCGTCGCTGCCGAAGCCGAGCCCGAGCCGGTCGCCGCCGATGCCGCCGCAGGCGGCCCCGCGCACGCCCTCGCCGCGGTCAAGCGCCAAGCGCCCCCGCTCGCAGCCGCGTACAAGGCCGCCGGACAGGCGCTGCGCACCAAGGGGAAGGCCGGCGCCCGCGCCACCGTGTTCCTCGTGCTCGACCGGTCGGGCTCGATGCGCCCGTTCTACAAGGACGGCAGCGCCCAGCACCTCGCCGACCACGCCCTCGCCCTCGCCGCACACCTCGACGAGGAGGCCACCGTCCGTACGGTGTTCTTCTCCACCGAGCTGGACGGCGCGGCGGACCTGTCCCTCGACGCGTACGACGAGGGGTGGGTCGAGGCCCGCCACGCGGAGCTCGGCCGGATGGGCCGCACCAGCTACCACGCCGCCGTCGAGGCCGTCGTGGAGCGCTACCAGAAGGACGGCGGCGAGGGCCCGGCCCTGGTCGTCTTCCAGACGGACGGCGCGCCCGACAACGTCCGCCCCGCCCGCCAGGCGATCGCCGACGCCGCCGCCGTGGCCCCCGGCATCCACTGGCAGTTCGTCGCCTTCGGCGACCACGACGCGAAGGCCTTCGACTTCCTGCGCAAGCTGGATGCCGACAACGCCGGCTTCTTCCACGCCGGCCCGGCCCCCGTCGAGCTCACCTCGGCCGCCCTGCTCAAGGGCCTGGTCCAGGGATTCTGAGAAAACCCGCTGCCCCCGACCGGGTTTCCGGTCGGGGGCAGCGGCGTGATCAGAAGAGCATGCCGCCGGCCGGGTACCCGCTGCCCACCTTGGCCGGGGCCCCGAAGCCGTCGCCGGCGCTGTTGCCCTTCAGCAGGAAGAGTCCACCGGCGGTGTCCCGGGCCAGCAGGTCGGCCTTGCCGTCAGCGGTGACGTCGCCCGGCGAGAGCACCGCGTCGTATCCGGCCGAGCTCGATCCGATCTTCAGCCGGGGCGCGTACCCGCCCGCGCCGTCGCCCTTGTACAGGTACAGGTCACCGGCGGGCTCGCGCCCGATCAGGTCGGCCTTGCCGTCACCGGTGAAGTCGCCGGGCGAGAACAGGTCGGCGTAGATGCTCCAGTTCGAACCGATCTTCACCGGCGCCGCGTAGGCGGCGGTCGCCGTGCCCTTGTGGAGCCACAGGCCCCCGTCCGTGCCACGGGTGATCAGGTCGGCCCTGCCGTCGCCGGAGAAGTCGCCGGGCGAGACCAGCTTGTCCCAGGCTCCCCAGCCGGTCCCCGCGGAGACCCGCGTCGCTCCCGAGTACGCACCGGTCGCATCGGCCGGGTAGTGCCACAGCGCACCCGCGGAGTCGACGGCCGCGAGGGTCGACGTGCCGTTCAGGCGGACCACCCGTGCCATGCCCTGCCATCCGCTGCCCGTCTTGCAGGGGGCGGCAAGGCTGCTGCCGCCGCGGCCGGAGTAGCGGAAGAGCGCGCCGGACTCGTCCCGGCTGAAGAGCGCACCCGCGGCCGGGGTGAAGGGACCGCAGTCGGCCCAGGTGGCCGCACCCCGGACCATCTGGTGGTCCGAGACGGCGGGGTCGAGCGGAAGCGCGTCGCCCTTCGGGGACTTGAAGTGCTTCGAGCTGAAGAAGACGTAGTCGAGCTTCTTGCCTTCCCGGGTCGGCTCGCCGGAGCGGCAGCGTTCCTCCTGGCCCACCGTGCAGGCAGCCGGGTCGAAGAAGTCGCCGTCGGTCTCGTCCGCCTCGATGAAGGTGCCGCGGGCGTTGTCGTTGATGCCCGTGTCGTAGAACGGGGTGAGCGAGGAGGTGCGGGGCGAGTGGTTGAAGTCGCCGCCCAGCACCACCGGTATGCCCTGGTCCTGCCAGGTCTTGGCCTGGGCCGCCAGCCGCTCGGCCTCCGGTGCGGCGAGCGTTCCGTTGTCCCAGTAGAGGTGCACCGAGCAGGCCCAGTTGAGCCGGTTCTGTACGTAGTTCTTCACGCACGGCACCTTGATCGGCTCGGTCTCTCCGCCGACCGTCAGGTCCAGTTCCACGGACTCGGCGACCGGCCCCCTGACGAGTACCGCGTTGCCGTAGTCCTGGCCGCCGCAGACCGACGGGTTGCCGGTCAGTGTCGCGCTGTACGAGCCGCGGAACCCCTGGGGCGCCAGGCGCCTGAGGACCTCGTCGTACTGCGGGCGGCACACTTCCTGGAGGAAGATCTGGTCCGCGTTCCAGGTGGTGACGGCCGCCTGGGCGACGATGCTGTCGATCCGCTTCTGCTGGTCGTACGAGGCTCCGGAGCAGATGTTGCCGCAGATGTTGTAGCTGACGAAGCGCAGGGGCGGGGCGGTGGTGGCGCTGACCGTGTCGGCCTGGGCCGGGACGGCGCCGACCGTGAGGGCGGCGAGAGCGAGGACCGCCGAACCGGCGGCGGCCCAGAGGGCGGTGGGGCGACGGGACATGCGGGGGCTCCAGGAAGAGGTCGGGGAGGCGCGGGCCGGCGGGCGGCGGGGCGGGGCGGCTGGGTGGCGGGCTCGGCTGGGTGGCGGGCTCGGCCCGAGGGGCTAGGCCCGTGCGGTGGGGCCGGTACGGCGTACGCGGCGGGCCGGCGGGACTCGGCCCGCACCGGCCCGCCGTGTGCGCGGGTGTCCCACGCGCCGCCGCGCTGCTACCAGTTGGTGCCGATCTTGACCGCGGAGCCGCCCGCGAAGCTCGGACCGGTGTACCGGAGGAGGTCGCCGGAGGCCTTCTCGACGGCCACCAGGTCGCCCTTGCCGTCGCCGGTCACGTCGCCGACACCGGCCAGCGAGCGCATCGAGTCCCAGTTGGTGCCGACCTTGACCATGGTCGAGCCGGCGTACGAGGGGCCGGAGTACCGGTTCAGGTCGCCGGTCGTGGCGTTGACCGCCACGATGTCCGCCTTGCCGTCACCCGTCACGTCGCCGATTCCGGTGATCGAGGAGTAGATGTTCCAGCCGGTGCCGATCTTGACCGCGGAGCCGCCCGTGTAGGAGGGGCCCGAGTAGCGGTACAGGTCGCCGGTGCTCTTCTCGACCGCGACGATGTCGCCCGTGCCGTCACCGGTGATGTCGCCGACCGAGGCGATGTTCTTCATCGTGTCCCAGTTGGTGCCGACCTTGACCCGGGAGGAGCCGCTGAAGGTGGGGCCCGCGTAGCGGTACAGGTCGCCGGTGGTCTTCTCCACCGCGAGGAGGTCGCCCTTGCCGTCGCCGGTCACGTCGCCGACGCCGACGATCTGGCTCATGCTGTTCCAGCCGAAGCCCAGCTTGACCCGGGCGCCGGAGGCACCGCTGAAGTTCGGGCCCGAGTACCGGTAGAGGTCTCCGCTGGCCACCTCGACGGCGACCATGTCGCCCTTGCCGTCGCCGGTCAGGTCGCCGACGCCGGTCAGGTTGGTCATCTGGCCCTGCGGGGCCTCGGGCTCGTCCGGGTAGGGGTTGGCGTGGTCGGCGCCGAGGTTGGCGGCCGGACCGCAGTGCGGCCAGGCTCCCTCGCCCTGGGTGGCGAGGACCTTCTCGGCTATGCGGATCTGCTGTTCCTTGGTCGCCTGGTGGGCGTACGCGGCGTACTTGGTGCCGCCGAAGGACTCCCAGGTGGACTTCGAGAACTGGAGTCCGCCGTAGTAGCCGTTGCCGGTGTTGATGGCCCAGTTCCCGGTGCTCTCGCACTGGGCGACCTTGTCCCAGGTGGCGACGGAGGCGGCCGAGGCCGGGGCGGCGGCCAGCAGGGGGAGGGTGAGGGCGGCGACGGGGGCGGCCACCAGGGCCATCAGGACGGACTTCTTGCGGGCGAAGAGCGGACGCATGACAAACCTCGGGGTTCTCGCGGGAGGGCGGCGAAGGCGGGCGGGCGGCGGCGGGTCGGCGTACGGCCGCCGGCCGGCGGCACGGCGGGGCCGGGGGCCGAGGTGGCCGGGGCGGCCCCGCCGTGCGGGGGGGGGATCTCCCGGAGGGGAATCCCGGGGGGGGGATCAGACCGGGCGGACTACCACTTGGTGCCGATCTGGACCGCGGAGCCGCCGGTGAAGTTGGGGCCGGAGTAGCGGAAGAGGAACCCGGTGGACGAGTTGACCGCGAGGAGGTCCGGCACGCCGTCCTTGTTCAGGTCACCGGGGCCGGTCAGGTTGGTCATCGAGTTCCAGTTGGTGCCGATCTTGACCCGGCTGCCGCCGTTGAACGAGGGGCCGGAGTAGCGGTACAGGTCGCCGGTCGCGGTCTCGACCGCCACGATGTCGCCCTTGCCGTCACCCGTGAGGTCGCCGGTGCCGACGAGGGTGTCGTAGACGTTCCAGCCGGTGCCGATCTTGACGGCGGAGCCGCCCGCGAAGTTCGGGCCGGAGTAGCGGTACAGGTCGCCGGTGGCCGACTCGACGGCGATGATGTCGCCCTTGCCGTCACCCGTGAGGTCGCCGACCGAGGCGATGCCGTGCATGGAGTCCCAGTTCGTCCCGATCTTGACCCGGGTGCCGCCGGCGTAGTTCGGGCCGCTGTAGCGGTAGAGGTCGCCGTTGGCGGCGTCGGTGGCGATGATGTCGCCCACCCCGTCGCCGGTCTGGTCGCCCACTCCCACGATGTCGCCCATGGAGTCCCAGTTGGTGCCGATCTTGACGCGGGCGCTGCCGCCGGTGAAGTTGGGGCCGGAGTAGCGGAAGAGCTCGCCGGTCGTGGAGTCCACGGCGATCACGTCGCCGATGCCGTCACCCGTGATGTCCCCGACCGAGGTCACATCGGTCATGCCCTTGTCGGGAACCGTGACGGGGGCGTCGATCACCTTGTTGTAGCGGTAGCCCTTCATGCCCTGACCGGCGATGTAGCTCTTGGTGTACTTGATGTGGCGGGCGTTGGTGCCCGGCCGGGCGTGCTCGTAGACCCACATCTCGGTCTTCGAGGAGTCGGTCCACTTGTCGAACAGCACGACGTGGGCGTCGATGTTGTTGAGGGCGTCGCCGGGCTCCAGTGCGTCCAGGCTGGAGATCTTGGTGGAGTAGTTGGGCAGCGTCCAGGTGGTGGCGCCGATACCGGCGTTGAGGTGCCAGGCCATGGAGACCAGGCCGGAGCAGTCGGTGCGGTAGGACTTGCCCTGCGGGTCCTTGTAGGTGGCCCCCTGGTTGTACGGGACCCCTGCGTCGACCCAGGTCTGGGCCCGCTGGAGCATCTCCGTCTGGCTGATCTGCCCGCCCAGTGTCGAGGTGGCGGCCGCGGCCATCGTGGAGGCCTTGCCCGTCGGGGCCTCGGCGGCCTGGGAGGGGAGCGAGCCGCCGAGCGCCACGGCGCCGAGAGCGGTGGCCACCAGGGCGGTGCGGGTGGCGTTGCGAACGGTGTTCTTGGACATGCCCATGACAGAAACTCCTGTGTGTGAATACGTGGACGAGCGACGTGGGTTACTGCGAAGACTTGGAGGCGTGCGGCCGGGTCACGACGGCCGGAGAAGGCCGGGCGGCACGTGGATGCGACAGCGGGAAGGACACCGCGGAGGCCGCGGGCGCCGAGACGGGCGCCCTCGTGACGGGCCGGGCGGGGGAACGTTCAGGTGGAGCGGGGAACGTTCAGGTGGGACAGGGAACGTTCGGGTGCATCAGGTGCATCAGGTGCGTCAGGTGCCGGTCGGGTGCGTCAGAGGCCGGTCGGGCACGGAAGAGGAAGATCAGTCGAGTCGGACGGTCGCCGTCAGGCGGGCGAGGGCGTGGCCACCGTGTAGCCCCGGGCCGCCAGGGCCTCGTGGGCCCGGTCCAGGAGGGACCGTGCGCCGTGCAGGGCGCGGGCTTCGGATGTACCGCCCATCAGGGCGACGATCTCCAAGCCGGTGCGGGCTCGGCGTACCCGGATGTGTTCGAGGTCCAGGTCCGGATCGGCGTGCGCCCACAGGAGGTCCTCCACCAGGGCCATGTGCTCCGATCTCTCGGAACCGTCGCCGCTTAAAGGGATGACGATCATGTGCATCCGCTAGTCCCAGCCCATCCCGTTCGTGCCGGCGGCCGGGGCGGCTGCCGTGTGGGAGTCCCAGCCCATCCCGTTGGTACCGGCGGCCGGGGCGGCGACCGTGGTGGGCGCCGGGGCGTCCCAGCCCATCCCGCCGCCGAAGCCGGACCCCGTGACGGCGAAGAGGACCGTGAGGGCGGCGGGGGCGAGGACGGCGGCGACGAGGCGGGCGGAGCTGGACATCGAGGACTCCCTGAAAGTTCGGGTGGACTGGACTCTGACGCATGTCCCGGGAGGAGGTCCGGGGCCTTTTCCGCGGCCCCGCTCCCTTCCGGTGAACACCATCCTGTCCGCCCCCGAACAGCCCCGGAAGGGCTTTCGGGTGGCACCAAGGTGCGTGCACCTTGGTGCCACCCCACCGTTTTGATCTTGCCGATCGCATGCCCTGCCCAGCAGAATCGATGCGGGGATGAATGCCACCGCGCGACTTCGAAGGATCGTGTCCCGGGGTGGCTCGCACGGGGGGAAAAGAACAACATGCTGGAAACACTGGGTCTCGGCAGTTCCGTGGAAGCGGTCTACCGAGGACTGCTGGAGCAACCGACCGCAGGAATAGCCGAGTTGTGCCTCCTGACGGAGCTCCCGGAGGCGGAAGTACGCGCCGGCCTGGACCAGCTGATCGACCTGGAACTGCTCCAGCCCTCCCGGGACGTACCGGGAGCGCTGCGTGCGGTCAGCCCGGACGTCGGCCTGGAGATGATCCTGCGCCGACAGGAAGCAGAGGTGCTGCGCCGGCAGGAGGAACTGGCGCGCAGCAAGGAGGCCGTGGCCCGGATGGTGGCCGG
Organism: Streptomyces sp. NPDC104226; assembly: GCF_055584085.1. Lineage (NCBI taxonomy): Bacteria > Bacillati > Actinomycetota > Actinomycetes > Kitasatosporales > Streptomycetaceae > Streptomyces > Streptomyces sp. NPDC104226. Next base: position 10,138 of record NZ_JBVJMS010000010.1, read on the forward strand.
GCTCGCAGCGGCCCGGCCGGAGCCGGAGGTGGACGCCTTCGAGCGGCTCGTCGGACTGGACGCCATCCAGGACCGGCTGCGCGAGCTGACCCGCGACCTCCGCGAGGAATGCCTGTCCATCATGCCCGGCGGCGCGCAGTCGCAGGGGGCCCTCGACGCGTCACGCCCGCTGGACGAGGTCCTGCTGGCCCGGGGCGTGGTGATGAGGACGCTCTACCAGGACAGCGCGCGCAACGATCCCGCCACGCACGCCTACGCGCGCTGGATGACGGATCTGGGCGGCGAGGTGCGCACCAGCCCGATCGTGCCGCCCCGGCTGCTCGTCGTCGACCGGACCACCGCCCTGGTCCCCGTGGACCCCGAGAACAGCCGTGCGGGCGCTCTGTGCACCACCTCGCCGGGCATGGTGAGCTCGCTGGTCTCCTTGTTCGAGCGGGCCTGGCAGGCCGCCGTGCCGCTGGGAGCGGACACCCGCAGCCGCGCCGACGGCGAGGAACTCAACGCGACCGAGCGGGAACTGCTCAAGCTGCTCGCCGGCGGACTGACCGACGAGGCGGCCGGAAAGCGGCTGGGGCTCTCCCTGCGTACCGTCCGCCGGCAGATGTCCGGGCTGATGGAACGGCTGGGGGCGAGCAGCCGTTTCGAGGCCGGGCTGGAGGCGGGCCGGCGCGGCTGGCTCTGACCCGGCCGGGAAGGCCCGGCAGGTCCGGCAGACCGGGAAGGCCCGGCAGGCCTGTTACGCGCGAAGGGCCCGGGATCCGTACGGATCCCGGGCCCTTCGCGTTCAGCGGCTTACTGGTGCGGCTTGACGGCCTTGTCGACCGGCTCGGTGGTCTTCGTCTCCACCGGCTTGCGCAGGGCGATGTTCAGCTCGCGCAGGCGGGACTCCTCCAGGATGGTGGGCGCGCCCATCATCAGGTCCTGCGCGTTGCCGTTGAGCGGGAAGGCGATGGTCTCGCGGATGTTCGGCTCGTCGGCGAGCAGCATCACGATGCGGTCCACGCCCGGGGCGATGCCACCGTGCGGCGGGGCGCCGAGGCGGAAGGCGCGCAGCATGCCCGCGAACTCGCGCTCGACGGTCTCGGCCTCGTAACCGGCGATCTCGAAGGCCTTCAGCATGACCTCGGGCTCGTGGTTGCGGATGGCGCCGGAGGACAGCTCGATGCCGTTGCAGACGATGTCGTACTGCCAGGCCAGGATGTCGAGCGGGTCCTTCTCCTCCAGGTCCTTCATGCCGCCCTGCGGCATGGAGAACGGGTTGTGGGAGAAGTCGATCTTGCCGGTCTCCTCGTCCGCCTCGAACATCGGGAAGTCGACGATCCAGCAGAAGCGGAAGACGTCCTCCTCGAACTGCCCGGCGCGCTTGGAGGCCTCGACGCGGACGCCCGCCATGATCTTGGAGACCTCGTCGAACTCGCCCGCGCCGAAGAACACGGCGTGACCGGCGGCCAGGCCCAGGCGCTCGGTGAGGACCTTGACGTTCTCCTCGGTGAGGAACTTGGCGATCGGGCCGGTCAGGCCGCCGTCCTCGCCCACGCGGACCCAGGCCAGGCCCTTGGCGCCCAGCGAGATCGCGTACTCGCCGAGGCCGTCGAAGAACTTGCGCGGCTGGGCGGCGGTGTCCGGGACGGCCAGGGCGCGCACGTGCTTGCCGGCGAACGCCTTGAACTCCGAGCCCTCGAACACGTCGGTGATGTCGACGAGCTCCAGCTTGGACCGCAGGTCGGGCTTGTCGTTGCCGTACTTCATCATCGACTCGCGGAAGGGGATCCGCGGGAACGGCGAGGTGACCGGGCGGCCCTTGCCGAACTCGGTGAAGATCTCCGTCATCAGCCGCTCGATCGGCTGGAAGACGTCCTCCTGCTCGACGAAGGACATCTCGACGTCGAGCTGGTAGAACTCGCCCGGCGAACGGTCGGCGCGGGCGTCCTCGTCGCGGAAGCAGGGCGCGATCTGGAAGTACCGGTCGAAGCCGGAGATCATCAGCAGCTGCTTGAACTGCTGCGGCGCCTGCGGGAGCGCGTAGAACTTGCCCGGGTTCAGGCGGGACGGCACGACGAAGTCACGGGCGCCCTCGGGGGAGGTCGCGGTGAGGATCGGGGTCGCCATCTCGTTGAAGCCGAGGGCCACCATCTTGGAGCGGATGGAGGCGATGACGGCCGAGCGCAGCATGATGTTGCGGTGCATGCGCTCGCGGCGCAGGTCGAGGAAGCGGTACTCCAGACGGCGCTCCTCGTTCACCCCGTCGTCGGTGTTGATCGTGAAGGGCAGCGGGGCGGCGGCGCCGAGCACCTCGACCGAGGCGACCTCGACCTCGATGTCGCCGGTGGCGAGCTCGGGGTTGACGTTGTCCGCGCCGCGGGAGACGACCTTGCCGTCGATACGGACGACGGTCTCCTTGGTGACGCTGCTGAGCGCCTCGTTCGCGGCCGTGCCGGGACGGGCGACGAGCTGCGTGATGCCGTAGTGGTCACGCAGATCGATGAAGAGGATGCCGCCCAGGTCTCGACGATTGTGCAGCCAGCCGCTCAGCCGGACGTCGGAGGCGACGTCGGAGGCACGAAGCTCGCCGCACGTGTGGGACCTGTACCGATGCATCAGTCATCCAGTTCTACGTGATACCAGGGTGGATTCAACCGTCCCAAGGTTACCGTCCGGGGCGCGAGCCCGTGCGGGGCCGCCCGCCGGGGTCGCGCCCGGGGTGGTGAACAGGCACGTCGGGGGCATGACCTGTAAAGATGACCGGGTGCGCACAGAAGACGTCCTGGCCGCCGTCGCGACCGGTTTGTGGCGATGGGACAACGCCTCCGGGACGGTCTGGTTCGACGGCGAGGCCGCCCGGCTCCTCGGGCTGCCCGCGGAACCCGTCACGCTGACCGAGGTCGCCGTGCGCTCGCTCTTCCACCCGGTGGACTGGAACGAGATCAACGGCATCGTGAACCTCGCGGTCGCCGAGGGCACCCTCGCCGAGGCCCGGCTGCGGATCATGGACGAGGACGGGCGCGTGCTGCGCACCGTGCGGAGCCGCTCGAAGCCGCTGGAGAACCGCACCGCGGACGGCCGCATCGACTACGAGCTGATCGGCACCATCCAGGAGATAGCCGAGGCCCAGCCCGGCACCACGGCCGTGCACACCCCCATCACCGGCGACTGGCGCCGCTCGCGCGAGGCGTTCCTGCTGGACGCCGGGCGGGCGCTCGCCGAGGCCCGCTCCACCGCCGAGGTGCTGCGGGTGGCGGCCTCCCTGTCCATGCCCGGGTTCATCCCCGACGGGCTGGCCGTCTTCGGGGTGTCCGGCGACCGGCTGTCGATCATCGGGCACCACGGGCACGATCCCGGGGACGACGGCCCCTTCGCGGACATGCCGGTGCAGACCGACTACCCGGCCGCGGAGGTCGTCCGCACCGGGCGGGCGATCTACCTCCCGAGCCCCGAGGACTACAAGCGGCGCTTTCCGGCCACCTGGCCGCTCGCCCAGCGCTTCGGCCGCATCTCCTGGGCCTTCCTGCCGCTGATCGTGGCGGGGCGCACCATGGGCGCCTGGATGGCCGCGTTCAAGCACCCGGTGTCCTTCTCCCCCGACGAGCGCTCCGTGCTGACGACGGTGGCCCGGATGCTCGCGCAGGCGCTCCAGCGGGCCGGCGTGGCCGAATCCGAGCGGGAGCTCACCACGGGCCTGCAGCGGTCGATGATGCCGCAGCTCGGGCCCGAGATCCCCGGGATGACCCTCGCCGCACGCTACGTGCCGACCGGCGGCGGGCTCCAGGTCGGCGGCGACTGGTACGACATGATCCCGCTGCCGTCGGGACGGTTCGCGCTGGTCATCGGCGATGTCCAGGGCCACGACGTCCGGGCGGCCGGGCTCATGGGCCAGCTCCGGATCGCGGTGCGCGCGTACGCCTCCGAGGGCCACCGGCCCGACGCGGTGCTCTCGCGCGCCTCCCGGTTCCTGGCGGGCCTGTGCTCGGAGCAGGACACGGGCCGGGGATCCGGCGGGGACGACGAGGACGGCGACGTCCTCAGCCCGCGCTTCGCGACCTGCCTGTACGTGGAGTGCGATCCGCAGACCGGCCTGATGGAGGTGGCCCGCGCCGGGCACCCCGACCCGGCGGTGCGGATGGCCGACGGCACGGTCCTGATGCGGCCCACGGCGGGCGGGCTGCCGCTCGGCATCGTGCCGGACACCGACTACCCGACGACGCGGTTCACCCTGGAACCCGGCGAGACGATGATGCTCTGCACCGACGGGCTGATCGAGACGGGCGGACACGACCTCGACACGGGCTGGGCCCGGCTGCGGGCCATCCTGGAGTCGCCGACCCCGTACGACGCCCCGTACGACGACCAGAGCGCCGCCGCACCGGAGCCGCGCCACCTGGAACGGCTGGCCGACCTGCTGGTCCAGGCGGTGCACGGCCCGTCCTCCCACCACACCACCGGTCCGCTGGCCGACCGGCGCGAGGACGACATCGCCGTCGTCCTGCTCTGCCGCGAGGGCCACGGCTGCGGCTGCGCGACCCCGCTGCTGCACCCGGAGCGGCCGGCCCGGCGCACGATGACGACCGTCGCCCAGGCGGAGCCGGAGCGGGTCGCGGGGGTCCGCCACCAGGTCCGCGAGCTGCTGCACGACTGGGCGGACCCGGAGCAGGTCGACGCGGCGGTGCTGATGGTCTCCGAGATGGTGACGAACGTACTGGTCCACACGGACGGGGACGCGCTGCTGATGGCCGAGGCGGTGGGCGAGCTCGGCTCGCGCCGGCTGCGGGTGGAGGTGGCGGACGGCTCCGACGAGCTGCCCCACAAGCGGCACCCGGGAGAGATGGCGTCGAGCGGGCGGGGCGTCCTGCTGCTGGAGATGCTCGCGGACGACTGGGGCGTCGACCCGCGCGGCGAGGGCAAGTCCACGTGGTTCGAACTGAACGAGCGTTCCAAACCGGAGCCCGACCCGCTGGACTGAGCGCCGGGCGGCGGGCCCTGCCCGTGTTTGTATGAAACGTGCCGACACCTCCCCTTCTGCCCGAGCCCGTACGCCGACTCGCCGCCTGGTGCGTCGTCGTGCTCCTCGCCACCGCCGTCCTCGCCCTCGTCGTGTGGCTGTGCGCCGTCTTCCGCACGGTGGTCACGCCCGTGCTGCTCGCCGTGCTCGGCACGGCCCTGCTCGGCCCGATGCACCGGCGGCTGGTCGCCATGAAGGTCAACCGCTCGCTCGCCGCCGCCCTGACCTGCCTCACCGTGGCCGCCGTGGTCGGCGGGGCCGGCTACATCGTGGTTCTCGCGCTCATCGAGACCGGCGACCAGATCGTCGACTCCCTGCGCAAGGCCGGCCAGGACCTCGCAGAGCATTTCGGGGCGCTCGGCACCTCCCTGGAGGACGTGGCCGAGAACTCCAAGGACCTGCTCGCCAAGTTCGGCGGAACGGCCGCCTCGGGCGTGGTCACCGGGCTCAGCGTGGTCGCGACGATGCTCGCGACGGCCCTGCTGGCGATGGTGCTGATCTTCTTCTTCCTCCGCGACTCCGACCGGGCCGTGGGCACCCTGCGCTCGATGGTGCCGACCCGCTCGGGCGACCTGATGGAGGCGATGGGGCGGCGCGCGTACGAGGCCGTCGAGGGCTTCATGCGCGGGACCACCTTCGTGGCCCTGGTCGACGCCGTGCTCATCGGCGCGGGCCTGCTGATCCTGCGGGTCCCGGGCGCCGTGGGACTGGCCGCGCTGGTCTTCGTGACCGCCTACATCCCCTACCTCGGCGCCTTCCTCTCCGGCGCCGTGGCCGTCCTCGTCGCCCTCGCCGACCGCGGCTGGGTGATCGGCCTGTGGGCGCTGGGTGTGGTGCTCGCGGTCCAGATGATCGAGGGCTACGTCCTGCAGCCCATGGTGCAGAGCCGCACCGTGCAGATGCACCCGGCGGTGGTGATGCTCTCGATCACGGCCGGCGCGAGCGTCGCCGGCATCCTCGGCATGCTGCTCGCCGTCCCCCTGACCGCAGCCTTCTTCGGCGTGGTCTCGGAACTGCGCTCCCGGTACGCGACGGAGGCCTGAGCCTACGAGGCCGCGTACGAGCTCGCGTAGGAGGAGACCAGGCGGGACAGGTGACGGCCCGCCAGGAGGAGCGGGGTACGGCTGCGGGTGACCTGGGAGGTCATCTCGGCGCCCTCCAGGGTGTTGATCACGGTGACCGCCAGGTCGCGGGCCTCCGCCTCCGGGTGGCCGCAGGCCAGGAGCTTCGCGGCGACGAGCTGCTGCCAGTTCGCGAAGGCCCGGGCGCAGGCCGCCTGGAGCTCCGGCAGGCGGCCGACCGATTCCAGCGCCGTGGGCGTCACGGGGCAGCCGTCGCGCCAGTCGGACGCTTCGAGCATCTCGGCGAGCAGTTCCGCGACGGCCTCCAGGGCGCGCGCCGGGTCCGTGTGGGCGGACAGACCGGAGCGCAGGACCTCGGCGAACTCCTCGTCGCCGAAGCTGATCGCGGCGACCGCGAGCTCCTGCTTGCCTCCGGGGAAGAAGTGGTACAGCGAGCCGAGGGTCGCCTCCGCCTCGCGGACGAGCTGCTTGACCGGCGTGTTCTCGTACCCGCCGTGCTGGAGGAGGCGCGAGGCGGTGCGGACCAGGCGCTCCCGCGTCCCGAGGCCGTCCGCCGCCGTCTTCGCCGTCTTCGCCTCTGTTGCTGCTGCCATGACGGTCACCCTATCCCGAGAACTGGATAGAGCGCTCGTTCTAGTCCGTGTTACGTTCATCCCGAGCGCTGGATAGAGCGTTCGTTCTAGAACCGTAGGCATCGACCCGAGGAGAGCTCTGCCATGAACCAGGTCACGCACCGCAGCACGCACCAGGACACGACCCCCTCCGCGCAGCGGGTCACCGTCATCGGGCTCGGCCCCATGGGCCGGGCCATGGCCGCCGCCTACCTGGACGCCGGGTACGAGGTCACCGTCTGGAACCGCAGCCCCGGCAAGGACACCGAGCTCGTGGCGCGCGGTGCCCGGCGGGCCGCCGACGCCGCCGACGCGGTCGCCGCGAGCGAGCTGACCGTGCTCAGCCTCATCGACGTGGACGCCATGTACACGGCCCTCGCCGATGCCGACCTGGGCGGCCGGGTCCTGGCCAACCTGTCCTCCGACGTACCCGACAAGGCCCGGGCGGCAGCCCGCTGGGCACAGGAGCGCGGAGCCTCGTACCTCACGGGCGGGGTCAACGTCCCGCCGACCGGCATCGGCCAGAAGGGCTCGTCCGTCTTCATCAGCGGCCCCGAGCACGTCTACGCCGCCCACCGCGCGGCGCTCGACCTGCTCGCCGACACCGACTACCGGGGCGCCGACGCCGGGTACGCGCAGCTCTACTACCAGCTCAACATGATCATGTTCTGGACCGCGTACACCGGCTGGTACCAGGCCCTCGCCGTGGCGCAGGCCAACGGCCTGACGGCCGCGGACATCGTGCCGTACGCGGGCTACACGGGCGACACCATGCGCGGCTTCTACGAGAGCTCCGCGCCGCTGATCGACGCGGGCGCGCACGAGGGCACGTACGAACGCCTCGCGATGTGCGCGGCGAGCCTGGAGCACGTCCTGCACACCGCCGCCGACTCCGGCGTGGACACCGGGATCCTGACCGCACACGCCGATCTGTACCGGCGCGGGGTCGCCGCCGGCTTCGGCGCCGACAGCAGCTCGCGGCTGGTCGGCCTGCTGCGGGCGGTGGCGCCGGCAGCCTGAACGCGGCGGGAACCTCCCGGTCCGCGAGGGGGCGCCAGGGCGGGGCCGTCAGCGGCGGAGGGCCTCCGCCGGCTGGATGCGGGACGCGCGCCAGGCCGGGTAGAGGCCGGCGACGAGGCCCGTCGCCAGTCCGATGCCCGGCGCCGCCGCCGCGGTCACCGGGTGCACCACCGGGGTCCAGTCGCGGAACACGGCGACCGCCACCACGGTCAGGACGCCCAGGGAGGTCCCGACGAGGCCGCCCAGCGCGCCGAGCGCCCCGCACTCCGCGAGGAACTGCACGGTGATGTGGCGGCCGCGGGCGCCCAGGGCCCGGCGCAGGCCGATCTCTCCGGTGCGCTCCAGGACGGCGACCAGGGTGGTGTTGGCGATGCCGACGGCGCCGATCACCAGGCAGATGGCCGCCAGCAGCAGGAACAGCCGGTTCAGGTCGTCGCCGACCTGGCCCCGGAGCATCTTGGGCTCGGGCGGCGGAACGACCTTGAAGTACTCGGGGTGGTCGGGCCGCAGTGCCGTCGGGGCCTCGTGCCCGATCTGCGCGGCCGCCCCGAGCCTGGTCGTGACCAGCATCTTCGCCCCGCTGCCTTCGGGTGCGCCCCAGATGCGTTCCGCCGTGGTGCGGGGTACGACGACCGACATGAGCAGGTCGGCCTTGCGTTCCGTGTCGGCGATGATGCCGACGACGGTGAAGGGCCGGCCGCCGATGAAGACCGCCGGGTGGGTCTCCAGCGTGGTGATGCCGAGCCGGTCGGCGACTCCCGTGCCGATGACGGCCACCGACGCCTCCCGGTCCGAGGCGTAGGCGTCGTAGAGCCTGCCTTCGGCCAGGCGGGCGCCCGCCGCGGCGAGCACCCCGGGCGAGGCGGCCACGACGTCGGAGGTGCCCTGGGAACGGCGGTCACCGACCACGGCGGAGGCGCTGACCGCTTCCTCCGAGGACAGCCTCACGGGCCAGTACACCCCGGCGTGCTCGACGCCGCCCAGCCGCTCGATCCGGGCGTCGGCGTCCTTCGGGAAGCCAGGTCCGGCGAACTCGTTCTGTTCCTGCGCGACGTCCTCGACGGTCACCTCGGTCGCGCTCAGTGCGTTGAACCGGGTGTCGATCTGCGACGAGGTGGTGGCGGTCAGCCCGAGGATCGCCACGAACGTGCCCACGCCGAGCACCGTTCCGAGGGCGGTCAGCGCCGAGCGGCCGGGCCGCTGGAGCATGCCGGCGAGGGACTCGGAGAGCACGTCGCGCCAGCCGAACACGGAGCGCCGGATCCGGATCCCGTTCTTGTGCCGCGCGCGCCACACCACCCTCACCCGGCCACCTCGGAAGCCGCCGCGGAAGCCGCCTCGGGCGCGGCCGGGTCCGCGACGCTCAGCACCCCGTCCCGGATCGTCACCGTGCGCCTGGCCCGGGCGGCGACGAGCGGATCGTGGGTGATCACCAGGACCGTCATGCCGTCGGCGTGCAGCCGCTCCAGCAGGGCCAGTACGGAATCGGCGTTCGCCGTGTCGAGGTTGCCGGTCGGTTCGTCGCACAGCAGCAGGGAGGGCCGGGTCACCAGCGCCCGGGCGATGGCCACCCGCTGGCGTTCCCCTCCGGACAGCCGCGTGGGCAGCGCGTCGACGCGATGGCCGAGGCCGACCTGCTCCAGCGCCCGGCGGGCCCGGGCGCGCCGCTCCCGGCGCGGGGTGCCGTCGTAGACCAGGGCGAGGGTGACGTTCTCCAGCGCACTGCGCTGGGGCAGCAGGTGGAAGGACTGGAACACGAAGCCGATGCGCAGCCCGCGCAGGGCGGTGCGGTCGGCGTCGCGGAGCGTGCCGGTGTCGATGCCGTCGAGGAGGTACGTTCCGCCGGTGGGTGCGTCGAGCAGGCCGACGATGTTGAGGAACGTGGACTTCCCCGAACCGGACGGACCGACGACGGCGACGAACTCGCCCCGCCCGACGGTCAGGTCGCAGGCCCTGAGGGCGGCCACGGGGGGCGGCCCGGGGTAGGTCAGCCCGATCCCGCGGAACTCTATGACCGGCTCGGACGCCGTCCCGGAGGTCGTCCCGGGCGCCGTCTCCACGATGCCGGTCACGGCGAAGCCTTCGCGCGCGCGACTCCGGTGATCACCCGGTCGCCCCCCGCCAGCGCACCGTCCGCCACCGGTGTGACGGCCACGAAGCCGTCCCCCGCCGTGCCCGCCCGTATCTCCACCCGGCGCCGCTCCCCGCCCGCGCCGAGCACGGTCACGGTGGTCAGGCCGTCGGCTCCGGAGCTGATGGCGGTGATCGGCACGACGAGCGCCTTGCCGTCCGTCGACGCCGCGGTGACGGTGACCCGTACGTCCTGGCCGGTCAGTTCCGCCTTCAGCGGCTCACCCGGGGTGATCTCCACGAGCCATCCGGCCGGGCCCTGGCCGGGCGGTGCGGGCGCGTCGGCGCCGGGCTTCGCCTGCCCGGACGAGGACGGGGAGCCGGCTTCGGAACGCTTGTCGGAGACGAGCGTGACCTGGCCCTTCGCGGACAGGCCGGTCACCTCGGAGTAGATCTCGGCGGCCCGTCCGGGCTGTACGAGGTCCTTCTGGTACTCGGGGAGGTAGGCCTGCACCACCAGCTTGCCCGCGGACAGCGTCATCGCGGTACCGGTCGCCTCGGCGCCGACCTTCGCCGCCACCGAGTCCACCCGGGCGGGGAAGCTCTGCAGGAACACCACCTCGGCCGCGGGCAGTTTCGGCCCGGAGGCCGCTTCCGCGGCCGCGAGCTTCTTCTTCGCCTCGGCCAGGTCCTCCTGCGCCCTGCGTACGGCCCTACGGGCATCACCGGCGGCGGCGCCGGCAGCCGCCCCCGCCTCCCCGCCGGGCTTGGGGCCCTGCGCCTGCGCCACCCGGGCGTCCTCCAGGGCGCGTTCGGCGGCGGTGACCTGGCTCCGGGCCTCCGCGACCGGGTCGCCCTCGGCGCCGGTCGCCGGGACCGGGTCGTAGCCCGCCGCCTTGTAGAAGGAGTGGAGCGCGGCCTTCGTACCGGCCCCGAAGCGGCCCGCGGCGTCGGGCGCCGAGGAGTGGCCGAGCGCCTTCAGCGCCTTCTGTACCTGGGCCACGTCGTCGCCCGTGGCCCCCGGGCTCAGGTCGCGGTAGACGGGCAGGCTGCCCTCCAGGACGAACACCGGCCGCCCGGAGACCTCCATCAGGACCTGTCCCGGCTTCACCGTGTCCCCGGGCCGCACCGGAATCTTGGTGATCACCGGACGCGCGGCGCCCGTCCCCGCGCCCACCTGGGGAACCACCTCGACCGTCTGACCCGCGACGACCCGGCCGCGGGTGATGACGGACGAGGTGAGCACCCGGTGCTCGACCGTCGCCGTCAGCACGTCGGGCCGGGGCGCGGCGGCGTCCGCGGCGACCTGCGCCGGCGACTTCACCAGCAGCGCCGCACCCAGCCCCCCGAGCGTGGCGACCACGGCCCCCACGGCCACGACCGCCACCCACCGGCGCCGCCGGCGGCCGGAGGCACCGCCGTTCGGCTCGGGTTCGGGTGCGGGTTCCGGTGCCGCTTCGGGTACGGCTTCGAGCGTTGTCCCGGTTGCCACTTCCAGTGCCGTTCCGGGTATGTCGGACTCCGGTGGGCCCGGCTGGGCCACGTCGACCGTCGTGCCCATGTCCTGCGCCATCCGTGTCCTTCTCGCTTCACGGGTCCGCGCGGATCAACCGCCGGACCCAGCTGCCGAAATCAGCCGCCGACGATGCCGCCGCTCGTATCCGGGGAGCAGTCCTGCGCGGCGGCCCTGAACGTCGTCGTCCCGTACGTCGCCTGCTGGTCCTGGGTCAGCTCGACATCGCCCGTGGCCGGATTCGGGTCCGGGTAGTCGGGGAAGCCCTTGCCGCGGACGCAGGCACTGAACTTCGCGACCTTCGCCAGCTGTTCGGGAGAGGGCGGCGGGACCGACTGCCGGCCGCTGGGCTGCACGTGCTTGCACGCCGCCTCGGCCGCGGTGTTCACGGCGGCGTCGAACTTGTCCTTGTCCACGCGGAGCTGGTCGTCGTCGCGCTTCTCCAGAAGGACGCCGTTGCTTTCGAGGCACCGGTAGTAGGCCAGCTCCGCGGCGTCCGGCGGGGGCGACTTCGATTCCTTCGGCTCGGCGGAGGCTATCGAACAGCCGGAAACGAGGACGGAGGCGAGCAGCGCCACCGCCGCGAATCCGGACGCGGCCGGACGGACGACGAGCATGGAGACTCCGATGAGCGTGAGCACGTACGTGAGCTGTGCGCGAGCGGGACGGGCTGTCACGGATGTCGCTCCGGCCTCGCCCGGCGGCTCCACCGGAGGGGCGGATCGGGGCATGAGTCTGCCGGCGCCTTCCGGGCCGAGCGCCCAAAGAATATGGGGTGGTTGCGGGTGCGTCCACCGTCCCATCGGCAGGAGACGATCAAGTTCCGGCCATGATCCAGTCCCTTGCCCCCGAACGCGGCACGGCGAAGCCCCGGGCCGGTGGATGGCCTGGGGCTTCGCCGTACGGGGCCCGGACAGCCGGGCCGGGGGTCAGTCCTCCGACGCCTCGCCCGTGCCGCGGTGACCGAGGCCGGTGCGGGCCGTGGTGGGGATGCGGCCCAGGCGGCCCGCCTGGAAGTCGTCGAACGCCTGCTGGAGTTCGTGCTTGCTGTTCATCACGAACGGCCCGTAGTGCGCCATCGGCTCCCGGATCGGCTGCCCGCCGAGCAGGACGATCTCCAGCGCGGGCGCGTTGGAGTCCTGGCCCTCGTCCGCCCGCAGGGTCAGCGAGCCGCCCTCGCCGAAGACCGCGGTCTGCCCGGTGTGGATGGGCCGGCGGTCCTCGCCGACCGAGCCGCGACCGGCCAGGACGTACGCCAGCGCGTTGAAGTCCTCGCGCCAGGGGAGGGTGATCTGCGCGCCGGGTGCGACCGTCGCGTGGATCATCGTGATCGGGGTGTGGGTGATGCCGGGGCCCTGGTGGCCGTCCAGCTCACCGGCGATGACGCGGAGCAGGGCGCCGCCGTCCGGGGTGGAGAGCAGCTGGACCTGGCCGCCGCCGATGTCCTGGTAGCGCGGGGGCATCATCTTGTCGGAGGCGGGGAGGTTCACCCACAGCTGGAGGCCGTGGAAGAGCCCGCCGGACACCACGAGCGACTCCGGCGGGGCCTCGATGTGCAGCAGGCCGCTGCCGGCCGTCATCCACTGGGTGTCGCCGCCGTTGATGACGCCGCCGCCGCCGTTGCTGTCCTGGTGGACGAAGGTTCCGTCGATCAGGTAGGTGACGGTCTCGAAGCCGCGGTGGGGGTGCCACGGGGTGCCCTTGGGCTCGCCCGGGGCGTACTCCACCTCGCCCATCTGGTCCATCATGATGAACGGGTCGAGGTACTGGTAGTTGATCCCGGCGAACGCACGGCGCACCGGGAATCCCTCGCCCTCGAAGCCACCCGGGGCGGTCGTGACGGCCAGCACCTTGCGGGCGGTCGTCTCCTGGGCCGGCTCCCCGACGCGCGGAAGCGTCAACGGGTTCTCCACAGTCACTGCAGGCATGGTCGGAACCTCCTTCTGGCGTCGAGTTTAGTTGAAACCCGAACTTTCTGCCACCCGACAGAACAGAAGGAGCCCCGGGGGAATTCCCCCGGGGCCCGTTGCTCAGTGTGCGCCTGTCTCTCAGGTGTTGCAGGCCGGGTTGGCGTCCCGGCACAGGTGCGCGGTGGCCGCCTGGGCCGGAGCCGCGGCCAGGGCGCCCACGCCCACGGCCAGGGCCACGGTCGCCAGGACGGCGGCCGCCTTCGTGCGGAGCGTCCTGCGAGTGGATCGAGTCATCGCTGTCTCCTCGTGTCGTGTCGTGTCGTGCGTGGTGCGGGAGCGGGCCCGGCGGCTAGCAGGGGTCGATCGAGGCGACCGGGCCCCAGTCGACGGCGGAGTTCTGGGAGTAGGCGCCCGCCGTGTACAGGGAGCCCCCGCCGACCATGCCGAACCGCGCACGTGTGCCCGGGGTCTGGTTGTTGATCCACGAACCGGTCCCGTACCACGGCATGGCCCGGACGTCGTTGCACTGCCAGGTCATGATCGGCGTACCGCCGAAGTTGGCCTGCGGATAGGCGCAGAAGTACTCGTACGGGCAGGCCACGGCCGCCTCGGCCGGCGATGCCGCCAGGACCCCCGTACCCAGCGCCATCACCCCCGTGGCCGCCATTGCCGCGAGCTTCGTGCGTAAGGACGTACGTGACATCACGTTCCCCCTGTCAGTCGGTGCGGGATCGCCCCCGCTGCACTGATATTCGGGAGTCGCGGCCGGCGCCGCGATCCTTTCGGGTACCGCCGAAACCTGGCCACGCCCGCCGCCAACCGGCCAACCGTTCCGTCCCGCACAACCTGGTGTCCCGGACGGACGTCCTCACGATCGATGCGCGAAGACCGACGCACACGCCGCACGGCAGGAGCCCGCTCAGTGACCACCCCGACGCACGAGGCCGACGACGCGCAGCCCGGTACGGAGCCGGAAGCGGGCGCCGGGCACGGGGCCCCGCGAGCCGTCCTCCCCGCACTGGGCTGGTCCGCCGCCGTCACGGGCGCCGTCGTGGCCGCCGGGTACGCCTCCTACCGGTGGGCTGCCACCGGCCTCCCGCTGGAGCCGCTGCCCGGCTCGCCATGGCCCTACCTCGCCACCTGGGGCGCCCTCTGCCTCGCCTGGTGCCTGCTGCTGCGCTGGTCCACGGGGTTCACGGGCGTGGAGGGCGACGCCCAGGCGGTCGGCGCACTGTCCTTCGGGGGCGTCCGCGTCTCCCTGGCCCACCGCCCCGACCTCGCCCTCCTGTGGACTTACGGAGCGCTGGCCGTCGCACTGGCCGCGGCAGCGGCGGTCCTCTGGCGGCGCCGCCACCGCACCGGCTGAAGGCTCAGCCGCCGCTGTGCAGCAGGTCCACGCCCAGCGCCGTCGCGGAGTGCAGGACCGCCTTGCCGTCCCGGGCCGTGGTGATCAGGCCCGCCGCGCGCAGGGTGCGGGTGTGCTCCGAGACCGACGGGAGGCTGATGTCGAGGTCGCGGGCCAGCTCGGAGGTGGTCCGCTGCTGGACCAGGAGCTGGAGGACTGCCGCCCGGGTCCGCCCGAGCAACGCGTCCAGCGCGCCTTCCGCCCGGTCCGGGGAGACCAGCGGCAGGGGGGTCAGCGCCGGGTAGAGGAGTACGTACGTCCCGTCCGGGTGGTCGTCGAGGAGTGGACGCCCCGTCCAGAACGGCGACGGCATGAGCACCAGCCCGCGCCCGCCGAGCCGGACCTCGTAGTCCGGCGGCCGGTCCACCTCGAAGACCAGCCCCGACCAGTCGGCCGCCGCGTGCGTGCTGGCCAGGCAGGCCTTGATCCCGTGCGCGGCCAGCAGCCGGGTCCGCCAGGCCACGTCCGCCTGGAAGGACTGCCGGATCCGCGGCCACTGCGGGGCGATCAGCACGTCGTACGCGGACCGGATCGCGGAGTCGAGCTGCCCCCAGGCCTCCCGGTCCTGCCCCCACAGCGCGCGCAGCCAGGCCGGGGAGCCGGGCGCGCGGGTCGCGGCGCGGGCCAGCCCCTCGGGGGTGAGGAAGGGGACCCGGTCCCGGATGACGGCCAGCCCCTCCTCCAGACTCCGCGCGTACGGCTCCACGAAGTGGGGATTGTCCCCGTCGGGCCGCAGCAGGTCGAAGAGCGGCCGCACCCGCCCCGGCAGCTCCCGCGCGGCGAGGCTGCGCCAGCGGCCGAAAACCGCCTGCTCGTCGGTGCGCTGAGCTGCGACCAGCGCGAGGGCCAGCTCCACCAGGGGCAGGGGCTCGCTCGCGAAGGTGACGTTGAGGAGGTCCTCGGCCTCGAAGTGCACGCGCAGCATGTCCGCCCCCCGGCTCTGCTGGTGTGGGTCGTGACTAGCCGTACATGCGGCGCATGGCGAAGTCGACCATCTGCTCGACCGCCTTCGCGTCGAAGACCATCCGGTGGTCGCCCTCCATGTCGAGGACGAAGCCGTACCCGGTGGGCAGCAGGTCGATCACCTCGGCGCCGGTGATCACGAAGTACTTGGACTCCTTGCCGGCGTACCGGCGCAGCTCCTTGAGCGTGGTGAACATGGGGATGACCGGCTGCTGCGTGTTGTGCAGCGCGAGGAAACCCGGGGTGTCGCCGCGCGGGCAGTAGACCTTGGAGCTCGCGAAGATCTGCTGGAAGTCCTCGGCGGACAGCGAGCCCGTCGTGAACGCGCGGACCGCGTCCGCGAGGGAGGGCGGAGACGGCTCGGGGTACAGCGGCGGCGCTTGCTGCGCGTAGCCCTGGGGGGGCTGCTGCGCGTAGCCCTGCTGGGCACCCGGGTTCTGGTCGTAGCCGTACATAGGCCGAAGCCTACCGAGACGACCGACCCCCGGGACGTCGAGTTCCGGTCAGTGGGACTTGATCCCCTCGACGAAGCCGACCCAGGCGGCGGCCCCGACCATCAGCATGGGCCCGGAGCGCCATTTGGTGTCCCGAACGGGGACCAGCCCGACCACGCCGTCCGCGACCTCGACGCAGTCACCCTCGTCGCCGTTGGTGTAGGTGCTCGTCCTCCAGACGGCGTTGCTCAAGTCAATCCCGCTGTGCGCCATTTCGGAGTTCCTCGGCTGTCGATTCGATCAGGTCGAGGGACGCCTCAGACGGCAGTGCGGCGGCCCTGAGCCGATCGTATGCCTTGCGATATCGCTTCACGATGGCCGGATCGTCAATGACTTGCCCGGAATACGGGCCTTCGGTGTACATGAGGGGCGGCTCGTCATCGAACTCCATGAGCTTGATCGACTGCGCCATGAACGGGCTCACCGGTGCGTTCCACGGAAGGATCTGTGGAACGACCCTACGACGCCGGGCCAGTGCCGCTACGTGCTCCAACTGTTCCGCCATCTCACGGGGCGGCAGCAACGGGCTGCGCAGGAGTGCCTCGTGCAGGATCACCCAGTACTCAGGCCGCTGCGGATCCTCGAAGAGCCGACCTCGGCGCAACCTGTTCCGGACCTTCGTATCCACCTCTTCCGGCAGGTCCAGTGGATGCGTGGCGTTCGCGATCGCGCGGGTGTAGGGCCCTGTGTGCAACAGGCCGGGGATGAGCGCGTTGGCCCACTCCTCAATGGACCGGGCCCGTTTCTCGGCCTCAGCGACCGGTGCGAAGTACTCGGCATGCCCACCCAGGCGGGCCTTGCGGACGTCCTCGCAACTCCGGGAGAAGAAGCCGTCGGTCTTCAGGAACTGGTCCACGTGTCGCGCAAGGTCCTCCGGCATGCGCCGCTGCCCCCGCTCGATCTCGCTCAGGTAGCTGACTCCGTAAAAGGACCCTTCGACCACCTGCTGGAGCGTGTGCCCCGCCGCCTCCCGCTTCCAGCGCAACTCTTTGCCGTAGAAAGCCGGCACACTCGCCGACCCGTCGATGTCTTTACGTGCGGCCACGAGCCCCTGCTTTCCACACTTCGCGCTGTGGATCGGAATCCCTTCCCACGCTACGCCGCACCACGCCAGCCTGTGAGCAGTTCGTCACTCCCTGCTGCGAAGGAATCGGCAATGCACCCCCACAACCACGAGGCGACCCAGGCCCTGGAGAACCTCCGCTCCGCGCTCGCCGCGCACGGGATCACGCTCCCCTCCCTCGACCTGCACCCCCTCGCCTACACAGGGCGGTACATGAGTCCGCCGCTCATCTCCCTCGGCAACTGCAACCCCGCCACCGCGCAGCGCCTCGCCGACGCCCTGGCCGCGCAGTGAACGGCGAGCTCACGCTCCGGCTGCTGGCCACCCCGGGGGCCGTCCCCCTGGCCCGCCACGCAGTGCGGGAGCACACCCGGAGCCGCGATGCCGAGCTCTGCGTGAGCGAGCTGCTCACCAACGCCCTCACCCACCTCGGCGAAGGCACGCCCGTCACGCTGCGGGTCACCGGAAGGGCAGCCCGTACGCGGGTCGAGCTCACCGACCCCGCCCCGCACGCATGCCCCGTACCGCAGGAAGCGGGCGCGGACCGGGAATCCGGGCGGGGGCTAGCCCTGCTCGCCGCGCTCGCGCTGCGATGGGGCGTCGTCCAGGGACCCGGGAGCAAGACCGTGTGGGTCGAGCTCGCGCAGCCGTAGGCGGGCTTCGTAGCGGTCCTGCGCGTCGAGCACGGCGTCCGCGTGCTCCGCGGCCCAGGTCCCCATCGCCCGCATCGGCGTGAGCAGGGCCGTACCGGCCTCGGTCAGGGCGTAGTCCACCCGCGGCGGGGCCTCGGCGTACGCCTGCCGTTCCACGAGGCCGTTGCGTTCCAGCCGCCGCAGCGCCTCGTTCAGCGCCTTCGGGCTGATCCCGCCGATCCGCGCGACCAGCGCCCGCGGCCGCATCGGCCGACCCGCCGCGCCGAGCGTGAAGACCACGACGCTGTCCCAGCGGTTCGCGAGCACCTCGAAGGCGACGCGCGCCCGGCAGTCCGCCGTGTACGTGAGGTCCGGCAGCTTCTCCATGCGCCCCATCCTGCCGCCGCCGATGGACACCGTTCGGTGTGCGTCGGCCTCCGTAGCTTCGGCCACCGGAAACGACGGCAGCGGAATCAGGGAGAGGTGGCGGCGATGCGGATCGGCGTGATGGGAACGGGAGCGATGGCGCAGGCCCTGGGCGGGGCCTGGGTGCGGGCCGGGCACGAGGTGTTCGTCGGCGGGCGGGACGGAGCGGCGGCCCGGGACCTGGCCCGGCGGATCGGGGCGGCCGGGTACGGGAGCCCGGCGCGGGCGGCGGAGTACGGGGAGCTCGCGCTGCTCGCCGTACCGGCCGGGGCGGCGGCACCCCTGGCGGCGGAGCACGCGGCGGCGCTGGCCGGGCGGACGGTCGTGGACTGCACGAACCCGCTGGCCCCGGGGCCGGGCGGGGTGATGCTGACGACCGGCGCCGGGCGGAGCATGGCGGCCGACATCCAGGCGGCGGCGCCCGGGGCGCACGTGGTGAAGGCCTTCAACCTGGTCCACGTCAGCACGTGGGACCTGCCGGTCGGAGCCTTCGGGGCGACCCCGCCCGCGGTGCCGTTCTGCACCGACGACGCGGGGGCGGCCGAGCGGGTCGAGGCGCTGATCGCGGGGATGGGCTGGAGCCCGATGCCGGCGGGCGGGCTGGACCGGGCGGGGTACGTGGAGGCCACGGCCGCCTTCGTGATCGGCGTGTGGTGGGCGGGCGGCTCCCCGCGGCTGGCCTTCCCCGAGCCGGTGGCGGATCCGGGCGGGGTCTAGCCCCGCGCGACGCGTCGGCGCTGCAATGGGGGCATCCGGGGCGGGTCCGGGACCGGGCCGTCCGGTGCGGTCCCGGACTTGACCCTGGTCACAGTCGACACGGAGGGGTTGCCCTTATTACCGACCGGTAGCATCATTACGTTACCGATTGGTATGCACGAGGAACCACTCTCACCGAGCCTTAACGGAGCCGTCGCCATGGGGCACTACAAGTCGAATCTCCGCGACATCGAGTTCAACCTCTTCGAGGTGCTCGGGCGCGACAACGTGTACGGCACCGGCCCGTTCGGTGAGATGGACAGCGAGACCGCGCGCACGATCCTCTCCGAGATAGCCAAGCTCTCCGAGAACGAGCTGGCCGCCTCCTTCGAGGACGCCGACCGCACCCCGCCGGTCTTCGACCCGGCCACCAACACCGCGCCCGTCCCGGCGTCCTTCAAGAAGAGCTACAAGGCCTTCATGGACTCCGAGTACTGGCGTCTGGGCCTGCCCGAGGAGATCGGCGGCACCACCTCGCCCCGCTCCCTGATCTGGGCCTTCGCCGAGACGATCCTGGGCGCGAACCCGGCCGTGTGGATGTACTCCTCCGGCCCGGCGTTCGCCGGCGTCCTCTTCGAAGAGGGCAACGAGGTACAGAAGAAGATCGCCGCGCTCGCGGTCGAGAAGCGCTGGGGCTCCACCATGGTCCTCACCGAGCCGGACGCCGGCTCGGACGTCGGCGCCGGCCGCACCAAGGCGGTCCAGCAGGACGACGGCTCCTGGCACATCGAGGGCGTGAAGCGCTTCATCACCTCGGGCGAGCACGACATGGAGGAGAACATCCTCCACTACGTCCTCGCGCGCCCCGAGGGCCACGGCGCGGGCACCAAGGGCCTGTCCCTCTTCCTGGTCCCGAAGTTCCACTTCGACTGGGAGACCGGCGAGCTGGGCGAGCGCAACGGCGTCTACGCGACCAACGTCGAGCACAAGATGGGCCTCAAGGCCTCCAACACGTGCGAGATGACCTTCGGCGACCAGCACCCCGCCAAGGGCTGGCTGATCGGCGACAAGCACGACGGCATCCGCCAGATGTTCATGATCATCGAGTTCGCCCGCATGATGGTCGGCACGAAGGCCATCGCGACGCTCTCCACCGGCTACCTGAACGCCCTGGAGTACGCCAAGGAGCGCGTGCAGGGTCCGGACCTGGCCAACTTCATGGACAAGACGGCCCCCAAGGTCACCATCACGCACCACCCCGACGTGCGCCGCTCGCTCATGACGCAGAAGGCGTACGCCGAGGGCATGCGCGCCCTGGTCCTGTACACCGCCTCCGTCCAGGACGAGATCCAGGTCAAGCAGGCCGCCGGCGAGGACACCGCGTCCCTCGTGGGCCTCAACGACCTGCTCCTGCCGATCGTGAAGGGCTACGGCTCCGAGAAGTCCTACGAGCAGCTCGCGCAGTCGCTCCAGACCTTCGGCGGCTCGGGCTACCTGCAGGAATACCCGATCGAGCAGTACATCCGCGACGCCAAGATCGACACCCTCTACGAGGGCACCACGGCCATCCAGGGCCAGGACTTCTTCTTCCGGAAGATCGTCCGCGACCAGGGTGCCGCGCTGAACGTCCTCACCGAGACGATCAAGAAGTTCCTGGCCGAGGGCGAGGGCGGCGAGGAGCTGGCCCCGGCCCGCGACGCGCTCGCCAAGGCGGCCGTCGACCTGGAGGCCATCGTCGGCCAGATGGTCGTCGACCTCACCGCCACCGGCGAGGACGTCAAGAACATCTACAAGGTCGGCCAGAACACCACCCGCCTGCTGATGGCCTCCGGCGACGTGGTCGTCGGCTACCTGCTCCTCAAGGGCGCGGCCGTGGCCGCCGAGAAGCTGCCGTCCGCCTCCGCCAAGGACGTGCCGTTCTACACCGGCAAGGTCGCCGCGGCGAAGTTCTTCGCCGCCGAGGTCCTGCCGGGCGTCGCGGTGGCCCGCGCGCTCGCCGAGGCCGTCGACAACACCCTGATGGAGCTCGACGAGGCCGCCTTCTAGGCCCCCGTCCACTCCCCCACAGCTGTACGCGGTGTACGTACGCGCAGTCGGCCGGGTCCTCCGCACGGGGGCCCGGCCGTCGGCGTGCGCGCACGGCCCCTCCAGGGCCCCGTACCGCCCGTGGGCTGCGGGTTTCCCGGGATGTCGGTGGTTCGTGGGACGCTCGTGGGTATGAGTCCACAGGAGCAGCAGCGCGGCAGCAGGGGGTACTCGGTCCCGACCGGGCGCCCCTATGCCCTCAAGGAGCTGCAGTCCGCCGTGGGCAGCCTCGGAGACCACCTCAAGGAGCTCTACGAGGGCGCCCACCCCACCGAGTACGAATCGGTGGCCGACGCCCTCTACACCGCCTTCCAGACCGCCGCCGGGCTCGCCCCCGCCAAGAGCTACACCGGCTGCCCGGAGCACCCCAACGGCGCCCTCGACCCCGAGGCGCCCGACGGCTGGGGACGCTGCCTGATCTGCAACGACCGGCGCCGCCTCGGACTGCGCGCCCAGGGCGCCCGGGCCGCTTCCGCCGCCCCGCCGGCGGGCGAGCAGCGCCGGCTCGGATACCCCGTGCCCGAGCCCCCGTACACCCTCCAGGCACTCCACGCCTGCCTGCGCACGGTCGAGGAGCGACGCTTCCACCTGAGCCTGTCCTCGCCCCCCGAGGACTTCGTCGCGATGGCCGACGACCTGCACCGGGCCTTCATCGTGGCCCGCGAGCTGTCCCGGCCCCGCAACGCCTCCGGCTGCTCCGAACACCCCGGCGCGCCCATCGACCCCGACGCCCCTCCCGGTGAGGCCTGTATCTTCTGCGCCGGACGCAAGAGGCGCGCGCAGCGCTCCGCGCAGACCCCGGAAATGCTCCCGCGCATCCGCCGGGGCGAGCGCAGGCAGCTGCAGCGCCGCTTCGACCGTCCGCCGGGCTGACACGGTCCGGGGCCCGGACCACACCCCCGCGGCCCTTCCTCCGGCTATCCGCCGCAGTCCGGCCATGACGAACACGACCGTCGTTAAGGTGACCCACATGAGCTCTCCCGCCGCCGCCCGATTCGACCGCGGCCACACCGACGACCTGATGACCTTCCTGGCGGCGAGTCCGTCGCAGTACCACGCCGTGGCCAACGCGGCCGAGCGGCTGGAGAAGGCCGGATTCAGGCAGTTGGCCGAGACCGACGCGTGGGACGCGGGCACGGGAGGCAAGTTCGTCCTCCGCGGGGGCGCGATCATCGCCTGGTACGTGCCCGAAGGCGCGGCCGCACACACCCCGTTCCGGATCATCGGCGCGCACACCGACTCCCCCAACCTCCGGGTCAAGCCGCTGCCCGACACCGGCACCCAGGGCTGGCGGCAGATCGCCGTGGAGATCTACGGCGGCACCCTGCTCAACACCTGGCTCGACCGCGACCTGGGCCTGGCCGGACGCCTCACCCTCCTCGACGGCACCGAACGGCTCGTCAACATCGACCGTGCGCTGATGCGCGTACCCCAACTCGCCGTGCACCTGGACCGGTCGGTGAACACCGACGGGCTCAAGCTGGACAAGCAGCGGCACATGCAGCCGATCTGGGGCCTCGGCGACGTCCACGAAGGCGACCTCATCGCCTTCCTGGAGGACGAGGAGGGCCTGGAGCGCGGCTCCGTCGCCGGATGGGACCTGATGGTCCATTCGATCGAGCCCCCGGCCTACCTCGGCCGCGACCGCGAACTCCTCGCGGGCCCACGCATGGACAACCTCATCTCCGTCCACGCGGGCGTCGCGGCGCTGGTGGCCGCCTCCACGGCCGAGAAGCTCACCCACATCCCCGTCCTGGCCGCCTTCGACCACGAGGAGAACGGCTCGCAGTCGGACACCGGCGCGGACGGCCCGCTCCTGGGCAACGTGCTGGAACGTTCAGTCTTCTCCCGCGGCGGCAGCTACGAGGACCGCGCGCGGGCCTTCGCCGGCGCGATCTGCCTCTCCTCGGACACCGGCCACGCCGTGCACCCCAACTACGCGGAGCGCCACGACCCCACGCACCACCCGCGCGCCAACGGCGGCCCGATCCTGAAGGTCAACGTCAACCAGCGCTACGCGACCGACGGCAGCGGCCGCGCGGTGTTCGTGAGCGCCTGCGAGCGCGCCGGCGTCCCGTGGCAGACCTTCGTCTCCAACAACTCGATGCCCTGCGGCACCACGATCGGCCCGATCACCGCGGCCCGCCACGGCATCCAGACGGTCGACATCGGCGTCGCCATCCTCTCGATGCACAGCGCCCGCGAACTGTGCGGCGCGGACGACCCGTACCTCCTGGCCAACGTCATCCTGGCGTTCCTGGAGGGCTGACGCCCGGCCGGCGGGCACCGTCACCGGGCGGTGACGGTGCCCGCAGGTGCCTCAGTCGTCCATCCCGGCCAGCACCAGGGGCAGCCGGGTCGCGCCGCCCTCGGTGATGCTCACCGGCACTCCCCAGTCCTGCTGGTGGACGTGGCAGGCCGGGTACTCGTTCTCCGGGTCGTCGTCGCAGGACGCGGCCATCGCGGAGACGTGCAGGACGCCCCCGGTCAGGTCCGGGTTCAGCGCGAGCTCCCGGAACAGGTCCGTGCCCGCTCCGTCGCCCGCCGTCAGCAGCTCGGGCGGGGTCGAGGAGACCAGCAGGCGGGTCGAGGGACCGTAGCGGGTGTCGAGCTTCTGGCCGCTCGGGGCCTGGAAGACGATGTCCAGGCGGAGCGTGCCGGGGGCCACCTCGGTGGCGGCCCGCTGCGTGCGGTGGGCGACCGCGTCGACCCGTACGGCCTCCTCCGGCAGGCGCAGCCGGGTCAGCCGGTGCCGGGCCGACTCCACGACCACGATGTCCTCGCCGACGAGCACGGCGTCGCTGGGCTCGCGCAGGTCGGTCGCGAGGGTGGTGACCTGCCCGGTGGACGGCTCGAAGCGCCGCAGGGCGTGGTTGTACGTGTCGCACACCGCGACCGAGCCGTCGGGCAGCGCGGTGACCCCGAGCGGGTGCTGGAGCAGCGCCTGCGCGGCGTCGCCGTCCCGGTGCCCGAAGTCGAACAGCCCGGACCCGACGGCGGTACGGACGGCGTAGCCGCCCTCCTCCGCCTCGACGTACCGCAGGGCGCTCGTCTCGGAGTCGGCGATCCACAGCCGGTCCTCCGTCGCCGCGAGCCCGGACGGCTGCGCGAACCAGGCCTCGGCGGCCGGCCCGTCGTGCAGCCCCTCGTTGGTCGTACCGGCCGCGACGGCCACCGTCCCCGTCTCCGGGTCCCAGGTCCACAGCTGGTGGACGCCCGCCATGGCGATCCACACGCGGCCCTGCCACCAGGCCACGTCCCACGGCGAGGACAGGTCGACGTCGAGGGCCGGCCCCGAGGTCGGGGAGCCCTGCCACCACTGCCGCCCCGTCCCGGCGACGGTCTCCACGGCCCCGGTCGCGGGGTCGAAGCGGCGCAGCGCGTGATTGACGGTGTCGGCGACGACCACCGACCCGTCGGGCAGCAGCGCCAGACCCTGGGGCTCGCTGAAGGAGTCCGGCCCGAAGCCGCGCTCCCCGCCGCCGATGCGCCGTACGACGCTCTCCCCGTCGGGGGCCAGCTCCACCAGCTGGTGCCGGGTCGTGTCGGAGACGAGCAGGTTCCCCGACGGCAGCACGAGCGCCTTCCCGGGGAACCGCAGGTCACCCGCCACCGGCTCGGGCGCCACGTACGGCCCGTCCCCGCGCCGCAGCGTCCCCTTGGCCTCGTGCTCGGCCTCCAGCTCCTCCACTAGCCTGGCGATGGCGTGCGCGTGCCCCTCCCCGGCGTGCTGCGCGACGACGTACCCCTCGGGGTCGATCACCACGAGCGTCGGCCAGGCGCGGACGGCGTACTGCTTCCAGGTCGCGAGCTCGGGGTCGTCGAGCACGGGGTGGTGCACCCCGTACCGCTCGACGGCGTCGACGACGGCCGCGTGCTCGGCCTCGTGCACGAACTTCGGCGAGTGCACCCCGACGATCACGACGGTGTCCCGGTGCTTCTCCTCCAGCTCCCGCAACTCGTCGAGCACGTGCAGGCAGTTCACACAGCAGAAGGTCCAAAAATCGACGACAACGCACTTACCTCGCAGGTCGGCGAGGGTCAGCTCCTTGCCGCCGGTGTTGAGCCAGCCGCCCTTGCCGATCAGCTCGGGGGCACGGACTCGGGCACGTCGGCGGGGCGCGGGCGCAGGGGTGGGCGCCGGGGCAGCATCGTTCATCCTTCAAGCTTGCCATCCGCCTGTGAACCCGGGATCACGCCCGTACGAAGGCCCCCCGCCCCGGTCAGGCCGTGGGGGCCAGGAGGGCCTCGGTCGCGGTGGTCGCGGCGCGTTCTATGAGGGCGGTGCCGGCTTCGCGGGTGGGCTGGGCGTCGGTGAGGACGGCGAGCAGGAGCGTGTGCCCGTCGCGCTCGACCAGGCCGATGCTGTTGACCGCCCACCGCCCGGGTGTTCCGACCGGGAGCCAGCCGTTCTTGAGCACGGGCCGGGCTCCGGGGGTGCCCGCTGCGCCGACGCCCCAGTCCTGGCCGGCGCTGATGTCGCCCATGAGGGTGCGGACGTACGACCGGGATGCGGCGGTCAGGGGTGAGTTCTCCGTGAACACGGCCTTCAGGAGGGTGATCTGGTCGCCGACCGTGGTGCGGGTGAGTCCCCAGGGGCCCTGCTGGCCGGCGTGGGCACGGGTGAGGCCGAGGCGTGCGTTGGCCGCGTCCAGGCCTTGGCGGCGGCCGATGACGGTCCAGAGTTCCTGCGTCGCGTCGTTGTCGCTGAAGCGGATCATGTCGGAGGCCAGCCGTCGCTGGGCAGGGGTGAGCCCGGTTCCGCGGTCCTGGCTCTGCAGCAGCAGGGCGGCCAGGACGTCGACCTTGATGATGCTCGCGGAGGTGAAGGTCTCGGTGGCCGGGCCGTACGTGGCTGCGCGGCCCGAGGTGAGGTCCAGGGCGGAGAGCGCGTACCGGCCCTGGTGCGCCCCGAGCCCGTC
Source organism: Streptomyces sp. NPDC104226 (assembly GCF_055584085.1). NCBI lineage: Bacteria > Bacillati > Actinomycetota > Actinomycetes > Kitasatosporales > Streptomycetaceae > Streptomyces > Streptomyces sp. NPDC104226. Next base: position 36,026 of record NZ_JBVJMS010000010.1, read on the forward strand.
GAGCGCGCGGCGCACGGCCTGCTCCGGGGTCGCCGTGTCCGCGGCGGGAGCGGGGGCGGGTACGGGGGCGGGGGCGGGCGGGGCCGTCGTCGTCGGGGCTGCCGCCGTCGGCAGGGGGCGGGGGAGCGTGTCTTCGGCGAGACCCCGTGTGGGGAGCAGGAGGTGGGCCCCCAGGGCGGCGCCCATGAGGAGGGGCAGGAGCAGGGCGGTCCGGCGCTTCATGCGCGCACTCGCTTTCGGATGTCCGGGCACGCGGACATGGCCCCGCGGCGCGCGTCAGGGCGCGTCAGGGCATGCCGAAGCGAGCCGTGGCGTGTGTCGGGTCAGGGCGTGGTCGAAGTGCGGCAGGGCCCGTCGGGGTGCGACGGGGCGTGCCGAGGCGGAGCGGGCCGGGTCAGGGGCTCCGGTGGCGCCGCCGTGCGGGCGCGCTCCGGTGTCCTCGGCTGCTGCCGGGCTTCCTCAGCGGCGGCCGGTGCCGGCGGTGCGGGTCATTTGCCGCAGGATCCGGTGATCTTCTCGTTCTCGCCGATCTCGATGGGGAAGGCGAAGTCACCGCCGAGGTCCACGGTCCATCCGTGGGTGAGGGTTCCGGACGCGGGGTTGTCGGCGAGCCAGAAGGGGGGCGTGGTGAAGGAACAGGTGCCGCCGTGCGTGCCCTGGGCGGATCGGAGCTGCGCGCTCACGAACTGCTTCCCGAGCGTCTCCACTGCCGCGGAGTCACCGGACTTGGCGGCCTTCACCAGTCCGCCGTAGAAACCGGACACGGTCGCGTCGCCGCCCTTGCCGCCGCCGGAGCCCGTCGGGCAGGTCAGGTCGGCGATCAGACCCGTGGTCCCGTCGAAGGTGAGGGAGGGGGCCCGGTCGAGCGGCTCGGTCCCCTGGTACAGCAGGACCTGACCCGGCACCAGCACGCCGTCGACCTCGGCGCCGCAGGTCACACCGAGCGAGTCGGCGCCCCAGATCCGCTGGTAGGTGGGCTCGTTGGCGAACAGCGCCGCCACCTCGGCCGGATCCACCTGGGAACGGGTGGCCGGGTTCTGGTAGCGCAGTGCGGAGAGGAACAGGGTGTGCGTCGACCGGGCCGGGTCGACCGGGGGCCGTTTGGGGGACTGGGAGGGTGCGGGAGGCAGGACGGGACTCGGCGCGCTCGCCGCCGGTGCGGGCGTCGAGGTGCGGTCCCGGCCCTCCTGGACGGCGAAGCCGGTGCCCAGGGCCACGATCGCCGCGACCACCGCCACACCCGTCTGCAGCCGGCGCCTGCGCTGCCGTACGCGCCCGATGAGGCCGTCCGCGTCGTAGCTGCGCGGCGGTTCCTGCTGTGCCCGGTCGAGCATGGCCGCGGCCAGCTCCTCCTCCAGGTCGAAGTCCTTCATGTCGCCCCTTCCGAGCCCGCACGCAGTGCATGTGTACCGACGGTCGACCGGAGCTTCGACAGGCCCCGGGCCATCTGGGACCGGACCGAGCCGGCCGAAATGTTCATCAAGCGGGCGATCTCCGCATCGTCGAGGTCCTCGAAGTACCGCAGCACCAGTACGGTGCGCATGCCGACCGGCAGGGACTGCAGTTCGCGCATCAACTCGTCGCGGACCACGAGGCCTTTGTACGGATCGACGCCCCCGCCCCCGATACCGTCGTCCAGCGGGACCTCCGGACGCCCGCGCAGCCTGCGCCAGCGGTCGTTCGCGAGGTTCACCAGTATCCGACGCGCGTAGGCCTCGGGTGCGTCGGCCGAGCGGACCTTGCGCCAGTGCCGGCACACCTGCTCCAGCGTGGACTGCACCAGGTCGTCGGCCACGTGCCGCTCGCCGGTGATCAGCAAGGCGGTCCTGAACAGTGCCGAGGACCGTGCCTGCACGAAGGCCGTGAAGGCGGGAACGTCAGCGGTTCGCATGGCCACCCGGCCCGTACCTCGTGCACATCTTCACCCCTCCCCGAAGCCTCGTTGGCTCCCCCGATGTACCCGACGGAGCCAACTCCCCATCTGCTGCACGCCCTTGGCGACCGTTACCAAGGCGTTACCTCCGGAGCCTGGTACGCAGGACGCCACAGGATGAGTAGGCGTACTCAGGTGGCGGACCGCGGCAGCTTCGACACTGACTGCACAACGCAGCACAACGCGGCGGAACGCAGAACGGGAATCGGGGAACGTGATGGGACGGCGCTGGTCGAAGCCCGAGATGTGGGTGCCCGGTGGATACCTGGCGGTGGTGCTCTCGATGCTGGTCTACATGGAGATCGGCAGCCGGATCGGGGACATCGGGATGTTCGGGGTGCTGCCGATCATGGCCACGGCGCCGGTCAGCCTCCTCCTGATGGGCCTCTTCACCCCCGCGCCGGACGGCTTCGACGAGACCCCGGTCGAGGTGCCCCTGTACGAGGGCTCGCAGCCGCCGCCCGCGCCGCCCGTGCCGGACTCCGCCCCGCTCTCCTCGGACTGGGTCGCACCGGACACCTCCTACGAGGACACGCTCGGCCTGTGGTCCGACATCGGCTTCGTCGGCGCGATCCTGGTCGGCGCCCTCGTCAACGCCGGGGCGGTCTGGGCCCTGCTCCGCTACGTGGCCCGTCGGGCCGTCGCCGCCCCCGCACGGGGCTGACAGCGGGCTGACGGGGCTCCGCAGCCGGTCAGCCCGTGCGGTCGGGGTCCAGGGGCATCTCGCGGGATTCCGGGGGCGGCCGGGGGGCCCGGCGGGCGGGGCTCGGCGGGCCGTCGGCCAGCCGGCGGCGGACCGCGGCCAGCGTCAGGCCGAGGAACGTGCCCGCCGCCGCCCACGGGCCGAGGTCGAGCCACCAGGGGGCGGGTCCCGTCACGGCGATCGTGGTGCCGATGGCCGCCGAACCGGCGGTGAGGGTGCCGTAGGTGGCGGCGTTCCAGAACGCGGCGTCGCGGGGCAGGTCCAGCCGCTGGTCCAGGAGGTCGGAGGCCTCCTCCGCCAGCCGGTCCCTGTTCCGCCGGTGCATCGCGGACACCTCGTGCGCGAAGTCGGCCGCCTCCCGCTCCGAGGCGGGCATGGCCGCCCGCTCGTCGCGGCGCACCGCCTCCTCGCGGCGCGCCGCCGCCCGCCGCCGCCAGGGCAGGAGGGGCCGCATCAGACGGCTGCCAGGGCGAGGGAGGCCGCCAGGAGGTTGCCGAGGGTGACCATCAGGTCCACGTGGGCGGGGATGAAGTCCTCGTACGCGGGGGCGTCGACGGTCAGCACGCCGAAGGGGCGGCCGGGGACGCGGACCGGGACGACGATGACGCCCTGGTAGACGCCGCCGAGCTGGACGTCCGCGCCGGAGTTCGCGTCCTGCGCCCAGAACGGGGTGCCGGACTGCAGGACCACGGCCATCTTGGCGCCGCCCTGGGTCACCGGGGTGAGGATGACGCCGTCGGGCTGCGGGGCCCTGCCGAAGGCCTGCTTCAGCTTGAACTCACCGCCCGAGGAGCCGTCCCACTCGAAGTAGGCGCTGCGCGCCCGGGGGGCGTTGGTCGGGGTGGGGTCCGCGGTGAGGACGACGGCGCTCTGCAGCACGGAGTCCAGGATCTGCGTCCGCAGCTGGTCCTGCGGGGAGGAGACCGTCCCGGGCGCGACGGGGTTGTCTGCGGCGTAGCCGGCGGCCAGGTCGCGCAGGTTCCGGGTCGCGGGGACCAGGGCCATGGTGTAGGCGAACGCGAGGTCCGTGGCCGTCCGGACCGCCTGGTCGTAGGTCTTGCGCCGGCCGGACTCCGCGCGGCGGTTCTCGTACGCCGCCACGGCGACGACGCAGAAGGCGACGATCGTGCCGGCGTACGTGAGCCGCGTCTTGGTCGGTTCGGTGTCGGCGTCGTCCGCCTTGATCGAGAGGTAGAACACCGCGCCCGCCAGCAGCCCGGACAGCAGGAACAGCAGGATCCGCTTGATCTTGTCCTTCGTCTGGTCCGTGCCCAACCACGCCTCCCCCGAAGCAGCCACCCCGCCGGCCCGATCGTAGTGAGATGCGCCCGGTACGTCCCGGGATCAGGCCCGAAAGTCCCGGAGGGAGGCGACCAGGGCGGCGACGAAGGCGTTCTGGACCTCGGGCGGGAGGAGGTCCAGGGAGAGGTACGGGTTGAGGTCCTCCAGCTCCACCAGGAGGAGGTCGCCCGAGGGGGCGCGGCAGGCGTCCACGCGCTGGATGCCGTGGCTGAGGGTGTTCCAGTCGACGAAGGTGCGGGCGAAGGCCAGGTCCGCGGGGGTCGGCTCGTAGGGGACCAGCTCCCAGCGGCGGGCCGGGTCGGGGGCGTAGAGGGCGTACTGGAAGGCATCGTCCACGAAGTAGAAGGACACCTCGTACGCGAAGTCGATGCGCGGCTGGATCAGGAACTCCCCCGGGGCGCAGTCCGGGTGCGGGGTGAAGGCCAGGCCTATGGAGTCCGCTCCCTGTTTCGGCTTCACCGCGTAGCTCGGGGACGCGGGCAGGAGCGACAGGTGCGCCGGGTCGTCGATCGTGGGGATGACCGGGTGGCCGGAGGCGGTCAGGTCCACCAGGTACTGCTTGCCCGCCATGTCGCCGCGGCCCGTGAGGGGGTTGTAGACGCGGGTGCCGGCGGCGAGGGCGGCCGCGCGGAAGGAGTCGTAGGCCTCCTGGTAGTGGAGGACCGGGCCGCTGTTGCGGACGACCACGGTGTCGAAGGCCGGGAGGAGCGCCTCCGCGTCCAGGGGGTGGCACAGGGCGAGGGGGACGTGCTCGCGCAGGCGTGCGGTGAGGAAGACGTCCTCGTCGCCGTAGCGGCGTCCGCGCGCCGGGTAGGCCAGGTCGGTCACGTAGAGGAGTGGCATGACCGGAACCTATCGCGGGCAGCGATGAGGGCGTGAAATACCTGGTACGGGACAAAATGCTGGCCATCGGGGACGACTACTGGATCGAGGACGAGGACGGCCGGCACGCCTTCCTCGTGGACGGGAAGGCCCTGCGGTTCCGGGACACCCTGGAGCTGAAGGACCCCGACGGGCGGCTCCACATCACGCTGCGGGAGAAGCTCTTCGCCCTGCGCGACGCGATGACGCTGGAGCGCGACGAGCGGCGGCTCGCGGTGATCCGGAAGAAGCGGTTCTCGCTGCTGCGCAACCACTACCTGGTGACGCTCAACGAGGGCACCGAGCTCGATGTCAGCGGGCGGATCCTGGACCGGGAGTTCAAGGTCGAGTACGACGGGGAGCTGCTCGCGCTGATCTCCCGCCAGTGGTACCGGATCCGCGAGACGTACGCCGTCGACGTGGTCCGCGAGGACGCCGACGCCTCGCTGCTGATCGCCGTCGCGGTGTGCGTGATCCGGATGGCGGAGAAGGAGCGGGAGGGTCCGGACGACGCGTAGGGGCGTCTGACGGGTCAGCCGCAGCCGCCGCGGCCGCACTCCTCGACCGGGCCGGCGCCGGGCAGGGAGCCCAGGGCCTCGCGCAGGGCGGCGCGCTGGGGGCCGGTGAGGGTCTCGTCGTACGTGACCTCCACCCGGGTCCCGGATTCGAGGCCCGTCTCCCGGATGCCGGTCACGCCGTACTGCCAGAGGTCCCCTCCGCCGAGGCCGTCCTCGCCGTACAGCGCGCCGGGGATCTCCACGGAGTAGGCGTACGAGGGCCGCAGCCAGACGTCGTACGCCAGGACGGCCACGGCGGTCAGGGCCGCCGCGGTGACCAGCGCGGCGATGCCCGCGTACACGCGGGCCAGGACCGGGCGGCGGCGCGGGTCGGCCGAGCGGGCCAGCAGCAGGACGACCGCCGACGGGATGACCGGGAAGAAGCCGAAGATGCCGAGCAGGGTGCCGAGCCCGATCCCGCCCAGACCGACCGCGAGGCACAGGAGCCGGAAGTCCTCGCGGTCCCGGACGAAGAGGACCCAGACGAAGGCGATGAGGGGCAGGAGCATGACCACGCCGAACGGGGACGCGGTCGCCCAGGCCGTGACGAGGCCGGTGAGGAGGGCGGCGACGCCGGCCATGGAGCGCTGGACCCAGTGGGCCCGCTCGGCCGGAGCGGGGGCCGGAGCGTGGGCGGGATCGGGAGCGGGGGCAGGAGCGGGTTCCGACGGTGCCGGTCCCGCCGCCGGTCCCGCCGCCGGTCCCGCCACCAGGTCCGTCGTCCCGTCCGTCATGCCCCGTGCCCCGTCCGTGTCCTCGTCCCGCGAGGGCTCCCGTCGAGTAAAGCACCGCCCCCGGGACCCACGGGCGGCGGGCTCAGAGGCCCAGGCGGCGGTCCTTCAGGGCCGGGAACTGCTCGCGGGTCTCGGCGACCTTCTTGGGGTCGAGGTCCACCGTCAGGACCTCCTCCCCCGGGCCCGCCTCCGCGAGGACCTCGCCCCACGGGTCCACGACCAGGCTGTGGCCGGCCTGTTCCACGCCCCCGTTGCTGCCCGCCGACCCGCAGGCGAGGACGTACGACTGGTCCTCGACGGCACGGGCCCGGTTCAGCAGCGTCCAGTGCTCCCGGCGGCGGGCCGGCCAGCCCGCGGAGACGACCAGCGTCGTCGCCCCGGCGTCGACCAGGCCGCGGAACAGCTCCGGGAAGCGCAGGTCGTAGCAGGTGGCCAGGCCCAGGGTCTGCTCCGGCAGGTCGACCGTGGTCAGGGACTCGCCCGCGGACATCATGACGGCCTCGCCCTGGTCGAAGCCGAAGCGGTGGATCTTGCGGTACGTGGCGGCAAGCTCGCCCGTCGGGGAGAGCACGAGCGCGGTGTTGTAGAGCGAGCCGTCGCCCGCGCGCTCCACGAAGGAGCCGGCGTGCAGCCAGACACCGGCATCGCGGGCGGCCGCGGCCATGGCCCCGTAGGTCGGGCCGTCCAGCGGCTCGGCCTCTGTCTCGAACTGCTCGTAGGCGAAGGCGCCCACGGTCCACAGCTCGGGCAGGACGACGAGGTCCGACCCGGACTGCTCGCGTACGAGGTCGGCGACTCGCGAGCGGCGGGAAACCACCGACTCGCCCTCGTTCACCGCGATTTGGATCAGGGAAGCGCGCACAGTACCACCGTCCTGGCTTTCAAGCCGTCAACTCGGGCCTACGATCGTCACACGAAAGCACTGCCGGGGTGCTCACCGGCAGCGTAGTTTTGAAGCCATTGCACAAGCTTCCAGAACGCGCCACTGCACCTAACGCGCCAACAGGCCGATGAACCGCACGCGAGGGGTCCCGTTGACCGTCCATCCGCATCCCAGCCTTCAGCCCTATGCCGACGCGTGGACCCACTCCATCGAGGCGATATCCGAGCTGGTCCTCCCGTTGACGGAAGGCGAGTGGAGCCGGGCGACGCCCTGCCCGAACTGGTCCGTGCGCGACATCGTGTCCCACGTCATCGGGATCGAGTGCGAGCAGTTGGGCGACCCGCGCCCGATCCACACCCTGCCGCGGGACCTGCTGCACGTGGTCGACGAGTTCTCCCGGTACATGGAAGTGCAGGTCGACGTACGGCGGCACCACACCGCGCCCGAGATGACCTCCGAGCTGGAGTACACGATCATCCGCCGCTCCCGCCAGCTGCGGAACGAGAAGCGGGAACCGGACACGATGATCCGCGGCCCGCTGGGCGAGCCGGCCACCCTGGAGCACTCGCTGCGGCTGCGCGCGTTCGACGTGTGGATCCACGAGCAGGACCTGCGGGCGGCACTGGGGCAACCGGGGAACTGGGACTCGCCGGGGGCCTACGTGGCCAGGGACCTCCTGCTCGCCGGGCTGCCGAAGGTGGTGGCCAAGAAGGCGGGCGCGCCCGCGAACTCGGCCGTCGTCATCGACGTGCACGGGGCGCTGGAGTTCATGCGGACCGTACGGGTCGACGCGGACGGCCGCGGCACCATCGACAAGGCCCCCTCGCTGGGGCCCGCGGTGACGCTGACCCTGGACTGGGAGACGTACGTACGCCTCGCGGCCGGCCGGGTGCGTCCGCACACCGTGGCCGACCGGGTGAAGGTGGAGGGTGACCCGGCGCTGGCCGAGGCCATCCTGGCCAACTTCTCCGTCACCCCGTGACCCCCCTGACCCCGTAGGTGCTCGCCGAGCAGATCCCCGCCGACCGGGGCATGGGGGCGATCCTCGCGCAGTACCTGCGCTCCCTGGCCGCGCACGGGGACGAGTGCGCGCCCGCCGAGCTGGAGCAGCTGGGCGCCATCGCCCTCGACCTGGCCGGCGCCTGCCTCGCCGGGCGGCCCGGCGCCGAGGAGGAGCCGTCCGAGGAAGCCCGGACCCGGGAGGCGCTGGTGCGGATCGACCGGTTCATCGGGCACAACCTCGGCGATCCCGAGCTGAGTCCGGCCGTGGTCGCCGCCCGGCACGACATGTCGCTGCGCCGGCTCCAGCTCCTCTTCCGGGAACGCGGAGAGGGCGTGGCGGCCTCGATCCGCCGGCGCCGCCTGGAGGGCTGCCGCGAGGACCTCGCCGACCCCGGTCAGCTCACCGTCCCCGTCCACACCGTGGCCCTGCGCTGGGGATTCACCAACGCCTCCGTGTTCAGCCGCCTGTTCCGCGAGACGTACGGGGCCGGCCCGAGCGAGTTCCGCCGCGCGGCGGTGGCGGGTTCCGCGACCGGAAGCACGCGGTAGGCCCCCGCCGGGGCCGTTGCGCGGATTGTCAACGGTCCCTGCGCTCAGTGCACACTCGGCCGCGCGGAGCCCTCATAGGCTCGGCAGGCGTTGGCCGGAACCCGACTCCGCGGAGTCGACGGACGGACAGGTGGGAAAGGACGGGGGTCTGTCCCGCCCCGGCCCGTCCTCCTCGGTGCGGGGGCCTGCGCGCCGGCCGGGCCGGAACCGGACGTCACCGGGCCGCCCGCGGGTCGGCAGGGGTGCCGACGGGGGTGCCGGCCCCGGCGGCCGCCACGGCGGTGGCGACCGGAACCGGGGCCGGCGAAGTCACCGACTGCGCGGGAAGGGGCACCGGCGAGACCGGGGTCCCGCCGCCCGCGGCCATGGCCGTGCCCTGGCCCGCGCCTTGGCCGGCGCCCTGGCCCGTGGCCGTGGCCTGGCCCGTGGCCGTGGCCTGGCCCGTGGCCGCGCCCACCCGCTCGCGTTCGCGGGCCAGGGCGCGGCCGCGCAGGCGCAGGATCTGGGCGATGCCCAGGAGTTCCAGGACGAAGACCGAAGAGAACGCGATGCGGTAGTTGTCCCCGGTGGCGTCGAGCAGCAGGCCCACCACCAGCAGGGTCGTCATCGAGGCGATGAAACCGCCCATGTTGGTGATCCCGGAGGCGGTGCCCTGACGCTCCGCCGGGTTCGCGGGCCGGGCGAAGTCGAAGCCGATCATCGACGCGGGCCCGCACGTGCCCAGCACCAGGCAGAGTGCGATCAGCAGCCACATCGGCGCGTGGTCCCCGGGGTAGGCCAGGACCGAACCCCACAGCAGCGCGGTCAGGCCGACCGTGCCCAGGGCGAGCGGGATCCGGGAGGACTGCCGGCGGCCGACGACCTGGCCGTAGACCAGGCCGAGCGCCATGTTCGAGGCGACCACCAGCGTGAGCAGGCCGCCCGCGGTGGTCCGCGAGAGCCCCTGGGCCTCGACGAGGAAGGGCATGCCCCACAGCAGCAGGAACACCATGGCCGGGAACTGCGTCGTGAAGTGCACCCACAGACCGAGCCTGGTGCCGGGCTCCTTCCAGGAGTCGGCGATCTGGCGCCGTACGAAGCCCCCCGCCCCGGTGGCCGCCCGCGGCGCGGGCTCGTGGCCCTCCGGGTGGTCGCGCAGGAACAGCACGAGCGGGACCAGCACGACCAGGCCCGCCACCGCACTGCCCGCGAACGCCGGCACCCAGCCGACCCCGTGCAGCACGGGAGCCAGCACCAGCGTGGAGATCAGGTTGCCGGCCATCCCGACCAGGCCGGCCAGCTGTGCCATCAGCGGGCCCCGGCGGGCCGGGAACCAGCGGGTGCCGAGCCGCAGGACGGAGATGAAGGTCATGGCGTCCCCGCAGCCCAGCAGGGCGCGGGCGGCCAGGGCCATCCCGTAGGAGGGGGAGAGCGCGAAGCCGATCTGGCCGGCGGTGAAGAGCACGGCGCCGAGGGTGAGCACCTTCTTGGTGCCGAGCCGGTCCACCATCAGGCCGACGGGTATCTGCATGCCCGCGTAGACCAGCAGCTGGAGCAGGGAGAAGGTGGACAGCGCCGAGGCGTTCACGTGGAAGCGGTCGGCGGCCTCCAGCCCGGCCACGCCGAGGCTGGTGCGGAAGATGACCGCCACGAAGTAGACGGCGACGCCGATCGACCAGACGAGCACCGCCTTGCGGCCGCCCGGCGGGTCCTTGAAGACGGAGGCCTCGGGTGCGGCCGGGGCGGCGGAGGCGGGGCTCATCGGGCGGACCCCCGCACCAGTTCCCCGATCCGGCTCACGTGGGCCCGTACCGCCGCGGCGGCCGTGTCGGCGTCGCCCGCCCGCAGGGCGTCGAGGATCTCCCGGTGCTCGGCCAGCGTCCGCTCCACCCGCTCGGGGTGCGCGTGCAGCAGGGCCACGCCCATGCGCAGCTGGCGGTCGCGCAGTTGGTCGTAGAGGCGGCAGAGGATCTGGTTGCCGGCGCTGCGCACGATCTCCGCGTGGAAGGCCCGGTCGACGGCCATCATCGCCGCGAGTTCGCCGGCGTCACCGAGCCGGCGCTGCTCCTCGACCAGTTCCGCGAGCCGTTCCAGCAGCCCGGCCGGGGCGGGCACGGCCCGGCGGACGGTGAACTCCTCCACCAGCAGCCGGGTTTCGATCACGTCGGCGATCTCCTGGGCGGAGACGGCGAGGACGAGGGCGCCCTTCTTCGGGTACAGCTTCAGCAGCCCCTCGGTCTCCAGCCGCAGCAGCGCCTCGCGGACCGGCGTGCGCGAGACCCCGACGGCGACCGCGAGCTCGCCCTCGGTCAGCAGCACCCCGCCCTCGTAGCGGCGGTCGAGCACGGCCTGCTTCACGTACTGGTAGACGCGTTCGGCAGCGGTCACGGTGGTACCGGCGGTACTGGCGGGTGGCATGCGCACAGCATAGATACAACAGAGGTGCAACTCGGAGCCCGTCCAGAATGTGGACAGCTGCTCACCGCACGATGACGTCCAGCACGAACTCGTCGTACGCGGCCTCCTCCGGATACGGCGGCCGGACCTGCGCGAAGCGGATCCTGGCCCGGCCCGCCACCAGCCCCCGCACCACGTACACCCGCTCCACCACCGCCCCGGGCAGCGGGGGCTCGGCGGCGGGCGGCTCCTGCGGCTCCGCCACCGCGACGGCGTCCGCGTCGCCCGTCACCCGCCAGGTCCAGACGTAGCCGCGCGCACCCCGCCCGGTGAGCCGCAGCTCGTACGGCTCACCGGACGCGAGCACCACCTCGCGCACCTCCACGCGGACCTCTCCTCTCCCCCTACGCCGGACCGATCACCGCCCCTTCGTGCCAGCCGGAGCCGTCGCGCCAGTAGTGCTGGAGCAGGCGGTCGGTGCGCAGGACGATCACCTCCAGGTTGAACCCGAAACTGCCCTGGAGCATCCCGGTGACCGCCAGCACGTCGTGGCCGAAGACGGCGGAGCGCTGCCAGGCGGCCCCGCCCGCGTTGCCGCGCCACCAGTGCTCGACACGGCCGCCCGCGCCCGTCACGCACAGCTCGTAGTTCCCGGCGGTGTCCTCGTCGGCCGCCCCGTACTGCGCCTCGATCAGGCAGGGCGCGGAGGTGATGCCGGAGCCGAAGATCTCCCCGGGGCGCCACACGAACCCGTTCGGGTCGTCGCGCCACCACAGCTGCATCCGGCCGTCCGTGCGGGTGGCGACCAGGTCGAGGTGGCGGGAGCGGGTCTGGACCAGGGCCGGACCGAAGTGGGCGATGCCGGAGGCGAAGCGGCCGCCGTCGTTCCAGGTCCAGGGCGCGCCGTTGATCCGCCACCAGTGGTTGAGGCGGCCGTCGGCGGTGCGGACGACCACCTCGAAGTTGCCCGGAGCCCCGTAGTCGCTCTGGATGAAGGCCGGGGTCGACCCGACCGCCGCGTCACCGGGGCCGAAGGCGCCGCCGTCGCGCCAGGCGCCGCCGAAGTGCTCGTAGTACCAGTGGCGCAGCCGGCCGCCGGGGGTCACGTGCAGCGACTCCATGTTCCGGTTGTACGTGGTCCCCGTGAACGCGGGCTGGCCCGAGGCGTCGGAGGCGAAGCTCTGGGCGCGGTTCCAGGCGTACGGGGCGTCGCCCTCGCGCCACCAGTGCCGGAGCGGGCCGCCCGCGGAGTCGGCCAGGGCCGCCAGCTCGAAGTTGCGGTGGGCGCGGCCGTTGCCGCTCTCGTAGACGTTTCCGGTGTGCAGGCGGCGCTTGCTCCACGGGTCGATGTTGGTGTCCTGGAGCCCGCACTTCGCCCAGTCGTCGATGCGGGCCTCCCCGTACGCGATCCGGCCGTAGCCGCCCACGTGGTAGCCCGTGCCCCAGGAGTTCTTGAACAGCCAGCAGCCGGCCGCGTCGTCGTAGCCGGTGATCAGGACGCAGTGGCCGCCCGCCAGCCGGTCGCTGGTGCGGTGGTAGACGCCGGAGCCCAGGCCGAAGAAGTCCTCGTACACGTCGAAGCAGGCGGTCAGCGGGCCCACCGTGTCCAGCCAGACCTTCTGCTGCTCCACGTCGCCGAGCCGGACGTACCCGGCGATGCGGACGGTCCGGCCGGAGCGGTCCCAGCTCGGGGTGTACTCCGCCCGCCAGGCCTCGCGGCGGTCCACCGGGGTGCCGGGGGGCGGCGGCGAGTACGGCCAGCAGCCCGGGTCGGCGAGCCCGCCGTTGGTCCGGATCCAGTCGAGGGCCGCCTCCGGGCTGCCGGTCTGCCCGCAGCGGGCCTTCAGCCCGTCGTGCACGTCCCCCTCGGAGCGCTCGGCCCACACGTGGTGCTCGATGCGGGCCATCGACTCCACCAGGCCGGCCGCCCCGAACGCCCAGCAGGAGCTGCACGGGTTCTGGTCCTTCACCTTGGTGAGCCAGGCGTGCCCCCACCGGCTCCGCCAGTCCACGGCGGACGGCCGGGCGTGGCCCCCGGTGTCCGGGGCCTCGGACGGGAGCAGGCCGTGCGCCCTCCTGCGCCGGGTGAGGTGCGGATTGCCGCTGACGCGGCCGACGAGGCTCCGCAGGTCCACCGGCGGCGCGGAGCCGGCGGGCGTCAGGTCCAGTGCCGCCGCCGTGCTCGCGCCGAGGCCCAGGGCGGGTCTGGGCACCGGATCCCCGTCGGCGAGGTGCTCGCTCACGGACCAGCGCGCCCCGCGCACCGCGAGCAGCGCCCGCAGCTCCCCCGCCGTCTGGACACGCCCCTCCGACTGCTCCGGCATTCCGGCCCCCCAACGCACCGTACGGATCCGAGCCCCGGGAGCGTCCACCTGCGCGGAGGGCCCGTCAAGGGGGTCCGTACGGTCGCGCGGCGGCACACGGGGGCGCGGTGGCGCCGGCCGCTTCCCGAACGAAGCCGGGGACTCCCGGAGCCCGGTGCCTCCGGAGCCCGGCAACTTCCGGAGCCCGGGGCCCGGCGGCCCGGGCACCTCGGCCCCGGGCCGAGGGAACAGGCCTGGGCCTGGACCCGGGCTGCGGGGGCCGGCCGGGGCATGGGGCCGGGCCGAGGGGCAGGCCCGGGCCGGCGGGCCGCCCGCCTGAGGGGCGCTGGCGGCGCTAGGCGTTCGCCGGGGGCGCTGCCGCCGGTGGGTCGGCAGAGCCGGTCAGCGGCCTGTCCCCGCTGTCCACGCCGAGATCTCCGCCGCACCCCGCCGGACCGGTTCCGCCGGGTCCTGATCGAGCCTTCGGCAGGCCTCGGCGATGGTCGTGTCCGGCACCCCGTCCGGCCCCGCGTGTGCGTCACGCACCCCCGGTCCACAGCCAGTCGGCCCGGTCGGCGTCGGCCTCGACGACCGCGAGGGCGAGGAGCCTCACCGCGGCCGTCGTCCCCGTGCGGGCGAGGGATTCCGCCGTCTGTCGCGTCACCGCGGTGTCCTCGGCATCCAGCAGCAGCCTCACCAGCGCTGCAGCGGCTTCGGGAACATCCGCGAACGCTGAGAGGTCGCGCCCGGCGCGTGCACGTCGCGCCCACGAAGGAGACGACGACGCCTCCAAAGCCGACCCCAGCCCACCCGTCGTCTCCCTCACAGCCAGACGGTCTCATGCCCCGCGAAGCAGGCACGAGGGGGGTGCTGCCGTCGTGTCGACCGCGACCGGCCCGGCGGCGCTGCCGCCGGTAGTTGGCAGCGCCGGGGCCGGGATGTGGCAGGTGCGGGATTACTGGACGGGGAGCGGGGCCGGGAGGGGCGGGGCCGGGATCGGGAGCGGGGGGAGGCCCGGGAGGCTGAGGCCGGTCAGGAGGGCGAGGAGGGCGGCGACCAGGTCGGTCACCACGTCCGTGGCCTTGGCCTTGGCGTCGGTGGAGCAGCCGCAGGGACCGGCGGCCTTGGTGAGCCCGTCGACGGAGCCCTTGAGCTTGTCGATGGCACCGGTGGCCAGGTCGAGCGGGCCGATGGCCGCCCTGTGGGCGGCGACGGGGAGCGCCACGGGCACCGCCGGAGCAGCCACCGGCAGCTTCGGAGCCTCGGCGGGGACCGCCGGGGCCGCGACCGGCAGAGCAGGAGCCGCGACCGGGAGCTTCGGAGCCTCGACCGGGAGCTTGGGGGCTTCCACCGGGAGCTTCGGGGCTTCCACCGGGAGCTTGGGGGCCTCCACGGGCAGGGCAGGAGCCTCCGCCGGGAGCTTCGGGGCCTCCACCGGCAGGGCAGGGGCCTCGACCGGGAGCTTCGGAGCCTCGACCGGGAGCTTGGGGGCCTCCACCGGCAGGGCAGGAGCCTCGACCGGGAGCTTGGGGGCTTCCACCGGGAGCTTCGGGGCCTCTACCGGGAGTTTGGGCGGGTCCACCGGGAGGGCGGGGGCGTCTACCGGCGGGAGGGGGGCGGGGAGGGACGGGGTGGCGGGGAGGCTCTTCTTCAGGTCCGCGATCGCCGCGTCGATCTTCTCCTTGAACGCGGCCAGGTCCGCCTCCGGGAGCTTGCCGTCGGGGGACTTCAGCACCGCGGCCAGCAGATCGGTGACGGGTTTCAGCAGTCCGCCGACGCCGCCCAGCGACTGCACCTGCGCGAGCAGGGCCTCGGTGCCCGGGATGGACTTCCCGGCCGGTGCGGCGGCGAAGACGGTGGTGGCGGCGGACCGGGGCTGTGCGGAAGCCGACGCCGACGCCAGACCGGGGGACGCGGTCAGCAGGGTCAGGCAGAGGGCGGCGGGGACGGTGTAGCGCGTGATGCGACGCAACGGATCTCTCCTGTCGGGGAGCCTCGGCGGGGGACGTGCCGGGGCGGGACGTGCCGGGACGTGAGGCGTCCCATGGGACGTGGGACGTGTCCCGGTCCACTCACGAACACACCGTCGGACCCCGCAACCCGAGCCGCCGCACCGCCCGCGAGGACACGCCGCGCAACCGGCCTACGTACGCCCGTGACCTGCGCGTACACCGTCACCCTCGGGCGATGCCCCGTCAGGCGGGACCCTCCCACCGGATCTCGCCGTCCTCGACCCGGTCCGTGGCGGTGAGTCCGACCCGCGCGGCGACGGCGGCGGACGCGGTGTGGTCGGGGTGCACGTGCGCGATGACGGTGCGCACCCCGGCCTCCTTCCCGAGCCACTCCACCATCGCGCGGGTCGCCTCGACGGCGATGCCGCGGCGCTGCCAGGGCGTGCCGACGACCCAGGCGATCTCGGCGTGGCCGGCGCGGCCGTGGCCGGCAGCGGTGACCGTCGCCTGGACCGTGCCGGTCAGGCGGTCCTCGGCGTCGAGCCGGACCACCCAGTTGCGCCAGGCGACGGCGGGGTCCGGCGACCCGGCGACGAGCCGCACGTAGCGGGTGCGCAGCTCCGGCTCGGTGAGCGGGCTCCCGCCGATGAAGGCGTGCAGTTCCGGGTCGCCCAGCACGGCCGCCATCTCCTCGGCGTGCGCGACCTCCAGCGGCAGCAGGGTCAGCCGCCCGGTCCGGATCGTGTCGGTGGCCGCGGCGTGCTCCGCACCGGCCCGGTCGCTGCTGTCACTGGACTTCACGCACCCATACTCGCCCACGGGCGAGACGGTGCACGCCCCCTTCCGTCCCCGCCCGCCTGCGGAAACCGGGCAGCGGACCGGGGCCGTTAGGCTGATCGCATGGATGGGTGGACGGCGCCGAGTTCCATCGAGCGCGAGTTGTACGGGGCCAAGGCGCGCGGGGACTGGGCCGGGTACCTCGACGCCCTCGCCCGGAGCGAGCTGTTCCTCGCGCAGTCCCGGGCGCAGGTCGACGCCGAGCCCACGCAGGCGCGCTTCCACCCCACCCCCGACCGGCGCTGCATCGTCGTCCACACCCGCGGGATGCTGCCGGTCCCCGATCCGCACACCGTGTACCTGCCCCGGTCCCTCGCCTGGTTCGCGAACGCCTGGGACTCCGGCGACCCGCCGCACCTCGCCGTGAACCCCGGCACCCCCGCGGAGGCCTACCTCACCACCACCCCCGCCGACCTCGCCCGCTGGCGCGCCCACTGGGACGCCGCCGGCCCGGTCTGGGGGCTCGCCCCCGGAGCGGTGCACTCCCTGCACGTCGGCGGACCGCTGCACGGGACCGTCGCGCACGGGCTGGCCGTCGGAGCCCATCTCGCCGTGTCCAACGGGGAGTTCTGGAACGCACTGGCCTACCACGGCAACGGCTACACCCGTGAACGCGAACGGCTGCGCAGGGGCTGGGGAATCACCACCGCCGCCGAGTGGCACGACACGCTGCGCCGCCTGCTCGCCACCGACATGGTCAGTCCCGTCTGGGAGTTCGCCCTCCGTGTGCGCCGCCTCCTCGCCTCCGACTTCGCCGGCCCCGTCGACGTGGAGCACTGGCGCCACGCCGCCGCCGGCGCCCTGCGCCGCAACGCCGAACGGGCCACCGAACCGCAGCTCACCCCCGAGGGGGTCACCGTCGCCGCGCCCCGGCCCACCGCCGAGGTGGAGGGCGAGGTCGCGGGCATACAGCGGCTGATCGGCCGGATCGCCCGCTACGAGCAGCGCTTCCGCGCCGACGGGCTGCTGCCCGAGGGCGGCTGGGTCCGCTCCGTGGAGGGCTGGGACCAGGGCCGGGCCTCGCAGATGGCCCGCTGGGGCCTCGGGACCCGCTACGGAACGCTGGCCGACGCGGAACACGGCGTACGGCAGGCCGGGCAGGCGGCGAGGGGCGCGTACCGCTCGTGGGAGGAGTTCTCCGCCGGGTACGCCCTGGGGCGCTGCCTGCACTTCGACGAGGAGGAGTTCGGCGAGTGGTACACGGGCGTGCTGGCCACCCACCTCACCCTGACCACCGACCCGGCGAGCCCCTGGCTGAACATCCCCTGGCGGAATCCCGAAGGAGCCTGATGACGCAGCGGGGAAGCCTCACGGCGGAGCTCATGGAGGGCCCGGCCGCGCTCCGGGCCGCGGACGCGTTCGGGCTGGTCTACGCCGAGGCCTTCGCGGAGGCTCCGCACCACGAGACTCCGGAGGAGGTCGCCGCCGCCCTCCGCGGCTTCCCCGCACAGACGCGCAGGCCCGCCTTCCGCGCGGCCCTGGCCCGTACCCCGGAGGGCGAACCGGCCGGCATGGCCTACGGCTGGATGCTCCAGCCCGACGCGGTGTGGTGGGACGAGCTCACCGAGCCCGTGCCCGACGCCGTGCGGCGGGAGGACGGCCGCCGCACCTTCGGGCTCATCGAGCTCGCCGTGCGCGGGCCGTGGCGCGGACGGGGTGTGGCGCGGCGGCTGCACGCGGCGCTGCTCGAAGGCATCACGGCCGAGCGGGTGCTGTTGAAGGTCCACCAGGAGGCCGGACCGGCCGCGGCCGCCTACCGGGCGTGGGGATACCGCAAGATCGGCGAGGCCCGGCCCCCGATCGCCGACGCGGACGCGGACCAGGGCACGGGCGCGTACCTCCGTGACGTGATGCATCTCGACCTGCGGGGCTGAGGGCGCCGGGGCTCAGCGCCGCGGGAGGCGGGCGAGCGTGACCGCGCGGAGCAGCCATTCCACCGGGCCGTACCGGTGCCGTGCCATCAGGTGCCTGCTGAGGACGAGCTGGGCTCCGTACAGGCCGAGCGCGCCGGCCGTGACGGCGGCGGCGCCGAGGCGGTCGTACAGGGCGAGGCCGTAGGCGGTGAAGACGAGGGCCATGACGAGGGACTGGCTCAGGTAGTTGGTCAGGGCCATCCGGCCGGCGGGGGCGAGGAGGAGCGCGGCGCGCTCGCCCCGGGCCGTCTTCATGAAGAGGAGCAGGCCGCAGACGTACGCGGCGGTCAGCGCGGGGGCCGTGACCATGCCGACGACCTGGCCGAGGAGCTCCCACCGGGCACCGAGTGCGCCGTCGGCGGCCAGGGCCATGAAGAGGCTGCCGGGCAGGCCGACGGCGGTGCCGAGCACGCAGATGCGGCGCATCCGCGCCACGTGCCGTCCGGTGTCGGCGAGGAGCCGCCGCTTGCCGCAGTACATGCCGGTCAGGAAGGCCGCCAGCACGAAGCCGCCCATGAGCGGTACGGCGAGCAGCGCGTCGGGCAGCTGCTCGAGGTTGGCCCGTACGACGGAGGCGGCGTCGCCCCGGTAGTCGGCGACCATCGCGGCGAAGCCCGCGGCGAGCTCCTCGTCCGCCCGGGCCGTCTCGGTGTCCGGCACGAACACGGAACCGAGCCCGAGGAGCAGCAGGAAGCCGCTCGTGCATCCGTAGACGATCCGGGCCGCGCGCAGGGCCGTCCCGGGCGCGCAGTCCCGGGCGGCGATCAGGATCAGACCGAGCAGTGCGTAGGTCATGAGGATGTCGCCGGTGTACAGCAGGACGGCGTGCAGGAGGCCCAGGACGAGCAGGCCGAGCGACCTGCGGAGCATCCGCGGGGCGGGGTTCGCGCCGTCGTGGGCGGCGGAGGCCTGCTGGAGGGTGAAGCTGTAGCCGAAGAGGAACGAGAACATCAGGTAGAACTTGCCGACGGCCAGGGCCTGTACGACCCCGTCGACGCCCCGGTCGAGGGCCGAGGCGTCCTGGTCGACGACGCCCCCGGTGCCGTACGGACCGGCCATCATCAGCGCGTTGACCAGCAGGATGCCGAGGAGGGCGAAGCCGCGCAGGGCGTCGACCTCGGGTATCCGGGCGGGCCGGCCGCCTCGTACGCGGCCCGGCCCTTCGGCGTGCCCCGGCCCTTCGGTGTGCCGGGGCCTCGCGGCGTGTTCCGGATTCTCGGCGTGCTCTGCCGTCGCGTCCACGGCTTCCCCCCAGGTGGTCGTCCTGGGGCGACGTTAGCCCGGCGGGCCTCAGGCGGCCGAACCGAGACGGGCCGCGAGGGCCTTGCCCTTCGACTCCGCGTCCGCGAGGGCCTGCGCGTACGAGGCCTCCGCGAGGGGGATGAGTCCGGCCATCGCCGGGACGGAGGCGGCCAGGGTCAGCTCGGGGACGATGAAGTCGACCTCGGCGCCGAACATCTCGGTCAGCACGCCGGCCAGGTAGTTCTGCACGTACTCCATGCCCTCGCGCGGGGTGCCCGGCGCGTAGGAGCCGCCGCGGCTGGCGACGACGGTGACCGGCAGGCCCTTGAGGGGCGAGTCGGGGCCCGCGGTGCGGCCCATCACGATGACCTGGTCCAGCCAGGCCTTCAGGGTGGAGGGGATCGAGAAGTTGTACATCGGGGCGCCGATCAGCACGGCGTCCGCCTGCTCCAGCTCCGCCACCAGCTTCAGCCGCTCGGCGAAGGCCGCGGCCTGCTCGGGGGTGTGGGTGGAGGGGTCGGCGAAGGCGGCGGACCAGGCGGCGCCGTCGAGGTGCGGGACGGGGTCGGCCGCCAGGTCGCGGTAGACGACCGTGCCCTCGGGGTGCTGCTCCTCCCAGGCCTTGCGGAACGCGGCGGTCACCGCACGCGAGGAGGAGGAAGCGGGGTTCAGGGACGAGTCCAGGTGCAGCAGGGTGACCACGGGAACCTCCGGGTGAGGGTGAGTGCAATTTCGTACGTCACTATTATTAGCACAGTCACTTACTTTTTCTCACCCTCTAAGTCACGGGTAGTACCCTGAAGCCATGGCGGACAAGGCAGACAAGGGGAAGCACCGGGAAACCGGGGCCTGCAGCCGGGTGAGCGACGGCATCACCCAGGTCTTCGGGCTGCTCGGGAAGCGCTGGACGGGCGTGATCCTGGCCTCGCTGATGGAGGGGCCCGTGCACTTCGCGGACCTGCGCCGGTCCATCTCCGGCATCAGCGAGCGCATGCTCTCCGACCGCCTGGTCGAGCTCGCGGCGGCCGGCCTCGTCCTGCGCGAGGTCGACGAGGGCCCGCCCCTGCGGGTCGCCTACCGGCTGACGGAGCGGGGCGCCGCACTGAAGCCCGCACTCACGGAACTGGGCCGGTGGGCGGAACAGTGCCTGATCAAGGGCGAGGGCACCTGCTGATCGGCGGGGACACCTGCCGATCGGCGGGACACGGCGACCCGATTACCGTTCCCCGTATGACACTTGCGCTGAACGACACCGTACGAAAGCTCCTCGACGCCCCCCACCCGGCGGTCCTCGCCACGCTCAACCCCGACGGCAGCCCGCAGAGTTCGGTGGTGTGGGTGACCCGGGACGGGGACGAGATCCTGATCTCCACCGTGCGCGGCCGCCGCAAGGAGCGCAACATCGCGCGGGACGCCCGGGTCGGCCTCACCGTCTTCGACCTGGCCGACACCGACCTCTACGTCGAGATCCGCGGCACCGCCACCCTCACCGAGGACACCGGCCGGGCCGTCGCCGTCCGCCTCGCGGAGGAGTACGAGGGCCCGGGCGCGGGCGCCGCGTACGCGAACGCCCCGGCCGAGCAGGTACGGGTCGTCATCCGCCTCACCCCGGCCAAGGTGCTCGGCAGCGCCGCGCGCCCGGCCGTCCAGGCCGGCTAGGGAAGCCCCGGCCGCACCGCCGACCAGGCGTCCACGGCCACCGCCAGGGGATCGGTCGGCGCGAGGTACGGCCGGGCCGGTTCCGTGCAGCGGATCAGGTTCTTGATGCGGCGCAGCCGGACGATGTCGGGGCGCGGCAGCTCCCGCCAGATCCGGGCCTGCGCCGCCGCCTGGGCCGGGGTCAGCTCGAAGCGGGCCAGTACGTCCCGGCACAGGACGGCGGGGTCCCGGTCGGGATCACCGTCCTCGCCGGGCCCGAAGCAC
This sequence comes from Streptomyces sp. NPDC104226, assembly GCF_055584085.1. NCBI lineage: Bacteria > Bacillati > Actinomycetota > Actinomycetes > Kitasatosporales > Streptomycetaceae > Streptomyces > Streptomyces sp. NPDC104226. Next base: position 57,096 of record NZ_JBVJMS010000010.1, read on the forward strand.
CGGAGCAAGTAGCTCCGTACGTACGGCCGTTCCTCCGTGCGCTCCGACCGCTCTATGGCGGCCAGCGCGATCCGGCCCCAGCGCAGCCGCACCCGCTCGGGCAGCTCCTCGCCCTGCATCCGGCTCGTCGCCAGGGACCGCAGCTGCTCCGGATGCGGCTCCTCCAGCAGCGGGGGCCCGGTGGCCAGCCACTCCTCCAGGTCGGCCAGCGCGTGCCCGTCCGGCGGTACGTAGGTCAGCACCTGCCCACGCGCGAGCAGCGCGACCACGGGCCCCGTGAGGTGCACCTTCGCCACGTGCCCCGCGTCGAAGGACCCGACCGCGCGCCCGTACCGCTCGATCCCCCGCAGCCTGGTCCGCAGCTCGCCGGCCGCGTACGCCTGCCCGGCCCGCGCCACTCCCCCGATGCACCGCACGACGCACACCCCGCCCGTGACGTCGGCCGCCTCGACGGCACACACCTGCAACTCCGCGATGGACACCCCGTCCCACCCCTCTCCCGGCGGGGAGGCTACCTCCTGCGGCTACCAGCCGGTGCCGATCCGGGCGAGGTGGCCGGGCGGGCCGTCAGGACTCCTGGGCCGGCTCCAGGACCAGGCGGATTTCGGTGACCTCGTAGCCGGCGCGGGTGAAGGCGGCGGCCATCGGGGCGTTCACGGTGTCCGTGGTGGCGGTGATCCGGTCGGCGGCCTCGCCCGCGTGGAAGCGGGTGATCTCGGCGAGGATCTCGTCGATCAGCCCCTTGCCGCGCTGCTCGGGGACGACCCCGAGGTAGCCGACGTTGCGGTGGTACGGGGTCGCGGACGGGATCGCCATGCCGGCGAGGGTGCCGTCCGGGAGGTACGCCAGGCGCCACCAGGAGCGCTCGCCGGGGCAGTCGGTGTAGAACTCGATGTCGTCGCGCGCCAGCGCCTCGGCGTCCATCGTGCGGAGCTCGCTCTGCGTGTGCACGTCCAGGCTGCCCTGCGAGAGGCGGACGAAGGCGTCGAGGAACTCCTCGTCGGTCCCTTCGCGGAAGACCAGCCGGCCGGTGGGCTCGGCGGTGCCGGCGGCGGGGGTCCACTCGAACCGGAGCCGCTCGATCTCGCGGACCAGGCCGGCTTCGGCAGCCGCCTTCTGCCGCCAGGCGACCGCGTCGGCCAGGCCGTCGGGGGAGGTGCGCCAGTCGCGCGGCAGGGAGATGTTGTAGTCGGGGAGCTTGCCGAAGGCCTCGTGCCCGGCGGCGAGCAGTCCGGCGGCGACGGCGGCCGGGTCGGGCACGCAGGCGCGCACCTGGAGGCAGTCGAGCGCGATCGGCCGCTCGCTGTCGGCGCGGCCCCACCACAGGGCGCGGGCCAGGACCTCGCCGTTCTCGTCCTCGGCGGTCCAGGTCCACTCGGGCCGCATCTGCTGTGCGGCGAGCTCCTCCCGGATCTTGTCCGGGGTGAGGGCGGGGACGGGGCCGTCGGCCGGGTAGGCGAGGGCACGGTCCAGGTCTGCGGGGTCTGCTGTGGCAGCGCGAAAGATCATCGGTCGGAGACTATCGGCGAACGGTTGTCCGTCAAAGGGATTTCCGCACGTCAGAGTGGGCGGGGGACGCCGCCGCGGTCTCCGGGGACGGGGTCCTCGGAGGCCGCGGCGACGGCCGCGCCGTCAGGACCAGGTGATCAGACGGCGGGGGTGCTCCAGGACGGCGGCGATGTCCGCGAGGAAGCGGGAGCCCAGTTCGCCGTCGATGAGGCGGTGGTCGAAGGAGAGCGCCAGGGTGGTGACGTGGCGCGCCTTGACCTTGCCCTTGTGGACCCACGGCTGGAGCTTGATCGCGCCGACCGCGAGGATCGCGGACTCGCCGGGGTTCAGGATGGGCGTACCGGTGTCGACGCCGAAGACGCCGACGTTGGTGATGGTGATGGTGCCCTGCTGCATGTCCGCCGGGGAGGTCTTGCCCTCGCGGGCCGTGGCGACCAGCCCGGACAGGGCCTGCGACAGTTCGCCGAGGGTCTTGGCGTGCGCGTCCTTGATGTTCGGGACGATCAGCCCGCGGGGGGTGGCCGCCGCGATGCCCAGGTTGACGTAGTGCTTGAGCACGATCTCCTGGGCCGCCTCGTCCCACGAGGCGTTGACCTCGGGATTGCGGCGGATGGCCACGAGGACGGCCTTGGCGATCAGCAGCAGCGGGTTGATCCGGAGCCCCGCGAGGTCCGGGTCGTCCTTGAGCTCCTGGACCAGCTTCATCGTGCGGGTCACGTCGAAGGTGATGAACTCCGTGACGTGCGGCGCGGTGAAGGCGGAGCCGACCATGGCCTGGGCGGTGACCTTGCGGACGCCCTTGACCGGGATCCGGGTCTCGCGGGCGGACCCGGACACCTCGGACGGGGCCTGTACGGGGGCCGCCTCGGCCACCTGGGCCGCCGCGGGGACCTCCGGGGCCGCCTGGGCCGCCGGAGCCACGGACTGGGGCGTGAGGGCCGCCGCGGCCGCCGCGTGGACGTCCTCGCGGGTCACGACCCCGCCGTCGCCGGTGGGGACCACCGCGGCCAGGTCGATGCCGAGGTCCTTGGCGAGCTTGCGCACCGGCGGCTTCGCCAGCGCCTTGCCCGAGCCGCCCTGGGCGGGGACCACCACGGGGGCCGCCGGAGTCGCCGGAGCGGCCGGAGCCGCCGGAGCGGGTGCGGCCACGGCCACGCCCGTGCCGTTCTGCGCGGCGACCGCCGGCTGCGGAGCCTTGCGCGGGCGGCGCTTCGTAGCGGCGGTGGACACGCCGTAGCCGACCAGGACGGGCTGCCGGGCCGCGGGGGCCTCGGGCTCCGCGGCGGCGGCCGGTGCGGTGGCAGCAGCGGGGGCCGCGGCTGCGGCCTCGGCCGGAGCCTCGTCCGCCGGACCGGTCCGGACCGAGATGATCACCTGGCCGACGTCGACCGTGACGCCCTCCTCGAAGAGGAGCGCGTGCACGACCCCGTCGAAGGGGATCGGCAGCTCGACGGCCGCCTTCGCCGTCTCCACCTCGCAGACGACCTGCCCGTCGGTGACGGTGTCACCCGGCTGGACGTACCACTTGAGGATCTCGGCCTCGGTGAGGCCCTCGCCCACATCGGGCATCTTGAATTCGCGGATCGTCATCGCAGGGCTCTCCTCAGTACGCCAGCGAGCGGTCGACTGCGTCGAGCACCCTGTCCAGGCCCGGCAGGTACTCGTCCTCCAGGCGGGCCGGCGGGTACGGGGCGTGGTAGCCGCCCACGCGCAGCACGGGCGCCTCCAGGTGGTAGAAGCACCGCTCCGTGATGCGAGCGGCGATCTCCGAACCCACACCGAGGAACACCGGCGCCTCGTGGACCACCACGAGCCGACGGGTCTTCTCCACCGACGCCTGGATCCCGTCGAAGTCGACCGGGGACATCGAGCGCAGGTCGACGACCTCCACCGACTTGCCCTCCTCGGCGGCGGCCTCGGCCGCCTGCAGGCAGACCTTCACCATGGGCCCGTAGGCCGCCAGGGTGACGTCGGTGCCGCTGCGGGCCACCCGCGAGCCGTGCAGCGCGTCGGGGATGGCCTCGACGTCGACCTCGCCCTTGTCCCAGTAGCGGCGCTTCGGCTCGAAGAAGATCACCGGGTCGTCGCTGAGGATGGCCTGCTGGAGCATCCAGTAGGCGTCGCTCGCGTTGGACGGCGAGACCACCTTCAGGCCCGGGACGTGCGCGAACAGCGTCTCCGGGGACTCCGAGTGGTGCTCGACCGCGCCGATGCCGCCCGCGTACGGGATGCGGATGACGACCGGCATCTTGATGGTGCCGAGCGAGCGCGCGTGCATCTTGGCGAGCTGCGTGACGATCTGGTCGTACGCGGGGAAGACGAACCCGTCGAACTGGATCTCCACGACCGGCCGGTACCCGCGCAGGGCCAGGCCGATGGCGGTGCCGACGATGCCCGACTCGGCGAGCGGGGTGTCGATGACCCGCTCCTCGCCGAAGTCCTTCTGGAGTCCGTCGGTGATGCGGAAGACGCCGCCGAGCTTGCCGACGTCCTCGCCCATGACCAGGACCTTGGGGTCCTCTTCCATGGCCTTGCGCAGCGAGTCGTTGAGCGCCTTGGCGATGGTGAGCTTCTGTACGGCCATGAGGGTCACTCCCCGCCTTCGAAGGACGCGAGGTAGGCGGCGAACTGTGCGCGCTCCTCGTCGACGAGCGCGTGCCCGTCCGCGTAGACGTTCTCGAAGATCGCCATCGTGTCGGGGTCCGGCATCGTGCGCACGACCTCGCGCACCCGCTTGCCGAGCGCCTCGCTCTCGGCCTCCAGCGCCTCGAAGAACGCCTCGTCGGCGCCTCCGGTGGCCAGCAGGTGGGCCTTCAGGCGCAGGATCGGGTCCTTGGCCTCCCAGGCCCGCGTCTCCTCGTCGCGCCGGTACTTCGTCGGGTCGTCGGAGGTGGTGTGTGCACCCATCCGGTACGTGAAGGCCTCCACCAGGGTGGGCCCCTCTCCCCGGCGGGCCCGCTCCAGTGCCCAGCGGGTCACCGCGAGGCAGGCCAGTACGTCGTTGCCGTCCACCCGGACGCCCGGGAAGCCGAAGCCCTGCGCGCGCTGGTAGAGCGGGACGCGCATCTGGCGCTCGGTGGGCTCGGAGATCGCCCACTGGTTGTTCTGGCAGAAGAACACCACGGGCGAGTTGTAGACGGCGGAGAAGTTGAAGGACTCCATGACGTCGCCCTGGCTGGACGCGCCGTCGCCGAAGTAGGCGATGACGGCCGAGTCGGCCCCGTCCTTGGCCACGCCCATCGCGTACCCGGTCGCGTGCAGCGTCTGGGAGCCGATGACGATCGTGTACAGGTGGAAGTTGTTGGTGGTCGGGTCCCAGCCACCGTGGTTCACACCGCGGAACATGCCGAGCAGGTTGGTCGGGTCGACCCCGCGGCACCAGGCCACGCCGTGCTCGCGGTACGTCGGGAAGACGTAGTCGTCGTCGCGCAGGGCCCGGCCCGAGCCGATCTGGGCGGCCTCCTGGCCGAGGAGCGAGGCCCACAGGCCCAGCTCGCCCTGGCGCTGGAGGGCGGTCGCCTCGCCGTCGAAGCGGCGGGTCATGACCATGTCGCGGTAGAAACCGCGCAGGTCATCGGTGGTGATGTCGGCGACGAAGGGCGCGAATTCCGCGACGTCGGGATTCTCCGCGACGTCGACGCGCACCCCCTCGGGCGTCAGCAGCTGTACGAGCTGAGGCTCAGCGTCATGCGTCTTCGCGGTGGCAGCGGCGGGCTTGGCGGCGTTTGCCGCGCCGGCCGGCCGCTTGGTGCCGCTGCGGCGCGGCTTGCGCGCGGCAGTGCTCTCCACGGTCACGATTGCTCCTCCGTCGGTCCGGCACCCGGGTTCTCCGGGGTCCAGTGCGGCTCACCTGTATCTCTGCCCGCGCACGGGGTGGGTGCGCTTCGGGTCTGGGATTCAGGCGTGACAGGTGCCCCGGCGAGTGCCCTGCGCAATGCACGTTACCCAGTGCGTCGCATAACTGCGAAACCCCGTTTGACCTGCGATTTTGCTTGGATTTCCAAGTAAATCCGCGGAACCGGGAACAACCACTGGTCACAGCCTTGCAGGGGGCCGGAACAACGGCACGTTATCCCGCTCGCCACCGGCAGGGAAGGGGTGAGTGTGTGAAACTGAGTTCGTGCGCGAAAACGGAAAAATCAAGGTATTCCTCCTGGACGACCACGAAGTGGTACGCCGGGGTGTTCACGAGCTGCTGTCGATGGAATCGGACATCGAGGTCGTGGGTGAGGCCGGCACGGCCGCCGACGCACTGGTCCGGATCCCCGCCACCCGCCCCGACGTGGCCGTTCTCGACGTCCGCCTCCCGGACGGCAGCGGGGTGGAGGTGTGCCGCGAGGTGCGCTCCCAGAACGAGGACATCAAGTGCCTGATGCTCACCTCGTTCGCCGACGACGAGGCGCTGTTCGACGCGATCATGGCCGGCGCCTCGGGCTACGTGCTCAAGGCGATCCGCGGAAACGAGCTGCTCAACGCGGTGCGTGACGTGGCGGCCGGCAAGTCCCTGCTGGACCCCGTCGCCACGGCCCGGGTGCTGGAGCGGCTGCGCGACGGCAAGAACGGCAAGGGCGACGACCGGCTCTCGAACCTCACCGAGCAGGAGCGCAAGATCCTCGACCTGATCGGCGAGGGCCTGACGAACCGCGTGATCGGCGAGCGGCTGCACCTGGCCGAGAAGACCATCAAGAACTACGTCTCCAGCCTGCTGTCGAAGCTCGGCATGGAGCGCCGGTCCCAGGCCGCCGCGTACGTGGCCCGCCTGCAGGCCGAGAAGCGGAACTGATTTCCGTCACTCAGTGTCACGCCCCGTGGTCGCACGATTCCACGGGGCGCACTGTTTAATTCGGGACCAACGTCCTTCATGTGCGGGGCGGGCTCCTCTTTTCCCACACGGTGTCGGTACCCGACAGTGGATGACATGTCCCCAGAGGAACTCCACGCCATCGAACTGCTGCGCCGCGTGCCGTACGGCCGAGCCGCCACCAGCATGCGCGCGCTGCCCTTCCTCGCCGTCGCGCGCCACATCGTGGTGAACGGCAAGGTCGTCCTGAGAATGCATTCCGGTTTCGGCTACCACCAGGCCTGCAACGGCAGTGTGGTCGCCTACGGAGCCGACAACTTCAATTCCGGTGAGGCGCACCTGTGGTCGGTGCAGTTCACCGGCACCGCGAACCTCGTCGAACCGACCACCGCCGAACTGGAACTGTTCGGACCCGGTCCGCACTTCGTGGACGGCGCGGTCTTCGACCCCGTCTACATGCGGATCGAGCCGCACCTCGTCACCGTCCACACCCTCGCGGGCAACCTGGACGCCGTCGACCGGGAGTACCAGCACGCGCTCTGACCCCGGCGCTCCGGGACTTTGGTCCCGTACGGAACGGCCCGGCGGCCCGTCTCATCGAGACGGGCCGCCGGGCCGTTCTGCAGGGTGCGGGACTACGCTCCGTCGTCCCCGACGCCGTTGCCCTCGGGCGTCTTCGTCGGGCTCGGCGACGTCGACTTCGACGGGCTCGGCGTGGGCGTCGGGGTCGGCGTGGGCGTCGGCGTGGGCGTCGGCGACGGGCTGTACGACGGCGAGTACGAGTAGCTCGGCGACGGCGACTTGCTGCGGGTCGGCGGCGCCGAGTAGGAGTACGAGCTCTCCGGCGCCGACTTGGACTCCGAGGTCTCCGGCGACGGGCTCTCCGGCGACGCACCGGGCGAGGAGGACGCGGAACTCGCCGGCGGGGTCACGCCCGTGCCGGGGTCCTTCTTGCCGCCGAAGTTGTCGACCGCGTACGCCACGCCGCCCGCGACCGCCAGGACGGCGAGGATCGCGAACAGCCAGAGCTTCCACTTGCCGCCGCCGGAGCGGTCGTCGTAGCCGTCGTAGCCGCCGTTCCCGCCCTGGCCGTGGCCGTTGCCGCCCCCGCCGGGGTAGGCGGAGCCGTCGTCCGGGTTCAGCGGCGGCACCATCGGCTGCTGGAACTGCGAGGTGTTGGAGTGCGCGCCGTACTGCGGCTGCCCCTGGCCGGGCGTCGCCATCGCGGTGGTCTGCGCCGGGCCGCGCCCGTGTGGCAGCGCCATGGTGACCGGGCCGGTGTTCCAGGTGCCGGTGTTGGCCCCCTGGTCGTGCAGCATCTGCAGGGCGTACTGGACCAGCCCGCGCATCTCCTCGGCGCTCTGGAACCGGTCGTCCGGGTCCTTCGCGAGGGAGCGCATGACGAGCCCGTCGAGCTCCTGCGGGATCTGGCCGCCCTCAGGCAGCTGCGAGGGCGGGATCGGCGCGTCCTGCACGTGCTGGTAGACCACCGACAGCGGGGTCTCCCCGGTGAACGGGGGACGCAGCGAGAGGAGTTCGTAGAGCAGGCAGCCCGTCGCGTACAGGTCGGAGCGGTGGTCCACGGCCTTGCCGAGGGCCTGTTCGGGCGAGAGGTACTGCGGCGTGCCCATGACCATGCCGGTCTGGGTCATCGTCGACTGCGCGCCGTGCAGGGCGCGCGCGATGCCGAAGTCCATCACCTTGACCGCGCCCGTGTCCGTGATGATCACGTTGGCGGGCTTGATGTCACGGTGCACGATGCCGTGCTGGTGCGAGTAGGCGAGCGCTTCGAGCACGCCGGAGGTGATGATCAGCGCCTGGTCGGGGCCCGGGGCCTCGGCGCTGATCAGCAGGTCGCGGATGGTGCGGCCTTCAACCAGTTCCATGACGATGTAGGGGACGACGTTCGGGCCGACCCGGTCCTCGCCCGAGTCGTACACGGCGACCACGGCATGGTGGTTGAGACCGGCGACCGACTGCGCCTCGCGCGTGAACCGGGCCTTGGACACCGGGTCCTCGGCCAGGTCGGGGCGGAGCAGCTTGACGGCGACGGTCCGGCCCAGCCGGACGTCCTCGGCGGCGAAGACCTCGGCCATGCCGCCCCGGCCCAGACGGTGGGTCAGCCGGTAACGGCCGTCACCCACCAGGCCGCCCGCGCCCCAGTGCTCAGGACCCTCTGCCATCCCGGCGCCGCTTCCCTCGGGTTCGGGTGCCATCAGTCCTCACCGTCGTCTGTCTCGGCCGCCGCTCAGCGGTAGGTCCTCGTCGTGTGCTCCGACGAACGCTACAGCCTCGGAACCGGTCACCGTTCGGACAAGGACCCCGCGTGCGCCGCCTGTGGACCCCCTGTGGCCTTGTGGTCACGGAACGGGAACCTGGCTTGACGTGTGCTTGCCCTCCGGCAGACTGAGGCCGACGTGCGCTCAGCCAGAGGCGCACGGAGATCCCGAGGGGAAGCGACAGTCATGAGCCAGGACGGCACTCAGGGCCAGTACGCGGGCGGCTCTTTGGCCGGTGGCCGTTACCAGCTGAGGGACTTGCTCGGCGAAGGAGGCATGGCTTCCGTCTACCTCGCCTACGACTCCGCGCTCGACCGCCAGGTCGCCATCAAGACCCTGCACAGCGAGCTCGGACGCGAGCAGTCGTTCCGCGAACGCTTCCGCCGCGAGGCCCAGGCTGTAGCGAAACTGTCGCACACCAACATCGTCTCGGTCTTCGACACCGGCGAGGGCGTCGTCTCCTTCGCGGACCCGTCGGCCGCCGACGGCGCCGTCATGCCGTACATCGTCATGGAGTACGTCGAGGGGCAGCCGCTCGGCTCCGTCCTGGACGGCGACATCAGGCAGTACGGGGCCATGCCGGCCGACAAGGCGCTGAAGGTGACGGCCGACGTGCTGGCGGCTCTGGAGAGCAGCCACGAAATGGGGCTGGTCCACCGCGACATCAAGCCGGGCAACGTCATGATGACGCGGCGCGGAGTGGTCAAGGTCATGGACTTCGGCATCGCGCGCGCCATGCAGTCGGGGGTCACCTCGATGACGCAGACCGGCATGGTCGTCGGCACCCCGCAGTACCTCTCCCCCGAGCAGGCGCTCGGGCGGGCCGTGGACGCCCGCTCCGACCTGTACTCGGTCGGCATCATGCTCTTCGAGCTGCTGACCGGGCGCGTCCCCTTCGTCGCCGACTCGGCCCTGGGCATGGCGTACGCGCACGTGCAGGAGGAGCCGGTCGCGCCCTCCTCCATCAACCGCTCGGTCACCCCCGCGATGGACGCGCTGGTCGCGCGGGCCCTGAAGAAGAACCCGAACGAGCGTTTCCCCACGGCCGCCGCCATGCTCGACGAGGTCGCGCGGGTGGCGGGCGCCGGGCACACCGGAGCCCCGGTCATCGTCCCGGGCGCGCACCCGACGAACAGCGGTGCGGGCCTCGGCTCGGCCGTGTTCCCTCCGGTGGACTCCGCCCTGCAGGCGCCGCCGCACTCGGTGCAGCAGCCGTACCAGGCGCCGCACACCCCGGTGCCGTCCGCGTACGCGCCGACGCCGCCGCCCGCACCGCAGTCCGGGGCGTACGGGTACCCGCAGCACCAGCAGCAGCACCAGCAGGCCCCGACCCCGGCGCCGTACTCGGCCTCGACCCCTGCGCCGTACTCGGCCCCGACCCCGCCGCCGTACACGATCTCGCCGCAGGGCGGGCAGAGCGGTCACGGTCCGGCCGCGGGCGGGTCCGGCAAGAAGAAGAACCCGGTCGTGATCGGAGCCATCGTGGTGGCGCTGGTCGCCATCGGCGGGCTGATCGCCGTACTGAACATGGACGGTGACGACAAGGACAAGGCCGGGCCGTCCACGCCGGGCTCCTCCACTTCGGCGTCCGCCCCGGCGAAGACCGGGCACAAGGGGCCGGACCTCACGCGGACCATCGAGGAGTCCAAGTGCAAGGAGCCCCGCAAGGGCACCGACGCCGCCAAGGTGGTGGCACCGGACTTCCGGTACATGAACGAGGTCTCGGTGAAGGCCTGCATCCGGGCCGCCGGATGGAAGTACACCCCGAAGCCGAAGGACGAGGCGGTCTACGGCGAGGGGACCGTCGTGGAACAGCAGCCCGCGGGCGGCGACGAGATCGACCCGAAGAACACCACCTTCACCCTGTGGATCTCGACCGGCGACCCGGAGTAGGTCTGAGTAAGCCCGAGGAAGGGCCTGAGGAGGAGTGCCCCTCGGAAGGGTGACGGCAGTTCGCCCGCCGGGGGCCGGTTCTGGTACATACGCGCAGGTCACACCCTCCGCACCTCGGGAGTCCTGTTGCACCGTCATGCACGCGCCCTCGTCCGTCTCCTCACCGGCGCCGCCGCGGCCCTGGCGGCCGGCTCGCTCGCCGTCTCGCCGGCGTCGGCGGCCGGGCCCTCCTCCAGCTGCGAGACCGCCGGCGCCTACGGCAGCGCCGACTGGACGTGGCTGAACGGCTCCACCCTGCTCGACGTCAAGCTGACGTCCGTGGACACCTCGGACGACGCCCGCGTCGCGGGGATCCGGCTCTACACGCTGGATCACAGCGGCCACTCGCACGACTGGCCCTGGCGCTTCAACAAGCGCGGGGCCGGCAAGAGCCAGACCTGGGAGACCTCCCTCCAGGACAAGCGCGGGATCGACCGGGTCGGCGTGGAGGTCGCGGCGTTCAACGACGCCGGCTACCGGAGCCTGTGCGGTTCCGCTTCGGTGAAGAACCCGACCTTCTAGACGCACCGGCATCCCGAACAGCCTGTCCGGGATGCCGGTTTTGTCCGGTCGTGTAAATCTGAGTCCGTGACCTACGCCCGCGCGCTGCGCTGGACCGCCGGGGCAGCGATGGCAACCGCCGCGCTGCTGGTCACGGCGCCTGCACAGGCCGCCGCCGCCATCCCCGTCGCGGCTTCCGCGTTCACCCCCGCCACCGCCCCCGCCGACGCGTCGCCCGACGACCCCGCGCCCGTGGCCGACGCGGCGGACCGGGCCTTCGAGGACCTCGCCGGCAGCTCCGCCGGAGCCGGGCGGGAGCGGCCCGGGCGGCCGGTGGGCGAGCCCGCCAATCCCGAGACCGTGCTCGCCGCGCGCCCCGTCCCCGCACACCCGCGCACCGAGCCGGTCCTGCCGGCTCCCGCGATCCCCTCCGCCTCTCCGACGCACCCGGTGGTCGGCGCGCTCGGCACCGAGCCGAACGACCGGGCCGCCGATCTGGCCGCGCACATACTGCCGCTCGGAACGGGATTCGCCCTGATGGGACTGGGTCTCGGGTTCATGGGAATGCGGCTGCGCCGGGGCGCGTAGCCCCCGCCCCGACCCCCGGGTCCCCCTTGGGACGTAGTCCCGAGGACGGTTGCGGCGAGGTACATACTCGGTATACATACTGAGTATGTCGATCCGCCACGGCCTTCTCGCCCTGCTGGAACGGGGCCCCAGGTACGGCTCTCAGCTCCGCACCGAATTCGAGTCCCGCACCGGTTCCACCTGGCCGCTCAACGTCGGGCAGGTGTACACCACGCTCGCCCGTCTGGAGCGCGACGGCCTCGTCGCACCCGGCGGCGCGGACACCGCCGGGCACACCCTGTACGCCATCACCGAGACCGGCCGCCACGAACTGCACGCCTGGTACGAGCGTCCCGTCGACCGGGCCAACCCGCCCCGGGACGAGCTCGCCATCAAGCTCGCCATGGCCGTCGGCGCACCCGGCGTGGACGTCCGCGCGGTCATCCAGGCCCAGCGGCACGCCACCGTCCAGGCCATGCAGGACTACACCCGGCTCAAGGCCCAGGCGCTCACCGCCATCGAGAGCGGGCGCTCCGGCGAGCGCGACGACATCGCCTGGCTGCTGGTCCTGGAACAGCTGATCTTCCAGACCGAGGCCGAGGCCCGCTGGCTCGACCACTGCGAGTCCCGGCTCGTACGGCTGTCCGCGCGCGGGGAGCGCGCACCGGCCGAGGCCGAACCGCCCGAGGGACACGGCGCGGGCCACCACCCCGCCGGACCCTCCGGGGCCGCCCAGGCCCCCACCGTCCCGACCACGCCCACGACCACCGACCGGTCTCTTTCCCGTACCGCCCGCTCGCGGCGGGTCTGAACCACCGCTCCACGTCTCAGGGGGGAACCCTTCATGCCCGACCAGCCCGTATTGCAACTGGACCAGCTCGTCCGCACCCACGGCAGCGGCGCCACCGAGGTGCACGCCCTGCGCGGGATCAACCTCTCCGTGTACCCCGGCGAGCTCGTCGCCGTCATGGGCCCCTCCGGGTCCGGCAAGTCCACGCTGCTGACCCTCGCCGGCGGACTCGACACCCCGAGCAGCGGCAAGGTGATCGTCGAGGGCACCGACATCACCACCGCGAGCCGCAAGCAGCTGGCCGCCCTGCGCCGCCGCAGCATCGGGTACGTCTTCCAGGACTACAACCTGATCCCGGCGCTCACCGCCGCCGAGAACGTCTCCCTGCCGCTCGAACTCGACGGCGTCTCCGCCCGCAAGGCCCGGGTCTCCGCGCTCGCGGCCCTGGAGGAGATGAACCTCCCGCAGCTCGCCGACCGCTTCCCGGACGAGATGTCCGGCGGCCAGCAGCAGCGCGTGGCCATCGCCCGCGCCCTGGTCGGCGACCGCCGCCTGGTCCTCGCCGACGAGCCGACCGGCGCCCTGGACTCCGAGACCGGGGAGTCCGTACTCGCCCTGCTGCGCTCGCGCTGCGACGCCGGAGCGGCCGGCATCCTGGTCACCCACGAGCCGCGGTTCGCCGCATGGGCCGACCGCGTGGTCTTCCTGCGCGACGGCAGCGTCGTCGACGAGACCCTGCGCAGCCACGCAGACTCCCTGCTCTCCGGGCAGGCGGCCGCTCAGTGATCTCCGCGTACCACTCCTGGATCGCGGCGATCCGAATAGCCCGCCGCGACGCCTGGCGCTCCAAGGGCCGCAGCGCCCTCGTCCTGGCCATGATCGCCCTGCCGATCGTCGGCGTGAGCGCCGTCGACCTCACCATCCGCAGCTCGGAGCTCTCCCCCGAGCAGCGCGCCGTACGCGTGCTCGGCGCCGCCGACGCCAAGGTGCACGACCCCCACATGGGCACGCCCCTCTACCAGTCCCCCGACGCGCAGAGCTACGCCCCCGTCGGCGGATACGACAACTACCAGCCGAGCTCCGGCAACCCGGACCAGCCCACCGCCGCACCGCAGCTCCCGGCCGGATCCCAGTCCGTCAAGGACAGCATCTCCTACGGCAAGGTCCGCACCCGTTACGGGATCATGGACACCGAACTGCGCGAGGTGGACCCGGCGAGCCCGCTGGTCAAGGGCCTGTGGACGCTGGAGCGCGGCCGGCTGCCGCAGGCCGCGGGCGAGGTCCTCGCCACCGGAGCCTTCCTGGAGGAGTCCGGGTACTTCCTCGGCTCCAGCGTGACCCCGCGCGAGTCGAAGACCTCGTACAAGATCGTCGGTGTCTACGAGCTGCCCAACGCGCTGAAGTCGGCGCAGCTCCTCGCCCTGCCCGGCACCCTGCTGGCCCCGCTCGACCGGGACCTGAAGGCCGTCGGCGGCACGGGGATGCGCCCCCAGGACGAGTACCTGGTGAAGGTCGGCGGCGAAGGTTTCACGTGGAACATGGTCAAGGAGACCAACGCCAAGCAGCACCTCATCGTCGAATCCCGTGCCGTGCTGCTGAACCCGCCGGCCGACTCCGAGGTGCCGCTCTACACGGAGCAGCCCCGGGACGTCTGGCGGCCCGGCTCCATGATCGGGACCACCGAGATCGCGATCGTCTCCACCGTCGTCGGCCTCGCCATGCTGGAGATCTGCCTGCTGGCCGGACCCGCCTTCGCGGTCGGCGCCCGGCGCTCGCGCCGCCAGCTCGGCCTGGTCGGCGCCAACGGCGGTGACCGCCGGCACATCCGGGCCATCGTGCTCTCCGGCGGCCTCGTCATCGGCGCCGCGGCGGCCGTCAGCGGCACCGCCCTCGGCATCGCCCTCACCGTCGGGCTCCGCCCGGTGCTGGAGGACACGATGGGCCAGCGCTTCGGCAGCTTCGACGTCCGCCCGCTGGAGCTCCTCGCCATCGGAGCGCTCGCCGTCCTGACCGGGCTGCTGGCCGCGATCGTCCCGGCCGTCAACGCCTCCCGGCAGACCGTCCTGGCCTCCCTCACCGGCCGCCGCGGTGTGCGCCGGGCCAACCGGGTGCTGCCCGTCCTCGGCCTGATCGCCATCGCGGGCGGGGCCGCCATCGCCCTGTTCGGCTCCGTCTCCAAGATGGGCGCCACCGTCGTCGCCGGCGGCAGCGCCATCGCCGAGCTCGGCGTCGTCGCCCTCACCCCCACCCTGGTCGGCCTGTTCGGCCGGGCCGGCCGGTGGCTGCCGCTGTCGCCCCGCCTCGCGCTGCGCGACGCCGTCCGCAACCGGGGACGTACGGCACCGGCCGTGGCCGCCGTGCTGGCCGCCGTCGCCGGCACCGTCGCCGTGGCCACGTACCAGCACAGCAAGGAGATCCAGGCGCGGCACGAGTACGTCGCCAGCCTGCCCTTCGGCGCCGGGCTGATCGAGACCAACGAGTTCACGGCGTACCGGGACGTCCCCGTGATGCGCGAGACCCTGTCGAAGGAACTCCCGGTGGCCGTACGGGCCGACGTGGAGCGCCCCGTCGTCGGCAAGCCGGGCTGCTCCCCGTACGGCGACAGCCCGGACTGCGGGCAGGCCGAGATCATCATCCCGAAGGCGCAGCGCTGCCCGCTCTACGGCGCCCCGAACGGCCCGAGTTCCTTCACGCTGGCCCAGCAGAAGGAGCTGCGCAACGACTGGCGGTGCCAGTACGACCGCTTCGGGATCCAGCACTCCCTGGTCGTCGCCGACGAGAAGCTGCTGTCCGTCCTCGCCGTCGACGACCCGGGCGCGGTGGCCGCGCTGAAGGCGGGCAAGGCCGTCTCCTTCAAGAAGCAGAACGTGCTCGCGGACCAGGTCACCGTCCGGCTGATCACGGGCCGGGCCGAGCCCGCCCCCGGGTCCGCCCCCGACGAGCCGCCGCCGGGCCAGGACAAGGTCTTCGCCGCGTACCAGGTACCGGAGTCGGTGAAGGGCTACGGCATCGCGCTGGTGCTGCCGCCCTCCGCCGCGAAGAGCGCCGGGATCGCCTCCGTCCCCTTCGGCTCGTACTTCACCCTCGACGGGAACGCGAGCTCCGAGCAGCGCCAGCGGCTCGAAGGGGCCCTCGACAAGCTGGGCATGGACACCTCCGTGCGGATCGAGAAGGGCTACGAGGGCAACGACAGCCTCGTCATGCTCGTCCTGACCGTCTTCGCGGGCCTGGTCACCATCGGCGCGGCCGGCATCGCCACGGGCCTGGCCCAGGCGGACGCAGAGGGCGACCTGAAGACCCTGGCCGCCGTCGGTGCACCGCCGCGGGTGCGGCGCACGCTCAGCGGCTTCCAGTGCGGAGTGGTCGCCCTGATGGGCGTACTGCTCGGCTCTGCGGCCGGGATCCTGCCCGCGGTCGGGCTCCGGCTCACCGAACGGCGGGCCGCGGCCGACCTGGTCCGCAACGGCATCGAGAACGGCTACTCGGCCGCCTCCGAGGCCGTTCCGTACATCCCGATCTCCGTGCCGTGGACCACGCTGGGCGGCCTGCTGATCGTCGTCCCGCTGGGCGCCGCCCTGCTGGCGGCCCTGGTCACCCGTTCGAGCGGAGCGCTGGCCCGCCGCGAGGCCTGACGATTTCGGTGCCGGTTGGTGCCCCCGCACAGGGTGGATCACGCCCGTGCGGGGGCACACCGAGTGAATACGAAGGTGTGCGAGAGAATGACGGCATGGAGATGCCGAGGAGTGAACGGTCGCAGGACAGCCCCCCGCACGGCCTGATCGTGGGGCAGGACGGGATGCCGGTCGGCGGCGCCGATGACGAGTCGCGCGAGGTCCCGGTGACGGAGATGGTCGAACAGCCCGCCAAGGTCATGCGGATCGGCAGCATGATCAAGCAACTCCTGGAAGAGGTACGCGCCGCACCTCTGGACGAGGCCAGCCGGGTCCGTCTGAAGGACATTCACGCGGCGTCGGTGAAGGAGCTGGAAGACGGCCTGGCTCCCGAGCTGGTGGAGGAACTGGAGCGGCTCTCCCTCCCCTTCACCGAGGAGGCGATTCCGTCCGAGGCGGAACTGCGGATCGCCCAGGCGCAGTTGGTGGGCTGGCTGGAAGGCCTGTTCCACGGCATCCAGACGGCCCTGTTCGCGCAGCAGATGGCGGCGCGGGCCCAGCTGGAGCAGATGCGCCGCGCCCTCCCGCCCGGCTCCTCCCACGAGGACGACGAGGACGGCCCCCACGGCGCCGTCCGCTCGGGCCCGTACCTCTAACCCACCCCACCCACCCCTCCGGGGCCGCCACCCAGCGGCCCCGGAGCCATGCCCGGCCCGACGCCCGCGGAGCCTTTGTGGCGTTCCGGCGCTTGAGGACCGAGGTCCGGGGCGGAGCCCCAGGGGGTCCGGGCGCAGCCATTCCGGCCTCGCCGGCGTTCGAGGCGCGGGGTCTGGGGCGGAGCCCCAGGGGGTCCGGGCGGAGCCCGGTACCCCCTTCAGCCCGTCCGGCGTTTGAGGACCGGGGTCCGGGCAGCGCCCGGGGAACGGTGGAAGGGCGGGTAGGGGACTCCGCACCGCGCAGCGGCACACCCGCAGCCACCCCGACGGGCCACCGGGTAAGACCCCGGTAAACGCCACAACCCATCCGGCCCCAACCCCCCGCATACTCGGGGAATGACCTACGACGCCATCGTCCTGGCAGGCGGCGCCGCAAGACGACTCGGCGGAGCCGACAAACCCGGCCTCCGCGTAGGCGGCCGCCCCCTCCTGGACCGCGTCCTGGACGCCTGCGCAGACGCCCGCACCACCATCGTCGTGGCCGGCCGCAGGCCCACCGCCCGGCCCGTGCAATGGGCCCGCGAGGACCCCCCGGGCGGCGGCCCCCTCGCCGCGCTGGACGCCGGCCTGCGGCACACCACCGCCCCGCTGGTCCTCGTACTCTCCGCAGATCTGCCGTTCCTGGACGGGGACACCGTCGCGGCCCTGCTCCGAACCCTCGACGCGCCCGAGCACCACGCCCGGGACGGAGCCCTGCTCCGGGACCCGGACGGCCGCGACCAGCCCCTGGTCGCCGCCTACCGCGCCGAGCCCCTGCGCAGGGAAATCGCCCTGCTGGCCACCGAACACGGCTCGGTGAACGGCCTCCCCCTGCGCGCCCTCACCACCGAACTCGACCTCACCCCGGTCACCGCGGCTGCGCCACTCGCCTCCTTCGACTGCGACACCTGGGACGATCTCGCCGCTGCCCGCGCCCGAATCAGAGAGCATGGAACCGTGCTGGAGCAATGGATCACCGCCGTCAAGAACGAGCTGGGCATCGACGTCGCCGTCGACACCAAGACCCTGCTCGACCTCGCCCGTGACGCCGCGCACGGCGTCGCCCGGCCCGCCGCCCCGCTGACGACCTTCCTCGTCGGCTACGCGGCGGCCCACGCCGAGGCCACCGGGGCCGACCCCGCGCAGGCCGTGGCCGAGGCGTCCCGCAAGGCCGCCGAGCTGGCCCTGCGCTGGGCCGCGGAAGGCGAGGCCGCGGAAGCCGCCGAAGCCCCGGGAGCCACCGGCCCCGAAGCGACCGGATGACCGCCGACCCCGGCACCGACGCCGACGCCGACGCCGACCGCGCCCTCGACCAGGCCCTCGCCCTGGTCAGCCGCACCCCCCGTTCCGACGCCGCGGACACCGCAGCCGGCCCCGGCACCGGCACCGGCGGCGCCGGCTGCGGTCACCGCGCCGCGCCCTGGCACCGGGCCCGGGAGGCCTCCGCCCGTGCCGGTGCGGCCGTCCGCGGCCGCACGCACCGGGTCCCGCTGGCGGCCGCACTCGGCGAGGTGCTGGAGGCATCCCTCGACGCCCTGGGCGACCTGCCGTCCTTCGACACCTCCGCGATGGACGGCTGGGCCGTCGCCGGGCCCGGCCCCTGGACCGTCCGCCCCGGCGAGAGCGCACTGGCCGGGAGCGAGCGCCCGGCGCCCCTCGCGGACGGTGAGGCCGTACGGATCGCCACCGGCGCCCGCATCCCCGCGGACACCACCGCCGTGATCCGCAGCGAGCACTCCCGCGAGGCCGGCACCCTGCTGTACGCCGACCGTCCCGTCGTCACCGGCCAGGACATCCGCCCGCGCGGCCAGGAGTGCCGCTCCGGTGATCTGCTGCTGCCCGCGGGCTCCCTGGTGACCCCCGCCGTCCTCGGCCTGGCCGCGGCCGCCGGGTACGACGAGCTCGCCACCCGCCCCCGGCCGCGCGTGGAGATCCTGGTCCTCGGCGACGAGCTGCTCACCGAGGGCCCCCCGCACGACGGGCTCATCCGCGATGCCCTGAGCCCCATGCTGGGCCCCTGGCTGACCCGGCTCGGCGCCGAGGTCGTCTCCGTCCGGCGGCTCGGCGACGACCCGGCGGGCGCCGAAGCCCTGCTGGAGGCCGTCACCGGCTCCACCGCCGACGTGGTCATCACCACCGGCGGCACCGCATCCGGCCCCGTCGACCACGTCCACCCCGTGCTGGCCAAGGCCGGCGCCGAACTGCTCGTCGACGGGGTGGCCGTACGCCCCGGGCACCCGATGCTGCTGGCCCGCATCGGCGGCGGGGCTGCCGGAGGGGACCCGGTCCGCCACCTGGTGGGGCTGCCCGGCAACCCGCTGGCCGCCGTCTCCGGGCTGCTCACCCTCGCCGAACCGCTGCTGCGGGCCCTCGCCGGACGCCGCCCGCGCCCCCGGTACGTGGTGCCCGTGGAGGGCGACGTACCGGGTCACCCGCACGACACCCGGCTCGTACCGGTCCTGCTGACCGAGGACCACGCCGTACCGCTGCGCTACAACGGGCCGGCCATGCTGCGCGGGGTGGCCGCCGCGGACGCGCTGGCCGTCGTACCGCCGAACGGGGCTCGGTCCGGACAGGAGTTGGAGATCCTCGATCTCCCGTGGGCTTCGGGGGGATGTTTCACGTGAAACTTCACGGCTCCGACGCGATGGCACGCGGCGCCGACGAGAAGCTCGTCTCGCGCCGCATCAAACTGCCCAAGCGCGTCGTCGAAAAACCGCTCCGTCAGGTCACGCGCCGCCTGCTGATGGCCCTGTTCGTCATGGCCCTGACGGTCCTGATCGTGTGGATCGACCGCGCGGGGTACCACGACAACGCCAACGACAAGGTCGACTTCCTCGACTGCGTCTACTACGCGACCGTCACCCTGTCGACCACCGGCTACGGCGACATCGTCCCGTACAGCGACAGCGCGCGGCTGGTCAACGTCCTGCTGATCACCCCGCTGCGCGTGCTGTTCCTGATCATCCTGGTCGGCACCACCCTGGAAGTCCTCACCGAACGCACCAGGGAAGAGTGGCGGCTCAGCCGCTGGAGGAAGAACTTGCGTGACCACACGGTCGTCGTCGGCTTCGGTACGAAGGGCCGCTCCGCCCTGCAGACCCTGCTGGCCACCGGCCTCAGCAAGGAGCAGGTGGTCATCGTCGACCCCAGCGCCAAGGTGATCGACATCGCCAACGCGGAGGGGTTCACGGGGGTCGTCGGCGATGCCACGCGCTCCGACGTCCTGCTGCGCGCCGAGATCCAGAAGGCCCGTCAGATCGTCATCGCCACCCAGCGCGACGACACGGCGGTCCTCGTCACCCTGACGGCCCGCCAGCTCAACCGCGGCGCGAAGATCGTGACGGCCGTCCGGGAAGAGGAGAACGCACCGCTGCTGAAGCAGTCGGGCGCCGACGCCGTCATCACGAGCGCGAGCGCGGCGGGCCGGCTGCTCGGCCTCTCGGTGCTCAGCCCGAGCGCGGGCACGGTGATGGAGGACCTCATCCAGCAGGGCAGCGGACTCGACCTGATCGAGCGTCCGGTGAACCGCGCGGAGGTCGGCAAGTCGGTCCGGGACACGGACGACCTGGTCGTCAGCGTCCTGCGCGGCCACCGACTCCTCCCGTACGACGACCCGCACGCGAGCCCGCTGCAACTGACGGACCGTGTCATCACCATCGTCCGCGCGGCCCCGCCGGCCACACCGCCGGTGGTCCTGGGCTCACCGGACTAGCAGGCCCCCGGTCTTCAACGCGCCCCGAGCGGACCCCGAAGGCCGCGTGGCGCTCGCGCCACCACCGCCGGCTGCTGAACTCCACTGGGCGGGCGATCCGCGCGGTAGCCTCCGGCCATGCATGCGATCACCATCGAACAGCCCGGCGGCCCCGATGCTTTGGTGTGGGCCGACGCACCCGACCCGGTGGCCGGAGACGGCGAGGTCCTCGTCGAGGTGGCGGCGAGTGCCGTGAACCGCGCCGACGTCCTGCAGCGGCAGGGCTTCTACAACCCGCCGCCCGGCGCCTCGCCCCACCCCGGCCTGGAGTGCTCCGGGCGGATCTCCGCGATCGGGGCCGGGGTGTCCGGCTGGTCGGTCGGCGACGAGGTGTGCGCGCTGCTCTCCGGAGGCGGGTACGCGCAGCGGGTGGCCGTCCCGGCGGGCCAGCTCCTGCCGGTCCCGGCGGGCGTGGACCTGGTGACGGCGGCGGCCCTGCCCGAGGTCGTCTCCACGGTCTGGTCGAACGTCTTCATGGTGGCCGGGCTGCGCCCGGGCGAAACCCTGCTGGTGCACGGCGGATCGAGCGGCATCGGCACGATGGCGATCCAGCTGGCGAAGGCCGTGGGCGCGCGGGTCGCGGTTACGGCGGGCGGCAAGGAGAAGCTGGCGCGCTGCGCCGAGCTGGGCGCGGACATCCTGATCGACTACCGCGAGCAGGACTTCGTCGAGGAGATCCGGACGGCCACGGGCGGCGCCGGGGCGGACGTGATCCTGGACATCATGGGCGCGAAGTACCTGACCCGGAACGTGGACGCGCTGGCCGTGAACGGCCGCCTCGCGATCATCGGGCTCCAGGGCGGGGTCAAGGCGGAGCTCAACCTGGCGGCGCTGCTGGCGAAGCGGGCGGCGATCACCGCGACCACGCTCCGGGCGCGCCCCCTGGAAGAGAAGGCCGCGATCGTCGCGGCCGTACGCGAACACGTATGGCCCCTGCTCGAAGCGGGCCGCATCCACCCGGTGGTGCACGCGACGTACCCCATGCGGGAGGCGGCAGAGGCCCACCGCGTCTTGGAGGCCAGCACCCACGTGGGCAAGCTCCTCCTGACCACCTGACTCGCCCGGGCGGCGTGGTCTGCCGCTGCGCGGTGCGAAGTCCCCTACCCGCCCTTCCACCGTTCCCCGGGCTGCGCCCGGACCCCTCCTGGGGCTCCGCCCCAGACCCCGCGCCTCAAACGCCGGCGAGGCTTGATCTATCCAGCCCCTCCGGCGTTTGAGGACCGGGGGTCCGGGCGGAGCCCGGGGAACGGTGGAAGGGTGGGTAGGGGACAGCCCCGCAGGGCTGCCCGGTCGGCGGCCGGCCCCGCGGAGCTACAGGCTGCGCAGCAGTACCGAGGGGGACTCGACGCAGTCGGCGACGTAGCGCAGGAAGCCGCCCGCGGTCCCGCCATCGCACACCCGGTGATCGAACGTCAGTGACAACTGCACGACCTGCCGGACCGCCAACTCCCCTCGGTACACCCACGGCTTCGGAATGATCCGCCCCACACCGAGCATCGCCGCCTCGGGATGGTTGATGATCGGCGTGGAGCCGTCGACCCCGAACACCCCGTAGTTGTTCAGGGTGAAGGTGCCCCCGGTGAGATCGGCCGGCGCCAACTTCCCCGCCCGGGCCAGCTCCGTGAGCCGCGCGAACTCCGCCGACAGCGACTCCGCGCTGCGCGCCTGCGCGTCCCTGACCACGGGCACCATCAGGCCCCGCTCGGTCTGCGCGGCGAAGCCCAGGTGCACGGCGGGCAGCCGGACGATCTCGTTCGCCGCCAGGTCCACCGTGGAGTTGAGCTCCGGGTGGCGGGCCAGTGCCGCCGTGCAGATCCGGGCGAGCAGCGCGAGCACGGAGATCTTGGGGCCGCCCGCGGCGTTCATCGCCGCCCGGGTCGCCATCAGCTCGGTGGCGTCGGCGTCGACCCAGCAGGTGGCGTCCGGGATCTCCCGCCGGCTGCGCGACAGCTTGTCCGCGACCGCCCCGCGCACCCCCTTGAGGGGGATCCGCGTGACACCCTCCGGCGCGGCGACGGCAGCGGGCGCAACGGCGGGGGGCGCCGGTGCCTGCGCCGGTGCGCGCAGCGCCTCCTCGACGTCAGCACGCAGGATCAGGCCCTCGGGCCCCGATCCGCGCAGGGCGCGCAGGTCCACCCCGTGGTCCCGCGCCAGCTTGCGCACCAGCGGCGAGATGACGGGCACCGGCCCGGCGACGACGGCCGGTGCGGTGGCCGCCGCTGCCGTGACGGGAGGTGCCGTGACCACCGCGACGGCGGCCGGAGCCGGAGCCGCGGGAGCCGCCCCCGGCGCGGCGGAGCCGGGTCGCACCCGCCTCCGACGCGCCGGACGTGAATCGTCCGAGCCGTAGCCGATCAGGGGCCGGGGCGCGTGCGCGGAGTCCTGGGTCCCCTCGGCAGCGGGGGCATCGGCCGGCGCGCACTGCGCACCCACCGCCACGGTGATCAGCGGTGCTCCGACGGGCAGTTCCGTCCCCTCCTCGCCGAAGCGGGCGGTGACCACGCCCCCGTACGGGCAGGGCACCTCGACCATGGCCTTGGCCGTCTCGACCTCGACGACGGGCTGGTCGATGGCGACGACGTCGCCGACGGCGACCAGCCAGCGGACGATCTCCGCCTCGGTCAGCCCTTCTCCCAGGTCCGGCAGCTTGAACTCCATGACCTGCGGCATCAGTTCTCCCACTGCAGACGGGCCACGGTGTCCAGGATCCGGTCCACGCCGGGCAGGTGGTGCTTCTCCAGCATCGGCGGCGGATACGGGATGTCGAAGCCGGTGACGCGCAGCACGGGCGCCTCCAGGTGGTGGAAGCACCGCTCCGTGATCCGGGCGGCGATCTCCGCGCCCGGTCCGCCGAAGCCGCCGGACTCGTGGACGACCACCGCGCGCCCGGTGCGGCGTACGGAGGCCACGACGGTCTCCTCGTCGAAGGGGACGAGGGAGCGGAGGTCCACGACCTCCAGGTCCCAGCCCTCCTCGCGGGCCGCCTCGGCGGCCTCCATGCACACCGGCAGGGAGGGCCCGTAGGTGATCAGGGTCGCGCTCGTGCCGGTCCGCCGGACGAGCGCGGTGCCGATCCCGGGGACCGCCGCGGGCGCCTCGGGCGACCAGTCGGCCTTGGACCAGTACAGCCGCTTCGGCTCAAGGAAGATCACCGGGTCGTCGCTGGCTATGGAGGCGCGCAGCAGTCCGTACGCGTCCTCGACCGTCGCCGGGGTCACGACGGTGAGCCCGGGCGTGGCCACGTAGTACGCCTCGGAGGAGTCGCAGTGGTGCTCCACGCCGCCGATCCCGCCGCCGTACGGCACCCGGATGGTGATCGGCAGCGGCATCGCGCCGCGGGTGCGGTTGCGCATCTTCGCCACGTGCGAGACGAGCTGCTCGAAGGCCGGGTACGCGAAGGCGTCGAACTGCATCTCCACGACCGGCCGCAGCCCGTACATGGCCATGCCGACGGCCGCGCCGAGTATGCCGGCCTCGGCGAGCGGGGTGTCCGTGCAGCGGTCCTCGCCGAACTCCTTCGCGAGGCCGTCCGTGATGCGGAAGACCCCGCCGAGCGCCCCGACGTCCTCGCCCATGACGTGGACGGCCGGGTCCTCGGCCATCGCGTCGCGCATCGCGCGGTTCAGGGCCTGGGCCATCGTCGCCGGCTTCGTCGCCGGCTTCGCCGCCACCGTGGTCATGATCCGTCCCCCGCTCCGTGCTCTTCCTGCTCGGCCGCGTCCAGCTCGGCTCGGAGCATGGCCGCCTGTTCGCGCAGCCGGCCGGTCTGCTCCGCGTAGACGTGGGAGAAGAGGTCCATCGGGTCGGTCACGGGGTCCGCGTTCATCCCGTCCCTCAGTGCCGCCGCCATCGCCTCGGCCGAGTCCTTGGCGTCCTGGATGCCCGCCTCGTCCAGCAGGCCGCGCGCGGTCAGCTCGCGCTCCAGCAGCTCGACCGGGTCGTGCGCCTTCCACGCCTCGACCTCGGCGTCGCCCCGGTAGCGGGTGGCGTCGTCGGCGTTGGTGTGGGCCTCGATGCGGTACGTGACCGCTTCGATCATGGTCGGTCCGCCGCCGGACCGGGCCCGCCGGACCGCCTCGGACAGCACCTCGTGCATGGCGGCGATGTCGTTGCCGTCGACGAGGCGGCCGGGCATCCCGTACCCCACGGCCTTGTGGGCCAGGGTCGGGGCGGCGGTCTGCTTGGCGAGGGGGACGGAGATCGCGAAGCCGTTGTTCTGCACGAGGAAGACGACCGGCGCCTGCCAGACGGCGGCGAAGTTCATGGCCTCGTGGAAGTCGCCCTCGCTGGTGCCGCCGTCGCCGACCATGGCGAGGGCGACCACGTCGTCACCGCGCAGCCGGGCGGCGTGCGCCAGGCCGACCGCGTGCGGGAGCTGGGTGGCGAGGGGGGTCGAGAGGGGGGCGATCCGGCGCTCGCGCGGGTCGTACCCGGTGTGCCAGTCGCCGCGCAGCAGCGTCAGGGCCTCTACGGGGTCCAGTCCGCGCGCCACGGCCGCGAGGGTGTCGCGGTAGCTCGGGAAGAGCCAGTCCTGCTCCTCCAGGACCAGGGCTGCGGCGATCTCGCACGCTTCCTGGCCGACGGTGGAGGGATATACGGCCAGACGGCCCTGCCGGGTGAGGGCGGTGGCCTGGGCGTTGTAGCGGCGGCCGCGCACCAGCTCGGCGTAGCACCGGCGCATCAGCTCGGGGTCGAGGCTGTCGGCGGCCGGGGTGCCCAGCACCCGGTACGGCTCGGGGTCCGGGAGCAGCGGGGCGGCATCCGTACGGGGCCTCCAGGCGGGCGGCGGGGTGGAGCGGTGGGACGCACCGGCACCGGGCAGCTCTTGGACCGTCATGGCGGCGTACACCTCCTCGTGGGAAGCGGGCAGGGAGGCCTCGGGTGTGAGGCCCCTCACCTACCGATTGTTCGGTTGCCCGGGCAATTTGGCTACAGGCGGCGCCAGGCTGTGGACAAAGTGGCGTCGACGCCCTGGTATGGGTGCAGGACGTCCAGGAGAGGCAGGCATCGGGCGATGACGGATGAACAAATGGCCGGACCGGGTTCCGGAGCGGGTTCCGGGGCGGCTCCCGCCCCGGGGGGCGCACTCGGGGGCGCGGCCGTACCGCCGGTAGCCCCCGGACCGGCGCTGCCGCCGGCCCTGCCGCCCCGCCCGCTGGACCCGATCGACCGGTCGATCGTGCGCCTGCTCCAGGCGGACGGCCGCGCCTCCATACGCTCCGTCGCCGAACAGGTCCACGTGTCCCGGGCCAATGCCTACGCCCGGATCAACCGGCTCATCGACGACGGGGTGATCCGCGGCTTCACCGCCCGCGTCAACCACGAACGCGCGGGCCAGGGCGCCTCCGCCTACATCACCCTGAAGATCGTCCAGAACTCCTGGCGCACGGTCCGCGAACAGCTCCGCGAGCTCCCCGGCGCCGCCCACATCGCCCTGGTCAGCGGCGATTTCGACGTCCTGCTCCTGGTCCACACCCCGGACAACCGCACCCTGCGCGAACTGGTCCTGACCCGCCTCCAGTCCATCCCGGAGGTCCTCTCCACGCGCACCCTGCTGGTCTTCGAGGAAACGGACCTCCTGGCCCGCGACCAGACCGCGGGCCCCACGATCTCCGAAGACTGAGGCGGGCCCGGGTCCTCAGCGGCCGCCCGTCCTCAGCCGCCGTCCGCCGGCAGCCAGCAGCCGTGCAGGCCGAGCGGAACCCGGACCGGCACGCGGGCGCGGGCCACGGGGCCGGAGGCGGGGTCCTGGGCCGGGAGGACCAGGAACCACGCGGACCCGTCGGTGCGGTCGGTGGCGAACGTCAGCCAGTAGCCGTGCTCCTCCGCGTCCTGCCCCGGAGCCGGCGCGAAGACCGGCTCCCCGACGGACAGGTCCCCGGCGTCCCAGACCAGGGCCGTGCCGGTCTCGGTGTCGTGGAAGCGCACGGCGTCGTACTCACCGGGCAGCAGGTCCGTCCGGCCGGTCTCGCCGGCCAGCGCGGCGTAGCGGTGGCGGCGGCCGATGCGCCGGTCGTCGATGCGGGGGAACTCCACCCGGGCGTCGTCCAGGAGGGTCCGGGCCATCGTGCCCGCCACCGGGTCGATGCGCGCCCGTACGAGCCCGCTGCTCGCGGGGGCCGCGCCGGGCTCCGGTTCCGGCCCGACGGTCAGCCGGCTCCACTGCACGTAGTCCAGGACCACCGGGGCGTCCGGGCCGGGTCCGTCGTCGTACGCGTTGAGCGTGTGCCAGAGCCAGAACGCCTCGTCCGCGGCCCAGCGCGGCGGTCCGCCGTCGCGCGGGACGAGGACCACGCGGGTCCCGCGCTCGGGGCGCCAGGCCAGGACCGAGCCGCCCGCCATGGCCGCGGCGAAGTCGAAGAAGGCGGGGGCCAGGACGATGACCGCGTAGCGCGCCGTCAGGGCCATGTCGTGGATCATCATCGGCTCGTCCACGCCGTCGACCGGCGTGGGTCCCCGGGTGACCGTGCCGTCGCGGCCGATGACCGACCAGGTCAGGTACGGCGCCTCCAGGCCGTAGCAGAAGACGACCATCTCGCCGGTCACCGGATCGGTCTTGGGGTGGGCGGTGATGCCCATCGGCAGGGCGCCGTCGAACTCCTCGCGGCCGAGCGTCTCCAGGCCGGCGCCCATGCGATAGGGGCACGCGGACTCGGCGAGCGCCAGCAGCCGGCCTCCGTGCCGTACGACGTTGATGTCCGGCATCTCCCTGAAGGTGCCCGCGAGTTCCGGCCCGACCTGGCCGGCATCCGGCATGATCATCGACTCCACGCCGCCCCACAGGGCCCGGCCGGCCCGTTCCTCGGCCATCAGCGTGCCGGTGCGCACGAAGCGGTTGCGGTAGCGGGCGCGGCCCCCCGAGAGCCAGACCCCGTGCAGCATGCCGTCCCCGTCGATGGGGTACAGGTACGAGCCGATCGGGGTGAACCTCGGATTGGGGCCGTTGCGCAGGTACAGCCCGTCCAGCTCCGGCGGGATCTCGCCGGTCACTTCGAGGTCGGCGACCTCGACCTCCTCGCTCACCGGGGCGAAAGAGCCCAGGAGGTGGGGGACGCGGGTGGGGTCGAAGCGCGGCGGCGTGTGCGTGTTCACGGGGCCTCCCGAGGCGTGCGGGCTTCGGTGCTGCCGGTACTTCCCAGTGAAACCCGGCGGGCGGGCCGGTGCCAGCCGTCGGCCGTCGGCGGCCGACGGGCAGGTGGCCCGCGGTCGGGCGGGCGGGGCCCCCCGCCCGACTCCGGAGGGCCCGGTCAGCGCTGTGTGCGCAGGCCGTCCAGAGCCATGCTGACCACCGCGTCCGCGAGCTGGTCGGGGGTGGTGCCCGGGTGCGGGCGGTACCACTCGACCAGAGAGTTGACCATGCCGAAGAGGAGGCGGGTGGCGAGGCGGATGTCCACGTCGGCCCGCAGGTCGCCCTCGGCGGCGGCGGCCTTGAGCAGTTCCGCGACCTGGTGGTCGAACTCGCGGCGGCGCTCCAGGGCCCAGCGCTCGGTGCGGGTGTTGCCCCGGACCCGCAGCAGCAGGGTGACGTAGGGGAGCTCCGCGACGAGGACCTCGACCGTGCGGCGCGTGACGTACTCGACGCGTTCGACCGCGCGGCCGCGTATTGCCCCCGGCTCCGCCAGGACCGCGAAGAGCTCGTCCAGGGCCCGGCTGACGGCGCGGTGGAGCAGCTCCTCCTTGCCGGCGACGTGGTGGTAGATCGAGGACTTCGAGATGCCGGCCGCCTTGGACAGGTGCTCCATCGAGGTGCCGTCGTAGCCGCGCTCGTTGAAGACCTGGACGGCTACGGACAGGAGCGTCTCGGGCGTGTAGGTGTCCCGCTTGGCCGTGGTCATTCCGACTCCCCCGCCTCGTCGTCCCCGTAGGGGGCCTCGTCTTCGTCGCCCGCCGCGTACCCGAGCTTGTACAGCGCCAGCGAAGGCGCGTACCGGCCGCCGGGACAGCGCTCGTCGAGGTGGTGCAGCAGGTCGTACGCCCAGTCGCGGCCGAGCCGGTCGTGCCATTCGGCTGGGCCCGCAGGGTAGTTGACCCCGAGCCGCATCGCCGTGTCGATGTCCTCCGCGCCCGCCACCCCGCGCGCGACGGCGTCGGCGGTGAGGTCGATCAGCATCGCGACCGTCCGGGCGACGATCATGCCCGGGACGTCGCCGATGACGGAGACCTTCTTGCCGAGCCTCTGGAACAGCCCGACTGCCTCCGCGAGCGTCCGCTCGCTCGTGTCCTCGCCGACCGAGAGCGCGATCCGGGTGGCGTCGCGGTAGTCGAAGGCGAGGTCGAAGTAGACGACGTCGGTGAACTCGATCGCCGTCTTGCCGTCGGCGAGCACCAGCTGGCCCTCACCGGGCAGCTGGATGTACGGGCCCCCGTGCTCGACGTCCGTGACCTCGATCCCGGCCTCCTCCAGGAGGTCGAGGAGGCCGGCCGCCGGTCCCAGGTCGCCGACGACGGTCACCTTCGCGGGCGCCACCCCCTCGTCGACGGGGCCGGCGGTGTGCGGGACCGGGGCCTTCGCGTCCGGGCCGTACGGGTACCAGCCGTGGCCCGACTTCCGCCCGAGGCGGCCCGACTGGACGAGCCGCCGCTGCGCGAGGGACGGGGTGAACTTGGGGCTGCGGAAGAAGGACTCCCACACCGAGCGGGTGACGGCCTCGTTGACGTCCTGGCCGATCAGGTCGGTCAGCGCGAAGGGGCCCATCTTGAAGCCGCCGCTCTCGCGGAGCACGGCGTCGATGGTCGCCGGGTCGGCGCCCTGCTCCTCGTACACCGCGAAGGCCTCGGCGTAGAAGGGCCGGGCGATCCGGTTGACGATGAAGCCCGGGGTGTCGGCGCAGCGCACCGGCGTCTTCCCCCAGCCCAGGACGGTGGCGTACGCGCGGTCGGCGGCGGCCGGGTCCGTCGCGAACCCGGAGACCACCTCGACCAGCGGAAGCAGCGGGGCCGGGTTGAAGAAGTGCAGGCCCAGGAAGCGGCCCGGGTGCGCCAGCCCGGCGGCGAGCTCGGTGACCGAGAGGGAGGAGGTGTTGGTGGCCAGCAGCGCGTCCGGCGACACCACCTCTTCGAGCGCGGCGAAGAGCGCCCGCTTGACGGTGACGTCCTCGACGACCGCCTCCACCACGAGGCCGGCGCCGGCCAGCTCCGCCAGCGCGCCCGCCGATGCGATCCGGCCGATCGCGTCCTCGGACTCGGCGCGGTCCAGGCGGCCCTTGGCGGCCATCCGCTCGACCCGGTCCTGGACGAATCCGACCGCGTCGGAGGCGAGTGCGGCGTTGATGTCGTAGATCAGCACGCGGTGACCTGCGAGAAGGGCGACCTGGGCGATGCCCTGTCCCATGGTGCCGGCGCCGACGACCGCCACTGTCCGGGACCGCTCGATTGCTGTCATGCCCAGATCCTCCCGCACCGACTTGTCCACAGGTCTGCCGGGCCCTCTTGTCCCGACCGATCGTTCGGTTACTCTAACTCCAGTCTGCTCTTGTTCATCCCTTCTTGCCTGCCCCGATCGCCTGATCCCGCCCGGCTCAAAGAGGAGTTGGTCCCTGATGGCCGCCGAGCTCACCGTCCCCCAGCTGTCCGCCAAGCACCGGCCCACCCTGGACCAGGCGCTGGCCACCATCCGCAGCCGTGCCTACTGGTCCCCGCACCCCGAGCACCCCAAGGCGTACGGGGAGACCGCGCCGGCCGACGGCCTCGCCGCCTTCGAGGCGCTGCGCGGCACCCGGCTCGACCTCGGGCAGCCCGGGACCGACGGCTGGACGGGCGCGGAGACCTCGCCGTACGGAGTGGAGCTCGGCGTCGAGTACCCGCACGTGGACCCCGAGGTGCTGCTGCCCGCGATGCGGGCCGGCATGGGCGCCTGGCGGGACGCCGGGCCCGAGGTGCGCGCCCTGGTCTGCATCGAGATCCTGGCCCGGATCTCGGCGCGGACGCACGAGTTCGCGCACGCCGTCATGCACACCAGCGGCCAGGCCTTCATGATGGCGTTCCAGGCGGGCGGCCCCCACGCCCAGGACCGCGGCCTGGAGGCGATCGCCTACGCCTACGAGGAGCAGACCCGCGTCCCCGGTCAGGCCGACTGGTCGAAGCCGCAGGGCAAGAAGGACCCGCTGGAGCTGGGCAAGACCTTCACCGCCGTCCCGCGCGGCATCTCCCTGATGATCGGCTGCAACACCTTCCCCACCTGGAACGGTTACCCGGGCATCTTCGCCTCCCTCGCCACGGGCAACCCGGTGCTGGTCAAGCCGCACCCGCGCGCCGTCCTCCCGCTGGCACTGACCGTCCAGGTGGCCCGCGAGGTCCTCGCCGACGCCGGCTTCGACCCGAACCTGGTCGCGCTGGCCGTGGAGCGCCCGGGCGAGGGCATCGCCAAGGAGCTCGCCGTCCGGCCCGAGATCAAGGTCATCGACTACACCGGGTCCACCGAGTTCGGCGACTGGCTGGAGGTCAACGCCCGCCAGGCGCAGGTCTACACGGAGAAGGCCGGCGTCAACACCGTCGTCCTGGACTCCACCGACAACTACAAGGGCATGCTGTCCAACCTGGCCTTCTCCCTCTCGCTCTACAGCGGCCAGATGTGCACCACCCCGCAGAACCTGTTGATCCCGCGCGACGGCATCGAGACGGACGCCGGGCACAAGTCCTACGACGAGGTCGTCTCGGACCTCGCGGGCGCGGTCGGCGGCCTGCTCGGCGACGACGCGCGGGCCAACGCCCTGCTGGGCGCGCTGGTCAACCCGGACGTGAAGGCCCGCCTGGAGGCCGCGGCCGGGCTCGGCGAGGTCGCGCTGGCCTCGCGCGAGGTGGAGAACCCCGACTTCCCGGGCGCGGTCGTGCGCACGCCGGTGATGGTCAAGCTGGACTCGGCCAAGCCGGACGACTCCGCCCCCTACCTCTCGGAGTCCTTCGGCCCGATCTCCTTCGCGGTCGCGGTCGACTCCACGCAGGGCGCCCTCGACCTGCTGCGGCGCACCGTCCGCGAGAAGGGCGCCATGACGGTCGGGGCGTACACCACGTCCGCGGACACCGAGCGGGCCATCGAGGAGGTCTGCCTGGAGGAGTCGGCGCAGCTCTCGCTGAACCTGACGGGCGGGGTCTATGTGAACCAGACCGCGGCCTTCTCCGACTTCCACGGCTCCGGCGGCAACCCGGCGGCGAACGCCGCGCTGTGCGACGGGGCGTTCGTGTCGAACCGCTTCCGCGTGGTGGAGGTCCGCCGCCAGGGCTGAACCCCGGCCGGCTGTACGGCCCTCACCGCCGCCCGCCGCCCGCAGCGGCGGGCGGCGGTGAGGGAGCCGGTTCAGCGGTTGCGCAGGAGGTCGACGATGTCCTTGCGGCCCGAGGCCGCGATGAGCGCCTTGTCGTCGCTGGAGGCCCGGCCGATGCTTACCCGCGCCGCCACCACGGCCAGCACCACGGGGTTGTCCCCGCCGCCGGACTCCTGCTGCTTGGCGTAGAACTTCTTCGGGTCCAGGTAGTCGTACGCGTCCTTGCGCAGCTGGCGGATGACGAGCTCGTCCTCCACCCGGCGCACGTCGCGCGCGGCGAGGTAGTCGAGCTGCGGGATCTTCGCCCAGACGCCGTCGCCGCCCGTGATGAAGAAGTGGTTGGGCGAGCCGTTGGGGTTCAGGGCGCTGTTGTCGACCAGGTAGGTGCGGCGGGAGCCGGTCGTGAGGGTCTTGCCGAACAGTGCGGCCCACTTGCCGCCGCCCTTGCGCAGCAGCGTTTCGACCTGCTCGCCGACCTCCACGGCCTCGGCGGTGATCGTGGCGTCGTCGACGCTGGAGTGGAAGAGGCTGTTCAGCGCCGCCGCGGTCGGACTCGTGCCGCAGTGGCGGTAGGAGTGGCGCTGGAGCGACATGCTCAGCCGGAGCGGTGTGTCGCCCTCGACCTGGACGTTGACGACGTTCCCGGTGATCGATGCGGTGGCCATGATGGTTCCCCCTCGCGGTCCGGCGCCGGCCCTCCCCCTGGTGGACCGGCCGCCCCGTCTTCTCGACACCTCCACGGTGCCGGGATCCGCTGGACGTCCTCTCAATGCCGTCTGAACGTCCTCTGAACGGGCCCGCGCCCGGACGGGCCGCGCCGCTCAGCCGTCCGTCGGCCCGGGCCCGGGCCCGCCCCAGTGGAAGAGGGCCATGGCCACGCTGGTGGCCAGGTTGTAGCTGGAGACCTGCGGCCGCATCGGCAGGGACACGAGGTGATCGGCGCGGGCGCGCAGCTCGGGCGAGATGCCGTGGCGTTCCGAGCCGAAGGCGAGGAGGGCCTCGTCCGGGAGGGTGAGGGCGCGGATGTCCTCGCCCTCCGGGTCGAGGGCGTACAGCGGGCCGGGCGGCAGCGTGCCGAGCTCCACCCGGTCCACGGTCGTGGCGTAGTGCAGACCCGCCCCGGCCCGGACCACGTTGGGGTGCCAGGGGTCGAGGTCGCCTCGGGTGATCACGCCGGTGGCGCCGAAGCCGGCGGCGAGCCGGACGACGGCGCCGACGTTGCCCAGGTTGCGGGGGTTGTCGAGGAGGACGATCGGGGCCGTCCTGGGCCGTGCGTCGAGCCGGGCCCGCCCCTCGGCCCGGCCGGGCCGGACGGCGAGGGCCGCCACCCCGGTGGGGTGCACCCGCGCCAGCAGCCCCTTGAGCGGGGCCCGCCGCACCAGCCGGGCCACGTCCGCCTCCACGTCCGCGGCCAGCTCGCGCGCGAGGCCCCGTACGGCTTCCGGGTCCTCGGCGACCGCGATGCGCACGTCCGCCCCGAACCGCAGGGCGTGCTTCAGCGCGTGGAACCCGTCGAGGAGCACCAGGTCCTGCCTCCCGGCGGCCTCCTGCCACTGCCGCGCGATCTCCTCGGGATTCCCGTACTCACTCATACGCCGAGCGTACGGGCCCCTCAAGGCCTGCTCCGTCCCCTACCCGCCCTTCCACCGTTCCCCGGGGCTCCGCCCCGGACCCACTGCGTACACGGCGGGGGTGCGGGGGCAGCACCCCCGGAACGGCGCTTCACGCAGCAACGGGGTCCGGGCAGCGCCCGGGGAACGGTGGAAGGGCGGGTAGGGGACGGCCCCGCAGGACAGCCGGACCTCAGCGCGGCACAGGGCTGGGGAGCACCGGGTCAGGGTCGACGTGTGGCTCCGGCCCCGGGTCGGGGACGGACCGCCCCACCCCCACCCGCCGGGCGGCGACCCGCGCGCCGAGCCACACCAGGAAACCGGTCGGCAGGAACACCGCGTCGGCGGCGATCATCGCCATGGAGAAGAACGGCAGCCCCAGCAGCACCGCGATCCCCGCGTGCTCCAGCATCATCAGCGCGAGCAGCACGTTCTTGATCCGCCGGTTGAACAGGGTGAACGGGAAGGCCACCTGGACCGCGACCGTCCCGTAGGACAGCAGCATGACCAGCGTGCCGCTGCTCCCGAGGAAGGCCGAGACCTCGGGCCACGGGGTGAAGTAGTCCAGGTTCAGCGGGTAGTACAGCGCCGTTCCGTCCTGCCACCGCGAACCCTGGATCTTGTACCACCCGGCCGTCGCGTAGATCAGGCAGACCTCCACCATGATCACCAGCATTCCGGCGTTGTGCAGCAGGTTGGCCAGGACGTCGAGGACGGCCCGCCCCTCCCCCTCCGGCTCGTAGCGGTCGACCGTCCACCACAGCGCGTTGAGCACCCACAGGGCCGTGAAGACCACCAGCCAGCCGGTGCTGAACCGCCCGGTCACGGCCCCGTACGCGAAGACCGCGCCGAGCACGCCCCACAGCACCGGCCCCGCCCGCCCGGCCGAGGCCGCGCCGAGCCGGCGGGCGCGCCGGGCGTCCAGCGACCACACCTGCGCGCACCGGGTCAGCACGAGGTAGATCGCCATCAGGTGGATGACGTTGTCCCCGCCGTCGCCCATGAAGACGCTGCGGTTCTGCAGGGACAGCACGCCGACCATGAACACCACGGAGGTCGCCCGGGTGCGCCAGCCCAGCACCAGCAGGGCGGACGAGAGCACGGCCGCGGCGTAGACGATCTCGAACCAGAGCGCCGAGTCCGACCACATCAGCACCGTGAAGGCACGGTTGGAGTCGATCAGCTGCCGCGCCAGCTCCCAGCTCCACGGTCCGTCCGGCCCGTACATCTCGTGGCGGTGGGGGAACTCCCGCAGCAGGAAGAACAGCCAGGTGCCGGCGAAGCCGATGCGGACCACGGCGCTCTGGTACGGGCCCAGCGCCTGCCCGCTGACCCGGGCCAGCGCCCGGCCGCCGGAGGCCCTCAGGCGGGCCGGGCCCGTCGGGCGCGCCGGACCCGTCAGGCCGTCCACCACGGCAGCTCCCGGTAGTAGGTCTGGGTGTCGGTCTTCTCGTCCGACCACGGGGGTGCGGCGACCTCCGTCGTCGCCCCGCGCAGCTGGATCCGTACGATCCGCCCTTCCTCGGCCCGGCCGTCCAGCCGGTCCAGGGCGATCCGGCGCAGGTACTCCTCGGCGAGTGGGCCGCGATCGCCGGTGGACTTGTTGTCGTCGTCGTGGGAGCTGGTGAAGAAGTCCCAGGCCCGGCGGAGCTCGTTCTGCTCGGTGTGGCTCGGCAGCAGGCTGTGGCGGATGGCAGCGCCGTCCTCGGCGGAGAGTCCGCGCCAGGCGCCGGTCACCAGCCGTCCGTCGTCCGTCCGCACTTCCGCGCGCACCTCCACGGCGATGTTCTGCTGGAGCGGGTTCGGGGCGAAGAGCTTCCAGTTCTGTTCGAACTCCGGGTAGACCCAGCCGTCGATCGTGCGGGCGTGCCGCTTGCTGACCGTGTTGGACGGGGCCACGTGCAGGAAGACGAGGGCCAGGTGCCCGCAGGCGGCCACCGCCACCGCGCCGAGGGCGAGGGCCGTGACGATCCGGTACGGCGTGGACAGGCCGGCGATCCCGGGCGCTCTGGGCGGGGGTGGAGCCGCCGTTTCGAGGGGCTCGCGCTCGTTCGAATCCATCCCGCCCCGATCATCCGGCGTCCACAGGGTTGACCACAGAGGTTGACACCCTACGGGCCCTCGTCCCACCATTGAAGAGCATGAACCGAACGATCGGTCGGTCGGGCGGGACGAGGCGGGAACAGACCTCTGACAGGGGGCCGTGATGGTGGCAGTGACCCCGGCAGCGACGGGGACCGGGGGCGGGGACACGCAGCAGGGCGCCGTGCAGGACGCGGGGACCGGCGTGACCGCCGACCTCGGTGCGCAGCTCGCGGCGGCCTTCGACGCGGCCGTTGCGGCCGACGAGCGGGTGGAGCCGCGCGACTGGATGCCCGACGCGTACCGCGCCACCCTGGTCCGTCAGATGGCCCAGCACGCCCACTCCGAGATCATCGGCATGCAGCCCGAGGCGAACTGGATCACCCGCGCGCCCTCGCTGCGCCGCAAGGCGATCCTGATGGCGAAGGTCCAGGACGAGGCCGGCCACGGCCTGTACCTGTACAGCGCCGCCGAGACCCTGGGCACCAGCCGCGACGAGCTCCTCGACAAGCTCCACGCCGGGAAGCAGAAGTACTCCTCGATCTTCAACTACCCCACGCTGACCTGGGCCGACGTCGGCGCGATCGGCTGGCTCGTGGACGGCGCGGCGATCACCAACCAGGTCCCGATCTGCCGCTGCTCCTACGGGCCGTACGCGCGGGCCATGGTCCGGATCTGCAAGGAGGAGTCCTTCCACCAGCGCCAGGGGTACGAGCTGCTCCTCGCCCTCTCCCGGGGCACCGAGGCCCAGCACGCGATGGCGCAGGACGCCGTGAACCGCTGGTGGTGGCCCTCCCTGATGATGTTCGGCCCGCCGGACGCCGAGTCGGGGCACTCCGCGCAGTCGATGGCCTGGCGGATCAAGCGCCACACCAATGACGACCTGCGCCAGCGCTTCGTCGACATCGCCGTCCCGCAGGCCGAGTCGCTGGGGCTGACCCTGCCCGACCCGGACCTGAAGTGGAACGAGGAGCGCGGCCACCACGACTTCGGAGCCATCGACTGGGCCGAGTTCTGGGAGGTCCTCAAGGGCAACGGCCCGTGCAACGAGGAGCGGATCGGGCAGCGCCGCACGGCGCACGAGGAAGGCGCCTGGGTGCGCGACGCGGCCGCGGCGTATGCGGAGAAGCAGGCGGCGGCCACGGCCGCAGCGGCACACATCGGAAGCGAGGCTCGGGTATGACGCAGAACTGGCCCCTGTGGGAGGTGTTCGTCCGTTCGCGGCGCGGCCTCTCGCACACGCACGCGGGCAGCCTGCACGCCCCCGACGCGGAGATGGCCCTGCGCAACGCCCGCGATCTCTACACCCGGCGCAGCGAGGGCATCTCCATCTGGGTGGTGCCCTCCACGGAGATCACCGCCTCCTCCCCGGACGAGCGGGACCCCTTCTTCGCGCCCTCCGCCGACAAGCCCTACCGGCACCCCACCTTCTACGAGATCCCCGAGGGGGTGCAGCACCTGTGACGAGCACCGAGACGAGCACCGGAGCGAATACGGCCACCGGAGCGGCTGCCACCGCCGAGGCGGCGGCGCTGGCCCTCGGCGACGACGCGCTGATCCTTTCGCACCGCCTCGCCGAATGGGCGGGCCACGCGCCCGTCCTGGAGGAGGAGGTCGCGCTCGCCAACATCGCCCTCGACCTGCTCGGCCAGGCCCGCGTCCTGCTGTCGACGGCCGGAGACGAGGACGAGCTGGCCTACCTCCGCGAGGAGCGGTCCTTCCGCAACCTCCAGCTGGTCGAGCAGCCCAACGGCGACTTCGCCCACACCATCGCGCGCCAGCTCTACTTCTCGCTCTACCAGCACGAGCTCTACGGCGCACTCGCGCTCGGCGAGGGCCCGTTCGCGCCGCTCGCCGCCAAGGCGGTCAAGGAGACCGCCTACCACCGCGACCACGCCGAGCAGTGGACGCTGCGGCTCGGCGACGGCACCGAGGAGAGCCGGCGCCGGATGCGCGCCGGCCTGGACGGGCTGTGGAAGTTCACCGGGGAGATGTTCCGGCCGGTGGACGGGCTCGAGGAGCTCGACTGGGCCGCCCTGGAGGGCCGTTGGCTGGCCGCGCTCGGCGGTGTGCTGGAGCGGGCCGGGCTGGAGCTGCCCCAGGGACCGCGGCACGGCGCCTGGGCGGCCGGAGCCGGCCGGCAGGGGCTGCACACCGAGTCGTTCGGGCGGCTGCTCGCGGAGATGCAGCACCTGCACCGCAGCCACCCGGGAGCATCGTGGTGACCGGCGCCGGTGCCTGCACCGAGCAGACCCGGCTGGAGGTGGAGCTGGCCGCGCTGGCCGGCTCCGTCCCCGACCCCGAACTGCCCGTGCTCACCCTCGCGGAGCTGGGCGTGATGCGCGGCGTGCGGATGCACGAGGACGGCCACGTGGAGGTCACCCTGACCCCCACCTACACCGGCTGCCCGGCCATCGAGGCCATGTCCGCCGACATCGAGCGGGTCCTGACCGACCACGGCATACCGGAGGTCCGGGTGCGGACCGTGCTGGCCCCCGCCTGGTCCACCGACGACATCAGCGCCGAAGGCCGCCGCAAACTGGCGGAGTTCGGCATCGCCCCGCCGCGGCCGCACGCCGCCGGCGGACCGGTCCCGCTCACCCTGTCCGTCCGCTGCCCGAACTGCGGATCGACGGACACCGAGCTGCTCAGCCGGTTCTCCTCCACCGCATGCAAGGCGTTGCGCCGCTGCACCGCCTGCCGTGAACCGTTCGACCACTTCAAGGAGCTGTAGATGGCCGTGTCACCGCCGTCGCCCACGCCGGTGGCGCCCGCAGGCCCGGAGGCCGCCGCGTCGGCGCGCCCCGCGCGCCACGGCGCGTTCCACACCTTGACGGTGACGGCGGTCGACCGGCTCACCGAGGACTCCGTGGCCCTGACCCTGGCCGTCCCGCCGGAGCTGCGCGCCGAGTACCGGCACGCCCCCGGCCAGCACCTCACCCTGCGCCGCGGCCGCTCCGGCACGGCTGGCACCGCGGCGCGGGCCGAGGTGCGGCGCACCTATTCGATCTGCTCCCCCGCCCCGGCCGCCGACGGGCCCGGACCCGCCGTACTGCGGGTCGGGGTGCGGCTGGTGGAGGGCGGGGAGTTCTCCTCCTTCGCCCACAAGGAGATCGCCGCCGGGGACGTCCTGGACGTGATGGTCCCGGCCGGCCGCTTCGTCCTGGACCCGGTGGCCGCGCCGCCCGCCGCGCACTACGCCGCGATCGTCGGCGGCAGCGGCATCACCCCGGTGCTGTCGATCGCCGCCACCCTCCTCGCCGCCCGCCCCGACGCCCGGTTCTGCCTGGTGCGCAGCGACCGCAGCGCGGCCTCAACGATGTTCCTGGAGGAGGTCGCCGACCTCAAGGACCGCTACCCCGACCGGTTCCAGCTCGTCACCGTGCTGTCCCGGGAGGAGCAGGAGGCCGGGCTGCCCTCGGGGCGGCTCGGCGAGGAGCGGCTGGCGGAGCTGCTGCCCGCGCTGCTGCCGGTCGCGGAGGTGACGGGCTGGTTCCTGTGCGGGCCGTACGGTCTGGTGACGGGGGCGGAGCGGGCACTGGCCGGGCTCGGCGTCCCGCGGACCCGGGTCCACGAGGAGGTCTTCCACGTCGAGGACACGGCCCCGCCCGCGCGCACCGCTGCCGCCGACGCCACCCGCGGCCGGGTCACGGCGCGGCTCGACGGCCGCTCGGGCACCTGGCCGGTGCGCGACGGCGAGTCCCTGCTCGACGCGGTGCTCCGGGCCCGCGCGGACGCCCCGTACGCCTGCAAGGGCGGGGTGTGCGGCACCTGTCGGGCGTTCGTCGTCTCGGGCGAGGTGCGGATGGAGCGTAACTTCGCGCTGGAGGAGCAGGAGACGGAGGCCGGGTTCGTGCTGGCCTGCCAGTCGCACCCGGTGTCGGAGGAAGTGGAGATCGACTTCGACCGCTGACGGGCCGCGCCGCCCCCTGTCACATTTCCAGGCTGTGCTTTTTCAGGAACGTGTTCTATCTTGACGCACCGTCAGGCGAGCACGATCCGGGTACACGGGAGGACAGGCAGTGGACTTCACCTTCACCGAGGAGCAGCAGGCCGCCGTCGAAGCGGCCAAGGCCGTGTTCGCGGACGTGGCCCCGGACGGCGTGCCCAGCCCCGCACTCACCCCGAGGGCGGTGGCCGAGGAGTTCGACCGCGAGCTGTGGGCGAAGCTCGCCGACTCCGACCTGCTGAGCCTGGTCCTCGCCGAGGAGCACGGCGGCTCCGGACTCGACGCCATCGCCCTGTGCCTGGTCCTGCGCGAGTCGGCGCGGGTACTGGCCCGGGTGCCGCTCCTGGAGCACTGCGCCACCGCCATGGCCGTCCAGGCCCACGGCAGCCCCGAGCTGGCCGCCGCCCTGCTGCCCGGCGCCGGGCGGGGCAGCCTCGTCCTCACCGTCGCCGCGCACGGCCGGAGCGGCCACGACCCGGCCGAGCTGTCCGTCACCGCACGGCAGGAGGCGGACACCTGGGTCCTGGAAGGCCTCCAGACGGCCGTCACCTGGGCACACGGCGCCGACTGGATCGCCGTGCCGGCCCACACCGGGGAGGGCGAGGCGGTCCTCGCGTTCGTCCCCCGGTCCGCCGAGGGCCTGTCCTTCGCGGAGCAGTACTCCACCAGCGGGGAGCGGCTCGCCGAGCTCACCCTCGACGGCGTACGGGTCCCGGCCGCGCATCTGATCGAGGCGCCCGGCGCCTGGGACCACCTGCGCCAGCTCCTGGCCACGGGGACCTGCGCGCTCGCGCTCGGCCTCGGCGAGAACGTGCTCACCATGACCAGCCAGTACACGAGCAAGCGCGAGCAGTTCGGCTTCCCGGTGGCCAGCTTCCAGGCCGTCGCCGTCCAGGCCGCCGACCGCTACATCGACCTGCGCGCCATGGAGGTCACCCTCTGGCAGGCCGCCTGGCGGCTCGACAGCTCCACGGGCGGAGCCGGCGGACCGCTGCCGAGCTCCGGCGACGTGGCCGTGGCCAAGATCTGGGCCTCCGAGGGCGTACGCCGCGTCGTGCAGACCGCACAGCACCTGCACGGCGGCTTCGGCGCCGACACCGACTACCCGCTGCACCGCTACCACGCCTGGGCCAAGCAGCTGGAGCTCCAGCTCGGCCCGGCCGCGGCCCACGAGGAGGCGCTGGGCGACCTGCTGGCCGCCCACCCGCTCGCCTAGACCGTCTCTTTCGGGTGCCCCGACTCAACTAGGACGGTTTCCGTCCTAGTTGAGCTCTAGTGTCGTTCCGTCCGAGGAACCGCACGAGGGGACGACACCCATGAGCCACACCGCACCCGAGGGGTACACCGACGTCGCGCCGTGGGTGGTCACCGACGACACCGGCGCGCTCCTCGACTTCATCACCCGCGCGTTCGACGGCGAGGAGATCGCACGGGTGGCGGTCGCGGACGGCAGCATCGGGCACGGCGAGATCCGCATCGGCGACACCGTCGTGCTGGCCTTCGACCGACGGCCCGACTGGCCGGCGATGCCCTCGCTGCTGCGGGTCTACGTCCCGGACGCGGACGCCGCCATGGCCGCCGCCGTTGCGCACGGGGCCCAGGTGATCACCGAAAGCGCCGACAGTGCGTGGGGGGATCGCGGCGGCAGGGTGCGGGACCCGTTCGGCAACATCTGGTGGGTGACGAGCCGGGTCGAGGACGTCGCACCGGACCTCGCCTGGAAGCGGATGTCCGAGCCGAAGTACGCCGAGGCGATGCGCACGGCCCAGGAGACCCTGGACGCCGCGCTCAGCGGCCGGGAGGTGGGGGTGGCCAGCGCCCCGCAGCCCCCGACCCACTGAGGTA
The DNA here is from genome assembly GCF_055584085.1 of Streptomyces sp. NPDC104226. Taxonomy (NCBI): domain Bacteria; kingdom Bacillati; phylum Actinomycetota; class Actinomycetes; order Kitasatosporales; family Streptomycetaceae; genus Streptomyces; species Streptomyces sp. NPDC104226. Next base: position 98,282 of record NZ_JBVJMS010000010.1, read on the forward strand.
CGGAGCCGCCGTCTCAGACGACGAAGCCCGGGGTGCCCGCGTCGGTGACGACCGGGCGGCCCGCGGCCTCCCAGTCCTGCATGCCGCCGGCCACGTTCACGGCGTCGATGTCCTGGCCCCGCAGGTACTGGGCCACCTGGGCGGAGCGTCCGCCGACCCGGCACATCACGTAGACCGGGCGCTCGTCCTCGATCTTCTCGGTCAGCTCACCGATGCGCGCGACGAACTCGCTCATCGGGATGTGCAGCGCGCCCTCGGCATGGCCGGCCGCCCATTCGTCGTTCTCGCGAACGTCGAGGACAAAGGCTTCGGAGGGCAGCGCGGAGGCGGCCACCGAGGGAAGCGGTCCGGAGTTCATGTCTGTCGCCTTCTCTCGTCACGGATAGCTGAGCCAACCTATCCGACCCGGCCGCCGCGGCCGGCGCCTCACTCGGAGGTGAGGGCCGCCAGCTCCGCCTCGCGCTTCTCGACGTCGCCGAGCAGCTGCTCGGCAATCTCCTCCAGCAGCCGGTCCGGGTCCTCCGGGGCCATCCGCAGCATCGACCCGATCGCGCTCTCCTCCAGGTCCCGGGCCACCACCGACAGCAGCTCCTTGCGGCGCGCGAGCCACTCCAGGCGCTCGTACAGCTCCTCGCTCTCGCTCAGCCGCTGCTCGGCGGGCGCCGGGCCGGCCGCCCACTCCTCGGCCAGCTCGCGCAGCGCCTGCTCCTCGCCGCGCCCGTAGGCCGCGTTGACCCGCACGATGAACGCGTCGCGCCGCTCGCGCTCGGCCTCGTCCTGGGCCAGGTCGGGATGGGCCCGGCGGACCAGCTCGCGGTAGAGGCGGCGTACCTCCTCCGAGGGGCGCACCCGCTCGGGCGGCCGCACCGCGCGGTCCGTGAGCATGGCGGAGGCGTCGTCGGACATCCCGTCCGAGTCCAGCCAGTCGTGGAACAGCTCGTCCACCCCGGGCATCGGCATCACCAGCGAGCGGGCCTCGCGCGCCCGGCGCAGGTCCTCCGGATCCCCGGTGCGCTGCGCCTTCGCCTCGGCGATCAGCGCGTCCAGCTCGTCGAGCCGCGAGTACATGGGGCCGAGTTTCTGGTGGTGCAGGCGGGAGAAGTTCTCGACCTCCACCCGGAAGGTCTCCACCGCGATCTCGAACTCGATCAGTGCCTGCTCGGCGGCCCGCACCGCGCGCTCCAGCCGCGCCTCGGGCCGTTCGTCGGCAGCGGGGCCGGGGCCGGAGCCGGGCTCGGACGCTTCGGGAACAGTCTGCTCGCTCACCCGGCCAGCCTAAGGCCCTGGGGCCCGGGTGTTTCACGTGAAACATCCACCGGTTTCACGTGAAACATCCCGACGGCCCGTCCCCGGCCCCGGCCCCGGGCTCAGACCCCGGACTCCGCCGCGATCCGGCCGGACCGCACCGCCGCCACCAGCACCTCGTGGTCGGCCTCGCTGCGGTCCGCGTAGGCCACGGCGAAGCCGGCCACGGCCTCGTCGAGCTCGTCGTTCTTTCCGCAGTACCCGGCCAGCAGCCGCGGATCCGCGCTGTGCGCGTGCGCCCGCGCCAGCAGGGCTCCGGTCATCCGCCCGTAGTCGTCGAACTGGTCGGCGGCCAGCGCTGCCGGGTCCACGCTGCCCTTGCGGTTGCGGAACTGGCGGACCTGGAAGGGGCGCCCCTCCACCGTCGTCCAGCCCAGCAGGATGTCGGAGACCACCTGCATCCGCTTCTGCCCGGCCACCACCCGGCGGCCCTCGTGCTCCTCCGGCGGGGAGACGAAGCCGAGTCCGGGCAGGTGCGGCAGGAGCGCGGAGGGCCTGGCCTCCTTCACCTGGAGGACCAGCGCCTCACCCCGGTGGTCGAGCAGCAGCACCACGTACGAGCGCGTGCCGACGCTGCCCGTGCCCACCACCCGGAAGGCCACGTCGTGGATCGCGTACCGGGCCAGCAGCGGCAGCCGGTCGCCCTGCAGGGTCTCCAGGTACGGGCCCAGCGCGGCCGCCACGGCCGCCGCCTCCCCGTCCCCGACCCGGCGCAGCACGGGCAGCGCGTCCACGAAGGCGCGGCCCCCGTCGGGCGTGCGCACGGTGGACTTGGCGGCGAACCGGGCGGAGGTGTTGCCCCGGGCCTTCTCCGAGACGCGTTCCAGGGTGCCCAGCAGGTCACGGGCATCGGTGTGCGAGACCAGTTCCTCGTCCGCGATGGCGTTCCACGCGTCGAGGGCCGGGAGCTTGGCCAGCAGGCGCATCGTGCGCCGGTAGGCGCCCGCCGCATCGTGCGCGGCAGCACGGCAGGTCTCCTCGTCCGCGCCGGCCACCCGGCCCGCCAGGACCAGCGAGGTGGCCAGCCGCTTGAGGTCCCACTCCCACGGGCCGAAGACGGTCTCGTCGAAGTCGTTGAGGTCGATGACCAGCCGGCCGCGCGCGTCCCCGTACAGGCCGAAGTTGGCCGCGTGGGCGTCCCCGCATATCTGCGCGCCGATTCCGGTGACGGGACCGCCGGAGAGGTCGTGGGCCATCAGCCCGGCCGCCCCGCGCAGGAACGCGAAGGGGTTGGCGGCCATCCGGCCGACCCGTATCGGGGCGAGTTCGGGGACCCGTCCGACGTTGGACTCCTCCACCGCCCGTACCGCGTCCGGACGGTCGGCGGGAGCCTCGAACCGTGCGTGCGCCGACCGGGGCACCCGCGTGCGCAGCGCCTTGCCCGCCTCCCGGGGCGAGACCGCCGGCGAACCGGCGGAGCGCCGCCGGGCGAACCCCTCGACCACCGGGATCCGTACCGCCGACACCGTCGGCTCCGGTTCCACGCCGTGCTGCTGCGCTACCGCCGTCATGCGCCCCGCCCCCTGCTCGCCCATCGGATTTCGGCCCGACCGTACCTACAGCCCGGCGTCCCTGGCCAGCAGGGCCGCCTGCACCCGGTTCTCGCATTCCAGTTTTGCCAGGATCCGGCTCACGTACGTCTTCACCGTGGCCTCGCTCATGTGCAGCCGCCGCCCCGCGTCCGCGTTCGACAGCCCCTCCCCCAGCAGCGCCAGCACCCCGCGCTCGCGTTCGCTCAGTTCGGCCACCCGGCGCCGCGCCTGTTCGTCACGGCCCGCCGTCCGGCCCGAGGCGATCTGGTCCACCACGTGCCGGGTCGCCGCCGGGGACAGGTAGGCGTCCCCCGCCGCGGCCGCCCGTACGGCGCCGATGAGTTCGCCGGGCGCCGAGTCCTTCAGCAGGAACCCCGCTCCGCCGCCGCTCAGCGCCCGCAGCACGTTCTCCTTCTCCCCGAAGGTGGTCAGGATCAGCGCCCGCACCTCGGGGGCCGCCCGCCCGAGCTCGTCCAGCGCCGTCAGCCCGTCCATCACCGGCATCTGGATGTCCAGCAGCACCACGTCCGGGCCGTGCGCCCGGGCCAGTTCCACCGCCTCCCGGCCGTTCGCCGCCTCGGCGACGACCTCGATGTCCGCCGCCGAGGTCAGGATCATCCTGATCCCGGCCCGGATCAGCGGTTCGTCGTCAGCGATCACCACACGGATCACCTTGGCTGTCACCCCTGCTCCTACTGCTTCGCCTCGTACGCCTGCTTCTCGATGAGCTTGCCGTCCTTGAAGCAGAACCGGAAAACGCCGTCGCTGTCCCAGTCGCCGCCGCCCTCTTCGAGCAGGGCGATACAAGTGGCGCCGTGCGGGATCGGCGGCCCCTTCCGGTCGAGTCCCTCGGTCAGGATGCTGTCACCGCTGGGCAGCCGCGACCGTACCGCGCCCTCCGGCTCGCCCACCTGGATGGCGTCGTAGTCGGTCCGGCCGATCGTCGCGTCGCTCACCGAGCCCACCAGCAGCGCCACCGCGGCCCCGATCACGATCAGCAGCACCACCACGGAGGCGACCGCGATCCCGCAGCCCAGCGTCACGCCCCCGACCCGGCTTCCGTTCAGCAGTTTCCGGTCGACCGCGTCCCAGTCCACCGGCCCGGCGCTTCCGCTCAGCGTCCTGGCCTGCACCTGCTGTCCGAAGTCGTCGGCGACCGCGCCCGTTCCCGCCTCCTCGGCCCCGGCCGGCTCGGTCCCGTACGGCAGCACCCCCGCCACCCGGAACCCGCCGCCCTCCGCGGCTCCCGCGTAGACCATGCCGCCGACCAGCCGGGCCCGTTCGCGCAGTCCGGTCAGCCCCTGCCCGCCGGACACCACCTCACCGCCGCCCGGACCGGCCGCCGGACCGTTGGCGATCTCCACCACCAGGGAGTCGTCCTCGTACCGCAGTTCCACCGTGATGGGCGCGCCCGGCGCGTGCTTGTAGGCGTTGGTCAGCGCCTCCTGCGCGATCCGGTACGCCGCGTGGTCGCACGCCGCGACCAGCGGCCGGGGCTGCCCCGCCGTGGTGAGCCGTACGTCGGTCCCCGCGCTCCGCGCCGACTCCACGATCCCGGCGATGCCCGCCACCCCGCGCGCGGCGGGCTGCGCCTCTTCGACCGGCAGCGGCGCCTCCACCCCGTCCCGCAGGATGCCGACGACCTCGCGCAGCTCGTGCATGGCGGCGACCGAGGCCTGGCGCAGGACGCCCACGGCCTCGCGCTGCCGGTCGGTGAGGACCGGATCGACCTCGAGTGCGCCGGTGTGCACCGAGATCAGCGCGAGCTGGTGGCCGAGGCTGTCGTGCATGTCCTGGGCGATGCGCTGGCGCTCGCGCAGCCGGGCCTGGCCCGCGACCATCGCCCGCTCGCGCAGCAGCTGGGCGTTGCGCTCCTGGAGGGCGCGCAGCAGCGTGTGGCGCTGGGACCAGTAGCGGCTGGCCAGACCGGGCATGACCACCATGGCCAGGAACATCAGCGCGCTGAAGACGACGACGAGGACCGCGCGGCCCTGCGACCACTCCTTGAGCACGTTGAGGACGACGGCCAGGGCGAAGGCCGCGGTGAAGGCTCCGAGCGCCCGTCCGACGCCGACGATGCGCCGCCCCGCCGACCAGCCGAGGGGGACCGCCACGAGGAAGGCCCCGGGCAGGAAGACGCCCACCACGGAGCCGGCCAGCAGGGTGGACACCGGCAGCCGCCGCCGGAGCAGGGTCAGCACCACCACGGCCGCGGCACTGGCCACCATCCGTGCCGCGGAGCCGTTGTCGAGGTCCTCGACCCCCAGCCCGATCAGCACGAGCAGCCCGGACAGGGCCAGGTCCCCCGCCAGCATCCGCCGGGTCCAGGGCTCGGGCCCCTTCACCCAGTCCCATCCCGTACGCATCCTCGACGTCGCATCCACGCGCCCGACCCTAGACACCGCGCCACCGGCGGACTGCCCTCTTTCGTCGCGCCCCCCGCAACGAAAGTCTCCCGGCGCAGTCCCGCTGCTTCTCCGCTACAGGCGGCCTGCCTCCGAAGGGGAGCACCCCCCTACCTCTTTCGAGGCAGCACCGTCGCCGGCGGGCCGCTCCGCCTTGTGAGCCCCGCCCCTCCTCCCTAAGGTCCTGCCATGACCGAACGGAATGGATCACGCGGGGAAACCGGCGGCAGAGAAGATCGGCGGGTGGAAGAGGCGTGCAGCTACCGGAACTGAGCGCCGAGATCCGCATTCCCCTCCGTGTCCTTCAGCTGTACGTACGCATGGGACTGCTCCCCGCTCTTCCCGCGTACGACGAATCGCACGTCCGTAGAGCCGTATTGGTCAGAACGCTGCTGGACGTCGGCGGCCTTTCCTATTCCTCCGCCCGCCGCGTCGTGCGGAAGATGGACATGGCGTCGCCGCCGATCGGCGAATTGTGCGGCACCATTCAGTACGCCCTGCCCGCGGCCGGGTCGGAGGCGCAGGACCAGAATTGGGACCGGGCCCGGGAGCGTGTCCAGGCACTGGCCCTGGCGCGGAACTGGCGGGTGAGTCCGGAGAATCCGGCATGGCACACCCTGACGCAGACTCTCGTCGCGGTGGACTGGCTCGGCCACGACGATCTCCTGCGCCTCCTGGACACGTATGCGGACGCCTTGGAACCGGTTGTGGCCGCCGAGGTCCGTCTCCTGCACGAACAGCCGGACCCGGAGAGTGCGGCCGCCCACATGGTGACCGGAACCGTTCTCGGGGACGTCGCATTTTCCGCACTGCGCCGCCTTATCCACGAGCACGCTTCCTCCCAGGAACCGTCCGAATGTCCGTAACTGCAACTACCGTCCAGTAAGTACCTTAAGGTTGACGCCCCTACGGTTGACGTGCATGCTGTTTGGTGATCACTGAAGCCACTCCTTCCGAACAGAACGACCGTAAGGGATAGGCGACTTCGGGCTACAGCAAGGGCGGGGGATCTTGCGGTACAACCCAGACGGACACGGGATCGAGACACCAGAAGACACAAGAGAAGAGGTGGGATTAGCAAAGTTATTCAGGCACCAGCAGCCAGAACTTCTCGAAGAATACCGAAAGACCCTGATCGAGCATCACAATCCATTGGGCTCGAATCCGGAAGCATGGGCCACCTGCAGAGAACAAGCCCAGCACATTCTCGCCGAATGCCTCCGCGCGATGGAAGACGGAGGAGTCGAGGAACCACTCGACACCCGGCTCATCGCGAAAACCCGAAGGCTCGGCGGCGCCCGCATCTCGCAGGGAATCGCACCCATCCATTCGGTGCGCGCCGGGGCCCTGCTCTTCCAGGTCGCCACGAGCCACCTCATCCGGATCGCCTCGGCCCACCCCGAAGACCAGCGCTGCCTGATGAAGATGCTGCCGGTACTGCAGTCATCGATCACCCAACGGCTCGAAGCCGGCTCCACCGGGCACGAGCTCTTCCTGCTCGACGTCGTACGCGATGCCACCCGGCACGGCCGTGACGGCATGGCCCGCGAGATCCACGACCGCATCGGCAGCTCCGCCAGCCTCGCCCTGCGCCAGCTGGAGCTCTACGAGCTGACCCGGCACCCGTCGGGAACGGAACCCAGGCTCGAGGCCCTGAAACAGGCCATCCTGGAGACGCTCTACACCACGCGGGACATCGTGACGGACCTGCGGACCCGGGCGGAAGCCACCCAGTCCCTCTACGTCTCGCTCTCGGCCTTCGTCTCCGCCATGGCCATGGACGACGTACGGGTCGACATCCACGTGACCGATCCGGACGACCTGCTGCCGGACGAACTCACCGAAGACCTCTACCTGATGCTCCGCGAATGCCTGCGCAACGCGTACACCCACGCCCGTGCGTCACGGATCGACATGGAGGTCCGCGTCGAGGCGGCCCGGGTCGACGCATCGGTGCGGGACGACGGCACGGGCTTCGACCCGCACGCCCAGCGGCGGGGAAACGGGCTGTCGTCCCTGACCGAACGCACCAAACTGCTGGGCGGCCTGCTCACCATCGACAGCACTCCGGGGCAAGGAACGGCGATCGCGCTGTCCATCCCCTTCGACACGGAGAACCATGCACACGCCACCTGAGCCGCGCCCGGCCGCCGAACCGCTCCGCATCATCGCCGTCGACGACCACTCACTGCTGCGCCGGGCCCTGTGCGAGCTGATCGAATCGGAGGACGACCTCACCGTCGTCGCCGACACGGACACCTCCGAGGGACTGGCCGACCTCGTGGAACGCACCAGACCCCACGTGGTCCTCCTCGACGTGGAAATGCCCGGTCACCACGCGCCCACCGTCGTGCGCGCCCTGACCACCCGCTTTCCCCAGCTGCACGTACTGATCCTGACCATGCACAGCGACGCGCAGCTGGTGCAGGAGCTGCTCGCCCACGGAGCCCGCGGCTACCTGCACAAGAGCGTCCCGCGCGAATCGCTGCTCGCGGCGCTGCGGAACACCGCCTCCCGCGACCCGCACGTCACGATCGCCCTGCCGAGCAGCGGTGTTCCCACCGTCGGATTCAGCACCTCGCACCAGACCCTCTCGCCCCGGGAGCGGGAAGTGCTCACGTACGTCGCCGCCGCCCTGAGCAACCGGCAGATCGCCGTCCGGCTGCGCATCACCGAGGGCACCGTGAAGCGGCACCTGCGCAACGTATTCGAGAAACTCGGCGCGATATCACGCATCGACGCGGCGAACAAGGCAATTGATGCGCGGCTCATCAGAAGGCCCGGTCCGGAAGACCGCCCGGGCGCCGGAAGGGGATAGGACCAAAAGACCGCACAACAGGCTCGCCCGTATGTCTCTTTGAGAGTACCGGGGTTACCCCCAGCGGGTCTGCCCCGGGTTGGGGCATTCAAATATATTCGAGCCATGTCGACTAAGACGCCCATAATTTCCGATGGAATTGAGCGTTCCACGAGATCGTTATCACCGTCGGCCACACTTCTCACATGGGTCCGGATCCTGCTGCTCTGCTTCCAGGAATCCCGGGCGGCGGTGCAGGCGATTTTCCTGATGCGCTTCCTGCTGGCCGCCACGGCCGGTGCCACGTCCTATCTGGCGCTGCCCCCCGCCCTGTTCGGCGGGGCCGGCGTCTGGCTGCTGGCCGCGACGTCCGTCTACCTCTTCAACGGGGTGACGGACGTCGACGAGGACCGGGCCAACGGCTCCACCCGCCCCATCGGCCGCGGCGCGCTGTCACCCGCCGACGCCCGGCGCACCGCACACGTGATGGCCGCCGCGGCGCTGGCCGGCGGCGCGTGGATCGGCCCCGCGATGCTCACGGCGACCGCGTGCATGCTGCTCCTCGGCTTCGTCTACTCCGCTCCCGGCATCGCCCTCAAGACCAGCACCCCCGGCACGATGGCCACCGTGATCGGCAGCGGCGCCCTCACCTACACCGCCGGCATCGTGTGTTCCGGGAGCCCCGTCTCCCCGGCGCTGATCGCGTTCTGCACGGCGATGTGCCTGTGGATGGGGCTGGTCGGAGCCGTCACGAAGGACTTCTCCGACGCGGCGGGCGATGCCCGGCACGGCCGGCGCAACTGGACGGTCCTGTGGGGGTACGCGCGGACGGCCGCCGTCGTCTCGCTGAGCGCCGTGGCGGTCGCGGCGGGGCTGCTGGCGTCCGCCCTCGTCCTGGACGCACCGCAGCTGCTGGTGCCCGCCTTCGTCCTGCTGGGCGGGGCCCTGGCGCTGGCGGCCGCCGCGCTCACCGGGCGGTCGGACGACTCGCGCTCCCGGCGCAGGCTGCCCTACCGGATGTTCATGGTCACGCAGTACGCGGCGCATCTCGTCGCATTCGCCCAGCCCATCGGCTGAACGACAACGGGGGAAACACAGTGAGGCACAGTCAGATCCATCCGTACCACGACGGGTTCGGCATCCGCATCCTCGGCCCGCTGGAGGCGGTCAACGGCGCCTCGGCGCACCGCCCGCGCGGCCCCAAGGTCCGCAAGCTGCTCGCCCTGCTGGCCGTCCGCGCGGGGGACATCGTCGAGGTGGACACGCTCGTGGAGGAGCTGTGGGACGGTTCGCCCCCGCCCACCGCGGTCAGCACGGTCCGCACGCACGTCTACCACCTGCGCCAGGAGCTGGGACGGGAACTGGGCGACACCGACGTCCGCGGCGCCATCACCACCGAGGGCACGGGGTACTCGCTGTGCCTGGCCCCCGGCCGGCTGGACCTGGAGCGGTTCACCCAGCTGTACGGACAGGCCCGCACCGACCTGCGCGCCGGCAACGCCGAAGCCGCGCTGGAGCGGCTGGACACCGCGCTCGGCCTCTGGCGGGGCCGCGCCCTGGCCGATGTGAGCCGGGGCCGCGTACTGACCGGGCACGGCGCCCGCATCGAGGAACTGCGCTCACGGGCGCAGCAGTTGTGGGTCGAGGTCATCATGGTCCTGGGGCGCCACGGCGAGGTCGTGCCGGAACTGCTCCGGCTGGTCGCGGTGGATCCGCTGAACGAATGGCTGCACGCCCGCCTCATCGACGCCCTGTACCGCAGCGGGCGGCGCGGCGATGCCCTGCGCGCCTTCCACCACGTACGCAACGTACTGGCCGAGGAGTTGGGCCTGGAGCCCTCCGACGACCTGCGCCGGCTCCAGCACCACATCCTGGCCGGCGGAGCGGCCGCGTGAGCATCCGGATCTGGACCGTCCCGACCGCGGACGCGGCGGCCTGGGCCCCGTACGAAGAGGCGTACGCGGTGATGGACTCCCGGGAGCGGCGGCGGCTGGACCGCTTCGGCCGCGCGGCCGACCGGTTGCGCTACCTGGCCGTCCACCACGTCTACCGGAGCCTGCTCGGACGGGAACTGGGCATCCATCCGGCCCAGGTGGCCTTCCGCCGGTCCTGCGCCCGCTGCGCGAGCCCGGAGCACGGCCGGCCGGTGCCCTACGGACCGGACGGGACCACCCTGTCGGTCAGCCTGTCCCATTCGGCGGCGTACGCGGTCGTCGCGATCGGCGACAGCCCGGAGGTCCCGGTCGGCGTGGACATCGAGCGGGTGCGGCCGCACATGGACTGGAGCCGCATCCCGTGCGTCCAGGGCGTTCGCACCACCCACGGCTTCGAGCAGTGGACGCGGGCCGAGGCGCTGGTGAAGGCGGCGGGCACCGGACTGGAGGCCGACCCGCCCCGCTACACCGGCCACGCCTTCGGGCCGTGGCGCGCCGCGCTCGTACCGGGCTCGGCCCGGGACTGGTACGTGCGCAGCATCCGCTCCCCCGAGGGGTACGCCGCTTCGGTGGCGTCCGCGAGCGCGGACGCCACGGTCACCGTCGCGCAGTGGCGGCCCTGACGGTCCCGACGGACGGCGGCGGGAAACGGAAGAAGGAGGGCGGCCCCCGGGAAGTTCCGGGGGCCGCCCTCCTGTCCCTGCCCTTCTCTGCCCGGCCGCGCCGCTACCGCAGCAGGACGCAGCTGGGGCTGGGCACGGCGAGCGGCGGTGCGGCCGGGGTGAGCCGGCCGGTGGCCGGGTCCAGGCGGAAGGCGCTGACCGACTGCCCGGCCTGGTTGGCCGTGTACACGTACCGGTCGGAGGCGTCGAGGGCCACGTCGCGGGGCCAGCAGGTGCCCGGCGCCCTGGCGCTGACGGGCTGGGACTCGATGAGCGCGAGGCTGCGGCCCGCGTTGCCGACCCGGAAGGACTCGACGGTGTCGAGCCCCCGGTCGGCGGTGACCAGGAGCCCGCCGTCGCGCGTGAGGTGCACGGCGGAGGGGGCGTTGCGGGGGTCGATGCCGGGCGGCGCGACGGACGCGTGGGAGACAGGGCGGAGCTCTCCGGTGCCGGCGTCGTAGGACAGCACGGTGACGGTGTGCCCGAGTTCGTTGGTCACGTAGGCCAGGTCTCCCCGCGGGTGGAAGACCAGGTGCCGCGGGCCGATGCCGCTGCCGAGCCGGACCCTGCCGGCCGGGCGCAGCCCGCCGGTGGCGGAGTCGAAGTCGTAGACGTGGACGTGGTCGTCGCCCTTGTCGGGGACCAGCACCCGGCGGCCCGCGGGATCGAAGGCGATCATGTGCGGATGCGGGCCGCGCTGCTCCTCGGGGTGCGGGCCGCGCCCGTCGTGGCGTACGACGGTCACGGGCTCGCCCAGCGAGCCGTCGGCCGCCACGGGCAGGACGGCGACGTGCCCCGAGTCGTAGTTGGCCGTGAGCAGGAAGCGGCCTTCGGGATGGACCGCGAGGTGCACCGGCGCCGCACCCGCGCTGGAGCGGGCGGTCCCGAGCGGGTGGAGCCGGTCCCCGTCGATCCGGTAGGCGTGGACGGCGCCGGTGGCTCCGTCCGGGAGCTGGCTGACGGCGTACAGGCGGGCCCCGTCGGGCGAGAGCGTGAGGAAGGAGGGGTTCTCGATCCCCCGCTGCCACCTCCTGACGTCGAGCCGGCCGTCGGCGCGCACGGCGGCGATCCCGATGCCGGGAAGGCCCGGCAGCCCGTACTCGCCGATCGTGAAGCCGCCGATGTAGGCGTGGCGGGCGTCCGGCCGGGGTGCTTCGCCCGCGGCGGTGGACATGCCGGTCCAGCCGATCCCGGCGAGGGCGCCCGCTCCGGCGAGTGCGAGGAACCCGCGGCGGTCGTAGGCGGACGGGGCTCCTTCGCCCTGTCTGCGGGGGCGGTTCACAGTGCGGCTCCGAAGATCAGCCCGGGGGCGAGGAGTACGGCGAGCCCGCCGCCGGCCAGGGCCAGCAGGACCTGCCACCCGGTGCGCAGGTTCCTGATCCGGGCACGCCGGCGGGCCAGGGCGAGCACCGCGACCGACGCCGCCCAGGCGGGCAGTGCGATGCGCAGGCTGACCTCGCCGGTGAAGAGGAGTCCGGCGCGGGCGGTGATGCACCCGGCCGCCGAGCATCCGTCGGGCGGGTCGGCGGAGGCCCCGAGGACCCCGAGCCCCAGGAAGAGCAGCGGGGCCAGGGCGGCGAGTCCGGTGGTCCACACGTAGGGCGCCAGTCCGGTGCTCCGGCGGGCCCGCCGCCGGGTGACGGCGAGGGCGGCCAGGGCGGGCACCCACCCGGTCAGCACGCCGAACAGCCCGGCGTGGGCGGCTTCCGAGAGCGCGGCCCAGCCCGCGTCCGGGCCCCAGCCGCCGCGCAGCAGTGCCAGGAGGCCGGTGGCGGCGGCGAGTCCGGCCGCGGTGTGCGCCCAGGTCCGGGCGAAGGAGGGGGCTCCGGCCCAGCCGACGAAGACGCCGGCCAGCGAGACCAGGAGCACGGGCGGGCCCGCGGTCACCCCCCAGGGCAGCGGGAACCCGGGCAGGCCGTCCCCCAGGGGCGCCGACCAGCTCCCCCAGTCCCCGAACAGGGCCGCCAGTACGGCGGTGACACAGGCGGCGACGGCCCCGGCGTGCTGCACCCGGTCGGTCTCGGCCCGGGCCCGCTCGGCCCGCTCGGCCTCCGCCCGGGCCCGCGCCCGCTCGTCCTCGCCCCAGTCGTCCTCGGCACGCCCGTGCTCGGTGCGCTCGGTCCCAGCCCGGTCGGTCCCGGCCCGGTCGGTCTCCGTCAGGACGGTCTCGGCCCCCTCGCCCCCGGTCAGGACGAGCGCCACGCCCCGGGCCCGGAACGGGGGAGGTCCGGTGCCGGGGCGCGGCGCTGCCTGCGGGATCGCCGGGCCGGTGGCAGCCGGCCCGGTCGCGGCCCCGTGGGCGGCCTCGGAGGGAAGTCGGGGGACCGTCCCCTCCGAGGCGGTTCGTGGCGTCGGGCCGAGGGGGCCGGCGGCTATGGCCGCCTCCGGCGCCTCGGAACCCTTCGCGGTCGCGGGGCATCCGGATGCGGACGCCCCGGCGGGCCGGGCCGTGGTCATCGCCCGGCCTCGGCGGCGTGGGCGGCGTCGGCGGTGTCGGCAGAGCGGGTGGCACCCGCGCCCGGCGCAGGGACCGTACGCTCCTCGGCGGCGGACTCCCGGAAGCCGTAGCGGGACCACCAGCGGGCCAGCGGCGCCGGTGCCCACCACGCCCACTTGCCCATCAGGGCCATCGTGGCGGGCACGAGCAGGCCCCTGACCACGGTCGCGTCGACGACCACCGCGATCACCAGACCGACCCCGATCATCTTCATGAACAGGATGGACGAGGTCATGAACCCGCCGACCACGACGACGAGCAGCAGCGCGGCACTGGTGATGATCTTCGCGGTGCGCTGGAGCCCGATGGCCATCGACTCGACCGGGTCGCCGCCGGCCTCCCATTCCTCGCGGACCCGGGAGAGCAGGAAGACCTCGTAGTCCATGGCCAGACCGAAGGCGATCGCCACGACGAGCACGGGGAAGTTGGCGTCCACCGCACCGATGGGTTCGAAGCCGAGCAGCCCGGAGAGGTGCCCGTCCTGGAAGATCCACTTGATGGCGCCGAAGGTGGCCAGGAGCGACAGCAGGTTCAGGATCACGGACTTCAGCGGGAGCAGCAGCGAGCCGAAGGCCAGGAAGAGCACCAGGAAGGACACGACGGCCACGAACAGGGCCATCCACGGAAGACGGCCGCCGATCATGTCGACGATGTCCACGCGGGAGGCCGGCATTCCGGTCACCAGGGTCTTCGCGCCCTGCGGCGCCGCGGTGTCCCGGACCTCGTGCACCAGGTCCACGGCCGCCCGTGACATCGGGTCGGGCGCGTACCGCAGCGTCACCCGTGCGTCGTTGCCGGCGAAGGCCGTGGGCGTCGCGGACGTCACGCCCGCGATCCCCTCCAGCCGGTCCGCGTAGGCCTCCACGGTGCCGCGGTCGGCCGGTCCGTCGAAGCGGACGACCGAGGTCATGGTCCGGCCGGGGTTGGTGTCGAAGTCGGCGGCCAGCGTCTTGCTGACGACCTTCGCGTCCCCGTTCGACGGCAGGACCCACTCGCCCGGCCGGGCCCAGTTGACGCCGAGCAGCGGCGCACCGAGGCCGACCAGGACGGCGACGATCGCCAGCGAGGAGAGCAGCGGCTTGCGCATCACCGCGTGCGCCGTGCGGTACCAGCGGCCCTGCGTCAGCGGCTTCGCCGCGCCGCCCCGGGCCGCGCCGCCCCCGCTGCCCGGCAGCGGGATCCGCCACTTGTCGATGCGGTGTCCCGTGTAGCGCAGCAGGGCCGGGAGCAGCGTCAGCGAGCCGACGACCGCGAAGGACACCACGGCGACGGCCGCGTAGCCCATGGAGGAGAGGAACCGCGACGGGAAGAGGGCCAGGCCCGCGAAGGAGATGGCCACGGCGAGCCCGGAGAACGCCACCGTGCGCCCGGCCGTGGCCGTGGCCCGCCGGACCGCGGTGTCCACGTCGGCGCCGGCGTGCAGTTCCTCGCGGAACCGGTTGACCAGGAAGAGGGCGTAGTCGATGGCCAGGCCGAGGCCCAGGATCGTGATGACGTTGATGACGGTGCTGGAGATCTCGGTGAACATCGTCAGCACGCGCAGCACCACGAAGGATCCGAGTGCCACGAAGGTGCCGACGGCCAGCGGCAGCAGTGCGGCGACCGCGCTGCGGAAGATCAGGACCAGCAGGACGAGCAGGATCGGGATCGAGAGCATCTCGGCCCGGGCGATGTCCGAGCCGGTCAGGGCGTTGACCTGTTCCGTCATCGCGGCCACGCCGCCGAAGCGGGCGGTGACCCCCTCGGCCTCGAACTCCGCCTTGATCTTCGTCAGCGCCTCGACCTGTTCCTGGTCGTTGTCGCCGGCGAACTGCACGGTCGCGTACATGCGGGTGCCGTCCCGCGACACGTAGGCGTCCGCGCCCTGTGTGCCGGGCTCCCAGAAGGAGTTCAGCCGGGCGATGCCCTCGCGCGGGACGCCGTCGAGCGCCGACCGGACGGCGCCGCCGAACTCGGCGGCGCTCTGGCCGGCGGTCTTGGACTCGTAGAGGACGATCACGTCGTTGGACTCGCGCCCCAGCGGGCCCGCGAGAACCTTGTCGGCCTCGACCGACTCACTGGCCGGGTCGTCGAATCCGGCTCCGCCGGTGAACGAGCCGAAGACGCCGGTGCCCCACACGCCGGCGAACAGCGTGAAGACGACCGCCGCGATCACGACCCATTTGCGACGCCGCGCGGTGAATGCTCCGATGGCGGCAAACAATTTTCTCTCCCTGGCTGGTATCGCTTTTGCTGAGGCTTGCTTGATTCGTCCGACCCCGCGCAGGTTCGTTTCACGACTCTTTCAGAGCCGGTAATTGCGCGGAATGCACATTCGGATTGCCGGCCATACCCCTTTGGACACATTCCCGGCGGGTCCGCCTTCCGGTGCGCCGCTGCGCGACGGAGGCGGCGACTCCCACCAGCAGCGACAGCCCGAGCCCGAGGGCGACCGAGTGGACCGGGTCGTCGCTGATCGCGCCGCCGAAGTAGCCCACCCCCACGGAGTACGCGGTCCATATCAGCTCCGCGAGCGCGGCCCCGGAGGCGAACCTGCCGAGGGGGAACCCGGCGGCGCCCGCCGCGAGCCCGCCCAGCAGCCGCCCGCTCGGCAGGAAGCGCACGCCGACGACGAACGGAACGCCCCGCCGGCGCACCTGCCCGGACATCCACTCGAAGAGCTCCCCGCGCCGCCCGCGCGCCACGGCGCCCAGCCGGGCCCGGTCCCCGAGGAACCGCCCGCAGCGGTGTATCAGCAGGTCGCCGAGGAGCGCGCTGCCGGCCACCGACAGCACCACGAGGACGATCGACATCTCCCCGCGCGCCGCCAGCACACCGCTGGTGACCAGCAGCACGTTGTTCGGCAGGAGCGGCGGCAGGGTCGTGAGCGCCAGGATCGCGTACCCCCAGCAGGCGGCGCCCGACAGGTTCCCCGCCAGGCCGGAGGTGACGTCGACCCAGGTCACGATCGCGTTGATGTCCACGGCCTTCCCTCCATCCGTCGGACCCCGGACCCGATGGCTCCGGGGCGGCCGGCCCTACCTCTTTCGAGGCATGCGCCGGGTCATTGGTGAGTGATGACCCCAGGTCGGCGGGTCATTAGCGTCGGTTCGGCAGCGGACGAACGCGCCTCCACAAGAACTGTAACCTAAGGTATCGATAGATTCACTATCACCTATCACCAGCCTAGGCGGGCGCACATGACCGACGTGATGCTGTTCCTCAGGGAGTTCGCCCGGACCCGGCGGGACACGGGAGCCATCGCTCCCAGCAGTCCCTTACTGGCCCGGGCCCTCACCCGCTACGTGATCCCCAGTCCGGGCAGGCCGCGCGCCGTGCTCGAAGTCGGCCCCGGCACGGGCGCCGTGACCCGGCACATCCAGCCGGCCCTGGGACCCCTCGACACCCTCGAACTGATCGAGCCCAACCCGCGGTTCACCGACCTGCTGCGGCACGCCTACCGGGACGACTCGCGCATAGGCCTGCTGCCGGGACTGGTCCAGGACCACGAACTCGGCTCCTACGACACGATCGTGTGCGGCCTGCCCTTCGCGAACTTCGAGGCCCCGGTCGTGGAGGAGATCCTCGGGCAGCTGCTGGCCTCGCTGAACCCGGGCGGCACGCTGTCCTTCTTCGCCTACGCCGGAGTGCCACCCCTGCGCCGGGCCCTCACCTCCGGCGAGACGCGCGAACGCACCCTGGGCACCCAGGCGGTGCTGGAACGCACGCTGCGGCGCCACCGGTTCCGCACCGAGACCGTGCTGTGGAACGTACCGCCCGCCCACGTGCACCACCTCGCCCTGGTGGCACCCGCAACCGCAACCGCAACCGCGCTCGCCTACAGCGCCTGATCCTCCACCGGGGCGGACACACGTCCGGACGCGTCCTCCTGAGCGATGCGGCGCAGGGCCGACATGGCCGCGTCGCCGAGGAGCGTGCCCAGGACGACGCCCTCCACCTTGCCGTCCACGCTGGGCACCCGGGCCAGCGCGGCCAGTTCGGCGCCGGCCAGGCGTCCGGCCACGGCCGCGTACTCGTCGAGCAGGGACAGCAGGTCGCCCCGGCCCAGGTCGCTGTAGGTCACGACGATCTGGACCAGCGCCTTCCAGCCGGGGTTCTCGGGCTTGACCGCCCACCCCTGGCGCCGCACCAGCTCCTCGACGGCGCGTTCGGCACCGTCCCAGTCGCCCTCCGGATTCGGCTCGGCCACGGCGCGGGTGACCGCGGACTGGGCGACGCCGAGCATGCCGTGGACCGTGCGGTCGGGCGAATCGACCTCGGAGAGCACCTCGCGGACGGCGGCGATCGACAGACCGCCGACCTCCAGCATCGCCCGGATCAGCCTGAGCCGGTGCGCGTGCGCGTCGGAGTAGCTCACCTGGTTGGGGCTCGTCCGCTCGCCGGACGGCAACAGCCCTTCACGGGCGTAGTACTTGACCGTCGCTACCGAAACTCCGGTACTCCGCGCCAGCTCTCCGATACGCATTCGACCAGGATACTGCGTTTCCCCTCCGTGTTTACCCCCCGGCCACGAGAACCCGGCCGGAGACCGCCGCCTCCGCGAATTGCCCAGCTTTTATCGGTCTTGAATTTGCGCACGATCGCGCTTCCATGCCGGACTGCCAGGCTCATTCCGTACCCAAACTCCCCTCTTGGCAGCCGGCCGCCAAAGAACCGAGCCGAAGGAATCAGGTATGACCACAGAAGTGGTTCCGGAGCTTCCCTCGGAGCCCGGCGATCTCACCTACGGGCGCACCGTGGACCGCTCCCTGGTCCACCGGGCCGCCGTCTCCGAGGTCTTCGTGACCGACATCAGGCCCCTGACCGCCATGCGCGTCCGCACCGCGGTCCAACTGCCCCTGACACACGGCTACTACAGCGACCACGTGCAGCAGCCGGCCCTCTACGACGCCCTGCTGCTCCTGGAGTCGGGACGGCAGGCCGCGATCGCCGGATCGCACACCCACATGGGCATGTCCCAGGGCACCACGATGATCGTCGACAGCTTCCGCATGGACCTGTACGGCCTCGCGGCGCTGAAGATCGGCTCGAAGCCGGGACGGCTGCACATCGACACCGAGTACTCCGGCAAGGCGAACCGGCGCGGCCGGGTCCGCAAGGGCAAGGTCACCCAGCGGTACGTCATGGACGGCACCGAGGTCGGCGAGCACGAGATGGACGTGCTCTTCCTCAACCCGCACGAGAACGACGTGCTGCGGCACGCCCAGCGCGGCACCCCGGCGCCCCTGACCTCGGACTACGGCCGCCACGCACCCGGAGACGACGGCAGCGGACAGGTCCGGCCCGAGCAGATCGGCCGCGGCAACCCCCTCAACGTCGTGCTGTCCCGCGCCGAGCACGCGCCGGAGGCCGTCACCGCCAGGGTGACGCCCCGCTACGACAACCGCGCGCTCTTCGACCACGTCTACGACCACCTCCCGGCCATGACCCTCGTCGAGGCCGCCCGCCAGCTCGCCCTGCTCGCCACCGGCGACCCCCTGGCCACGTACGCCGTCGGCTTCGAGGCCCGCTTCGACCGCTTCGCCGAACTGGACGACACCGTCCTGGCCGAGGCGGCCCGCCCCGGCGGGGACGCACCCGGCACGGTTCCGGTGCGCTTCCTCCAGGCCGGCGCGCAGATCGCCCACGTCACCGTCACCACCGCATCCGGGAGTCAACTGTGAGCACGCGGCGCCTTGCCGTCTGGACCGACTTCGGCGGTGTTCTCACACCCCCGATCTCCCACACGATGGCCGCCTTCTGCGCGGCACAGGACCTCGACCCGCAGGTGCTCGGACAGGCCCTCGCCAAGGTCAGCGCCCGCTACGGCGCGGTCGACCCGATGGAGCCCATCGACACCCCCCTGATCACCGAAGAGGCCTGGCTCGACGAGATCGCCGCCGTACTGGAGGCCGACCACGGGATCGCCGGGCGCAAGCTGACGACCCTCGCCGACACCTGGTTCGACGGCCGCGAGACCAACCACGCGTGGGTGGCCGAGCTGCGCAAGGCGCGCGAGGGCGGTGCCTTCGTCGGAATGATCTCCAACATGGTCCCGACCTGGGACGCCCACTGGCGCCGCATGGTCGACGTGGACGAGCTCTTCGAGGACGTCCTGCTCTCCTTCGAGGTCGGCCACCGCAAGCCCTCCCCCGCCATGTTCGCGCTCGCCGCGCAGCGCGCCGGGGTCCCCGCCGCCGACTGCGTCCTGATCGACGACCTCGCGCACAACATCGCGGGCGCCGAGGCCGCCGGCTGGACGGCGATCCACTTCACCGACACCAACACGGCTGCGGAGCGGCTGAGTTCCCTGCTGGCGCCCGCTTCATCGTCCGACCTTCGATAAGGAGCACCACACCGTGAGCCGTTCCGTCCTCGTCACCGGCGGGAACAGAGGCATCGGCCTCGCCACCGCCCGCGCCTTCGCCGAACAGGGCGACAAGGTCACCGTCACCTACCGCACCGGCGAGCCGCCCGAGGGGCTCTTCGGCGTGCGCTGCGACGTGACGGACCCCGGGTCCGTACGCCGCGCCGTGGAGGAGGCCCGCATCCAGCACGGGCCGATCCAGGTCCTGGTCTCCAACGCCGGCATCACCCGCGACGAGCTGTTCGTCGGCATGGACGCCGAGGACTTCCGCGCCGTCGTCGAGACGAACCTGCTCGCGGCGGTGGCCGTCACCAAGGAGGTCCTGCCGGACATGCTCAAGGCCCGCTGGGGCCGGATCGTCCTCGTCGCCTCGGTGAGCGCCATGTCCGGCGCCCCCGGCCAGACCAACTACGCCGCCTCCAAGGCCGGCCTGATCGGCTTCGGCCGTTCCCTCTCCCGGGAGGTCGGGCGCCGCAAGGTCACCGTCAACGTGGTGACTCCGGGCCTGATCGAGACCGACATGGTCAAGGACGTCACCGGCCCGCGCCGCGAGCACCTGCTCAGCCAGACCTCCCTGTTCCGCGCGGGCGAGCCCGAGGAGGTGGCCGGCGTCGTGAAGTTCCTGGCCAGCGACGACGCCTCGTACGTCACCTCGGCGGTGGTCCCCGTCACCGGCGGCCTCGGCGTCGGCCACTGACCCGCCCCACCCAGCCACACACACCCCACCCACCCCTTCCATCCGCAGGAAAGGAAACCCATGGCGAACGACAAGGTCCTCGACATCGCCCACCAGATGGGCCGGATCTTCAACGACCTGGACGCGGAGGCCGCCCACGCGCTGGTCGCCCCCGACTTCGTCGACTACGAGGCCCCGCCCGGCACCCCCGGCGGCCCCGACGGCTACCTCGGCACCGCCCGCTGGATGAACTCCGTGTTCTCCGAAGCCGGCTGGGACCACCTCGACTCCTTCGCCGACGGCGACCGGGCCGTGATCCGGGTGCGGTTCACCGGAATCCACACCGGCAACTTCCTCGGCTTCGAGGGCACCGGCAACAAGGTCGACGTCGAACACATCCACATCTACCGCGTCGGTGACGACGGCCTCGTCCACGAGCACTGGGCCTGCCGCCAGGACCTGTTCCTGCTGGCCCAGATCGGCGCGGTCGAACTGAAGCTGCCGCCCACGGGCACGCAGGCGTAACCCCGTCCCCGCCCCACCACTCAGGTCGCCGAACACCCCACGGGTTCGGCGGCCTGAGCGCATTTCCAGCAGCACGCGACACCACGCGACAGCGCCACAAGAGACGACAGACACGACAGACACCACAGAGAGGAACGAAGCCGTGACGAGAGCCGACCGGCCGGCATGGGCCCTGGTGGCGACCTCGCTGCCCATGTTCATGGTCGCCGTGGACAACCTGGTGGTCACCAACGCCCTCGCCGTGATCGCCGAGGACCTGAACACCAGCCAGACCGGCCTGCAGTGGGTGGTCAACGGCTACATCCTGCCCTTCGCCGGACTCCTGCTCGCCGGCGCCGCACTCGGCGACCGGATCGGGCGGCGCCGCGTCTTCGTCTGGGGCATCGGCGTCTTCACCGCGGCCTCGGCGGCCTGCGCGCTGGCGACCTCGGCGGGGGCCCTGATGGCCGCCCGCGTCCTGCAGGGCGCCGGAGCGGCCGCGATCCTGCCGGTCTCCCTGACCCTCGCGGTCGCCGCGGTCGGCCCGGCCAGACGCGCCCTGGCGGTCGGCGTGTGGGGCGGGGTCAACGGCCTGGGCATCGCCATCGGCCCGATGGCGGGCGGCCTGGTGACCCAGGGCCTGGACTGGCACTGGATCTTCTGGCTCAACGTGCCGGTGGGCCTGCTGGCCGTGCCGCTCGCCCTGTGGGCCGTACGCGAATCGACCGGTGCGGCCCGTCCCCTCGACGTGTGGGGGACCCTGCTCTCGTGCGGCACCGTCGTGGCCGCGGTCTGGTCCATCATTCAGTCCGCCGCAGAGGAAGGGTCACCGCTCCGCACGCTCCTCGGCGTCGTACTGACCGCCGTCCTCGCCGCCGCCTTCGCCCGCCGCCAGCGCACCGCCGCGCACCCGCTGATCCCGCTCCACCTCTACCGGGTGCGGCCGTTCATGCTGAGCAACCTGCTGGCGATGGCCATGTACTTCGGCGTGTTCGGATCCATCTTCTTCCTGGCCCAGTTCCTCCAGGGGCCGATGGGCTACTCCCCGCTCGAAGCGGGTCTGCGCACCCTGCCCTGGACCGTGGCCCCGATGGTGGCCGTCCCCGTGGCCAGCGCCCTGCTGGACCGGGTGGGCGGCTGGCGGCTCCAGGCCGCCGGCTGTCTGGCCCAGGCGCTCGCGCTGGCCTGGCTGGGGCTGATCGCCCGGCCGGGCGTGTCCTACGGGCCGATGGTCCTCGCCATGGTGCTCGCCGGCGTCGGCATGGGCCTGGTCTTCGCGGCCAACCCCGCGACCGTGATCGGCTCCGTCGAGGAGCACGAGCACAACCTGGCGTCCGGGGTGAACAACACCATCCGCGAGTTCGGCGGCGCCCTCGGCATCGCCGTGCTCACCCTCGTGTACGTACACGGCGGCCTCCGCAGCGCTGTGCTGACGGGGGCCGCCGTGGTGTTCGCGGGCGCCTTCGCGGGAGTCGCTATCGGGCGTACGTCAGCACGGCCCGGGTCCGCGCCAGCACCTTCCGCGTCCCCTGGCGCACGGTCAGATCGACCCGAACCGAGCCGTCTTCCCTGACCTCGGCCACCGCACCGTCGACGGTGATCTCCACACCGTCGGCGGTGTCGGGGACCACGACGGGGCGGGTGAAGCGGGTTCCGTACTCCGCGAAGACGGCCTCCTCGCCCACCCACCCGCGCAGGGCCGTGGCGGCGAGGCCCATGCTGAGCATCCCGTGGGCGATGACCCCCGGCAGCCCCACCCGGGCGGCCGTGGAGTCGGACCAGTGGATCGGGTTGTGGTCGCCGGACGCCGCCGCGTACCGGACGAGACCGGCCCGGGTCACGCGGAAGGTGCGGGTGGGGAACGCATCTCCTGCGGCGGTCACTTGACGTCCTCCTCAAGGCCCGAGTCGTGCCGTGAAACGAGCGTGGACGTCGTCGTGCACACCAGCGCGCCGCCGTCCGCCTCCCGTACCCGCCCGCGCAGGGTGAGTACGTCGTTGCCGTCGACGACGGCGGCGGAGAGCACCTCGACCAGGACGACGAGGCGGTCCCCCGACCGGATCGGCCGCACCGCCTCGAACCGCTGGTCGCGGTGGAGGACCCGGGAGAAGTCGAAGCCGAGCCCGGGATCGTCGATCACCTGCCGCTCGGCGTGCATGGACAGCACGATGGGGAACGTGGGCGGCGCCGTCAGCCCGTCCCCGGCCTCGGCGCCCACGGCGCGCGAGAACTCCCGGATCGTCTCGCGGCCGACTTCGTAGGGCTCGCTCGGCGGGTACGTGCGCCCCGCGAAGGACGTGTCGAAGACAGATGGCATGGGGCCTCTCCTCGGTAGGTACGGAGTGAAGAACGGAAGGCCGGACAGCACAGCGGCGCCCGCGCGAGGGTTCGCGGGCGCCGCTGTGAGCCGGCCGGACGTCAGCGGGGTGAACGCACCACCAGGGCGGCCGCGTTGCCGTCCCACCCCACCGAGGTGATGAGCGCGGTCACCGGCGTGGCGGGCGGCTGCGCCTTCCACAGCGCGAGGAGACCGGCGAGCTGCATCGAGCCGCTCGCGCTGTACGTCTCACCGAGCGCGTCGGCGATCCGCAGGGTCCGCGCCGGCGCACCGCCCAGCGCGACCCGCACGCCGCGCCGTTCGACCGCTTCCAGACCGCGCTGGTGCACGGCCCCGAGGGAGACCACGTCGACCTCGCCCGGTTCGACCCCGCTGCGCTCCAGCGCACGCGAGACGGCCGCGGCCAGCCCGTCGGCGTAGTCCCGCGGATCGGGGGTGAACCGCGACTCGCACGCGAGGAGCTCGGCCAGCTCACCGCCGTCCGGCCGGCCGGGCTGGACCGTGAACACCGCGGCGCCCTCGCCGAGCACGGCGCCCTCCCGCAGCACTCCGGTACGGTGCCAGGCCCAGGCCGCCGGAGCGCTCAGCTCCTCCACACCGCCGACCAGCAGCCGGTCCGCGCGCCCGAGCGAGAGCGCCAGCCGGGCGTGCCGGAAGGCGAGCAGGGAGGCCGTCTGGCCGCCCGCCACCGTGGCGTTGAGGCCGCGCAGACCGTTGCGGATGGCGATCTGGCCGGTGGTGCTGTTCATCACGGTGTTCGGGAACCGGCCCGGATTGACCAGGTACGGCTTCTCCAGCGTCAGCGTGTCGTGGAGCAGGGTGCTGTGCGTGGACACCGACCCGGTGTTCGTGGCGAGCACCACGCCCGTGCGCGCCCCGTCGACCTCGATCCCTTCGAGCACCGCCTTGCAGGAGATCAGCCCGAACGAGGTCAGCCGGTCCAGGTACTTCGTGCCCTTGCGTCCGAGGTGCTCCTTGACGTCCAGGCCCCGTACCGCGCGGACCGGACGCGGCGGGTACTGCGCCGCGTCCTCGCCGACCGGCTCGTCGTGGACCCCGTGGGCCTTGTGGACCCCGTGGGACTCGTGAGCCTCGCCGCCGCCGAGCAGCCGCTCGGCCAGCGCGTCCAGCCCCAGACCGGCCGCGGAGACGACGCCCGCCGAAGCCACGTAGAGCGGTGCGACGACGGCGCTCGTCGCGTTGGTGGCGGTCGTCGCGGTCACGAGACCCTCCCCAGGATGGTGATGACGTTGTTCCCGCCGAAGGCGAAACCGTGGTTCTGCACGATGTTCAGGCGGGCCTCGCGGCCGGTCCCCGGCACGCAGTCGACGCCCTCACCGAGCTCGGGGTCCGGCTCGGTGACGTGCGCGGTGGGCGGCAGGAAGTCCTGCTCCAGCGCCTTGCAGCAGGCGATCGCGCCGAAACCGGAGGCCGCGCCCATGGTGTGGCCCAGCATCGACTTGATCGAGCTGATCGGCGGTATGCGGTCGCCGAACACCTCGCGCGCCGCCGCCACTTCGGTGGCGTCGTTGGTGGGGGTGCCCGTCCCGTGCGCGCAGATGTAGTCGATCTGCTCCGGGTCCACCCCCGCCGCCTCGTGCGCGGCCCGGATGCCGGACGCGATGCTGGCCGCGTCGGGGTGCACCATGTGGGAGGCGTCGCAGTTCGCCGCGTACCCGAGCACCTCGGCGTACATGCGGGCCCCGCGCCGCTGCGCGTGTTCGTACGACTCCAGCACCAGCACCGCGCCGCCCTCGCCGGTGACGATGCCGGAGCGGTCCGCGGCGAAGGGCCGCGGAACGTCCTCGGCCATGGCGCCCAGCGCGTAGAACCCGGCGTGCGTCAGCCGGTTGACGGCGTCGGCGCCGCCCGCCAGCATCACGTCGGCCTCACCGCTGCGGACCAGGTCGAAGGCGTACCCGAGCGCGTAGTTGGAGGCGGAGCAGGCCGTCGGGATCGTCTGCGTGTCGCCGTTCAGCAGCAGCTCGGAGCTGACCGCGTTGGCGATCCGCGCGGCCGGGGTCTGCCCGGCCAGCCCGCCGTCGATCGACTCCAGTCCGCCCTGGATCCACTGCTCGGCCAGCTCCTGGACGACGGCGGACTCCCCGCTGGTCGTGCCCATGATGGCGCCGGCCCCGGCTGCCTCCAGCTGTGCCTCGTCGATCCCGGCGTCGACGACGGCCAGCCGGGCGGCCGCGGCGGCCAGCAGGCCGCTGCGGCCCCAGCGGGCCGGGTCGAGCCGCTTGAGGTGGTCCGCGGGTTCGAAATCGAGGACCTCTCCGGCCTTGCGCCGCGGAAAGGCACTCGCGTCGAAACTCTCGATCGGCCCGGTACCGCTCTCGCCCGCACGAATGGCCGCGGCGAACACATCGGCGCCGATACCGACCGGAGACACCGCGCCGAGCCCGGTGATGACCACCCGGCGGTACGTTCCCGCCGCCTTGCCGGCAGTACGCGCGGGTCCGGTCTCAGCCATTCGGGTTCTCCTTGGCGTACCGCTCGACACCGTCGACCAGGAGACGCAGGTTCACGAGTTCGGTGAGGTCGGTCTTCGGAATGACCACACCCAATTCCTTCTCGATCCTGGCAACGACGGTGATGAGGGAGAGCGAGTCGCTGTCGTAGTCGTCGATGAAGTGGCCACCGTCGGTGAGCTCGCCCTCTTCCAGCTCCAGTTCTTCGTTCACGATGGCGCTGACAGCCGTGTAGTAGTCGCTCACGGATGCCACGGACTGCTGAGTCATGCGCTTGCCTCTCGTCGCCTTCGAACCGTTTCGATGAGGACCGTATGCGGGCATGAATTGACCGAGCAAGGCCCACTCAACCAAAGAGGCAGCACCTTCCCCCAAAGTGACAACGACACCCTTCCGACCCCTTCACCCGACATGCGCCCGCGGTTTTATCGACGGTTTATCGCGGGTCCATTACGAGTTTATCGATGATCCATTAAAGGTTTATCGATATTCCAAACCCTCCTGCCAGAATCACCGGGACGTTGACATCGGGACGGCGGAAGAGGTCGAGATGAGCGGAGTGCGCGGCCCACGTTTGGCTTTGATATTTCCGGGCCAGGATGCGCGGAGTCCCGGAATGGGGCGGCCCTGGGCCGACTCTCCGAGCTGGTACCTGGCCGAGCGGGCGGGCGAGGTCTCCGGACACGACGTGTCGGCCCTGCTGCTGGACCCCGTCCACGGCGCTGACCACCCGCCGCGGACGGACGGCGCCCAACTCGCCATCTTCGTACTGGAGATGGTGATCCTCGCCGATCTGAGGCGGGCCCTGCCCGCGGCCGCCCGGCCCCTCGTCTGCGCCGGCCACGGCCTCGGCGAGTACTCCGCCCTCGTCGCCGCCGGGATCATCGGCTTCGACGAGGGCGTACGCCTGGTCGCCGCCCGCGGCAAGGCGATGCAGGAGGCGGCCGCCGCGGACCCCGGCACCATGGCGGCCGTGCACGGGCTCTCCCCCGAAGCCCTGGAACGCGCCGCGGAGTCGGTGCGCGAGGCCGGCGGCCGGGTCTGGACCGCGCACCTCGACTCGGCCCTGCAGACCGTCCTGTCGGGCGACCCGGCCTCCGTGGCCCGCTGCCGCACCCTGGCCCGCGAGCTGGGGGCTTCCCGGATCCTGCCGGTGCCCCTCGGCGGCGCCTTCCACACCCCGCTGATGGCCGGCGCCGCGACGGCCTTCTCCACCGCCCTCGCCGCCACCGGGTTCCACCACGGATCCGCGCCCGTCGTGGCCAACGCGGACGCGCGGCCCCACCACGGCACCGACGGTTGGCCGGGCCTGCTGGAGCGCCAGCTGACCGGCCCGGTGCGCTGGGCGGACTCGGTGCGCACGATGGCCGACGGCCTGTACTGCGACATGTTCGTGGAGGTCGGCCCCGGCCGCACCCTGACCGCGCTGGCCCGCCAGACCGCGCCCCGGGTCTCCCGCCTGACCATCTCGGAACCGGGCCAACTGCCCGCCGTCCCGCAGACCCTCGTACGGAGCGCAGCATGAACACGACCACCGACTGGGACGCGATCGTCATCGGCTCGGGCATCGGCGGCCTGGTGTGCGCGGCCTACCTCGCGGTCGGCGGCAAGCGGGTCCTGGTCGCCGAACAGGGAGCGGTCGCCGGCGGCAACAGCCACGTGTTCCGCAGACGCCGCGCCTACGAGTTCGACGTCGGCGTGCACTACCTCGGCGACTGCGGCCCGGGCGGCATCCTGCCCGCCATCCTGGACGGCCTGGGGCTGCACGGCAGGGTCCCGTACGAGGAGATGGACCCCGACGGCTTCGACCGCATCGTGGCCGGGGGCACCACCCTCGACATGCCGGCCGACTGGAAGCGGTACCGCGAGCGGCTCCAGGAGGCCTGCCCCGCGGACGCCGCCGGGATCGACACCTTCCTGGACGTCGTGGCGGGACTCGGCGCCGAGCGCCGCGACGCGATCGTCTCCGCCGCGGACGTCCCCATGGCGGAACTGCAGCGCCTCGCCCCGCACTCGGTGGCCTGGGGCCGGCGGACCCTGACCGAGCTCTTCGAGCACTGCGCGCTCTCCACCCGCGCCCGCACCCTGCTCGCCGCCCAGTCGCCCAACTACGGGATGTCGCCGGACGAGGCCACCGTCGCCACCCACGCCACCCTCGTCGACCACTACGTCCGCGGCGCCTACTACCCGCAAGGGGGCGGGCAGATGCTCGCCGGCGGGCTCCTCGAAGTGATCCGCGCACACGGCGGGGCCCTGCGCACCCGCGCCCGGGTCGGGCGGATCGCCATCGAGGAGGGCCGCGTCCGCGGAGTCGAGTTCGCCGACGGCGGCGGCGCCACGGCTCCGGTCGTCGTCTCGAACGCCGACTACCGCCGCACCATGCTCGACCTGGTCGGCGAGGAACGGCTGCCCCGGCGCCTGGCCGCCAAGACCCGGGACGCCCGGATGGCACTGCCCTGGGCCACCGTCTACGTGGCCCTGGACCGGGACATCGAGCGCCACGCCAACGTGTGGTGGTACCGCGGCGAGGACATCGGCCGCTACTACGAGGACCTCCGCTCCGGCGACCCCTCCCCCACCACCGACTTCCTCTTCATGTCCTTCGCCTCCGGCAAGGACCACGTCGGCCGCCGCATCTGCCCGCCCGGCCACTCCAACTTCCAGCTGATGACCCTCTGCCCGCCCGGCCTCGCCCGCTGGGGCGTCGCCGAAGGCCCGGCGGACGGCGGGACGTACCGCGACGACCCGGCGTACCGCAAGGAGAAGGCACGGCTGACCGCGTCCGTCCTGGACGCCGCGGAGGAGGTCCTCGGCCCCTTCCGCGGCCACATCACCCACCTGGAGACGGCCACCCCCCTCACCCAGGAGCGGTACACGCTCTCCACCGGCGGCACCCCCTTCGGCCTGGCGCAGTGGGGCGCCACCGGCGCCCGCCCGGACACGGCCACCCTCATCGAGGGCCTGCACATCGCCGGGGCCAACACCCGCTACGGGAACGGCATCACCGGCTCCGCCGTCAGCGGCATCGCCTGCGCCGGCCGGATCCTGGGCCGCCGCCTCATGCACGAGGTGCACACGGGCTCGGTGCTCGGCGACCCCGCCCTGCTCCCGGACCGCGGCACCGACTGGGACCCCCTGACGGTGTCCCGCGGGCGCACGCCCCGCGGACCGGCGTGAGGCTCAGCGCGGACGAACGCCGGGAGACCGTGCTCCGCGCCGCGATCGCCGCCTTCGCCACCGGCGGCTACCACGGCACCCCGACCGAGGCGATCGCCCGCCGGGCCGGCGTCTCCCAGCCCTACCTGTTCCGGCTGTACCCGACCAAGCGCGCCCTGTTCCAGGCCGCGGCGGTCCGTTCCTTCGAGCGGACCGCCGCGGTGTACGCACACGCCGCGGGCCGGCTGCGCGGCGCCGAGGCCCTGGACGCCATGGCCCGCGCCCGCGACCGCCTCCTCACCGAGGACCCCCTCCCCCTGATGCGGCTCCAGGCCGCCGCCGCCGCGGCCTCCCTGGACGACGCCCCCTTCGCCGCCGTCCTGCGCCGCTCCTGGTGCGACCTGTGGGACCTGGTCCGCACCGCCTCCGGAGCCACCCCCGCCGAAGTAACGGCCTTCTTCGCCCACGAAACCCTGGCCACCACCAGAGCAGCCATCACGGCCCCGCCGTAGCCGAGACCCTCGTCACCCCGAACCCGCACCGCCCTCCGGCCACGACAAAAGAGCCCCTGCTCCGGATCTCTCCGGAGCAGGGGCTCTTTCACATGTGGGCGAGGGGGGATTTGAACCCCCACGTCCCGAAGGACACTGGCACCTGAAGCCAGCGCGTCTGCCGTTCCGCCACTCGCCCGAGTAGCTACCAGCGGTTCTTCCCTTGCGGGCCGTTCCCCTGGCGACATCGGAACATTAGCACGTCGGACGGGGTGGATTCACATCGCTTTCCGTGCTCCCCCGCCACCGGCCGACGACCGCCCCTCCCGCACTCGGCCGCCGGTGCGGGACACTGTCCTCGGGGCGCCCCTACGATCGCTTGTGAGGACCAACACTCATGCGCACGTGACCGATGGGGAACCACCCGAATCCGCCACGCGTGGATACGATCAGTAAGCAGTACAGGGCGACAACGACGGAGGAGGTGCCCCATGGGAGTCCTGAAGCGGTTCGAGCAGCGACTCGAAGGTCTGGTGAACGGCACCTTCGCCAAGGTCTTCAAGTCCGAGGTCCAGCCGGTGGAGATCGCGGGCGCCCTCCAGCGCGAGTGCGACAACAACGCCACCATCTGGAACCGCGAGCGGACCGTCGTCCCCAACGACTTCATCGTGGAGCTGAGCACGGGCGACTACGAGCGCCTGAGCCCCTACTCGGGCCAGCTCGGCGACGAGCTCGCGGGCCTCGTCCGCGACTACGCCAAGCAGCAGCGCTACAGCTTCATGGGCCCCATCAAGGTCCAGCTGGAGAAGGCCGACGACCTGGACACCGGGCTCTACCGGGTCCGCAGCCGCACGCTCGCCGCCAGCACCTCCCAGTCCCCGGGCCAGCCCGGTGCGGGCCAGGGACAGGGCCACCAGGCCCCCCCGGCCCAGCCCGGCGGCTACGGGTACCCCCCGACCTCCGCGCCGCCCATGCCCGCAGGACCGCCCCCGGGCGGACCCGGCGCACGCCGGCCGAACGCCGGCGGACCGGGCGGACCGGCTCCCGTACCTCCCGGCGGCGCCGTCCGGCGCCACTGGATCGAGATCAACGGCACCCGCCACCAGATCTCGCGTCCTACGCTCGTACTCGGCCGTAGCACCGAGGCCGACGTGCGGATCGACGACCCCGGCGTATCGCGCCGGCACTGTGAGATCCGGACCGGAACGCCCTCGACGATCCAGGATCTCGGGTCCACCAACGGCATCGTGGTGGACGGGCAGCACACCACCCGCGCTACGCTCCGCGACGGTTCGCGGATCGTCGTGGGCAGCACCACCATCATTTACCGGCAAGCCGAAGGGTGAAGCGGGGGCAATGTCAGAGCTGACCCTGACGGTCATGCGGTTGGGTTTCCTGGCCGTTCTGTGGCTGTTCGTCATCGTGGCCGTCCAGGTCATCCGCAGCGACCTCTTCGGTACGAGAGTCACGCAGCGCGGTTCCCGACGCGGCGGGGGCGCTTCCGGCGCCCCGGCGCAGCAGCAGGGCCGGCAGGCCGCGGCCCCGCCGCAGCAGCGCCAGCGCCGCGGTGCGCCGACCAAACTCGTCGTCTCCGAGGGCACCCTCACGGGCACCACGGTGGCCCTCGCCGGCCAGACGATCACCTTGGGCCGCGCCCACGACTCCACGATCGTGCTGGACGACGACTACGCCTCCAGCAGGCATGCCAGGATCTACCCGGACCGTGACGGTCAGTGGATCGTCGAGGATCTCGGGTCCACCAACGGCACGTATCTCGACCGGACCCGGCTGACCACCCCGACGCCCATTCCGCCGGGCGCCCCGATCCGCATCGGCAAGACCGTCATCGAGCTGCGGAAGTAGTACGAGAATGAGCGAGCGGAGCGAGCGAGCCGCAGCGGTCCGTCCCACCGGGGACACGGACCCGAGCGCGCTCCAGGCCGGAGGGTGGGCAGTGTGGCTCGAGACCGGTTGTACCCCGAGGCATCGTCGTCGACAGGGCAGGTGCGCATGAGTCTGTCCCTGCGGTTCGCCGCCGGATCGCACAAGGGCATGATCCGGGAGGGCAACGAGGACTCCGGCTACGCCGGTCCCCGCCTCCTCGCGATCGCCGACGGCATGGGCGGCCAGGCCGCCGGTGAAGTCGCCAGCTCCGAGGTGATCTCCGCCCTCGTCCAGCTCGACGACGACGTCCCGGGCTCCGACATGCTCACTGCGCTCAGCACCGCGGTGCAGCGCGCCAACGACCAGTTGCGGGTCATGGTCGAGGAGGACCCCCAGCTCGAGGGCATGGGCACCACGCTCACCGCCCTGCTGTGGACGGGCCAGCGCCTCGGCCTGGTCCACGTCGGCGACTCCCGCGCCTACCTGCTCCGCGACGGCGTCCTCACGCAGATCACCCAGGACCACACCTGGGTGCAGCGCCTCGTCGACGAGGGCCGGATCACCGAAGAGGAAGCCACCACCCACCCGCAGCGCTCCCTGCTGATGAGAGCCCTGGGCAGCGGCGACATCGTCGAGCCCGACCTCTCCATCCGCGAGGTCCGGGTCGGCGACCGCTACCTGATCTGCTCCGACGGCCTCTCCGGCGTGGTCTCCCACCAGACCCTGGAAGAGACCCTCGCCGACTACCACGGCCCCCGCGAGACCGTGGCCTCCCTCATCCAGCTCGCGCTGCGCGGCGGCGGCCCCGACAACATCACCTGCATCGTGGCCGACGTCCTCGACACCGACAGCGGCGACACCCTGGCCGCGCAGGTCAACGACACCCCGGTCGTCGTCGGCGCGGTCGCCGAGAACCAGCACCACCAGCTCTTCGACGGCGGCAACGCCATGCAGACGCCGGCCGGCCGCGCCTCCGGGCTCGGCCGCCAGAGCCCTCCGCCCGCCGGCGCCTTCGGCCCCCCCGGCAGCGGCGAGGCACCGGGTTACGGCGGTTACGGCGCCCAGGGACAGGGCGGCGGAGCCGACGCGTACGGCAGCTTCGGCGAACCCGACCCGTACGACGGCGACTCCGGGTACGAGGACACGTACGACCACCCCCGCCGGCGGCGCGCCAAGGGCCGCAAGTGGACCACGCGCACGCTGACGCTGCTCGTGGTCCTCGGCGTCATCGGCGGCGGCCTGTACGCGGGCTACCGCTGGACCCAGACGCAGTTCTACGTCGGGGTCAAGGACGAGCACGTCGCGCTCTTCCGCGGGATCAGCCAGAAGCTGGGGCCGCTGGAGCTCTCCAAGGTGGAGACCGACCGCCCCGACATCGAACTGAAGTACCTGCCGCCCTTCAAGCGCAAGCAGGTCGTGGACACGATCGGCGAAAGCAGCCTCGACTCCGCCCGTACGAAGATCGACGAGCTCGGCACCCAGACCTCCGCGTGCAAGAAGGACGAGGAGCGGCGTGCCGCCGAGGCGCAGGGCAACCAGACACCCGGCCCCGTCCTGACTGCCGCCGAGCAGCAGGTCGTCGGCCTGTGCGAGAAGCAGTAGACATACGCGGGCACAGGGGGCCCGCCACACCATGAGCGTTGTCACCAACACGACCACCATCGGCGCCATCGAGGCACCGAGCCGGCGGAACACCGAGCTCCTGCTGCTCGCCTTCGCCGTGGTCATCCCGATCTTCGCCTACGCCAACGCGGGCATGTCGCTCCACGGGAAGCTGCCCCCGGGCATGCTCACCTACGGGCTCGGCCTCGGCGTCCTGGCCGGCATCGCCCACTTCGTCGTCCGGCGCTACGCCAAGTACGCCGACCCGTTGCTGCTGCCGATCGCCACGCTCCTCAACGGGCTCGGCCTCGTCCTGATCTGGCGCCTCGACCAGTCCGAGCGCCTGCAGAACCTGGCGAAGCGGCAGTTCGGCGCCTTCTCCGAGTCCGCGCCCCGGCAGATGATGTACACGGCGCTGGCCATCGCGCTGTTCGCCGTCGTGCTGCTGGTCCTCAAGGACCACCGCGTGCTCCAGCGGTTCACATACATCTCCATGGCCGCCGCACTCGTGCTGCTGATCCTCCCCGTGATCCCCGGTCTCGGAGCCGATGTCTTCGGCGCCAAGATCTGGATCAGCGTCGGCGGGTTCTCCATCCAGCCCGGCGAGTTCGCGAAGATCGTCATCGCCGTCTTCTTCGCCGGCTACCTCATGGTCAAGCGCGACGCCCTGGCGCTCGCCAGCCGCCGCTTCATGGGCCTCTACCTGCCGCGCGGCCGCGACCTCGGCCCGATCCTGATGATCTGGGCGATGAGCCTGCTCGTCCTGGTCTTCGAGAACGACCTCGGCACCTCGCTGCTCTTCTTCGGCATGTTCGTGATCATGCTGTACGTGGCCACCGAGCGGACGAGCTGGATCGTCATCGGCCTGCTCATGAGCGTCGGCGGAGCCACCGTGGTCGGCGCCACCGCCAGCCACGTCAAGGCCCGCGTCACCGCCTGGCTCGACCCCTTCGCCTGCTACCAGAAGTCCGGCGCCTGCGAGCAGGTCGGCCAGTCGATCATGAGCTTCGGCTCCGGCGGGGTCCTCGGCACCGGCTGGGGCCAGGGCAACTCCGACCTCATCGGCTTCGCCGCCAACTCCGACTTCATCTTCTCCACCGTCGGCGAAGAGCTCGGGCTCGCCGGGGTCATGGCCTTCCTCCTGCTCTACGGCCTGATCATCGAGCGGGGCGTGCGCACCGCGCTGGCCGCCCGCGACCCCTTCGGCAAGCTCTTCGCCATCGGCCTCTCCGGCGCCTTCGCGCTCCAGATCTTCGTGGTCGCCGGCGGAGTCATGGGCCTCATCCCCCTGACCGGCATGACCATGCCCTTCCTCGCGTCCGGCGGCTCGTCCGTCCTCGCGAACTGGATCCTCATCGCCATCCTCATCCGGATCAGCGACACCGCACGCCGCCCTGCCCCGGCCCCGGCACCGTCCCCCGACTCCGAGATGACCCAGGTGGTCCGCCCGTCATGAACAAGCCCCTGCGCCGCATCTCGATCTTCTGCGGGCTGCTCGTCCTGGCACTGCTCGTGCGGACCAACTGGCTCCAGTACGTCAAGGCCGAGGAACTGAGCACCCGCAAGGAGAACCGCCGGGTCCAGATCGCCCAGTACGCCACCGAGCGCGGCAACATCATCGTCGACGGCAAGCCGGTCACCGGCTCCGCCGTCACCGACGGCAGCGACTACAAGTACAAGCGGACCTACATCGACGGCCCGCTCTGGGCGCCCGTGACCGGCTACGCCTCGCAGGCCTTCGGCTCCACCCAGCTCGAATCCCTCGAGGACGGCATCCTCACCGGCAACGACGACCGGCTCTTCTTCGACCGCACCATCGGCATGTTCACCGGCGAGAAGAAGCAGGGCGGCAACGTCGTCACCACGCTCAACGCCGCCGCGCAGAAGGCCGCCTTCGACAAGCTCGGCACCAAGAAGGGCGCCGTGGCCGCGATCGATCCGCGCACCGGCGCGATCCTCGCCCTGGTCAGCACCCCCTCGTACGACCCCAGCACGTTCGCCGGCAACTCCAAGACCGACGAGAAGGCCTGGGTCGAGCTCAAGGACAGCGAGGACAAGAGGCTGGTCAACCGCGCCCTGCGCGAGACCTACCCGCCCGGCTCCACCTTCAAGGTGGTCACCGCCGCCGCAGCGCTGGAGAACGGCGTCGTCAGCGACATCAACGCGCCGACCGACACCGAGGACCCGTACATCCTCCCGGGCACCAAGACCGAGCTGATCAACCACGCCCCCGGGTGCGGGAAGGCCAGCCTCAACGAGGCCATGCGCGTCTCCTGCAACTCCGTCTTCGCCAACATGGGCGACAAGGTGGGGCGGGACAACATGGTGAAGACCGCGGAGAAGTTCGGCTTCAACAACGACAAGATCGACACCCCGGTCCGCGCCTTCGCCAGCGTCTACGACAAGACCATGACCCGGGACGGCAACGCCCAGAGCTCCATCGGCCAGTTCAACACCGCGGCCACCCCGCTGCAGATGGCCATGGTCACCGCCGCCATCGCCAACAACGGCAAGCTGATGAAGCCGTACATGGTCAGCCAGCTGGAGTCGCCCGGCATCGACATCGTCGAGAAGCACGAGCCGCAGGAGATGAGCCGGCCGCTCTCCCCGGAGAACGCGAAGAAGGTCCGGGACATGATGGTCAACGTCGTCGCGACCGGCACCGGCGGCAAGGCCAAGATCAACAACACCGTCGTCGGCGGCAAGACCGGCACCGCCCAGCACGGCGAGGGCAACAAGAAGCGCCCCTACGCCTGGTTCATCTCCTACGCCGAGAACCCCGACGGCAGCTCGCCGGTCGCCGTCGCCGTCGTCATCGAGGACAGCGAAGCGGACCGCGAGGACATCAGCGGCGGCGGCCTCGCCGCCCCGGTCGCCAAGGCCGTCATGGAAGCCGTGCTCAAGAGCAACAAGGGGTGACGGGCGGGGCCGAGCGCCACGCGAGAGCCGCAAGGGGCACACAGATGTGATCCGGGTCACCATTCCCGTCCGGATCGGAGCGTACGGTACCGGTCCGGTATCAGCCTGTGGTCACGAACCGATCACCGACGATCGGCCGGTAGCCTTTGCGCGAACAGCACACCGCCGGACCACACACGGG
The DNA here is from genome assembly GCF_055584085.1 of Streptomyces sp. NPDC104226. Classification (NCBI taxonomy): domain Bacteria; kingdom Bacillati; phylum Actinomycetota; class Actinomycetes; order Kitasatosporales; family Streptomycetaceae; genus Streptomyces; species Streptomyces sp. NPDC104226. Next base: position 133,985 of record NZ_JBVJMS010000010.1, read on the forward strand.
TGCGGTCGGGACTGACGGAGAGGGCTGCACGTTATGGAAGAGCCGCGTCGCCTCGGCGGCCGGTACGAGCTGAGCCACGTGCTCGGCCGTGGTGGCATGGCCGAGGTCTACCTCGCCCACGACACCCGGCTCGGCCGTACCGTCGCCGTCAAGACCCTGCGCGCCGATCTCGCCCGCGACCCGTCCTTCCAGGCCAGGTTCCGCCGCGAGGCCCAGTCGGCCGCATCGCTCAACCACCCGGCGATCGTCGCCGTGTACGACACCGGCGAAGACTACGTCGACAACATCTCCATCCCGTACATCGTGATGGAGTACGTCGACGGCTCGACCCTGCGCGAGCTCCTGCACTCCGGCCGCAAGCTGCTGCCCGAGCGCACCCTGGAAATGTGCATCGGCATCCTCCAGGCGCTGGAGTACTCGCACCGCGCCGGCATCGTGCACCGCGACATCAAGCCCGCCAACGTCATGCTGACCCGCTCCGGCCAGGTCAAGGTCATGGACTTCGGCATCGCCCGCGCCATGGGCGACTCCGGCATGACCATGACGCAGACCGCCGCCGTCATCGGCACCGCCCAGTACCTCTCCCCGGAGCAGGCCAGGGGCGAGCAGGTCGACGCGCGCTCCGACCTCTACTCGGCCGGCTGCCTGCTGTACGAGCTCCTCGCCGTCCGGCCGCCGTTCATCGGGGACTCCCCGGTCGCGGTCGCCTACCAGCACGTGCGGGAAGAGCCCCAGCCCCCGTCGAACTTCGACAGCGAGATCACGCCCGAAATGGACGCGATCGTCCTGAAGGCGCTCGTCAAGGACGCCGACTACCGCTACCAGTCCGCGGACGAGATGCGCGCCGACATCGAGGCCTGCCTCGACGGCCAGCCCGTCGCGGCCACCGCCTCCATGGCCGCCGGCTACGGCTACCCCGACCAGGGCAACGGCTACGGACACCAGGGCTACGACCAGCCCACCACCGCCCTGCGCACCGCCGACCCGAACCAGACCTCCATGCTCCCGCCGATGCCCCCGGGCGACGGCGGATACGGCAACACCGGGTACCAGGACCAGGGCGGCTACGACCAGGGCGGCCGCGGCCGGCGTCCGCAGAAGAAGAGCAAGGCCTCCACGATCCTGCTGGTCACCGCCGGCATCCTCGTGCTGGTCGGCGCGATCCTGATCGGCCGCTCCCTCTTCAGCAGCAACGCCGACAACCGGCCCGCGGTCCCCAAGCTCATCGGCGAAACCCTCGAAGCGGCCAAGGCGAACGGCACCAACGTCGGCATCATCGTGGAGCAGGACGGGGAGATGCCCTGCGACGCCTCCCCGAAGGGCACGGTCTGCCAGCAGGACCCGGCCGAGGGCACCAAGGTCGCCAAGAACTTCGTCGTCAAGGTGAAGATGTCCACGGGCGCGCCCAAGGTCCCCGTCCCCAACGTCGTCAACCTGTCGATCGCCGACGCGGAGAAGGCGCTCACGGAGAAGAACTTCGTGGTCGAGAAGTCGCAGGTCGAGTCCGAGCGGCCCGCCGGCACCGTCATCGACCAGAACCCGAAGAGCGGCGAGGCCGAGAAGGGTTCGACCGTCAAGCTGACGGTGGCCAAGGAAATCTCCAAGGTGACCGTCCCCGACCTGACCGGCAAGAGCCAGGCCGACGCGGCGAAGGCCCTGCAGGCCGTCAAGCTGAAGCTCGGCAGCGTCACCGAGGTCGACGCGGCCCCCGGCACGGCCCCCAAGACGGTCGTCAACCAGGACCCCGGCATCAACAGCCAGGTCGACGTCAACTCGACGGTCAACATCTCGGTCGCCAAGCCGGTCCAGCAGCTGCAGGTCCCGAACCTGGTCGGCAAGACCATCAACCAGGCCAGGGCGGAGCTCGCCTCCAAGGGCCTGATCTTCGGATCCGTCCTGTCGGGCTCCTCCGACGGCAGGGCCCGCATCCTGAGCACCGACCCGACGGTCGGCAGCCCGGTGAACCCCGGCACGGTGATCAACGTGAACACGGTCCCCGACAACCAGCAGAACGGCGGCAACGACGGCGGCGGCGGCTTCATCGGAGGCCTCGGCAACTAGCCCCGTCCCCCCGCAGCACCCGAAACGGGTCCGGCCCCTCTCGTGGAGAGGGGCCGGACCCGTTTTCCGTACGTACGTGTCTCGGGTTTTGACAGGTACAGAACCGACTTACTTTAGGCAAGTCAGTCGGATCAGCAGCCGCGCCGCGGCCGTCGCCCTCTACTCCCGACGAACGGTCTTGAACGTCGGAATGCCGCTGCGCGACAGCAAAGTCGCACGTCAGGTGCGTACGTACCGCCTCGACACCGAGGCGGAGGTCCGCACACTCCCTGTGGATAACCTTGTCCACAGGCCCAGTTGGGACGAGCTCGACGAGCGGATCGAGACCTCCGGCGAACAGCGGCGAGATGCAGAAGTTCCTCGGTGCCTCCAAGGTCCTGCACCGGGCCGACGTGGCCCTCTACGTGGCCACCTGCGCCTTCACCCGCGAGTCCCTGGCCATCGCCGCCCAGGGGGGCGTGACGGCCGTCCACAGGGGGCTTCTGGAGGCCTGGAGCGCCGGGGTGAAGCTCCAGGTGCTGCGGTGACTCCGCGGCTTCAGCGCAGCTCCGCCGGAGGCGTCCGCTTCGCGTCGACCTTCTCCGTGCGGACCAGCTCGCCCCAGACGATGTAGCGGAACTTCGAGGTGTACACGGGTGTGCAGGTCGTCAGGGTGATGTAGCGGCCCGGCGCCGTCCGGCCCGACTCCTTGGGGATCGGGCTGATCGAGTCCACGTTGTACTTCGAGGTCTGGGCGAGGTCGGCGAAGACCTTGTACACGTACCAGGTGTCGCGGGTCTCGAAGATGACCGCGTCGCCGTTCTTCAGCTTGTCGATGTTGTGGAACTTGGCCCCGTGCCCGTCCCTGTGCGCCGCCAGTGCGAAATTGCCCGCCGGGTCCCACGGCAGCGCAGATTTCACCGGCTCCGTGTAGTACCCGGCGACCCCGTCGTTCAGGACGTCCGAGTCGGTGCCCTTCTTGACCAGCACCTCGCCGTTCTTCATCGCCGGCACGTGCAGGAAGCCGATCCCGCCCTGGGTGTCCAGCGCCCCCGGCGCGGCTGCCGAATCCTGCGAGGGCGCCGCCCGCTCCCACTGCTCGCGCACCGCGTCCCCGCGCGCGGAGGCGTCCCGGTCGGCCAGGACGTTCGTCCACCACAGCGAGTACGCCACGAACAGCCCGAGCACCAGGCCCACCGTGATCAGGACCTCGCCCAGCAGGCTCAGGAACCCCGCGAGGGCGCTGCGGCGCGGGGGCGGTGCGACACGTGACACTGCGGATCCTCTACGGGCTTACGGGCTTACGGGCTTACGGATGTACGGGCCTACGGGGTCAGCTCGGGCGGGGCGCCCTGGCTGCGGGGGCGTTCAGCGGTCATCCTGCCCCATACGATCATCCGGTAGGTGCTGGTGAACTCCGGGGTGCACGTGGTCAGCGTGATGTACCGGCCCGGGGAAGTGAAGCCCGATCCGACGGGCACCGGCTTGATGACCGACACGTTCGACGGCGGGGTCTGCGCGAGCTGCGAGGTCATCTCGTACGTGTAGTACGCGTCCCGGGTCTCCACCACGATCTTGTCCCCCGGCACCAGCCGGTTGATGTAGCGGAACGGTTCGCCGTGCGTGTTCCGGTGGCCCGCCAGCGCGAAGTTGCCCTGCGCGTCGGCCGGCATCCCGCTCGCGAGCGGCCCGTCGGCGTAGTGGCCGACCATGCCCTTGTCGAGGACCTTCGCCTTGCTGATCCCCTCCGCGACCGGCACCTTCACGTCCAGCTTCGGGATGTACAGGATCGCGAAGCCCTGGCCCGGCTCGAACGCCTCCACGGGCGGGGCGGCCGCCCCTCCGGCGCCCGGATCGCGGTCCCAGGTCTGGAGCAGGGAGCCCGCGGCGTGGTCGGCCGTCCGGCCCGCCAGGAAGTTCGTGTACCAGAGCTGGTAGCCGACGAAGAGGAGCATCACCAGGCCCATCGTGATGAGCAGCTCCCCCGCGAGCCTGCTGACGACCACGACCGGCCCGCCCGAGGCCGGCCGCCTGCGCCGCCGTCCCCGGCCGCGGCCCCCGCCGCGCGTGCGCGCACGCTTCTCGGCCTCCTGTGCCGCCCTGCGTCGCGCTGCCCGGCCCTCGGTGGGCGCGGACGGCGCGAGCGCCGTCACGCGACGGCCTTGCCCACCACCGGGGCGAGCCCCACCGAGCGCTCCACCGCGCCCGCGTCACCGCAGCGCACCAGCCAGTTCGCGAGCATCCGGTGGCCCCACTCGGTCAGCACGGACTCGGGGTGGAACTGCACGCCCTCGACGTCGTGCTCGCGGTGGCGCAGGCCCATGATGATCCCGTCCTCGGTCCGCGCCGTGACCTCCAGCGTGTCCGGGAGGGTCGGGGGCTCGGCCGCGAGGGAGTGGTACCGGGTCGCGGTGAAGGGCGAGGGCAGTCCCTCGAAGACACCGAGGCCCTCGTGGACCACCGGCGAGGTCTTGCCGTGCAGCAGTTCCGGAGCCCGGCCGACGACTCCTCCGTAGGCGACGGCCATCGACTGCATGCCGAGGCAGACGCCGAAGACCGGTACGCCCGTGTCCGCGCAGTGGCGGACCATGTCCACGCAGACGCCGGCCTCTTCGGGCGTGCCCGGACCGGGGGACAGCAGGACGCCGTCGAAGCCGTCCTGGGCGTGGGCGAGCTCGACCTCGTCGTTGCGCAGGACCTCGCACTCGGCACCGAGCTGATAGAGGTACTGGACCAGGTTGAAGACAAAGCTGTCGTAGTTGTCGACCACCAGAATGCGCGCGCTCACGGAGTCGCTCCCGATCCCTCGTCCACCGTCACATCGTTGAACGGGAGCAGCGGCTCGGCCCACGGGAAGACGTACTGGAACAGCACGAACACCACCGCGAGCACCAGCACGAGGGAGATCGCAGCGCGTACCCACGCGTTGCCCGGCAGATGCCGCCAGATCCAGCCGTACATGCCGCCTGTGTCCTTTTCGTCCACGATCGTTCAACGCACCGCAGGAGCGGTACGTCCACAGCCTAAAGCCACCCGCCCGGCGCGGAGGGTCACCTTGCCAAACCCTCCGGTGAGCCCTGCGCGAGGGTCCGGATACCGGTCAGTTCCGCCCAGACCACGAGCCGGTGGCTGTGCCCCCATTCCGGGTCGCAGGTGGTCAGCGTCAGGTACTTGCCCAGCGCCGTGAAGGGCGAGCGGCTCGGTACCGGATCGACCACGCCCACCTCGGTGGGGAGCGTGCGCAGCGGTTCCGCGCGGACGGTGTACGTGTACCAGCCGGTGGCGTCCTTGAGGATCACGAGGTCGCCGGTGCGCAGCTTGGGGATGTCCTTGAAGGGGTCGCCGTACGTGCGCCGGTGGCCGGCCACCGCGAAGTTCCCGGTGCCGCCAAGCCGGGCCGTGCCGGCGTAGTGGCCGAGGCCCTTCTTCAGCAGCTCGGTGCCCGTGCCCTCCAGGACCGGCTTGTTCCAGCCGGAGCCGAAGCGCGGGACGTACATCTCGGCGAAGGCGCGGCCCGGCGGGTACGTGCCGGGCTCCGGGGCGGCCGGGGGTGGCGCGGCCGCGGAGGGTACCGCCGACGGTGCGGGGGCGGGCTGCGGGGCGGCCGCCGGCGCCGCGGACCAGCGGTCGCGCATGCGGGCCATCTCCCCGTCCATGGCCTGGTCGGCCTTGACCCCGGTCCACAGCAGGACGTAGGCCACGAAGAGCACGATGAGCGAGCCCGCGGTCAGGCAGACCTCGCTGAACGTCCGCACCAGCAGGCGCGGCACGTCGACGCCACGGCCACGGTGGCGGTCACGGGGTGGCGGACTCCAGCGGCTTCGCATAGTGGAGGTCCACTGTGCCGGAGTAGCCCGGAAGTGTCAGCGCCTTGTGCTCGTCCACTTTCCAGCCGAGCCCGTACGCGTTCACGTACAGCTGGTAGTTCTGCAGCGCCGGGGAGGCCGCGAGGGCCTTCTTCAGCGCGCCGGGGTCGCCGACGGCCGTCACCTTGTACGGGGGCGAGTACACGCGGCCCTGGAGGATCAGGGTGTTGCCCACGCAGCGCACGGCGCTGGTGGAGATCAGGCGCTGGTCCATCACCTGGATGCCCTCGGCGCCGCCCTGCCAGAGGGCGTTGACCACGGCCTGGAGGTCCTGCTGGTGGATCACCAGGTCGTTGGGCTGCGGTTCGGGCACGTTGGGGATGCGTGCCGTGGCGTTCGGGGGCGCGTCGTTGAGGGTGACGGTCACGGCCTTGCCGGTGAGCTCCTCGGTGCCGGAGGCGGCGCGCAGGGCGGCCAGCTTGGCGTCCTCGGCCTTGGTGCTCCCGTTGTCGCGTTCGGCGAGGGCGTCGACCTGCCCGCGTGCGGTGGCGGTGCTCTTCTCCAGCTCCAGATTGCTCTGGCTGCGCTCCTGGATCAGGTCGGACAGCTTGAGGAGCGAGGCGTCCGTCCGGATGTTCGTACCCTTGGAGGTGTTGAAGCTGGTGACGAAGATCAGGCCGGCCAGGGCGAAAACGGCGGCCGTGAGCAGCCGGACCGGTCTGGCCCGGCGACGGGGACCCGCGGAGGAGTCGTCGGAATTGGTCAACGTACCCTTCTCCTTCAACGCCACAGGTCCACTACGCTAACGGACGCCCGGGGCAGGCCAGGTCCCCAGCCCATCGACAGGAGAGCCCCTCGTGCCGAAGTCACGTATCCGCAAGAAGGACGACTACACGCCGCCCCCCACGCGGACGCCGCAGTCGATCAAGCTGACGAACCGCAACTGGGTCGCCCCGGTCATGCTGGCGTTCTTCTTGGTCGGTCTGGCATGGATCGTCGTTTTCTATCTGTCCGAGACCCAGCTTCCGGTCGAAGCACTCGGAAATTGGAACATTGTGGTCGGATTCGGCTTCATTGCGGCAGGATTCGGCGTCTCCACGCAGTGGAAGTAGCCCGGCTCCGCAAGCTCTCCCCATGAGTTATCCACAGCGTCATCCACACCTGAGGAAAAGACAGAAGATCTGTGGATAACTCTGTGGAGAGTTGACGCCGGTGTGATCAGGTGAGTACGGAAAGGTCGGCCGTACGGATCGCGATCAAGGCTGTGGCCAGCAAGAACACCACCACACAGGTGCCCCACTGGATGAATGTGCGATTCCGCGCGCCCATGTCCCTGGAAGGCCACAGGAAGCCCGCCGCGACCAGTACACCGGTGACCAAACCACCGATATGGGCCTGCCAGGACACGTTCAGCCCCGGTGCGAAGGTCAGCACCAGCATCAGTACGGCCATGGTGATGAGCGGGCGCATTTCGTACCGCATCCGGCGGAACAGCACCACGGTGGCACCCAGCAGGCCGAATACGGCGCCGGAGGCACCGAGGGTCGCGACGTTCGGTGCCGTCAGCAGATAGACCATCGCGCTGCCGCCCAGGGCCGACAGCAGGTACACCGCGAGATAGCGGGCCCGGCCGAGCGCCTGCTCCAGCGGTCCGCCGATGAACCACAGGGCGAGCATGTTGCTGAAGATGTGCCACAGCTGCACGTGCAGGAAGGCCGAGGTCAGCAACCGGTAGTACTCGCCCGTGGAGACTCCCTCGAGCGGCCCGCCCACCAGCTCCCGGTACCGGCCCAGGAGCTCCAGCTGGATCGCCAGCCCGGGGAAGAGGAATCCCGCGAGGAACACCGCCACGTTGATCCCGATCAGGATCTTGGTGACCAGGTACGGATCGGCAGCGACGACCCCGCCCGCGATCGTCCGCGGAGCGTTGGCCGCCCGGCCGTGGCCCGTTCCCGAGCCCCCACGGACGCACTCGGGGCACTGGAAGCCGACCGAGGCGCTGACCATGCAGTCGGGGCAGATCGGCCGCTCACAGCGCGTACAGCTGATCCCGGTCTCACGGTCCGGGTGCCGGTAGCAGCCCGGAAGACGGTCGGTGTCCATCGGTCCCCTCGGTCGGCGCAGAACGCGGCGGAGCGGCAGGTCCGCCCGCGCCCGTCCGGTACGTATCGAGGACGGACGGGCGGGGCCGAAAGGTTCCCCTGCGGTCAGGCGCGCTTCTCGATGACGACGGAGTGGATGATCACGTCGTCGAGGGGGCGCTCGGTGCGCGGGTTGGTGGGACCCGCGGCGATGGCGTCGACGATCTTCTGGCTGGCCTTGTCGCCGATCTCGCCGAAGATGGTGTGCTTGCGCGTCAGCCAGGCGGTGGGGGCGACGGTGATGAAGAACTGCGAGCCGTTGGTGCCCGGGCCGGCATTCGCCATCGCGAGCAGGTAGGGCTTGGTGAAGGCCAGGTCGGGGTGGAACTCGTCGGCGAACGCGTAGCCGGGGCCGCCGGTGCCGTTGCCCAGCGGGTCGCCGCCCTGGATCATGAACCCGCTGATGACGCGGTGGAAGACGGTGCCGTCGTAGAGCGGGTCCGTCGTCTTCTGGCCGTCCGTGGGACGCGTCCACTCGCGCTCACCGGTGGCGAGTTCCACGAAGTTGCGCACGGTCTTCGGAGCGAAGTTCGGCAGAAGCTCGATCTCGATGTCGCCGTGGTTGGTCTTCAGGGTGGCGTAGAGCTTCTCGGCCACGGATCTGCCTTCCTCGCGTCGTCACTGTCGGTTTCAGATCCTCGCACGGAGAGCTGCACGGGGCGGAAATCGTCCACCGTATGCCCTGTCACGCATGCCGGTCGGCGGTATGAGAGGCATGATCCGACAAAGGGTGGAAAGGTGAACTGTGTCCGCCACCGAGGAGGAGGATCCCCCGTGACCCGCAAGGAAAGCGTGCACCTGGCAGCGATGAGTGCCAGGGATACGGCGCGGCACGCAGCAGAAGTGGTGGCGCCGTACGCGGAATCCGCCAAGCACGCTGCGGTGCATTACGCCCACGAAGCGAATGAACGGCTCGCACCGAAGGTGTCGTACGCGGCCGGCGAGGCTGCCAGACATGCCCGCCACACGTACGGCTGCCACGTACAGCCCCGGCTCAAATCGGCGCGCTCCCATGTTCCGCCGAACGTCGACCGGGCGGCGTCCAACGCCGTGAAGCAGACCCGTCTGGCGGCCGTCCAGGCAATGGAGTACACGCAGCCGCGGCTGGAGAGCGCCCTCGCGGCGGCCCAGCCGGTGGCCGAGGAGGCCGCGTCCCGGTCGACGGCGGCGCTGGCGGCGCTGCGCGGCCAGGTGTCGGCCAAGGAGGTCAGGAAGCTCGTGCGCAGCCACGAGCGGCGTGCGCGCTGCGGCCGGTGGTTCAAGGGAGCGGCGGTCGTCGGCGTCCTGGCCGGCGGGGCCTACGCCGCGTGGCGCTGGTGGGACCAGCAGTCGAACCCGGACTGGCTCGTCGAGCCGCCGGCCGCGACCGAGCTGTCGGCGCGCGAGGAGGCTCCGGCCCCCTACGACGAGGAACTTCGGGAGAAGGAACGCGAGGCGAGGAACACCGCGTCCAGCCTGGAGGCCGAGGCCGAGGCCGTGCAGGAGCGGATCGACGCGGAAGACGCGAAGCGCAAGCACCGCTGAGGAACGCGGAAGAACGAAGAGCGGGGCCCGGATCCTGGGAGAGGATCCGGGCCCCGCCTCTTTCGTTGCGTTTCGTGCGCTGCGGTCAGTTGGGGAGGGTGAGCTTCATCCCCGGGTGGATCATGTCGGGGTTCGAGCCGATGACGCCCTTGTTCATGGCGTAGAGCTCGCGCCAGCGGCCCTCGTTGCCGAGCTCACGGCGGGCGATCGCGGAGAGCGAGTCGCCCGAGCGGACGGTGTACGTGCGCTGCGGCTTGGGCGCCGGCTTCGGCATCGGCGCCGCGGGCACCGCCTTGTGCGCGGCGGAGGCCGGCGTGGGCGTGTGCGCGGCGGGGCGTGCGGCCGGGGGCGCCGGTGCGGCCTTGGGCGGCATCGGTGCGGGCTTGGGCGGCGCCGCTGCCGCCATGCGTTCGGCGGCCGCCTTGGTCGCCGCTGCCGCGTCGGTGTACTTGGTCCCGGTGTCGCCGGGCATCGCGGCCGGCGGCGCAGGGGTGGCCGAGGCCTGCTGTTGCACCTGCTCAGCCGCCTTCTGGGCGGCCTTCTCGGCTTCTTCCTTCTTCTTGTCGGACCTCATGAAGTCGAACAGTCCCATGTGCGTACGCCTCCGGCATGGTGGTGCCCCCCTGGGCTGAGTCCCTTGTTCCACTGTCTGCCAGAAGGTCCGGGACGGCCCTGTGACGGGGCCATCCGGGGGATGCCGGCCGGTTACTGGCGGGCCCTGCGGGCCGGCCTCGGGCTCTCCGACGGAGTCTCCAGATCGCCCTTGACCAGCAGGTTCAGTACCCGGAGCACGGCCTCGCGGTCCGCGTCGGCGAGGGAGCCGAGGGCTTCGGCGTGTACCTGGTCGACGATGCGGCTGCTCTCCTGCGCCAGGGCCGCGCCCTTCTCCGTGACGAAGATGACGCGGGCCCGGCGGTCCGTGCCGGACTGCCGCCGCTCGGCCAGTCCGGCCTTCTCCAGGGCGTCGACGGTGACGACCATCGTCGTCTTGTCCATGCCCCCGATCTCGGCGAGCTGGATCTGCGTCCGCTCCTCGCCCAGCGCGTGCACGAGCACGCAGTGCATCCGTGCCGTGAGCCCGATCCGGTCGAGTGCGGCCGCCATCCGCGTGCGCAGGACGTGGCTGGTGTGGTCCAGGAGGAAGGAGAGGTCCGGCTCGTTCTGCGCGGGCGCCATGGCTGTCATGTCCGCCAGTCTAGCAATTCAGTCTCCAATAGATCGTCTGCAACAGAACTATCTGATACGGTCTCATCAAGTCAGCCGCTCTCACCGCCTGCCGATCACCGATTGGGGACCACAGATGCCTGCCACCGCCGCTCCCGCTCCCTCCGCTCCGGCTCCCGCCTCCTCAGCACCGGCCACCCCGGACACACCTGCCACACCTGCCGCACCTGCCGCACCCGCCGCCCCGCGCGGGCTGCGCTCCCGGTGGACCGCCCTCGGGGTGCTGTCCACCGGGGTGCTGATGACCGTCCTCGACGGCAGCATCGTCACCGTCGCGATGCCGGCCATCCAGAAGGACCTGGGCTTCACCCCCGCCGGACTCAGCTGGGTCGTCAACGCCTACCTGATCGCCTTCGGCAGCCTGCTGCTCCTCGCCGGCCGGCTCGGCGACCTCATCGGCCGCAAGCGGATGTTCCTGGCGGGGACCGGCGTCTTCACCGGGGCCTCGCTGCTCGCCGGATTCGCCGGGTCGCCCGAGGTGCTGATCGCCGCCCGGTTCCTGCAGGGCCTCGGCAGCGCCGTGGCCGCCGCCGTCAGCCTGGGCATCCTCATCACGCTGTTCACCGAACCGCGCGAGCGGGCCAAGGCCATCGCCGTCTTCTCCTTCACCGGCGCGGCAGGAGCCTCCCTGGGCCAGGTGCTCGGCGGTGTCCTGACCGATGCCCTGGACTGGCACTGGATCTTCTTCATCAACCTGCCCATAGGACTGGCCGCCCTCGCACTGGCCCTGCCCGCACTCCCCGCCGACAGCGCTCACGCCCGGCCGGGGCTGCGCGCCGGAGCCGACGTCATCGGCGCCCTCCTGGTCACCGCGGGCTTGATGCTCGGCATCTTCACCGTCGTCGAGGTGGAGCGCTACGGCTGGGTCTCCGCCCACACCCTCGGCCTCGGCGCCCTCTCGGTCGCCCTGCTCGCCGGCTTTGCCGCACGCCAGGCCACGGCCCGCACCCCGCTGGTACCGCTGCGGATCTTCCGCTCGCGGACCGTGGTCGGCGCGAACCTGGTCCAGATGCTGATGGTGGCCGCGCTGTTCTCCTTCCAGGTCCTGGTCGCCCTGTACCTCCAGAACGTGCTCGGCTACGGAGCCGCCGAGACCGGCCTGGCCATGCTCCCGGCGGCCGTGGTCATCGGCGGGGTCTCCCTCTTCGCCTCCGCCCCGCTGAACGCCCGCTTCGGCGAGCGGGCCGTCCTCCTCGCCGGACTCGCCCTGCTGGTGGCCGCCCTGGGTCTGCTGACCTGGCTCCCGGTCCGCGCGGACTACGTCACCGACCTGCTCCCCGTGATGCTGCTGGCCGCCGGCTTCGGTCTGGCCCTGCCCGCCCTCACCGCGCTCGGGATGTCCGGCGCCGACGAGCAGGACGCGGGCCTCGCCTCGGGCCTGTTCAACACCACCCAGCAGATCGGCATGGCACTCGGTGTCGCCGTCCTCTCCACCCTGGCCGCCGCCCGCACCGACTCGGCCCTCGCCACCGGCCTCGACCGCGCCGCGGCCCTGACCTCCGGCTACCACCTGGCCTTCGGCATCGGAGCCGGTCTGATGCTCACGGCACTCGTGGCGGCGGCGACCCTACTGCGGACCGGCCCGCGCCGGTGACTCCCTGTCGTTCCCGCCATTCCTGCCCGATGTTTCACGTGAAACATCGGGCAGGCCCGTTCCTACTTCACGAACAGCCCGTTGAGCGTCCCGTAGTCGACCGCCCCTTCGAGGGCCCCGTACGTCCCCTGCTCCAGCACCTCCACCGCCGCGGCGCGGGCCGCCGTGTACGCCGCCTGCGCCACCCCGGTCCCGACACTGACCCGGCGCACTCCGGCCTTCGCCAGCTCGGCGACGGACGGACCGCCCGGCCCGGCCATCGCGTTGACCGGCAGCGGGCCCCGCGCGATCTCGCCCAGGGTGTCCAGGTCCAGCAGCCCCGGCACGAAGATCCCGTCGGCCCCGGCGGCCGCGTACGCCTCCACCCGCGCGAGGACGTCGGCGAGGCGGCCGGACTCCTCGCCGATCCCGAACAGGAAGACGTCGGTACGGGCGTTGATCACCAGCTCCGGCAGGCCGGCCGCGGTGGCCGCCGCACGGGCGGCGCGGATCCGGTCGGCCTGCTCCGCGGCGGTGCGGAGCGTACCGTCGGCCGCCTTCGAGTCCTCCAGGTTGATCCCGACGGCGCCCACCGCCACCACCTCGCGCACGGTGGCCGCGACGTCCTCGTAGCCGCCCTCGATGTCCACGGTGACCGGGACCTCCACGGCCGCCACGATCCGCGCGGCCGCCGCCAGCATCTCCGCCTTCGTCGCGTGCTGTCCGTCCCCACGGCCGATCGACCAGGCCACGCCCCCGCTGGTGGTGGCGATCGCCACCGCCCCGGCCGACTCGATCACCGCCGCACTGCCCGCGTCCCAGGCATTGGGCAGGACGAGCAGCCCCTCGCCCAGTTCCCTCAGCCGCCGGGCCTTCTCGGTGCTCTTCGCTTCCACGGTCATGCGAACTCTCCTCAACTGAAAGGTCCCTAAGGACCCGTCACATACGTCCACGGAAAGGGGACTTTAACCGGGGAGTGCGCTGGTCATCCGGCGGTTTAACGACCGGTGCCTGTTACCCGGCCATGACAGGACGACCACGTTCCGGTCGATCAGGATCCGTAGATTTCTCATCAGCAGCCCCGCAGACCTGACCGGACGAAACCCCGACAGAGACACCGCGGCATGCGACTCTCCACCCTCCCCGACCATGCTCCAAGGAGTCGTTATGCGTACCGCCCTCCGCACCTCGATCGTCACCGCCGCCCTCGCCGGAGCCCTCCTGGCCCCCGCCGCGACGGCCATCGCCGCGCCCGCCCAGGCTGCGCAGTCCGTGACCGCGGTGTCGGCGGACCCTTCGGGCAACGACCGCTACAACGGTGAGATCGTCCCGCTCGGCAAGGGCAAGATCGCGGTGCTGCGCAACAAGTCCGAGGGCCCGGAGGTCTGGATCCGCTCCGTCGGCACCGGCTGGAAGCCGGGCGACGGCTGGGCCGGCCGCGTCCTGGCGAAGCTCGACCTCACCCACACCCTGGCCGTGCTCGACGGCGTCCAGTACAAGCTCACGAACAAGGGCGAGGGCTTCGACATCCGCGTCCTGGGCGAGGGTGCCTCGAGCTTCCAGCTGATGCCGAAGGCGGAGCCCGCCGCCAAGCCGTCCGTCAAGCCGTCGGTGAAGCCGTCCGCGAAGCCTTCGGTCAAGCCCTCCGCCAAGCCCGCCACGGACGCGAAGCCGCAGACGGTCGTCGTCCCCAAGGGCCCGGTCGCCGCGGGCGCCGAAGTCGCCCCCCGGGACGACGTGAACACCGCTGCCCTCGGCGCCGGCCTCGTCGCGGTGTTCGCCGGACTCGCCACCGCCCTGACGCTGCGCGCCCGCAAGGCCCGTACCCGCGCCTGACCCCGTCCGGGACCGGTCATGGCCGGGCGCGGACGGCCGGAATCCATTGTCCGGAAGTCCGCCGCAGGGAAATCTCCTCTCTTGTGAACCGCGCCAAGGTTGGAGAGACCATGCAGTCCCCGCTCATACGTTCCTTCTCGCAGCTCGACACGCTGGACCCGAACCGTCCCGTCGTCACCCTGTTCAGCGGTGGCCTCGACAGTTCGTACCTGCTGCTGCGGCTGCGCCGCATGGGCGTCCGCGACGTGCACGCCGTCAGCGTCGACATCGGCGAGGACGAGTCGAGCCAGTACAAGCGCCAGGTGGCGGAGGCGCTCGGTGCGACCATCCACATCCTCGACCGGCGCGAGGAGTTCGCAGGCCAGTACGTCGCCCCCGCGATCGCCGCCCAGGCCGTCTACCTCGGCATCCACCCGGTCAGCTCCACCCTCAGCCGCCCGCTCATCGCCCGCAGCGCGGTGGACCTGGCCCGCGCCCTCGGCGCCCAGACCGTCCTGCACACCGCGAACCGCTCGCAGAACACCCTGCGCCGGCTCAACGGCGCGCTGACCCTGCTCGGCTGGGAGGGCAGCTTCGGCAGCCCGTACGACCTGGACCCGGTCACCCGTGAGGAGAAGCTGGTCGAGCTGCGGTCCGCGGGGATCGACCTGCTCGCCGGCCGGATCGTCAGCGGCGACTCCAACCTGTGGTGCCGCGAGTTCGAGTCGGGCATCCTCGACGACCCGGAGCGCCACGCGGTCCCGGAGGACATGTACACCTGGAGCCGGCCCACCGCCCTGCCCGGCGACTCCGAGACCCTGACCGTCTCCATCGAGCGCGGGCTCCCGGTCGCCGTCGACGGGGTGCCGATGTCGCTCACCGACCTGATCGACCAGCTCAACCACCGCGTGGGCGCCTACGGTCTCGGCCGCTACTCCGGCCTGGAGCACCTGGACCACGGCGAGAAGGTGCTGGAGATCCGCGAGATGCCCGGCGCCTACCTGCTGCTGAGCAGCTACCGGCACGTCGAGAGCGCCTGCCTGGACGCCGAACTCATCCGGGAGAAGCGCCACTTGGAGCAGGTCTGGGTGCGCGAGGCGCTGGAAGGCCGCTGGTTCGGCGACCTCCGCCTCACCGTCCAGGCGTTCATGGACACGTGCGCCGCCCGCACCACCGGCTCGGTGACCTGGCGGCTGCGGACCGGCGGGGCGGAGACCCGGGCCATCAACGCCGTCAAGCCGCTGTACCTGCGGGACCGCGAGGCCTGGGAGGAGCGGGCGATCGAAGCCGAGTCCGCGCCGTTCGCCCGCGCCGACTCCCTGCTCACGGCCGTCTGAGGCCGTTTCCCTTCCCCGCGCGCATTCCCGCGCGGAGGGATTCCCTTACGGGTCCCCGTACGGATCCCCGTACCGACCGTTCTTCCTCGTTTCCACGGAGCACTTCCATGAGCACTGCCGCTTCCACCACGCACCCCGTCGCGCTCGACGCCACCGCCGCCCTCGCCGGATCCGGCGGGCACCTGATGCCCTCCCGGGCCCTCTCCGACCTGGTCGACGCCGACGCCTCCGACTGGGCCCGCTTCGCCGCCCACTGGGACGAGCTGACGCTCGACACGCACATGGCCGACGGCGGCACCTACCGCTTCCGCCGCTACGGCCAGTTCGAGCTCGACGCGGACTCCGGCGAGCTCAGCCTGCTCCCCCACGAGCCCTACCGCCAGGAAACCGACGTCAACCCCCTCAACGGCGGTGTGGAGCGCGTCTTCGACCCGCTGACCGGCGCCTTCGTGGGCGACCAGCTCCTGCGGTCGGTCCTGGTCGAACTGGGCCGCATCTTCACGGCGGTCGACGGCACGAAGACCTGGAACATCAAGCTCCACCCGTACCGGATCATCGCCTCCGCCGACCAGGAGGGGCAGCCGGCCCCCGAGGGCCGCCACCGCGACGGCGTCACCTTCATCACCTCGCTGATGATCGGCCGGACCAACGTCACCGGCGGCGAGAGCGGCGTCTACACCGACGCCGGCGAGCACCTGCTCACCACCACGCTGACCGAGCCCGGCGACCTCCTGCTCGGCGACGACCGCCGGACCCTGCACTCGGTGACCGGGCTGCAGCCCGTCGACCCCCAGACGGCCGCCCACCGCGACGTCCTGGTGATCGCCTACACCGCCCGCTGAGCGCGCACCCCGCGCTCCGCCCCTCCCCCACACCCCGTAGGAGTAGTCCCGATGACCGCCACCGCCACCGCCCGGGCCCGCCGCGCCTGGCTGACCGATCTGCCCGTACTGCTGGTCGCAGTGGTGTGGGGATCGAGCTACCTGGCCGCCAAGGGCGTCACCACCACCCAGACCGTGCTGGCCGTGCTGGTGCTGCGGTTCGCGGTGGCGCTGCCCGTGCTCGTCATCGCCGGGTGGCGCAAGCTCCGCGCCCTCAGCGGGGCGCAGGTGCGCGGCGCGGGCGTCCTCGGGCTGATCCTCGCCGGGATCTTCCTGCTGGAGACCTACGGGGTGGTGCACACCTCGGCGACCAACGCCGGACTCATCATCAGCCTCACGATGATCTTCACCCCGATCGCGGAGAGCCGGATCCGCGGGACGGCGCTGCCGCGCCCGTTCATGGCCGCGGCCGGGCTGTCCGTGGCGGGCGTCCTGCTGCTGACCCAGGGGGCCGGCTTCACCGCGCCCTCCCTCGGCGACCTGCTGATGCTGGGCGCGGCCCTGGCCCGGACCGTCCACGTCCTCGCCATGTCGCGGATGAAGTCGGTGCGGGGCGCGGACTCGATGTCGATGACCACGCTCCAACTCGGCAGCGCGGTCGCGGTGTTCGCCCTGCTGTCCTTCGCCCCGGGCACCGGGGGCACCCCGTGGGCGGCCGCCGCCGCGTTCGACGTGTCCGACTGGCTCTGGCTGGTCTACCTGTCCGTGTTCTGCACGCTCTTCGCCTTCTTCACGCAGATGTGGGCCGTCCGCAAGACCTCGCCCTCGCGGGTCAGCCTCCTGCTCGGCACCGAGCCCGTGTGGGCCGCCGTGTTCGGCATCGCACTGGCCGGGGACCGGCCCGGACTGCTCGGCCTGGCGGGCGCCCTGCTGGTCCTCGCGGGCACCGCCTGGGGCCGCACGGCCGCCGCCGGCCCGGCCGCCGCGGACGAGACCACCGCGGTGGAAACCACCGCGGACGGGCACGCCGCCGAGGAGACCGCCGCGGCCACCGCCTCAGTCGTCGAGCCAGCCCAGACGGACCGCGCACACTCCGGCCTGGAACCGGCTGGCCGCGCCTAGCCGTTCGGTCAGCTCGGAGACGAGACGGCGGACCGTGCGCTCGGACACCCCGAGCTTGCGGGCCATCGTCTCGTCCGTCAGTCCGCCCTCCAGCATCCGCAGCAGCTCGCGGTGGCGTCCGGTGGGCTGCCACCCACCCTCGCCCTCCGGGGCCGCCGGGCTCGTCGCGGTAGCGGCCTCGCCCAGCACGCTGGCGGCCGCCCAGCAGTGCTCGAAGATCCCGCGCAGCACGCCGACCAGCGTCTCCCCGCGCAGTACGACGGCGGCGATGTCCCCGTCCACCGGTTCGGGGGCCGGGACGATGGCCAGGGAGCGGTCCACCACGATCAGCCGCAGGGGCAGGGTGTGTGCGGTGCGCACCTGGGCCCCTGCGGTGTTCAGCCTGCGCAGGTACGCGGTCATGTGCGGCACCGCGGCGGCCGAACCCAGGTGGATGGTACGGATCTGCACCCCGCGGCCGAGCGCCAGCCGGTCCCGCTCCAGGCCCGCTTCGACCATCTCGGCCGGCAGTGCCCGGCCCGGGTGCAGGGACAGCACCTCGCGCTCGACCCGCTGCGAGGCGTCCTCCAGGGCGGCCGAGACGTTGGCGGCTCCGGTGACCACCTCCATCTGTACGGAGGACAGTTCCCGGGCGTGCACCGGCTGGAAGTCCGTGACGACCTGGGCGAGCGCGGCCCGGGTCTGCTGCACGGCCGAGATCAGGGCCCCGGTGTGCTGTTCCTCCTCCAGCAGGAGGTTGCGCAGTGCCGTGTCCGGGGCCAGCGCCGTCCAGCCGTTGCGGGTCTCCGGCGAGGGGACGAACAGGCCGAGCCGGTTGAGCAGCCGCAGGACGTCCGCGAACTCCGGGTCGGTCCAACCGCGTTCCACGGTGACGAGCTCCGGCCGCCACGACGCGTCGTCCAGCGCGATCCGGTACAGCTCCTGGGCCTTGACCCGTACGTCGTCCAACACCGCCCCCTCGGCTTGACGAACCATCCCCCACGGTTCGCACCCGCGATCCTAGGAAGGGGTCCGCATCACGGCCAGCCTGGTCCGGCATACGGACATCCGCAGAGGTCGCAGGGGCCGCGGCAGCGCCCGCCGTGTCCGCCCCTGGCCATGGCCGGTCCCGGAACTTCGCATCCGTAGCCACCGCCGAACCGCCCACAGCATGCTGGTTCCACACCACAGCACACATCGTTCCGGGGGTTCTCCATGTCTCGTGTCCGCACCGCTCTGCTCGTCGTGATCGCCGCCGCCTTCGTCCTCGGCGGAGCCCCCGCGGCCCTCGCCGCGCCGCAGCCGGAGGCTGCCGCGACCGACTCCTTCATCTGGGGCTGACCATGACGAGGCGACCGGAAGTAGCGGTCGTCGCCCCACTGACCGGCCCCCGGGCCGCCTGGGGGGCGGCGCTCCTCGGAGGGATCGAGCGGGCGAGGACCGAGCACCCCGCGGCGGCCGACTGGCGCGTGCACGACGAGACCATGGGGGTCGAGGACGAGGTCGTGGCCGGGGACTACGCGGCGGTGGTCGGACACAGCGACCCGGCCCGCGGCAAGGCCGTGGCCGCGGCCTACGGGGCGGCGGGGCTGACCTGCCTGCTGCCCTTCCTGCAGCCCGAGGCCACCGCGCTCAGCTGGGCCCCCGACGAGGACTCCCTGCCGCGCCTGATCGTCGAGGGGGCGGTCGCACTGGGGGCGGTCTCCCTCTCGGCACTGCACGACGGCAGCGCGCAGTGGACGGAACTGGCCCGCCGGGTGGGCCAGGAGGCCGCCGCTGCCGGACTGGCCACGGCACCGTCCGCGGCCCCGTCCACCGCCGCCGCTTCGAAGGACGTCCTGGCGGTACTGGCCCCCCAGGAACTCTGCCTGCGCCTCGCCCGCGCGGTGGCGCCCAGGGGCCCGGTACTGATCCCCGCCGACTGCGGACTCGCCACCTTCGGCTCCCTCGACGCGTACGCGGCGGGCCTCGAAGTCTGGGCCGTCCACGCGCACTCCTGCGCGGTGCGCCGGGCCGACAGCGCGGTCACGGCACTCGCCCGGACCCTCACCGCCTCACCGGACCTGCGCGGCCCGGCACTGACCGAAGCGGTACGGGCGAACTCGGGCGTCCTGCTGACTCCCCGGGGCGCACCCCTCGGCGAAGGCTGGCGCATCTCCCGGCTCCACGAACTGTGCCGCCGCCCGGGCCCCCGCTGACCCGGGGCCCCTGGGTGCCAGGGCATGAAAAAACCCTGCCTGACCGGCGTTTCCGCTGGTCAGGCAGGGTTTCTTGACTGTGGAGCCTAGGAGATTCGAACTCCTGACATCTGCCTTGCAAAGGCAGCGCTCTACCAACTGAGCTAAGGCCCCGTACGCGGGCACGGCCGTTCCCCGGGAGGGAGTGACCGTTCCTTAGGACAGAGTACCGGGTGTACCCCCTCATCCCGCAAAATGATAGGGACTCCCGCCCCGCGACCACTCTCCGTAAGATGCTCGCGAGGTTCGCACCAGCGAAGGGGAGTAGTAAGAGTGGACGCAGTACAGCAAGAGGCGACCGCCAGAGCCAGGGAACTCCAGCGGAGTTGGTACGGGGAGCCGCTCGGCGCGCTCTTCCGCCGGCTCATAGATGACCTCGGTTTGAACCAGGCCCGCCTCGCTGCCGTCCTCGGGCTGTCGGCTCCGATGCTGTCCCAGCTGATGAGCGGTCAGCGGGCGAAGATCGGAAACCCCGCCGTGGTCCAGCGGGTTCAGGCTCTCCAGGATCTCGCCGGCCAGGTGGCCGACGGGAGCGTCAGCGCCGGAGAGGCCACCGACCGGATGGACGAGATCAAGAAGACCCAGGGAGGTTCCGTCCTCAGCAACAGCACCAGCCAGGCCGCCACCGGTTCCGGCGCACCCACCGTCAAGCGCGTCGTGCGCGAGATCCAGTCGCTGCTGCGCTCGGTCTCCGCGGCGGGCGACATCATCGACGCGGCGGACACCCTCGCCCCTACCCACCCGGAACTGGCAGAGTTTCTCCGGGTGTACGGAGCGGGCCGCACCTCCGACGCCGTCGCGCACTACGAGGCGCACCAGAACTGACACGCCACGCAGGCGACGGACGCGGCTGACGACGGGGGACGGGCGCAGCAATGGGTGAGATCTTCGCCGGCCGGTACGAACTGATCGACCCGATCGGACGTGGCGGCGCCGGCGCCGTATGGCGTGCCTGGGACCACCGGCGCCGCCGGTACGTCGCAGCGAAGGTCCTCCTGCAGAGCGATGCCCACACCCTGCTGCGGTTCGTCCGCGAGCAGGCGCTGCGGATCGATCACCCGCACGTACTGGCCCCGGCCAGCTGGGCGGCGGACGACGACAAGGTCCTCTTCACCATGGACCTCGTCGCCGGCGGCTCCCTCGCCCATGTGATCGGGGACTACGGGGCCTTGCCGCCCCGGTTCGTGTGCACGCTGCTCGACCAGCTCCTGTCGGGGCTGGCGGCGGTGCATGCGGAGGGTGTCGTGCACCGCGACATCAAACCGGCCAACATCCTGATGGAGGCCACTGGAACCGGGCGGCCGCACCTGCGGCTGTCCGACTTCGGCATCGCCATGCGCAAGGGCGAGCCCCGCCTCACCGAGACCGCCTACGTGGTCGGCACGCCGGGCTATCTCGCTCCCGAGCAGCTCCTCGGATCCGAACCCGACTTCACCGCCGACCTGTTCGCCGTCGGACTGGTCGGCCTCTACCTGCTCCAGGGCGCCAAGCCCGACTCCCAGGCCCTCGTGGAGCAGTTCTTCACCCACGGCACCCCCGATGCGCCGGAGGGCGTTCCCGCGCCGCTGTGGGACGTCCTGGCCGCGCTGCTCCAGCCGGACCCCCGGAGCAGGTTCCAGACGGCCACCGGGGCGCGCAGGGCCCTCGCCGAGGCCGTGGAGCTGCTGCCCCCGCCCGGCCCGGACGCGGATCCGGTCGAGGTGTTCGACCAACTGGGCCCGGTGCCCGCCGATTTCACGCCCCGGTCCCTCCAGCAACCCGCGTACGAGACTCCCCCGACGGCCGCGCCCTCCGCTTCGGCCGCGCCCTCCGTACCGGCGCAGCCCTCCGGTGCCCCCACGCCCGCCACCGCTCCCCTCGGGGTCTTCGGCCCCTCGGAGACGGGCAGCTTCCACCTCGCACCACCGCTGGCCGTCGCCGCCCCGACGCCGCATCCCCAGCAGCCGCAGCCGCAGAGCACGCCGACGGCCCCGTACGCGTATCAGCAGCCCGCGCCTCCCGCCGCGCCTCCCGCACCCCGTACGACCGCGCTCGCGCCCCCGCCCGCGAAGGTCACCGCCGGGATCCTGCTCGCCGCGGTGCTGTGCTTCGCCGTCGGGATCTGGGCCCTGACCCAGATCTAGGGGTGGCGCCGCCGGGCCAGCAGGATCCAGCCGCCCAGCACGAGCAGCAGCAGCGTCCCCGTACCGAAGCCGGCGCCCGCGACCGTCCGCATCACCGACCGGTTCGCGGCGGCGGCATCGGCCTCCACGGCGGTACTGCCCTCCTTGGCCGCGGTACGGTCCTGCTCCCCCACCCCGAACCCTGCGGCCGCGAGGTCCTCGGCGTAGGCCGGGGCCTTGCCCGGCGTGCCGATGACCTCCATGCGCAGGGTCAGCGGGACGGGCACCGCGTCCTGGGTGAACTCCGCGACCTTCCCGGCCATGGTGACCGCGATGTAGTACCAGCCCGCCACCCGCACCGCCCCGAGCTTGCGGTCGGTGGAGAAGCGGTTCTCGTACGCCACCGGCGGCGTCCGCGGCAGGGAGAGCCCCGCCTGCTTCCCGTCGTAGGTGGCCTCCTTGTCGTCGACCAGGGACCGGTACGGGCTGTACAGCGAGACGGTGAGCCCGGACGGGGCGTACCCGGAGTCCTTCGTCAGCTTGCCGGCGGAGAGCTCGGCCGCGAGCCCGAGCTGCTGCCCCCAGTCGAGCGGCACCCGGTAGAAGCGGGTCTGGCCGGGCCGCAGCTCGTCGCTCCAGACCCCGGTGCCGAGCGCCCGCGCGTCGTTGAAGCCGGTCCCGCCGGGGCGCTGCGCCGGATCGCTGCCCGGCAGGGTCGGGGAGGCCGAGGGCCAGACGCTGGGGGCCGCGGTGGGCGCGTTCCCGCCGCCGAGCTCCGGCTCGCGCTGGACCCTCAGCTCCAGGGGCCACGGGGCCTGCTCCGCGTCCTTGCCCGCCTCGCGCGTGACCTTGACGTAGTAGGTGGCGGCCCCCTGGCAGTCGGCGTCCTCCTGCCGCACCCGGGCGCCGACGGCGCTGAGCGGGACGGGGTCGTAGCCGAAGGCCGCCCGTCCCGGGCTGCCCGGGCAGGGGCGGTTCTCGGCGTTCAGGACCTCCACCTCGAGGCCGTCGGTGTAGCTCACCTTGGCGCTGCCCGGGGGCTGGAGCACGGCGGAGACGTACACGCTCGAACTGGCGTCGAGGTTGAGCCGGTAGTAGCGCTCCCCCGGCGCGATCGCGTCCTTGTAGACCGATCCCGCCTTCAGCTCCGGCGCTCCGGCCGTGGAGGGTTTGCCCGCCACCGCCAGCGCGCCGTCGGCGCCCCGGTAGGACGGCACCGGCTGCGGGGTCCCCGCGGCGCCCGCGGCCCCCGGCAGGGCCGCGACCAGCCCGAGGGCGGCCAGCGCCGCCCCCGCGGCCGTCCGTACCCGACGTACCCCACCCATCACGCGCACCCACCCCGAGTTTGCCAACGCAAGCAACTTCTTTGCATACCGCAACATTTCGTCACAGAGCAGCACAAAGCCCCGACCGCAGCGGCAGTCGGGGCTCTGGGATCAACCTCGGGTCTCACACACCGGAACCAGAAGGCACGGAGTCGGTTGCCTCCGTCCACAGGTCCTGCTCGGCGCGGTCCGCCTGGATCTGGCGGTACACGAGGAGCCCGCCGATGGCGGCCAGTGCGACCAGGAGCAGCTTCTTCACCGCGCGACCTCGTCTTTCGTTGACGTAGGGGACTTCTGGCGCCCAACAATACACACCGACCGATACCGATCGGTGACCTACCGCCCCATCAGCCGATCCACCAACTGGCCCAACGACGAAGACCCCCAGGCCATGGGCCTGGGGGTCTTCGACACTGTGGGGCTAACAGGATTTGAACCTGTGGCCTCATCCTTATCAGGGATGCGCTCTAACCAACTGAGCTATAGCCCCATCCGCGCTGCGCGCTGACTTCTGAAGGTTAGCGCACAGACCCGGTGACTCCAAAATCGGTTCCCGTGACCCGTCTGCGCAGGTCACCAGCCCCGTCTTCGGAAGCTCTACTCGTCCTCGGCGAGCGTCAGCTCCACACCGCCGACGAAGCCCGCCGACAGGTTGTAGATGAACGCGCCCAGGGTCGCCAGCGCCGTCATGAGCACCACGTCGATGACCGAGATCACCGTCGTGAAGATCAGAACGCGCGGCAGCGACAGGAAGGTCTGGAGGTCGAAGCCGTTGCTCTCGTTCGAGCCGGTCGCCTCGCTGATCGTGCCGCCGACGCTGGAGAAGATGCCCATGGCGTCCATGACCATCCACAGCACCACCGCGGCGACGATCGTGCACACGCCCAGCGCGATCGACAGCAGGAAGCTGACCTTCATCACCGACCACGGGTCGGCCTTGGCCACCCGCAGCCGCGCCTTGCGCGTCCTGGGCGCCATACGGGCCCCCGTGCGGGGCCCCCGCTGCGCACCGGGGTCGCCCGCCCCCCGCGGCGCCGCGGGGCCCTGGGGCACCGGGTACGCCTGCGGAGGGTGGTAGGGCTGCTGAGGGCCGGCCTGAGGCGGCTGCGGTCCTCGGGTGTCCGTCACGGTTCCCCCCTGCGAGTCCGCGGCGGGGCCACGGGCACCGTTCGCTCCAGTGTGGGCCGGTCCGGCGCCCGTGGCTCCGCTCACTCTTACTCCTCGTGCTCCCCAGCCGAGGGCTCCGTGCCCCCGGCAGCCTCGGTGGCCTGTCCTTCGACGGCCGCCTCGGTCCCGATCTCGTTCTCGCTGTCGTCGGCCTCGTCAGTTTCCTGACCGGCCTCCGCGTTGCGGGCGATGCCGACGACGGCATCCCGCTTGCCCAGGTTGATCAGCTGGACGCCCATGGTGTCACGGCCGGTCTCCCGTACTTCGTTGACGCGCGTACGAATCACACCACCGCTGAGCGTGATGGCGAGGATTTCGTCCGTTTCGTCCACCACGAGCGCCCCGACGAGCGACCCGCGGTCCTCCACGATCTTCGCCGCCTTGATGCCCAGGCCACCACGGCCCTGGACGCGGTACTCGTCCACCGGCGTCCGCTTGGCGTAGCCGCCGTCGGTCGCGGTGAAGACGAACGTACCGGGCCGGACCACGCTCATGGAGAGCAGTTCGTCCCCGCCGCGGAAACTCATGCCCTTCACGCCCGAGGTGGCGCGGCCCATCGGGCGCAGCGCGTCGTCGGTCGCCGTGAAGCGGATCGACTGCGCCTTCTTGCTGATGAGCAGCAGGTCGTCCTCGGCGGACACCAGCTCGGCGCCGATCAGCTCGTCGTCGCTACCGTCCTCGGTCTCCCGGAGGTTGATCGCGATGACGCCACCCGAACGGGGCGAGTCGTAGTCCTTGAGCGCCGTCTTCTTCACCAGGCCGCCCTTGGTGGCCAGGATCAGGTACGGGGCGGCCTCGTAGTCGCGGATCGCGAGGATCTGGGCGATCTTCTCGTCCGGCTGGAAGGCCAGCAGGTTCGCCACGTGCTGCCCGCGGGCGTCGCGGCCGGCGTCCGGGAGCTCGTACGCCTTGGAGCGGTAGACCCGGCCCTTGTTCGTGAAGAACAGCAGCCAGTGGTGCGTGGTGGACACGAAGAAGTGGTCGACGAGGTCGTCCTGCTTCAGCTTCGTGCCGCGCACGCCCTTGCCGCCGCGCTTCTGCGAGCGGTAGTCCTCGGTCTTGGTGCGCTTGACGTACCCGCCGTGGGTGATCGTGACGACGATGTCCTCTTCGGCGATCAGGTCCTCCATGGACATGTCGCCGTCGAAGGGCACCAGCTTGGAACGCCGGTCGTCGCCGAACTTCTCGACGATCGCGGCCAGTTCCTCGCTGACGATCTGGCGCTGGCGCGCCTCGGAGGCCAGGATCGCGTTGTACTCGTCGATCTTCGCCTGGAGTTCGTCGTGCTCGGCGACGATCTTCTGCCGCTCCAGGGCCGCGAGGCGGCGGAGCTGCATCTCCAGGATCGCGTTCGCCTGGATCTCGTCGATCGCCAGCAGGCCCATCAGGCCCTCGCGCGCGATCTCGACCGTGTTGCTGCGCCGGATCAGCGCGATGACCTCGTCGATCGCGTCCAGCGCCTTGAGCAGACCGCGCAGGATGTGGGCGCGCTCCTCCGCCTTGCGCAGGCGGAAGCGGGTGCGCCGGACGATGACCTCGATCTGGTGCGTCACCCAGTGGCGGATGAACGCGTCGATCGACAGCGTGCGCGGCACGCCGTCCACCAGCGCGAGCATGTTCGCGCCGAAGTTCGTCTGCAGGTCGGTGTGCTTGTAGAGGTTGTTCAGCACGACCTTGGCGACGGCGTCGCGCTTGAGGACGATCACCAGGCGCTGGCCGGTCCGGGACGAGGTCTCGTCGCGGACGTCGGCGATGCCGCCGACCTTTCCGTCCTTCACCAGGTCGGCGATCTTCTGCGCCAGGTTGTCGGGGTTGGTCTGGTACGGAAGCTCCGTGACCACCAGGCACTGGCGGTTCTGGATCTCCTCGACCTCGACCACCGCGCGCATCGTGATGGAGCCGCGACCGGTCCGGTACGCCTCCTCGATGCCCTTGCGGCCCACGACCAGGGCGCCCGACGGGAAGTCAGGGCCCTTGATCCGCTCGATGAGCGCGTCCTGGAGCTCCTCGTGCGAGGCATCCGGGTGCTCCAGCGCCCACTGGGCGCCGGCCGCGACCTCGCGCAGGTTGTGCGGCGGGATGTTGGTGGCCATGCCGACCGCGATGCCCGCGGAGCCGTTGATCAGCAGGTTCGGGAACCGCGCCGGCAGGACGGTGGGCTCCTGGTTGCGGCCGTCGTAGTTGTCCGTGAAGTCGACGGTCTCCTCGTCGATGTCCCGGAGCATCTCCATGGCCAGCGGCATGAGCTTGCACTCGGTGTACCGCATGGCGGCGGCCGGGTCGTTGCCCGGGGAGCCGAAGTTGCCGTTGGAGTCCACGAGCGGCATGCGCAGCGACCACGGCTGGGCCAGGCGGACCAGGGCGTCGTAGATCGAGGAGTCACCGTGCGGGTGGTACGTGCCCATGACGTCGCCGACGACGCGGGCGCACTTGTAGAAGCCCTTCTCGGGCCGGTAGCCGCCGTCGTACATCGCGTACAGCACGCGCCGGTGGACCGGCTTGAGGCCGTCCCGTACGTCGGGCAGCGCGCGGGAGACGATGACGGACATCGCGTAGTCGAGGTAGGAGCGCTGCATCTCCGTCTCGAGCCCGACGGGCTCGATCCGCAGTACGGGCTCTTCCTCGGTGTTCTCGGCGGTGGGGGTGGTTTCGTCGGCCATTGCTGGTCAGAAATCCTTTCAGGCGGCGGTCAGCTGAGCCGACTCAGATGTCGAGGAAGCGGACGTCCTTGGCGTTGCGCTGGATGAAGGAGCGCCGGGCTTCGACGTCCTCACCCATCAGCACCGAGAACAGGTCGTCGGCCTGCGCGGCGTCGTCCAGGGTGACCTGGCCGAGCACGCGGTGGTCGACGTCCATGGTGGTGACGCGCAGTTCCTCGGCGTTCATCTCGCCCAGACCCTTGAAGCGCTGGATCGAGTCTTCCTTGATCCGCTTGCCGTTCTGCTTGCCGAGCTCGACCAGGGCGTCCCGCTCGCGGTCCGAGTACGCGTACTCGAAGTCGTCGCGACCCCACTTGATCTTGTACAGCGGCGGACGCGACAGGTACACGTGCCCGGCCTCGACCAGCGGCCGCATGAAGCGGAACAGGAAGGTCAGCAGCAGGGTGTTGATGTGCTGGCCGTCGACGTCGGCGTCCGCCATCAGGATGATCTTGTGATAGCGGAGCTTCTCGATGTCGAAGTCCTCGTGCACACCCGTACCGAAGGCGCTGATCAGCGCCTGGACCTCGGTGTTCTGGAGGATCTTGTCGATCCGGGCCTTCTCGACGTTCAGGATCTTGCCGCGGATCGGCAGGATGGCCTGGTACATCGGGTTGCGGCCGGACTTGGCCGAGCCGCCGGCCGAGTCGCCCTCGACGATGAAGATCTCGCACTTCGTCGGGTCGTTGGACTGGCAGTCCGACAGCTTGCCCGGCAGCGAGGCGCTCTCCAGCAGACCCTTGCGGCGGGTGAGGTCACGGGCCTTGCGGGCCGCGACGCGCGCCGTGGCCGCCTGGATCGACTTGCGGATGATGTCCGCGGCCTCGACCGGGTTCCGGTCGAACCAGTCGTTGAGGTGCTCGTGCACGACCTTCTGCACGAAGGTCTTCGCCTCCGTGTTGCCCAGCTTGGTCTTCGTCTGGCCCTCGAACTGCGGCTCGCCCAGCTTCACCGAGATGATCGCCGTCAGACCCTCGCGGATGTCCTCGCCGGCGAGGTTGTCGTCCTTCTCGCGGAGCAGCTTCTTGTCCCGCGCGTAGCGGTTGACCAGGCCGGTCAGCGCCGCGCGGAAGCCCTCTTCGTGGGTGCCGCCCTCGTGCGTGTGGATCGTGTTCGCGAAGGAGTAGACGCCCTCGGTGTACTGCGAGTTCCACTGCATCGCGATCTCGACCGAGAGCATGCGCTCCTTGTCCTCGGCCTCGACGTCGATGACGGTCGGGTGGATCAGCTCGCCCTTGCGCGCGTTCAGGTACTTCACGAAGTCGACGATGCCGCCCTCGTAGTGGTACCGGACCGTGCGCGCCTGCTGGTCGTCGGTCTCCTCGGCGGTGTCCGCGCCCATCGTCGCCTTCGCCGACTCGCGCTCGTCCGTCAGCGAGAGGGTCAGGCCCTTGTTGAGGAAGGCCATCTCCTGGAAGCGGCGCGAGAGCGTCTCGAAGGAGTACTCGGTCGTCTCGAAGATGTCGCCGTCGGCCCAGAACGTGACCGAGGTGCCCGTCTCGGACGTCTCCTCGTTCTTCAGCAGGGCCGCCGTCGGGACACCGAGCTTGTAGTCCTGGGTCCAGCGGTGGCCGTCGGTCTTGACCTCGACCGCGACCTTGGTGGACAGGGCGTTCACGACGGAGACGCCGACGCCGTGCAGACCGCCGGAGACGGCGTAGCCGCCACCGCCGAACTTGCCGCCCGCGTGCAGGACCGTCAGCACGACCTCGACGGCCGGCTTCCCCTCGGACGGCACGATGCCGACCGGGATACCGCGGCCGTTGTCGACCACGCGCACGCCGCCGTCGGCGAGG
This sequence comes from Streptomyces sp. NPDC104226, assembly GCF_055584085.1. NCBI lineage: Bacteria > Bacillati > Actinomycetota > Actinomycetes > Kitasatosporales > Streptomycetaceae > Streptomyces > Streptomyces sp. NPDC104226. The sequence goes on from NZ_JBVJMS010000010.1 coordinate 162,693, forward strand.
ATCGTCACGTCGATGGTGTCCGCGTGCCCGGCCAGGGCCTCGTCGACGGAGTTGTCGACCACCTCGTAGACCAGGTGGTGGAGCCCGCGCTCACCGGTCGAGCCGATGTACATGCCGGGCCGCTTGCGGACCGCGTCCAGACCTTCGAGGACCTGGATGGCACTTGCGTCGTACGAGGTGGTGACCTCGCCGTTCTTGCCGGCTGTGGACTGGTTGTCGTTGGGGTTGCCGGAATCGGCCACGAAGCGCCCTTTCTGGCACAGCACAGGCCGTACTCCGGGCCGGCATGCATGCAAGCGGGAGCGGCTGCGTCGATCTGCGTTGTCAGCGGTGGTCAGCTTTACTCGACTGGATCCCGCGCGGACGCGGGATTCTCGTTCAGTCTACCGGTATCACCCCCATGAATGGGCGTTTGCCGGTACCTGAGTCCGCATGTGCCGCCCGGAAACTCCTCTCTCCGACTCCCCATATCCGGGGAGGGGCTCAAAGAGGCTCACACGGGCATTGAGCGCTTCGGGCTGTCAACCTCCGGCTACCGTGAGGGACACCACCCGCGCAGCCGTCCGTACGGGTGGCCGCCCGCCCCCTACTCACCCGTACGGGCGCCCGCGCCGGCGGGCATGCGAAGCCGCCCGCACGCGGTCGGACCGCGCCGGGCCTGCTCCCGTACTCACCCGTAGGTGTCCCCCGGGCCGGTGCTCCCCGGCGCCCGCCAGGGCCCGTACCGCTTCGGCCCGCCGCCCGGCCCGTGGACCTTGATCAGCCGGACGGTGCCCTGCCCCAGGTCCGCGTTGAGCCGCGCCACCAGCTGCGGGGCCAGCAGCTTCAGCTGCGCCGCCCACGCCGAGGAATCGCAGCGCACCACCAGCTCGCGGTCCTCGTACCGGTCCGGCACGCAGTGCGTGGCGATGTCCTGCCCGACGATCTCCGGCCAGCGCTCCATCACGCCCGCCACCGCCATCGGCATCTCCCAGCCGCGCTCCGTGCGCAGCCGGTCCAGCGCCGCCATCAGCGGCATCGGGTCCCGGCCGTCCGCCCGGGCGCCCGAGCGCAGGCCCGGACGGTGCTGGTTCTTCTTGCCCTGTGCCGCGTTGCCCCGGGCCCGCGCCTGCTCGCGCGCCGCCGCCAGCGCCTGGCGCGCCAGGTCCACGCCGGAGGGTTCGGCCGCCTTGCGCGGGGGTTCCTGCTCCGTGCCGCTCACAGCCGGGTCACCTCCCCCCCGGACACCCCGAACCGGGTCCCGACCAGCACCCCGGGCACGTCGTCGTCCACCGCCGCCGTCACCAGCACCTGCTCGCCCGGCGCCACCAGCTCCGCCAGCCGCTCCCGGCGCCGTGCGTCCAGCTCCGCGAACACGTCGTCGAGGATCAGCACCGGCTCGCTGCCCTCCGAGCGCAGCAGCTCGTAGGAGGCCAGCCGCAGGGCCAGCGCGTAGGACCAGGACTCCCCGTGGCTCGCGTATCCCTTGGCCGGCAGCTCGCCGAGGCGCAGCAGCACGTCGTCGCGGTGCGGGCCGACCAGGGTCACCCCGCGCTCGATCTCCTGCTTGCGCACCTCGGACAGCGAGCCGAGGAGGACCTCGTACAGGGCCTCGCGGGTGCGCGCCCCGCCGCCGTCCACCTGCTCGCCCGCGGAGGACTTGTAGGCCACGCCGAGCGGGCCGCCGCCGGGCGCGAGCTGCTCGTACGCCTTGTCCGCCAGCGGCAGCAGGGTCGCGATCAGGTCCAGCCGGTGGGCCAGCAGTTCCGCACCCGTGCGCGCCAGGTGCTGGTCCCACACGTCGAGCGTGGACAGGTCCATGGAGCGGCCGCCGTGCCGGCGGGCCATCGCCGCCGACTTCAGCAGGGTGTTGCGCTGCTTGAGCACCCGCTCGTAGTCCGAGCGGACGGCCGCCATCCGCGGCGAGCGGGCCGTGACGAGCTCGTCGAGGAACCGGCGCCGCTCCCCCGGGTCGCCCTTGACCAGCGCCAGGTCCTCGGGGGCGAACAGCACCGTGCGCACGATGCCCAGCACGTCACGCGGCCTGACCTGCGAGGACCTGTTGATGCGGGCCCGGTTCGCGCGGCCCGGGTTCAGCTCCAGTTCCACGAGCTGCTGCCGCTCGCCCTGGGTGACCGCGGCCCGGATGACGGCGCGCTCGGCGCCCATCCGCACGAGCGGGGCGTCCGCGGAGACGCGGTGGCTGCCGAGGGTCGCGAGGTAGCCGATCGCCTCGACGAGATTGGTCTTGCCCTGCCCGTTGGGGCCGACGAAAGCGGTGACGCCCGGGCCGAGGGGAACCTCGGCCCGGGCGTACGAGCGGAAGTCGGCCAACGAGAGATGCGAAACGTGCATGTGGCGCCGACCTCCCCCGGCTTCCCGCTGCTCTGCTGTGCTCCGCTCCACAGGCTGTGCACATCCCCACTGCGGGCTGTGGACCTGTGGAGCGGTTGTGGATTACTTCTTCTCGACCGCGTGGCCGCCGAACTGGTTGCGCAGCGCGGCGATCATCTTCATCTGCGGGGAGTCGTCCTGGCGGGACGCGAAGCGCGCGAAGAGCGAGGCCGTGATCGCGGGCAGCGGCACGGCGTTGTCGATCGCGGCCTCGACCGTCCAGCGGCCCTCGCCGGAGTCCTGCGCGAAGCCGCGCAGCTGCTCCAGGTGCTCGTCCTCGTCCAGCGCGTTCACGGCCAGGTCCAGCAGCCAGGAACGGATGACCGTGCCCTCCTGCCAGGACCGGAACACCTCGCGGACGTCGGTGACCGAGTCGACCTTCTCCAGGAGCTCCCAGCCCTCGGCGTAGGCCTGCATCATGGCGTACTCGATGCCGTTGTGGACCATCTTCGCGAAGTGGCCGGCACCGATCTTGCCCGCGTGCACGGCGCCGAAGTCGCCCTCGGGCTTGAGGGCGTCGAAGATCGGCTGGACGGCCGCGACGTGCTCCTTGTCGCCGCCGTACATCAGCGCGTAGCCGTTCTCCAGGCCCCAGACGCCGCCCGAGACGCCGCAGTCGACGAAGCCGATGCCCTTGGCGGCCAGCTCCGCGCCGTGCTTCTCGTCGTCGGTCCAGCGGGAGTTTCCGCCGTCGACGACGATGTCGCCGGGCGAGAGCAGCCCCGCGAGCTCGTCGACGGTGGACTGGGTCGCCGCGCCCGCCGGGACCATCACCCACACCACGCGGGGGGCCTGCAGGCTGTCCACAAGTTCCGACAGGCTGTGGACATCGGCGAGGTCCGGGTTGCGGTCGTATCCGATGACGGTGTGGCCGGCGCGGCGGATGCGCTCGCGCATGTTGCCGCCCATCTTGCCGAGACCGACGAGACCAAGCTCCATCAGGTGGTTCCTTAAGCGTTGTGGCCGTCTGTGCCGGGGTGCTCCCCTGCCCGGGGACATCCCCCCGTGCCGAGCCTACGCCGGGCCGCGGCGCCCGGCGCCACGGGCACTCGGGGTGTCGGAACGCCCTCGGGCCCGGCCCGCGGGAAGCGGGGCCGGGCCCGAGGGGCTTGCCGCGTCGTTTCCCGGTCTCAGCCGGAGAGGCGGACCGGCATGATCAGGTACTTGTACGCCTCGTCGGCCTCGGCGTCGACCGCCGGGCGGCCGCTGAGCAGCGCCGGCTTGGTGGACGTGGTGAAGCTCAGCTGCGCGGCCGGCGAGTCGATCGCGCTCAGGCCGTCCAGCAGGAAGGTCGGGTTGAAGGCGATCGAGATGTCGTCGCCCTCCAGCTTCGCGTCGACCCGCTCCACAGCCTGTGCGTCGTCGGAGGAGCCGGCCTCCAGGATCAGCACGCCCTGCTCGAAGCTGAGGCGGACCGGGGTGTTGCGCTCGGCGACGAGGGCCACGCGCTTGACGGCCTCGACGAACGGGGCGGTCTCGATCACGGCGACCGAGTTGAACTCCGTCGGGAACAGCGTGCGGTACTTCGGCAGGTCGCCCTCGAGGAGGCGGGTGGTGGTGCGGCGGCCGGCGCCCTCGAAGCCGATGAGGCCCTCGCCCTGGCCGGAGCCCGACAGCGCGATGGTGACCGTGTCGCCGCTGGTGAGCGACTTGGCGGTGTCCAGGAGGGTCTTGGCGGGCACCAGGGCCACGGCCGAGGCCTCGGGGTCCTCGGGCTTCCACAGGAACTCGCGGACCGCGAAGCGGTAGCGGTCGGTGGAGGCGAGGGTGACCTTGTCGCCCTCGATCTCGATGCGGACACCGGTCAGTACGGGCAGCGTGTCGTCGCGGCCGGCGGCGATGGCCACCTGGGCGGCGGCGGAGGCGAAGACCTCGCCGGGCACGGTGCCGGTCGCGGTGGGCATCGTCGGCAGCGCCGGGTACTCCTCCACAGGCAGCGTGTGGAGTGTGAATCGCGAGGAGCCGCAGACCACGGTCGCCCGTACACCGTCTGTGGAAATCTCCACGGGACGGTTGGGGAGGGCGCGGCAGATGTCGGCGAGCAGCCGGCCGGAGACCAGGACCGTGCCGTCCTCCTCGACGTCCGCATCGACGGAGACGCGGGCCGAGACCTCGTAGTCGAAGCCGGAGAGGGACAGCTTGCCGTCCTCGGCCTTGAGCAGCAGGCCCGCGAGAACGGGCACCGGCGGCCGGGCCGGGAGGCTACGGGCAGCCCAGGCCACCGCCTCCGCGAGTACGTCGCGCTCCACCCGGATCTTCACCGGAAACCGCCTCCTGCTGTTGCTCGCTCGTCCTGCCGGCCTTCGTCGTCGGCTCGTCGATGCCTCGACCGATGCCGGGGACCAGTCTGACGTACGGCGCCGACAGTCGTTGCTGCTGCCGGTCAAGTCGGGAGCGAGGTGTCGGGGAGGGCGATCCACCGAGTTGTGCACAGGACCCGCTTGAAAACCGAAACCGGGCTAACTCTCTATGGGGGTAGTAGTAGGGCCTGTGGAAACAGTGGATAACAGTGTTTCTGCAGCTCAGCCCCGGTTTTTTATGCACACACCCTGTGGGCGGCACCGGTGGACAACCAGGTGTCTCTGTGGAGAACGAAAACTTCTGCACAGGCCATCCCCAGATGACCCCGACTACTCCACAGGTGTGTCCCCAGGTTTTCCCGAGTACTCCACAACCCAAACGTCGACTTCGGTGTGACCGCTTTCACTCGGGGCGGTGATGGAGGGTTCACCGTTGCCGAACAGTGGACAACGGTGTGGGGAAGTCGTCTGATCCTGTGCACAGGACCCGCGAAGCTGTGGACCACCGGTGGACAACGCGGTGGATGAACCTGTGGATGAATATTTCGTCCACAGCCTGTGGATAGCGGCTGCGCACAAATCCACAGGGCCCTGACCAGCCCTGATGGTGCCTCACACCTGGGCCCTGTGGACAGTTTTGTGGGTGGCGCGACCCGTCCCCAGGTTGTGGACGGAAGAAAGTCGCCCAATCTGTGGATGAGTTGCCCCCGAGGGGGCGTATTCGAACAGGCTGGGGGCGCACGCACGAAGAAAGGCGCCCCCGAAGTGACCCGGGAGCGCCCTCTCACAGCGTTTGAAGGGGCCTCGCAGGCACCCGTACGGCACGTACACAGAGCCGGCGTCAGCCGTTCTTGATGCGGTTGGTGAGCTCCGTGACCTGGTTGTAGATGGAGCGGCGCTCCGCCATCAGAGCGCGGATCTTGCGGTCCGCGTGCATGACGGTGGTGTGGTCGCGGCCGCCGAACTGCGCCCCGATCTTCGGCAGTGACAGGTCGGTGAGCTCCCGGCACAGGTACATGGAGATCTGCCGGGCGGTGACCAGCACGCGGCTGCGCGAGGAGCCGCACAGGTCGTCCACGGTCAGCCCGAAGTAGTCGGCGGTGGCCGCCATGATGTCGCCGGCGGTGATCTCGGGCGAGCTGTCCTCACCGCCCGGGATCAGGTTCTTCAGCACGTCCTCGGTCAGCCCCAGGTCGACCGGCTGCCGGTTCAGGCTCGCGAAGGCCGTGACCCGGATCAGCGCCCCCTCCAGCTCGCGGATGTTGCGCGAGATGCGGGAGGCGATGAACTCCAGCACCTCCGGCGGGGCGTTGAGCTGCTCCTGGACGGCCTTCTTGCGCAGGATCGCGATGCGGGTCTCCAGCTCGGGCGGCTGGACGTCGGTGATCAGGCCCCACTCGAAGCGGTTGCGGAGCCGGTCCTCCAGGGTGGCGAGCTGCTTGGGCGGCCGGTCGGAGGAGAGCACGATCTGCTTGTTGGCGTTGTGGAGCGTGTTGAAGGTGTGGAAGAACTCCTCCTGCGTCGACTCCTTGCTCGCGAGGAACTGGATGTCGTCGACGAGCAGGATGTCCATCTCGCGGTAGCGCTTGCGGAACGCGTCGCCCTTGCCGTCGCGGATCGAGTTGATGAACTCGTTGGTGAACTCCTCGGAGCTCACGTACCGCACCCGGGTGCCGGGGTAGAGGCTCCGCGCGTAGTGCCCGATGGCGTGCAGCAGGTGCGTCTTGCCGAGCCCGGACTCCCCGTAGACGAAGAGGGGGTTGTACGCCTTCGCCGGCGCCTCGGCGACGGCCACCGCGGCGGCGTGCGCGAAGCGGTTGGAGGCGCCGATGACGAAGGTGTCGAAGAGGTACTTGGGGTTCAGCCGGGCGGTCGGCTCCAGCGGTCCCGAGGTGGAACCGCCGGACGGCGCCGAGGGCGCGGGCCGGCTGGGCGCCGGGCGCGGGGCGGACTGCTCGTACTGCTGCTGCTCGTACTGACGGGAGGAGCGCTGCTGCTGGTCCTCGAACGGCTGCTGCTCGTACTTCTGCTGTTCGTAGGAGCCCTGGTCGTAGGAGGAGGGCTCGGACTGCTGCATGTAGCCCGGCTGCGGGGAGGCGTACGGGTCGCGCTCGGGGAAGCCGCCGAGGTGGGGCTGCTGCCAGCCGTAGTCGTCCTGCTGGCCGCCGCGGGGCCAGGCGCCGGGCTCGGAGCGCGGCTGCTGGTAGTCCGGGTAGGCGGGACGGGCGTTGGGGAGCTGTTCATCGACGGGGCCGGAGCCGGGGCCGGGGCCGGTGTGGCCGCCGGGGCCCGTGTGACCCATGGGCCCGGTGTGGCCGCCGGGGCGCTGGCCGCCGTACGGTTCGTAGCCGTCGCGGGAGGAAGAAGGGGACGGAGCCGGGGGCGAGGGCTCGCCGGCGGAGTCGTCGACCGTGATGGCGATCCGGATGGGGCGCCCGCACTCGCGGCTGAGGGCGTCGCTGATGAGCGGAGCGAGCCGGCCCTCGAGGATCCGCTTGCCGTACTCGTTGGGGACGGCAAGCAGCGCGGTGTCCGCCACCAGGGCCAGCGGCTGACAGCGCTCGACCCACTGCTTGTCCTTGGGCTCGATGCTGTTCTGTCCCTCCCCGAGGAGCCCTTCGAGCACCCTGGGCCACACTGCGGCAAGATCGGCAGGTACGTCAGCCACAGGGCACGCTCTCTCAGAGGGGGTCCCACGAATGTGTGGTTCTTTGGGACGGTCGGGACAAAAAATCCGGGGTCAGGCAACGGTAGTCAGGCCAGCGGGTACGGTTCAAGTCGTTGTCCACAGCCTGTGCACAGTGTGGGGCACCGTCGGCTCGGTTTGACCGGATGGCGTAGCCGCGCGTACCGTAACGAGGTCGAGTTGTCGATGGCTGCTGCCGCCTGCCTACCGATGGGCGAAGATCACTGGTCGTGATCGTTTTGCGGTGCCACTCGGGCGAACACGCGAGTTTTCTCCTCGTGGGCGCACGGTGACAGCCAGGCGATGTCCCGCCTAAACGATTTAATTCTCTGGAGCCCCCGAGTGAGCAAGCGCACCTTCCAGCCGAACAACCGCCGTCGCGCCAAGACCCACGGCTTCCGCCTGCGGATGCGTACCCGTGCCGGTCGCGCGATCCTCGCGAACCGTCGTTCCAAGGGCCGCGCCGCCCTCTCCGCGTAACTGACGGGCGGATCGTGACGTCGTGCTGTCTCCCGAACATCGGCTGAGGCGGCGCGAGGACTTCGCGAGCGCGGTACGTCGAGGTCGCCGGGCCGGTCGCCCGCTCCTCGTCGTCCACCTACGTACAAGCGGTGCAACGGACCCGCACGAGCCGGGGGAGATCGATCCCTCGACGCGTGCGGGTTTCGTCGTCAGCAAGGCTGTCGGCATCGCCGTGGTACGCAACCGGGTCAAGCGCCGTTTGCGCCATCTCGTCCGCGAGCGGCTGTCCCAGCTGCCCGAAGGTAGCCTGATGGTGGTACGGGCTCTGCCCGGAGCGGGTGATGCCGGTCTCGACGAGCTGGCCCGGGACCTCGATGCCGCACTGCTGCGGCTCTTGGGAGGCGTGGCTCGATGAAGTACCCGCTGCTCGCATTGATCAAGCTGTACCAGTGGACGATCAGTCCGCTGCTCGGGCCGGTGTGCCGCTACTACCCCTCGTGTTCGCACTACGGGTACACGGCCATCGACCGGCATGGTGCGGTGAAGGGGACGGCTCTGACCGCCTGGCGGATCCTGCGGTGCAATCCGTGGTCCCCGGGTGGCGTGGACCACGTCCCACCCCGGAAACGCCCGCGTTGGCACGAGCAGCTGCGCAGTGCGTTGCGTAGATCTCGCAATGCTCAAGGAGCCTGATTAGTGGACACGATTGCCAGTCTGTTCAGCTTTATTACCACGCCTGTCTCGTGGATCATCGTCCAGTTCCACAAGGTGTACGGCGCCATGTTCGGCGCGGACAGTGGCTGGGCCTGGGGCCTGTCCATCGTCTCCCTGGTGATCTTGATCCGCATCTGCCTGATCCCGCTCTTCGTGAAGCAGATCAAGGCGACGCGCGGCATGCAGGCGATCCAGCCGAAGATGAAGGCGATCCAGGAGCGCTACAAGAACGACAAGCAGCGCCAGTCCGAAGAGATGATGAAGCTGTACAAGGAGACGGGTACCAACCCGCTCTCCTCGTGCCTTCCCATCCTGGCGCAGTCCCCGTTCTTCTTCGCGCTCTACCATGTGCTCGCCGCCATCGCCAACGGCAAGCCGATCGGCGTGATCGACGGCCCGCTGCTCGCGAGCGCGCGTAGCGCGCACATCTTCGGTGCCCCGCTGGCATCCAAGTTCACGGACAGCGCCGACAAGGTCGCTGCTCTGGGCGCCTCGATCACCGACGTGCGGATCGTCACCGCGGTCATGATCGTGATGATGTCGCTGTCGCAGTTCTACACGCAGCGCCAGCTGATGCAGAAGAACGTCGACCTCTCGGTCAAGACGCCGTTCATGCAGCAGCAGAAGATGCTGATGTACGTCTTCCCGGTGATCTTCGCCGTCATGGGCATCAACTTCCCCGTCGGTGTCCTCGTCTACTGGCTGACCACCAACCTGTGGACCATGGGCCAGCAGATGTTCGTGATCAACCGGAACCCCACCCCGGGCAGCCTGGCCCAGGACCAGTACCTGTCGCGCCTGCTGAAGCAGATCACCTCGCACGGCGAGCTCAAGAGCCGGGGCAAGAAGAAGATCGTCGCGGCGATCGTGGCCAAGGGCCCGGACCGCAACGACAACGAGCGCAAGTTCATCACCGGCCTGACCAAGCAGGGCCTGGCCGCGCAGGCGGACGGCTCCGTGGCGAAGAGCGTCGAGGCGACGGTCGACTCCGATGCGGCCGGCGGTGGTACCCCGAAGCGGCAGCAGCCCAAGCGGCAGTCGAAGTCGCAGCGTCAGACGCCCCCCAGCAAGCCCTCTCCCAAGAAGTAAGAAGGAGTCCCTCCCGTGACGGAAGGCACCACCACCGCCGCCGCTGAGAGTGGCGACACCCTGACCCGCCTCGAGCAGGAGGGTGAGATCGCGGCCGACTACCTTGAGGGTCTGCTGGACATCGCCGACCTGGACGGCGACATCGACATGGACGTCGAGGCGGACCGCGCCTCTGTCTCCATCGTCAGCGAGTCCGCGCGCGACCTGCAGAAGCTCGTGGGCCGCGACGGCGAGGTGCTGGAGGCTCTGCAGGAGCTGACCCGCCTGGCCGTGCACCGCGAGACCGGGGACCGCAGCCGGCTGATGCTGGACATCGGCGGGTTCCGGGCGAAGAAGCGCGAGGAGCTGACGGCGCTCGGCATCAAGGCCGCGGAGGACGTGAAGACGTCCGGTGAGCCCATGAAGCTGGACCCGATGACCCCCTTCGAGCGGAAGGTCGTCCACGACGCCGTGGCCGCCGCCGGTCTGCGGAGCGAGTCCGAGGGCGAGGAGCCGCAGCGCTTCGTCGTCGTGCTTCCGGCCTGACCGGAAGCTTGAGTGTCCGGCCCCGTCTGTCTCGCAGGCGGGGCCGATCTTTGTCAGCCTGGCAGTGACGGCAGTGACGCCGTGGGTTCACAACCATGCGGTACGGAAGGACGGTCCCCGTGACGGAGGCAGCTGAGCTTCCCCCGATGCCCGAAGAAGCGCCCCCGGCACCTGACGAGGCGCGTGCGGTGTTCGGCGAGCATTTCCCGGAAGCTGTGCGGTACGCGGAGCTGCTGGCGGATGCGGGTGTCAAGCGGGGCCTGATCGGGCCGCGCGAGGTGCCGCGGCTCTGGGAGAGGCACCTGCTGAACTGTGCCGTGCTCTCGGAGGTGGTCCCCGAAGGCGTCACCGTGTGCGACGTGGGTTCGGGCGCAGGCCTCCCCGGCATTCCGCTGGCCCTGGTCCGCAGGGACCTGAAGATCACGCTGCTGGAGCCGCTGCTGCGCCGCACGAACTTCCTCCAGGAGGTCGTGGAGCTGCTGGGGCTCGACCATGTGACGGTGGTGCGCGGGCGGGCCGAGGAAGTTCTCGGCAAGCTCCAGCCGGTGCACGTGGTGACGGCGCGCGCGGTGGCTCCGCTGGACCGGCTCGCCGGCTGGGGCGTACCCCTGCTGCGCCCGTACGGCGAGATGCTGGCGCTGAAGGGCGACACCGCCGATGAGGAGCTGGTGGGGGCGAAGTCCGCGCTGACCAAGCTCGGTGTGGTGAAGACCTCGGTGCTGCACGTGGGCGAGGGGGTCGTGGACCCGCTCACCACCGTGGTGCGGGTCGAGGTCGGGGAAAGCCCCGGCGGGGTGCGGTTCGCGGCGAAGCGGGCCAAGGCCGCCCGGACCAGCCGGACGCGCCGGCGGCGCTGAGCCGTGTCCTGGGGCGTGTTGCGCCCTGTAGGTACGGATTTCGGAGTGTCGTAGCGGCCGGATGACTCCGTCCGGGCATCGTGTTTCACGTGAAACGCCCCTCTCTGCTGCACGGAATCATCAGCCGCGGTCGTGCGGCTACGTCCCCCCGTCTCCGCACGGGCGAAGGGGGGACGGAGTTGTCCACATCGGTGGATTCATCCACAGGAGTACGGGCCCCGCTGGTTCGCGACCCCGGTGACATGGCAGGCTCTGTTCATCGCGAGCCAGATGCCGAGGAGAGTGACACCGTGCGGTCAGACGCCAACCTTGCGGGGCCGATGGCCGATCCGGTCCCCGGTCCCCGCTCTGAATCCCCGGGCGACGATGTTTCACGTGAAACATCGGCCCCGCCCCTGGTGGACAACGAGGACACGCCCATCGGCCGAGCCGCCCAGATCGCGGTCGAGGCCCTGGGGCGTGCGGGTGAGGGGCTGCCCAGGCCCCCGAAGACCCGGATCATGGTGGTGGCCAACCAGAAGGGCGGCGTGGGCAAGACCACGTCGACCGTGAACCTGGCCGCATCCCTGGCCCTGCACGGCGCACGGGTCCTCGTGGTCGACCTCGACCCGCAGGGCAATGCCTCGACGGCGCTGGGCATCGACCACCACGCGGACGTGCCGTCCATCTACGACGTGCTCGTGGACAGCCGCCCGCTGATGGAGGTCGTCCAGCCGGTGGTCGACGTGGAGGGCCTCTTCTGCGCGCCGGCCACGATCGACCTCGCGGGTGCGGAGATCGAGCTGGTCTCCCTCGTCGCACGGGAGAGCCGTCTCCAGCGGGCCATCCAGGCGTACGAGCAGCCGCTCGACTACATCCTGATCGACTGCCCGCCCTCGCTGGGCCTGCTGACGGTGAACGCCCTGGTCGCGGGCGCGGAGGTGCTGATCCCGATCCAGTGCGAGTACTACGCCCTGGAGGGTCTCGGTCAGCTGCTGCGCAATGTGGACCTGGTGCGGGCCCATCTGAACCCGACCCTGCACGTGTCCACGATCCTGCTGACGATGTACGACGGCAGGACCCGGCTGGCTTCGCAGGTGGCGGAGGAGGTGCGCACGCACTTCGGCAAGGAGGTGCTGCGCACGAGCATCCCGCGGTCGGTGCGCATCTCCGAGGCTCCGAGCTACGGGCAGACGGTGCTGACCTACGACCCGGGTTCCAGCGGTTCCCTCTCCTATCTGGAGGCTGCGCGGGAGATCGCGCTGCGCGGGGCCGGTTTCCAGTACGACCCCCAGCACCCCCATCAGGGTGCGGGCATGAACAACACGCAGAGCATGGCGGAGGGGATCCAGTGAGTGAGCGACGTAGGGGTCTGGGGCGGGGGCTCGGCGCGCTGATTCCCGCGGCTCCCCAGGAGAAGGTCCCGCCGGTGATCGGTGCAGGGTCGACGTCTCCGTCGGCGATGCCGGTTCTTCCTTCGGAGCGAGGCGTCGCGGCGGCGAAGCTGGCTTCGCTGGCGCAGGCCGATGTTTCACGTGAAACATCGCCGGTGGCCACGTCCACGTCCACGTCCGCGCCCGCGCCCGTGAGCGAGCCCGAGCAGCTCACCGCTCCGGAGGCCGGCGAGGTGGCGGGGGCCACGTTCGCGGAGCTCCCGATGGACTCGATCACGCCGAACCCGCGGCAGCCGCGCGACGTGTTCGACGAGGACGCGCTGGCCGAGCTGGTGACCTCCATTCAGGAGGTGGGCCTGCTCCAGCCGGTGGTGGTGCGGCAGTCCGGTCCGGGCCGCTATGAGCTCATCATGGGCGAGCGGCGCTGGCGGGCGTGCCGGGAGGCCGGCCTGAACCGGATTCCGGCGATCATCCGGGCAACGGACGACGAGAAGCTGCTGCTGGACGCGCTCCTGGAGAACCTGCACCGGGCGCAGCTGAACCCCTTGGAGGAGGCTGCCGCGTACGACCAGCTGCTCCAGGACTTCAACTGCACGCACGACCAGCTGGCGGACCGGATCGGGCGTTCCCGTCCGCAGGTCTCGAACACGCTGCGTCTGCTGAAGCTCTCTCCGCCCGTGCAGCGGCGGGTGGCGGCGGGTGTGCTGTCGGCGGGCCACGCGCGGGCCCTGCTGTCGGTGGACAACTCCGAGGAGCAGGACCGGCTGGCGCACCGGATCGTGGCCGAGGGGCTCTCGGTGCGTGCGGTCGAGGAGATCGTGGCGCTGATGGGTTCGGAGTCGCCGAGTGCGGTGAAGCCGAAGGGCCCGCGGGCGGGTGCTCGGGTGGCTCCCGCGCTCAACGAGCTGGCGACGCGGCTGTCGGACCGGTTCGAGACGCGGGTGAAGGTGGATCTGGGCCAGAAGAAGGGCAAGATCACCGTCGAGTTCGCGTCGATGGAGGACCTGGAGCGCATTCTGGGGACCCTGGCGCCGGGCGAGGGCCGGGTGCTGGATCAGGGTGCTGCCGGGGAGTAACGCACAGCCCAGGGGCGGGTCGTGCCGGTGTGAGCCGGTGCGGCCCGCCCCTTTGCCTTGCTGCGGTTTCGGGTGATTCGAGCTCTGGATACGATGCGGTCATGGGTCGTCGGCTGGTACCTCTCACGCTGGACAACCTTCAAGACCTGCCCCGGCGTTGCCGGTCGTGTGTCTTCTGGGAGCTGGATCCCGTCACCGGCGAGGCGGCCGTGAAGGCGGGGAACCCTGCCGAGGAGAAGGAGGCGTGGATCTCCGCCGTCCTCCTGGAGTGGGGCTCGTGCGGTCGGGTGGTCTACGTGGACGAGGTTCCCGTGGGCTTCGTCCTGTACGCGCCGCCGGCGTACGTGCCGCGTGCGACCGCGTTCCCGACCAGCCCGGTGTCCCCGGACGCCGTCCAGCTCATCACCTCGTGGATCATGCCGGGGTATCAGGGCCAGGGGCTGGGGCGGGTGATGGTCCAGACGGTGGCGAAGGATCTGCTGCGCAGGGGGTTCCGGGCGATCGAGGCCTTCGGCGACGCCCGGTGGGACGGGCCGGCCTGTCTGCTGCCTGCGGACCACCTGCTGGCCGTGGGGTTCAAGACGGTCCGGCCGCATCCGACGCGTCCCCGGCTGCGGTTGGAGCTGCGGTCCACGCTGTCGTGGAAGGAAGACGTGGAGCTGGCCCTGGACCGGTTGCTGGGCGGGGCCCGGAAGGAACCGGCGCTGCGTCCGCTGTGAGGCGGGAGCCCCCGGTCCCGGGGGTGGCCTGACATGCGGACGGGGCCGCCCCTGGCAGGGGGCGGCCCCGTTTCACGCGCTCGCGTCCGGACCCGGACGCGGGTGGGTCAGGCCTTGCTGGTGACGAAGCCGTCGAGGTCGCGCAGGATGGCGGCCTTCGGCTTGGCGCCGACGATGGTCTTGACGACCTCGCCGCCCTGGTAGACGTTCAGGGTCGGGATGGACATGACGCCGTACTTGGCAGCCGTCTCCGGGTTCTCGTCGATGTTCAGCTTGACGATCTCGATCTCGTCACCGTACTCGGCGGCGATGGCCTCGAGGGACGGGGCGATCTGGCGGCACGGACCGCACCAGGCGGCCCAGAAGTCCACCAGGACGGGCTTGTCGCTCTTGAGGACGTCGTCATCGAAGCTTGCGTCGGTGACGGTCTTGAGGGTGCCGGCCACAGCGGCCTCCTTCTTTTCCTGCGGGGAGTGGGGTGTGGTGCTGCTTGAGGGTGTCAGACCGCCGCGTGCGCCTTCTCGGCGTCCGCGAGGGCGGCCAGGAAGCGCTCGGCGTCGAGGGCCGCGGAGCAACCCGTGCCCGCGGCCGTGATGGCCTGACGGTAGGTGTGGTCGACCACGTCGCCCGCGCCGAACACGCCGGTGAGGCTGGTGCGGGTGGAGGGGGCGTCGACCTTGAGGTAGCCCTCCGCGTCGAGGTCGAGCTGGTCCTTGAACAGCTCGGTGCGCGGGTCGTGGCCGACGGCGATGAAGAGGCCGGTCACGGGCAGTGCGGAGGTCTCACCGGTCTTGGTGTTGCGCAGGGTCAGCCCGGTGAGCTTCTGCTCGCCGTGGATCTCCGCGACCTCGCTGTCCCAGGCGAAGGAGATCTTCGGGTCGGCGAAGGCGCGGTCCTGCATGGCCTTGGAGGCGCGCAGGGAGTCGCGGCGGTGGACGATCGTGACGGACTTGGCGAACCGGGAGAGGAAGGTGGCTTCCTCGATCGCGGTGTCACCGCCGCCGATCACGGCGATGTCGTGGTCCTTGAAGAAGAACCCGTCGCAGGTCGCGCACCAGGAGACGCCGCGGCCGGAGAGGGCGTCCTCGTTGGGCAGGCCGAGCTTGCGGTGCTGGGAACCGGTGGTCACGATCACGGCCTTGGCGCGGTGCACGGTGCCGGCGGTGTCGGTGACGGTCTTGATCTCGCCCGTGAGGTCCACGGCCACGACGTCGTCCGGGATCAGCTCGGCGCCGAAGCGCTCGGCCTGGCCGCGCATGTTGTCCATGAGGTCCGGACCCATGATGCCGTCCTGGAAGCCGGGGAAGTTCTCGACCTCGGTGGTGTTCATCAGCGCGCCACCGGCGGTGACGGCACCTTCGAAGACCAGCGGCTTGAGCGAAGCGCGTGCGGTGTACAGGGCGGCCGTGTAGCCGGCCGGCCCGGAGCCGATGATGATCACGTTTCGTACGTCGCTCACGGGTTGATTCCTCGTCTCTGCGGACTGCCTGCTGCCTACCGGGGGGCCGGTGTGGACTCTCACCCCACCCAACGGATCCTACGGCGCCTGCATTCCCGAGTTGTCCTCCTGGGCTTTCCGGTCTGTCAGCTCCTGGGGTAGGTGCGGGTGAGCAGAGGCTTCCCGGGCGCGGCCGAGGGGTCGGTGACGCAGGCGGAGCCGACGAGATAGGCGTCCACGGAGGCGGGGTCGCCGGGGTGGGGCAGGACGAGGAGGAAGACGTCCTTGCCCTCGTAGGTGCCGGACTCGAAGGCCAGCGGGGTCTCGCTCCTCCCGGTGGCGTCCTGGATGCAGGCGGGTGCCCCGGGCGCCTCGCCGTCGGCCGGGGCGAGGCCCGGTTCGGACGGGGGGCTGTTCTCCACTCCGAAGGTGTTGTTCCGCTCCCCCGCCACCGCCTTGTCTCCGCGGGCGGCGGAGGCGAGGAGCCCGCTCACCGTGCCGGGGAGTCCCTGCGCGGTGTACTCGGGCGTGCCGGACCGGGACTGCGCGGTGGCCGCGTCTCCCCGTACGGACATGTCCTGTGCGGGGTGGTCGCCGGACATCAGGCCGAAGACCAGGACGCCGGCGGCGCAGGCCGCGAGCAGACCGCCCGCGAGAGCGACCCGGCGGCGTGCGCGGCGGCGCCCGGGACCGGTTGCGCCGGACGGGTGACCGGAGGGCCGCAGGGCGCTCTTTTCACCGGGCGGGGCGGCGGGCGTTTCACGTGAAACATCGGGTCCGGACGACCTGTCGGCCGCTGCGGGGCCGGCGGGCGCGGGCTCCCGGTGCGGCGCGGTGGCGTCGAGGAGCGCTTCGGCGGCGAGGGCCGCGTCGATCCGTCCGGCGATGTCGGCGGGCATCCGGGCGGGGCCGGGCAGGGTGCCGAGCAGGGACCGGATCTCCTCCAGGGAGGCGCGGACGTCCGCGCACAGGGGGCAGCCGACGAGATGGCTGCGCACCTCCGCCGTGCGGGACGGGGAGAGGAGGCCTTCCGCCAGCTCGGAGATCTCCGAGACGTCGGGGTGTTTGATGGTGCCGGTCGCACCGGTTGTGGGGTTCACGCTCGTCCACCTCCGCCCTTCACTGCATTGGGATCCGGGGCCGGGTCCCCGCGGTCTGCCGCCGGTGGGACGGTTGTCCCCGGTGTCCGGTTCCTTCCCCGCTCGGTATCGGTGTTATCCCCGGTAGGTGTGCGCAGATGAGTGAGGAGCGGGACGAGTTTGGCCCGGCCGCGGGCGCAGCGGCTCTTCACGGTGCCGACGGGGACGTCGAGCATGCGGGCGGCCTCGGCGACGGGGTAGCCCTGCATGTCGACGAGGACCAGTGCCGCCCGCTGATCGGCCGGGAGGGTGCTCAGGGCGGCCAGCAGCTGCCGGTGGAGGTCCTGCCGCTCCGCGGGAGCCTCGGCGGACTCGTGGGGCTCCAGGAGGCGCTCCAGCCGGTCCGTGTCGTCGAGGGGGGACGTCCTGCGGGAGGCGGCCTTGCGGGCCCGGTCCAGGCAGGCGTTCACGGTGATGCGGTGCAGCCAGGTCGTGACGGCGGACTCGCCGCGGAAGGTGTGCGCGGCCCTGTAGGCGGAGACGAGGGCGTCCTGCACGGCGTCGGCGGCCTCCTCCCGGTCGCCGAGGGTGCGCAGGGCGACGGCCCAGAGCCGGTCTCGGTGCCTGCGTACGAGCTCACCGAAGGCGTCCGGGTCACCGGCGGCGTGCAGCGACAGGAGCTCCTGGTCGCTGCGGCCGCCGGGTGTGGCTTCGTCCAACGCTGGGCCCCTCCCCCTGCTGTCCGTCAGCCCGTGAACTTCACGTCCGTGATGGCTTGCTTGTACCCGGCACCGGTGTAGGTGTCGGCAGGAGCCCACGGCATCGCGGTGATCCAGAGGAGGACGTACCGGGTCTTGACCGGGTTCGCCGCGGTCATGACGAACTTGGTGTTCGTGGTCGTGGACGTGGCGATCTTCGTCATGGAGGAGATCTTGGCTGACGGGGCCAGTGAATCGACCGCGTAGAGCGTGGTGGTGGTGTGGTCACCCGCGAACCGCAGCTCTATGGAGGCGCTGCTGACCTCGTGTTCGGCGCCGAGGTCGTAGACGATGCCGACGCCGGCCTTGTAGTCCGTCTTCAGGTCGGGGCCGTCGAGGTAGAACTTGGTGCGCCAGAACGTGGAGGAGTCTTCGTCGAAGGTGTTCTTGACGGTTCCGGGGGCCTGTTCCTTGTCGTCCACGGAGAACTCGCGGGCACCGGAGATGGTGAGGGGCACGGGCGCCGGCTTCTCCGTGGTGTCCGCGGGGTTCTCGTGGCTGGTCTGGCTGCCGCTGGTGGTGCCCTGGTTGTTGCGGTTGAGCAGGGTGTCGGCGAGCTGCCAGCTGCCCAGCCCGAGGGCGGCGATCAGCAGGGCGGCCACGCCCCACTTGAGGGCGCGCCCGGTGCGGCTCTGCAGGGGCGGCGGCGGGGGGACGACGGTGAGGACCTGCGCGGTGGGCATGCCGGGGCCCTGGGGCCTGCCGTAGCTGCCCTGCTGGTACGTGGTGTGCTGGTACTCCGGAGGAGCGGTGAACGTGGGCTCCGGCGGCCGGATGCGGGGCATCGCGGCCACGGCCTTGGAGAGCTCTTCCGGGGTGGTGCAGGCGGGTTCCTGCCGCGAGGCGGTGGCCCCGTCGTTGGCGAGGGCGCGCATGGCCAGCTCGCCCAGACCCCGGTGCACGCCCGCGCGGACCTGGTCGGGGGCGATCAGGCCGACGCCCTTGGGCAGGCCGGTGAGGCCGTAGGCGTCGTTCTCGTAGGGCCAGCGCTGGGTGAGCGAGGCGTACAGGAGGGCGCCGATGGCCTCGGTGTCCGTGCGCTGCGGGGTCTCGCTGGTGATGCCGCGCAGGGCGGCGTTCACGGCGAGGCCGCGGATGCGGTACTGGCCCGTGGAGGTGCGCAGTATGGCGCTGGGGGTCAGGCGCAGGTGCGCGAGGCCTTCGCGGTGCGCGGCGGCCATGGCCTGGGAGACCTGGCTGACGAGCTGGTAGGCCTCGTGGGGCTCCATGGGGCCGGCGGTGAGGACCGCGGTGAGCTCCGTGGCGTCGGGCAGCCACTCGTGGACGACGTAGACGAG
The DNA here is from genome assembly GCF_055584085.1 of Streptomyces sp. NPDC104226. Taxonomy (NCBI): domain Bacteria; kingdom Bacillati; phylum Actinomycetota; class Actinomycetes; order Kitasatosporales; family Streptomycetaceae; genus Streptomyces; species Streptomyces sp. NPDC104226. The sequence goes on from NZ_JBVJMS010000010.1 coordinate 181,440, forward strand.
GTCGTTCTCCTCCACGGCGTCGAGGACCTGGACGAACCGGGGGTCGCCGAGCAGGGCCGAGGAGCGGGCTGCGGCCAGGACGGCGCGGGCCCGGGCGTGGTCGGCGGGCAGCAGGTGGACGCCCACGGCCCGGCGCAGCTTCTCGTCCATCGCGCGCCAGCTGCTGAATCCGTCCAGACGGGTGACGCATTCTTCGAGCCGGTAGCGCCTGGCCAGCTTGTGGCCGCTGTGCAGCTCGGGCGCGGCAGCAGGTGCCGGGGTCCTGCGTTCGCCGTCCTTCTCGGGCATGGTTCCGTCCGCGGCTTGTCCGTTCTGGGTGTCCACCCCGTCGGCCGTGGCCTGGGCCGTCTCCGCGGCCAGCGGCTCGTCGCCGCTGTTGTCGGCCACGTCGACGGCAGCCGTGCTACGTTCCGCCACCGTCGTCCCCGCCTCCCCATCCGTTGCGCGCTGTCGGCCAGTCTGCGAAGCCATGCCAATTGTGCCCACAGTCCACCGATCTGCACGACACGCCAGAGGACAGGATGGTTGTACCCATCAGCGTCCCAGGCGCCCGCGGACCATCCCGACCATGGCGTTGAGTTCTTCGATGCGCATCCGCTTGGCGGCGACGAGGAACACCGCTGCCAGGGAGATGCCGCCGGCCACCAGGGCGGTGAGGGAACCGAGGGCTCCGCTGCCGATGAAGTGCAGGACGGCGAAGGCGACGGCGCCGGCCACGGCGGCGGCGGGGACGCAGGCGCCGATGAGCCGGGTGTAGGTGCGCCTCACGTGCGCGCCGTCGAGGTCGCCGCCGAGGCGGGTGCGCAGTCGGCGCCAGGCGACGCCGACGCCCACGGCGTAGCCGAGGCCGTAGGCGGCGGCCATGCCGACGACGGCCCAGCGGGCGGGGAGTACGAAGAAGGCGACGGCGGACATGCCTGCGTTGACGGCGGCCACGATGACCGTGTTGTAGAAGGGCGTCCGGGTGTCCTCGTAGGCGTAGAAGCCGCGCAGGACCACGTACTGGACGGAGTAGGGGATCAGTCCGAGGCCGAAGGCCATCAGGATGAAGCCGATGTTCTGGGCGCTCTGCGTGCCGGAACCGGCGTAGAGCAGGCCTGCCATGGGGACGCCTAGGGCGAGGAACGCGAAGGCGCAGGGCACGATCGCGACGGCCGAGGTGCGCAGTCCGTAGGAGATGTCGTCGCGGACGGCGGCGGCGTCTCCGTCGTGGGCGGACCGGGAGATGCGCGGCAGGACGGCGGTCATGACGGAGACGGTGATGATGGCCTGCGGCATCTGCCAGAGCAGCAGGGCGTAGTTGTAGCCGGTGATGCCGGTACCGCCGTGGCCCTGCTTGTCGGCCACCTCGCCCGCCCAGGTGGCGAGCTGGGTGACGACGATGAGGCCGAGCTGGTTGGCGAGGACGAAGAAGAACGTCCACTTGGCCAGGCCGGCGGCCTTGCCGAGGCCGTGGCCCTTCCAGTCGAACCGCAGGCGCGGCTTGAAGCCGGCGTCGCGCAGGTAGGGAAGCATCGCCAGGGACTGGACGACGAGGCCGAGCAGGGTGCCGAGGCCCAGGAGCCGGACGCCTTCGGGGGTGATGCCGGCCTCGGTGACGCCGGTGGTGGTGAAGCCGCCGAAGGCCCAGATGAAGGCGCCGAAGGTGGCGATGACGACGATGTTGTTGAGGACCGGGGTCCACATCATCGCGCCGAACCGGCCGCGGGCGTTGAGGATCTGACCGAGGACCACGTGCACGCCCATGAAGAACATGGTGGGCAGGCAGTAGTGGGCGAAGGCGACGGCCACGTCCAGGCGGGCCGGGTCGTCGGCGATCTTCTGCGACATCATGCCGATGAACAGCGGGGCCGCGAGCACACAGACCACGGTGACGGCGCCCAGCAGGACCATGACGAGGGTCAGCAGCCGGTTGGCGTACGCCTCTCCCCCGTCCTCGTCGTTCTTCATCGCGCGCACGAGCTGCGGGATGAAGACGGCGTTGAGGGCGCCGCCGCCGACCAGGACGTAGATCATCGTCGGCAGGGTGTTGGCGACCTGGTAGCTGTCGTTGAGGGTGGCGACGCCGATCGCCCCGGCGATCACCAGGGTCCGCAGGAAGCCGGTGATGCGGGAGACGATGGTGCCGGCGGCCATCAGGGCGCTGGACTTGAGCAGGCTGGAGGCGCGTCCGGCGGGCTTGCTCGGCGCCGGGGCGGCCACGGGTGCGTCCTCGGCGGGCGTACGGGGCGCCGCGTCCTGGTCCCGGTAGAGGTGGGCGAAGGCGTCGGGGCGGGGGTCCTGGTCGGCGGCCTTGGTCACGAGGGAGTCCACGCCGACGAACTGCGTGGTCGTGGCGTGGTCCCCGTAGGGAAGGTGCCGGGAGGGGCCGTCCGGCTCGGGCGGCGGGGTCTGGGCCCACACCCGCGGGTCCGGGGCGTAGGAGGGGGCGGCCGGGGCCGCGTAGAGCGGGCCGGGCTCCTGGAAGGTGCCGGGCGGTGGCGGCGGGTGCGAGGCCCGGTCGTAGAGGACCTCCGCCACCGGATCCTGGGCGGAGAGGTCCTGCGCCCGGTACGGGTCGTAGGCGTAGGCGTCCTGGACATAGGGGTCGTGGTCCGGCGCGGGCGCGGGCGCGGGAACCTGTCCCGGCACCGGGGCGCCGGGGGCAGTGCCCTGGGAGGGCGCGGGCCCGCCAGTGCCCTGCGCGCGGTCACCTTCGTACGGCGCGTTCATCGAAACCCCACCTCATCGTCCCCAGGCCGACCGGCCACGGCATCGCTCAACGGTCCACTGTCTCACCCGTGCCGGACGCGTCCGCGCTTTGCGGTCCGGTGTCCGGGGACTCGTCACTCTGCTGCGTGCTCTCCTCCGCGGCGCTGCGTGCCGCGACACGCTTGCGGCTTGCGTACATCTTGATGCCGGCCAGCACGAGGAGGAGGACACCGCCCGCGATGACGAGCATGACGGTCGGGGTCACCTCGGTGGCTTCGACGGTGAACTTGCGCGCCTTTCCGTAGGGCACGCCGTCGGTGGTGAAGAGCTGGGCCGTGACCGAGACCGGGCCGCTCGCGGTGGCGTTGGCAGGGAACTTCACGGTCTGGCTGTGCCCGCCCTGGATCGCGACTTCCTGCTGGGCCTCGCCGCTGTCGCCGAACATCAGCCGGGTCGGGTTGGAGGACTGCAGTCGCAGGACCAGGTTGTGGGTGTCCTGGACGAGGCTGTTCTGGACGGTGACCGGGATGGTCGCGCTGTGTCCGGAGAGCGTCGCGTCGGACTTCGGGATGATCTTGACCTTCTCGGTGAGCCGGACCAGGTACTGCTGCACCTGGTCCCGGTAGGCCCGCGCCTCGTCGGGGCGGCCGCGCCACGAGGAGGACATCTCCCGGTTGGTGGTGTTGCCGAAGGGGATCTCGACGCGGTCGGGCGCGGTCAGGATCGCCTTGAAGTGGCCGAGCGTGTTCTCGGTGGTGCGGATCTTCTCGAAGGCGGAGACCGGCAGTTCCTGCTTGCTCAGCGCCCCGGGGTACTGGCCGGCTCCCGGGACCTGGGTGGCGGCGCGGGGGTCGGGGGTCGCCGCGGCGGCCGCCTCCAGGTCCACGCCCTGGCTCCAGCGGCCCGACTGCAGACCCCGGATGGCGGCGGCCATCGTCTGCGCCTGGCTGGAGCTGGGCATCCGCTGCGGAGCGACGACGAAGCTGCGCTGGTTGTCGGTCTTCTGCAGGTTCAGGGCGAGGGTCTGGGCGAGGAACTGCTGCACCGCGAGGGTGGAGTTCCCGGCGCGGAGCATGTCGCCCTGGAACGCGGTGGAGAGGTCGGCGTCGGCGACGACGGCCGTGGTCCCCGCGCCGATGGGCCGCGCGGCCGACGGGGTGTAGCCGAGGGCGCCGGTCTCCTGGAGGCTGTCGCTGCGGGTGAGGACGTTGTGGGCACCGGCCGACGTCGCGACGTTGACGATCGACGGGTCGATGGCGCCGTCCACGGGCCAGGAGAAGTCGGTGCTCGCCGGGACGTGCAGGACGGTCTCGACGGCCTGCTTCGCCTTGTCCGTGGCCGGCCGCAGCTGGCCCAGGGTGCCGGAGACGTCCTTGCCGCGGTGGGCGAGAGAAGCGATATCCGGATCCGCGAAGGGCAGGGCGACGACCTTCTTGCCCTGGACGGCGCTTTCCAGCGAGCTCAGCCACTGCTCGGCGATGGCCTTGTTCTTGCCCGGGACGGTCCGGCCCTCGGGCGTGCGGACCCGGTAGCCCTTGGTCATGGCATCGACGGTGTAGAGCAGGTCCGGATCGATGACCCAGGTGATGGGAAGGTCCTTGCCGAGGGTGACCATCTGTTCCAGGCGGCCGCCGGTCCGCAGCTCGTCGGCGAGGCTGTCGTCGAGGAACACGGGGGTCTGCAGCTCGTCGGAGCCGGTCTCCGCGGTCAGGTGCGTGGTGGAGATCAACGGCCAGGCGTACGCGAGCTGGGAGCGCTTGGCGGCCGGCTCCGGCTGCCAGGGCAGGAAGGTCCGCTTGATGCCGAGGACCTGCTCGTACTGGCGGCTCGAGGTCTCCCCCGATACGGAGACGCCGAGCTGGTAGACGCCGTCCTCGTCCAGGCCCAGCTTGTTCACCGGAACCTTGAGGGTGAAGGGCTGGCTGACCTTCGAAGCCAGCGAATCGATCTTCACGGCGAACTCGGGGCCGACTTCCGCCGGGTCGGTACCCGCCCGGAATCCGCCGCGCTCGGCGGCCTCCTCGATGGAGCTGCGGTCCCCCAGCGCCGGTCCGACCCGCAGACCCACGTGTGCGTCGGTGATCTTCTCGGAGCCCTTGTTCACGATGGTGCCCGAGATGGTGAGGGTGTCGCCCTTGACCGGTGCGCTCGGTGTCAGGGCGTCGAGCTGGACGTCGACGGCGGTGGCCGCGGTGTCGGCTGCCTGGGCTTCGGGCACGTGCGAGTAGACCAGCCCGGCGAGCACCGGGGTCCCGGCGAGCAGGACGACCGCGCGTCGCAGCCAGCGCCGCCGGGCAGGGGCGAGGGACGCCCCCTGGATGTCTGCCGCCTCGGCCAACGCGCTCGCCCGTCCCTCGGAGTGTCAGTGGTCGTCGTTTGTGCGTCCACGCATGGTAACGAGGCCCGCTGTGCGCGAGTGCCGCGCCTTGCTCCACATGATCGGGCCCGCCCCGGAGCGGCCGCGGGCCGGGGTGGCCGCAAAAGACGGGAGCTCGCGGCGGGCCGGGCACGTACCCTTTTCTGTTGTGCCGAACGCCAACGAAGACAACCCCAGTGTCCTGAATCAGGGGCAGGCCCGCGCGGTGAGTGAACTGCTGCGGATCGCCCCTGTCGCCGACGAGCTCGGCCGCCGTTTCCAGGAGGCGGGTTTCCGCCTCGCCCTGGTCGGCGGGTCCGTCCGCGACGCGCTGCTCGGGCGCCTCGGCAATGATCTCGACTTCACCACCGACGCGCGGCCCGAGGACGTCCTCAAGATCGTCAGGCCGTGGGCCGACTCGGTCTGGGACGTCGGCATCGCCTTCGGCACGGTCGGGGCGCAGAAGGACGGCTTCCAGATCGAGGTGACCACGTACCGCTCGGAGTCCTACGACCGGACCTCGCGCAAGCCGGAGGTCTCCTACGGCGACTCCATCGAGGAGGACCTGGTCCGCCGCGACTTCACGGTGAACGCGATGGCCGTCGCGCTGCCCGAGAAGGAGTTCGTGGACCCCCACGGAGGTCTGGAGGACCTCCGTGCGGGTGTGCTGCGCACCCCGGGCACTGCCGAGGACTCCTTCTCCGACGACCCGCTGCGGATGCTGCGGGCGGCGCGGTTCGCCGCGCAGCTCGACTTCGAGGTCGCCCCGGACGTGGTGGCGGCGATGACGGGGATGTCCGGCCGCATCGAGATCGTTTCGGCCGAGCGGGTCCAGGGCGAGCTGAACAAGCTCCTGTTGTCCGCGCACCCGCGCAAGGGCCTGGGGCTCCTCGTGGACACGGGGCTGGCCGAGCACGTGCTGCCGGAGCTGCCGGCGCTGCGGCTGGAGAGCGACGAGCACCACCGGCACAAGGACGTCTACGACCACTCGCTGATCGTGCTGGAGCAGGCGATCGCACTGGAGGAGGACGGCCCGGACCTGGTCCTGCGGCTCGCGGCCCTGCTGCACGACATCGGCAAGCCCCGGACGCGTCGGTTCGAGAGCGACGGACGGGTCTCCTTCCACCACCACGAGATGGTGGGCGCGAAGATGACCAAGAAGCGCATGACCGCGCTCAAGTACTCCAACGACATGGTCAAGGACGTGGCCCGGCTGGTGGAGCTGCACCTGCGCTTCCACGGGTACGGGGACGGGGAGTGGACCGACTCGGCCGTGCGGCGCTACGTCCGTGACGCCGGTCCGCTGCTGGACCGCCTGCACAAGCTGACCCGTTCCGACTGCACCACGCGCAACAAGCGCAAGGCGAACGCGCTCTCCCGCACCTACGACGGGCTGGAGGAGCGCATCGCCCAGCTGCAGGAGAAGGAGGAGCTGGACGCGATCCGGCCCGACCTCGACGGCAACGAGATCATGCAGGTCCTCGATGTGGGCCCCGGCCCGGTGATCGGCAAGGCGTACGCGTTCCTGCTGGAGCTGCGGCTGGAGAACGGTCCCATGGAGCACGAGGCTGCGGTGGCCGCCCTCAAGGAGTGGTGGGCCGCTCAGGCCTGAGGGTCGTCCCGATGTTTCACGTGAAACATCGCGGCGGCGAGCCGGTCGTGTTGTGGTCAGGGCGATGTTTCACGTGAAACATCGCCCTGACGCATGAGGAGCGCGGCGGTCGCGGCGTAGAGCAGGGCCACCCCGATGATCAGGGGGACGGAGTGCCCGTCGAGGGGGAGCACGAGTGCGGCCACCCCGGCGGCGCCGACGAAGGCGGCGTTGAAGAGCACGTCGTAGATGGAGAAGACGCGGCCGCGGAAGGCGTCGTCCACCTGGGACTGCACCACGGTGTCGGTGGAGATCTTGGCCCCCTGGGTGGCCAGGCCCAGCACGAAGGCGGCCGCCAGCATCGGCCCGGGCGCGAAGAACAGGCCGAGTGCCGGCACCAGCACCGCGGCGCCCGCGGCGCACAGGGTGATGGAGCCGAGGGCGCCCAGCCGGCCCACCAGCCACGGAGTGACGACGGCGGCCGCGAAGAACCCGGCCCCGGAAACGCCGACCGTGACGCCCAGCAGGGCCAGCCCGTCGGCCTCGTTGTCCGACCAAGCGTAGCGGCAGAGCATGAGCAGCGTGACGAACAGGGCCCCGTAGCAGAACCGCATGACGGTCATGGCGGTGAGCGCCCGTGCCGCCTCGCGCCGGGAGGCCAGGTGGCGCAGGCCTTCGGCCAGGCCCCGCACGGTGAGGGCGATCCCCTGGAGGACCGTCGGGTTGATCCGCCCGGGAGGGTGGTCGGGCCCGAGGAGATCCAGGGCCAGGCGCAGGGAGACCAGGGCCGCGCACAGGTAGAGGCCGGCTCCGAGGAGGACGACCAGGGCGTCGGAGTCGTCGGCGAGTACGCGGACGAGGAAGGCCAGTCCCCCGCCGGCGACGGCGGCGAGCGTTCCCGCGGTGGGTGAGAGGGCGTTCGCGGTGACCAGCTGACCGGGCCCGACGACCCGTGGCAGGGAGGCCGCGAGCCCGGCCAGGACGAAGCGGTTGACCGCGGTGACGGACAGGGCCGAGGCGTAGAAGAGCCAGTCGGGGACGTGCGCCACGATCAGCATGCCGGTGATGCAGGCGAGGAAGGCCCGCAGCAGGTTTCCGTAGAGGAAGACCTGGCGGCGGCGCCAGCGGTCCAGCAGGACTCCCGCGAAGGGGCCGATCACCGAATAGGGCAGCAGGAGTACGGCCATGGCCGACGCGATGGCCGCGGGCGAGGCCTGCTTCTCCGGGGAGAAGACGACGTAGGCGGCGAGGGCGACCTGGTAGACCCCGTCGGCGGCCTGCGAGAGCAGCCGTACGGCGAGCAGCTTGCGGAAGTCCCGCAGACGCAGGAGTACGCCCAGATCACGTACGACAGCCATGAGGGAAAGGGTCACACACACGGAGGGTCCCCGGGCACATTGCCCGGGGACCCTCCGTGGAAGAGCTCTCGAAGTCCAGGTGTCCTTGCGGACGCCGGGGTTCGACTAGCGCTCGACCTCGCCCTTGATGAACTTCTCGACGTTGGCCAGGGCCTCGTCGTCGAAGTACTGCACCGGCGGGGACTTCATGAAGTAGCTCGAGGCCGACAGGATCGGGCCACCGATGCCGCGGTCCTTGGCGATCTTCGCGGCGCGCAGGGCGTCGATGATGACACCGGCGGAGTTCGGGGAGTCCCACACCTCGAGCTTGTACTCGAGGTTCAGCGGGACGTCGCCGAACGCGCGTCCCTCGAGGCGGACGTAGGCCCACTTGCGGTCGTCGAGCCACGCGACGTAGTCGGACGGGCCGATGTGGACGTTCTTCTCGCCGAGCTCGCGGTCGGGGATCTGCGAGGTGACGGCCTGCGTCTTGGAGATCTTCTTCGACTCGAGGCGGTCACGCTCGAGCATGTTCTTGAAGTCCATGTTGCCACCGACGTTGAGCTGCATGGTGCGCTCAAGACGGACACCGCGGTCCTCGAACAGCTTCGCCATCACGCGGTGCGTGATGGTGGCGCCGACCTGGGACTTGATGTCGTCGCCGACGATCGGGACACCGGCCTCGGTGAACTTGTCGGCCCACTCCTTGGTGCCGGCGATGAAGACCGGGAGGGCGTTGACGAAGGCGACCTTGGCGTCGATGGCGCACTGGGCGTAGAACTTCGCCGCGACCTCGGAACCGACGGGGAGGTAGCAGATCAGGACGTCGACCTGACGGTCCTTGAGGACCTGGACGACGTCGACCGGGGTCTCGGCGGACTCCTCGATGGTCTGGCGGTAGTACTTGCCCAGGCCGTCGTGGGTGTGGCCGCGCTGAACGGTCACGCCCGCGTTCGGGACGTCACAGATCTTGATGGTGTTGTTCTCGCTGGCGCCGATGGCGTCCGAAAGGTCGAGGCCGACCTTCTTCGCGTCGACGTCGAACGCGGCGACGAACTCGATGTCGCTCACGTGGTAGTCGCCGAACTGGACGTGCATCAGACCGGGGACCTTGGCCGCCGGGTCGGCGTCCTTGTAGTACTCGACGCCCTGCACCAGCGAGGCGGCGCAGTTGCCTACGCCGACGATGGCTACGCGAACCGAACCCATTCCGGTTGCTCCCTGTTTGTTCTCGGACGAGGCCTGCGAGATGCAGACCTCACTTTGCAGTTTCGTCGGACGGACCGGGTCGTCTCTGATCCCGTCCCGCCCGCTCACTCTCGATGAGCTCGTTCAGCCAGCGCACTTCGCGCTCCACGGATTCCATGCCGTGGCGCTGCAGCTCGAGCGTGTAGTCGTCGAGCCGCTCGCGTGTGCGAGCCAGCGAGGCGCTCATCTTCTCCAGGCGCTCCTCAAGGCGGCTGCGACGGCCTTCCAGCACCCGCATGCGCACGTCTCGTTCGGTCTGGCCGAAAAAGGCGAAGCGGGCGGCGAAGGACTCGTCCTCCCAGGCATCGGGGCCCGTGTGGGAGAGGAGCTCCTCGAAGTGCTCCTTACCTGCTGCCGTCAACCGGTAGACGATCTTGGCGCGGCGCCCTGCGAGTGAAGCGGCGAGAGCGTCTTCCGGGGCGTTGCCCGGCTCTTCGATCAACCATCCGTTGGTGACGAGCGTCTTGAGGCAGGGGTAGAGCGTCCCGTAACTGAACGCCCTGAACACCCCCAGCGAGGTGTTGAGCCGCTTGCGCAGCTCGTATCCGTGCATGGGGGATTCGCGGAGCAGGCCGAGAACAGCGAACTCGAGGATGCCTGAGCGCCTGCTCATCCGCCTGCCCTTTCCTCCGCCTCGGAGTCTTTATGTCGAGCTGATGTATCGACTCGATACATCCAGACGATAGAACGGGTGGCCGTCAGCTACAAGTGGTGACACGGTGACCGGCGTCACATCGCTGATTTGCGCGAGGCAAGTTGCCTGATTTGGGGTGAACTTCGGCACTGATTGGCTTTTGGGCGTGCGTAGTCTGTGCGCCATGACACCGGGGGGACCGGAACTCACCTGCCGCTTCCAGGCCACTCGCCTGCCCGAGGAGTAGTCGTTCGATGAGCGAGCACCGCCGCAAACCGCAACAGCCCCAGGGCGGCGGCCGCGCAGCCGCCCGCAAGGCCGCCCAGCAGCGCCCCTCCAGGGGCGCCGGTGCCGGGCGTGACGTCCCCACCGCGTCACCCAGTGGGCCGTACGGACAGCAGCCGGGCCACGGCAGCCGGTCGGACGCCCGGAGATCCGCCGGCCGCGCCCCGGCGGGACGGGGCAGGGGCGCCGCGGCCGCCGGCCGCCCCAAGCGGTTCATCAACTACCCGCGCGGCGAAAAGATCGGCTGGAAGCGCTTCGTCCCCTCCTGGAAGCTCGTCGGCGGCACGGCCCTCGGCTTCTTCGCGCTCCTCACTGCAGGCGCCGGCATCGGCATCGCCATGGTGAACACGCCCGACGCGAACAAGACGGCCGATGCGCAGAACAACGTCTTCTACTGGGCCGACGACACCCAGATGGTCGCGACCGGCGGCGCCGTGAACCGTCAGATCGTGCCCATCGAGAAGATCCCCCGCTCGATGCAGAACGCCGTGATCGCGGCGGAGAACGAGTCCTTCGAGTCGGACAAGGGCGTCGACCCGATGGGCATCGCCCGCGCCGTGTGGAACATGGCCAAGGGCGGATCCACCCAGGGCGGCTCGACGATCACCCAGCAGTACGTGAAGAACACGTACCTGGACTCCGACCAGACGCTCAAGCGGAAGGCCACCGAGCTCTTCATCTCGATAAAGCTCGGTGTGAGCGAGGAGAAGAACACGATCCTCGCCGGCTACCTGAACACCGCGTACTACGGTCGCGACGCCTACGGGATCCAGGCCGCCGCGCGTGCCTACTTCGGCAAGGACTGCAACGATCTGACTCCCTCGGAGAGCGCCTTCCTCGCCGCCGTGCTCAAGGGCCCGAACCTCTACAACCCCGACGGCGGCATCGGCACCGCGGCCACGCCTGAGGCGAACAAGGACCGGGCCGTGAAGCGCTGGGCCTGGGTGCTGGACCGCGAGGTCAAGGTGGGCCGCATGCAGCAGGCGGAGAGGGACCAGTTCAAGGAGTTCCCCGCCCTGATCGAGGCTCCCGAGGCCGCCGGCATGTCCGGCCAGATCGGCTACCTGGTCGAGACGGCCAAGCTGTACATGCTGAAGACCAACGGCATCAAGGTCGAGGACCTGGCCAAGGGCGGCTACCGGATCTACACCACCTTCCAGAAGCCGAAGGTGGACGCACTGGTCAAGGCGGTCGAGGGCACCCGCGACGGCATGCTCGACGAGAAGAAGCGGCCCGACACCGACACCTTCGTGCAGTTCGGCGCGGCCTCGGTGGACGTGAAGACCGGAGCCATCGTCGCCCTGTACGGCGGACCCGGCATGGACAAGAAGCACTTCAACAACAACGCCAACACCTCCGGCGTCCAGGTCGGGTCGACCTGGAAGCCGTTCGTGCTCGCGGCGGCCATGCAGTACGGCACCCAGAACTCCAAGGGCAAGGGGATCTCGGCCGACAGCAAGTACATGGCCAGCGACCTCACGGTGATCAACAACCGTGCGGGCCAGCCGCTGCGCGACGGCTCCGGCAAGCCGTTCAGGCAGAAGAACGAGAGCCCCACCGACTACGGCTACGTGACCCTGAACAAGGCGATGGAGGACTCCATCAACGTCCCCTTCGCCCAGCTCGTCTTCGACGTCGGCCACGACAAGGTGAAGAAGGTCGCGGAGTCGACGGGCATCCTGAAGGAGTCCTTCGACCCGAACGACAACGCCTCCTTCGCGCTCGGCACCTCGACCCCCAGCGCCATCCGGATGGCCGACTCGTACGCCACCTTCGCCGCCTCCGGCACCCACCACGACCCGTACTCGGTGCGCAGCGTCAAGAAGAACGGCAACGACGTCCCCGGCTTCGAGGCGCCCAAGGCGGAGCGGGCCATGGACAACTCCATCGCGGACAACATCACCAAGGTCCTGCGCAACGTCGTCGAGAACGGCACCGGCACGAAGGCCAAGAAGCTCGGCCGGCCCGCCGCGGGCAAGACCGGCACCACCGACAAGAACATGTCGGCCTGGTTCGTCGGCTACACCCCCGAGCTGTCCACCTCCGTGGCGCTGTTCCGCTCGGACCCCTCCGCGCAGAAGAAGGAACTCATCTCGATGAGGGGCGTGGCGGGCATCCCCTCCCTCCACGGTGGTGACATCCCGGCCGAGATCTGGACCAAGTACATGAAGGAGGCGCTGGACGGCGTCCCGGAGTCGGACTTCCCGGAGCCCGACGAGGTCGGTGTGGTCGCGGACGCCTCCGGCGCTCCCTCGCCCTCGCCCTCTCCGTCCCCCTCGCCCTCCCCGTCCCCGTCCCCGTCTCCGTCGAACTCCCCGTCCCCGTCCCCGAGCCCGTCGCGCAGCGGAGGCAAGCCGACCTGCAAGCCGTGGGCCATCTGCGACCCGGACCCCAGCGCCAGCTCCTCCCGGTCCCCCTCGCCCTCGCCCAGCAAGTCGGGCGGCGGCAGGCCGGGCGGCGCGACGAACGGCGGTAACGGAGGCTTCCCGATAGGGGGCTCCACGGGCGGCTGACCGAGCGCCCGACACACGGCAGGAGAGGGCCGTCGCACCGAGTGCGGCGGCCCTCTCCCATGTGCGGCGCCGTACGGCAGGATGTGCGCATGACGAAGGTGCACGAGGACAGCCCCGTACTGCCCACCCAGCAGGACGAGGTGGCCGCCGCGGGGAGCGAGCTCATCGGCGGCCCGCTGGGCCGCTACGCGCGGCTGGGCGGCCACTGGCTCACCCCGGTGCGGGTCGTCGTGCTCGTCGCCCTGGGCATGTTCGCGCTCGGCATGGTGCAGAAGCTGCCCTGCTACGACTGGGCGTGGTTCCGGGGAGCCGGCTCCCAGTACACCCACGCCTGCTACTCGGACATCCCGCACCTCTACGTGGTCCGCGGCTTCGCCGACGGCCTCACCCCGTACTTCGACCGGATCCCGGGCGACATGCAGTTCCTGGAGTACCCGGTGCTCACCGGGCTCTTCATGGAGATCGCCTCGTGGATGACCCCCGGCAGCGGCACCATGCAGCACCGGGAGCAGATGTACTGGATGGTCAACGCGGGCATGCTGATGGTCTGCGCCGCCGTGATCGCGGTGTGCGTGGCCCGTACCCACCGCCGGCGGCCCTGGGACGCGCTGCTCTTCGCCCTCGCTCCCGCCTTCGCACTCACCGCGACCATCAACTGGGACCTGCTGGCCATCGCCCTGACCGCCGCCGCGATGCTCATGTGGTCGCGGAGCCGGCCGGTGGCCTTCGGCGTCCTGATCGGCCTGGCCACCGCGGCCAAGCTCTACCCCGTCCTGCTGCTCGGCGCCGTGTTCGTGCTCTGCTGGCGGGCCGGGAAGTGGCGTGCCTTCGGCGAGGCGGTCGGCGGCGCCGTGGTCTCCTGGCTCGTGGTGAACCTCCCCGTGATGCTCTTCGCCTGGGAGGGCTGGCAGAAGTTCTACACCTTCAGCCAGGAGCGGCCCATCGACTTCGGATCCGTGTGGCTGCTGATCTCCCAGCGCTCCGGAAACCCCCTCGAAGGCGCCAACACCTATGCGACGGGCCTGACCCTGCTGCTGTGCGCGGGCGTCGGCCTGCTCACGCTCACCGCGCCCCGCCGCCCCCGCTTCGCCCAGCTGGCCTTCCTGCTGGTGGCCGCCTTCATCCTCGTCAACAAGGTCTACTCGCCCCAGTACGTGCTCTGGCTCATCCCGCTCGCCGCGCTGGCCCGGCCGCGCTGGCGGGACTTCCTGATCTGGCAGGCCGGCGAGGTCGTCTACTTCCTGGGGATCTGGTTCTACCTCGCCTACACGACCAGCGGGGACAAGCACCAGGGCCTGCCGCTGGAGGGTTACCAGCTGGCGATCACGGCCCACCTGCTGTGCACGCTCTACCTGTGCGCGGTGGTCGTACGCGACATCCTGCTGCCCGAGCGGGACGTGGTGCGGCGCGACGGCTCCGACGACCCCTCCGGGGGCGTCCTGGACGGCGCCGAGGACGTGTTCACGCTCCCGCGTACGCCGAAGGCGCCGCAGGACGCGGCGCCTTCGGAGGGTCAGCGAGTGGAATGGGGCGCGCGCCCCGGGGAGTGACTCAGGCGTCGAGCACCCGGTCGAACTGGGTGGTGGTGTGGCGCAGGTGCGCCACCAGCTCGTCGCCGACCTTCGGCTCGGGAGAGTCCGACGGCACGAACAGGATGGACACCTGCATGTGCGGCGGCTCGGCGAACCAGCGCTGCTTGCCCGCCCACACGAACGGCGACAGGTTGCGGTTGACGGTGGCGAGTCCGGCCCGGGCGACGCCCTTGGCGCGCGGCATCACCCCGTGCAGGGCCTTGGGGGCCTCCAGGCCGACTCCGTGGGAGGTGCCGCCGGCGACGACGACCAGCCAGCCGTCGGAGGCGGCCTTCTGCTGCCGGTAGCCGAACCGGTCGCCCTTGGCGACGCGGGTGACGTCGAGGACCGCGCCGCGGTACTCGGTCGCCTCGTGGTCGCCCAGCCACAGCCGGGTGCCGATGCGGGCCCGGAACCGGGTCTGCGGGAACTGCTGCTGCAGCCGCACGAGCTCCGAGGCCTTCAAGTGGCTGACGAACATGGTGTGCAGCGGCAGCCGGGCCGCACGCAGCCGGTCCATCCAGCCGATGACCTCTTCGACGGCGTCCGAGCCGTCCGGGCGGTCCAGCGGCAGGTGCAGGGCGAAGCCCTCCAGCCGCACGTCCTCGATCGCCGAGTGGAGCTGACCGAGCTCCTGCTCGGAGATCCCGTGCCGGCGCATCGAGCTCATGCACTCGATGACCACACGGGCGCCGACCAGGCCGCGCACCCCGTCCAGCGAGGACACCGAGCGGATGACCCGGTCCGGCAGCGGCACCGGCTCCTCGCCCCGCCGGAACGGGGTGAGGACGAGCAGGTCACCGCCGAACCAGTCCTTGATGCTGGCGGCCTCGTAGGTCGTGCCGACCGCGAGGACGTCGGCACCCATCCGGGTCGCCTCCTCGCAGAGCCGCTCGTGACCGAAGCCGTAGCCGTTGCCCTTGCAGACGGGGATCATCCCGGGGAACTGGTCCTGAACCTGCTTCTGGTGCGCACGCCAGCGCGCGGTGTCGACGTAGAGCGTGAGCGCCATGCCCGTCCGGAGCCTCTCTCGAAAAGCTGCGTGGTGCAGCGGTGCGGTGTGTGTGGATGGGGCGGGGTCAGCGACGCGACATGTAGATGTCGAGCGCCTTGTGCAGCAGCTTGTTGAGCGGGAAGTCCCACTCGCCGACGTACTCGACGGCCTCGCCGCCCGTGCCGACCTTGAACTGGATGAGGCCGAACAGGTGGTCGTTCTCGTCCAGGGTGTCACTGATGCCGCGCAGGTCGTAGACGCTTGCACCGAGCGCGTAGGAGTCGCGCAGCATGCGCCACTGCATCGCGTTCGAAGGACGGACCTCGCGCTTGTGGTTGGCGGAGGCGCCGTACGAGTACCAGACGTGCTGGCCGACCGTGAGCATCGTGGCGGCGGCCAGCGGCTCCCCCTCGTGCGTGGCGATGTACAGCCGCATCCGGTTGGGGTCCTCGGAGTTGAGGGCCGTCCACTGGCGCTGGAAGTAGCTGAGCGGGCGCGGGCGGAACTTGTCGCGCTCGGCCGTGACCTCGTACAGCTTCTGCCAGGTCGGCAGGTCCTCGTAGCCGCCCTGGACGACCTCGACGCCGGCCTTCTCGGCCTTCTTGATGTTGCGGCGCCACAGCTGGTTGAAGCCCTTGAGGACGTCGTCCAGCGAGCGGTTGGCCAGCGGCACCTGAAAGACGTAGCGGGGCTGCACGTCACCGAAGCCGGCGCCCCCGTCCTCGGCCTGCTGCCAGCCCATGCGGCGCAGCTTGTCGGAGACCTCGAAGGCGCGGGGCTCGATGACGGAGGCCTCCACGTCGCGCAGGCGCTTGACCTCCGGGTCCTGGATCCCGGCCTTGATGGCGGTCGAGTTCCAGCGGCGGATGACGACGGGCGGGCCCATCTTCACGGTGAAGGCGCCCTGCTGCTTGAGGTGCGCCAGCATCGGCTGGAGCCACTCTTCGAGGTTGGGGGCGTACCAGTTGATGACCGGGCCCTCGGGGAGGTACGCGAGGTACCGCTTCACCTTGGGCAGCTGTCGGTACAACACGAGTGCGGCGCCGACGAGTTCGCCGGACTGGTCGAACCATCCGAGGTTCTCGGAGCGCCACTCGTTCTTCACGTCGGCCCACGCCGGGACCTGGCAGTGGCTAGCCGAGGGCAGGCTCTGGAGGTAGCCCAGGTGCTGCTCTCGGCTGATGGTCCTCAGGGACAGGCTCATGCGGGGCGTCTCCTCGGCGGCTTCGCTGGCTATGGCGCGAAGCCTACTGCGACGGGGGCGCCACCCATCTGGGGGACGGGCCGGGCCCGGGCCCGTGGGAGGCCGGCGCCCCGTCGCGGAGGCACCCGGTCAGCCCAGCCAGCCGCCGAAAAGTCCGCCGTGCGCCATGCCGAGGAAGAAGCCGATGGCAGAGGCTCCGAGGCCGATGATCAGTGCCGTGCGCTCGCGTGTCGTGGCGGAGATGAACTGGCCGTAGAGCCCGGTGACGATCCCGATCAGCCCGGTCCACGAGCTGAGCAGGTGCAGGTTGTGGAAGAAGGCCGTGATGAACGCCACGGCACCGAGGACCAGCGTGACCGCCACCAGGGTGTCCTGGAGCGGATGGGGCTTGCCGTCGGTCGCGAAGAGGGAGATGGACTGTCGTTGCATTGCCTGTGCCATGGGAAGGCACCTCCTGGCTGCAGCAGAGCGGTGCTGCGGGCGGCCTCCGGCGGGGCCGGGGGCTTAGCACCGAGAACACCCGATGCATACAGATTGTGGCCTCCTGGTGCCGGATTTCAACCGGAAGGAGTCGACGAGGTAGTCTGTACAGCTGCGCGGTGTCTGCTCTGCAGATGCCGTGCGCACGCATCACGACCCTCCTGCCACGGAACGACCGTGGCCGCTGAGTCCAAAGGAGGTGGGTTCCACATGCGTCACTACGAAGTGATGGTCATCCTCGACCCCGATCTCGAGGAGCGCGCTGTCTCCCCGCTGATCGAGAACTTCCTTTCTGTCGTCCGTGAGGGCAACGGAAAGGTCGAGAAGGTCGACACCTGGGGCCGTCGTCGTCTCGCTTACGAGATCAAGAAGAAGCCCGAGGGCATCTACTCGGTCATCGACCTCCAGGCCGAGCCTGCGGTCGTCAAGGAGCTTGACCGACAGCTGAACCTGAACGAGTCGGTTCTCCGGACCAAGGTCCTTCGCCCCGAGACCCACTGAACTTCGGTTCAGCGGTAATCGGGACCGAGTAGCACAGCAGCCCAGCAGCAATCCCCGCCGAGAGGTTCATCCATGGCAGGCGAGACCGTCATCACGGTCGTCGGCAATCTCGTCGACGACCCCGAGCTGCGCTTCACCCCCTCGGGTGCGGCGGTCGCGAAGTTCCGTGTCGCGTCCACTCCCCGCACCTTCGACAAGCAGACCAATGAGTGGAAGGACGGCGAAAGCCTGTTCCTGACCTGCTCGGTCTGGCGCCAGGCGGCCGAGAACGTCGCCGAGTCCCTTCAGCGAGGCATGCGCGTCATCGTGCAGGGCCGGCTGAAGCAGCGGTCGTACGAGGACCGTGAGGGTGTCAAGCGCACGGTCTACGAGCTGGACGTCGAGGAAGTCGGCCCCAGCCTGAAGAACGCCACGTCCAAGGTCACCAAGACCACGGGTCGCGGTGGCCAGGGTGGATACGGCGGCGGTGGCGGCGGTCAGCAGCAGGGCGGCGGCGGTGGCAACTGGGGCGGAGCCCCCAGTGGCGGCGGCCCCCAGGGCGGCGGAGGTCCCTCCGACGACCCATGGGCGTCCAGCGCGCCGGCCGGCGGCCAGCAGCAGGGCGGCGGCGGTGGCGGTTGGGGCGGAAGCTCCGGCGGCTCCGGCGGTGGCTACTCGGACGAGCCGCCCTTCTAGGGCAGCTCGCACCCCCACTTCTTGATTTCACAGGAGAGACACAATGGCGAAGCCGCCTGTGCGCAAGCCTAAGAAGAAGGTCTGCGCGTTCTGCAAGGACAAGACCGCGTACGTGGACTACAAGGACACGAACATGCTGCGGAAGTTCATTTCCGACCGTGGCAAGATCCGTGCCCGCCGCGTCACCGGCAACTGCACGCAGCACCAGCGTGACGTCGCCACGGCTGTGAAGAACAGCCGTGAGATGGCACTGCTGCCCTACACGTCCACCGCGCGATAAGGAAAGGGTGACCGAATAATGAAGATCATCCTGACCCACGAGGTCTCTGGCCTCGGCGCCGCCGGCGACGTAGTCGACGTCAAGGACGGCTACGCCCGCAACTACCTGGTCCCGCGTGGTTTCGCGATCCGCTGGACCAAGGGTGGCGAGAAGGACGTGGCGCAGATCCGCCGCGCCCGCAAGATCCACGAGATCGCGACGATCGAGCAGGCCAACGAGTTCAAGGCCAAGCTCGAGAACGTCAAGGTCCGTCTGGCCACCCGCGCGGGTGACGCCGGTCGTCTCTTCGGTTCCGTCACGCCCTCCGACATCGCCACGGCGATCGAGGCGTCCGGTGGCCCGAAGGTCGACAAGCGCCGCGTGGAGCTGGGCTCCCCGATCAAGACCCTCGGCTCGTACCAGGTCTCCGTGCGTCTGCACGCTGACGTGGCCGCGACCGTCGGCATCGAGGTCGTCGCCGCCTAAGGGCTGCGCATGAAGGGCCGCACCCCCGTGGGGGTGCGGCCCTTCGTCGTTGTTTCACGTGAAACGGAGCTCGTGAGCGGGCGATGTTTCACGTGAAACAACGCCCGAGGGCTGGCCTGCCCGAGGGCTGCCCCCAGGCTCCCCCGGGCTGCTGGGGTCTAGCGCGTGGCTCCGGCGACCAGCCAGCGGCCCGAGCGGGCCCGCAGCTGGAGGGTGACCATCCGGACCAGCATCATCAGGGTCATGGCGCACCAGAGGGCCGTCAGTCCGCCGCCCAGGGACGGTACGAGCAGGGCTGCCGGGGTGAAGACGGCCAGGGTGAGCAGCATGGCCCAGGCCAGGTAGCGGCCGTCGCCCGCGCCCATCAGGACGCCGTCGAGGACGAAGACGATGCCGGAGACGGGCTGCGAGAGGGCGACCACGAGCAGGGCCGGCAGGAGGGCGTCCTCGACGGCGGGGTCGCTGGTGAAGAGCGGGATGAAGACCGGGCGGGCCGCGATCACGAGGAGGCCCAGGACGATGCCGGAGGCGATCCCCCACTGCACCATGCGGCGGCAGACGGCCTTGGCCCCCTCCGTGTCGCCCGCGCCGAGGTAGCGGCCGATGATGGCCTGCCCCGCGATCGCGATCGCGTCGAGGGCGAAGGCGAGCAGGCTCCACAGGGAGAGCAGGATCTGGTGGGCTGCGATGTCGGCGTCCCCGAGGCGTGCGGCCACGGCGGTTGCGATCAGCAGGACGGCCCGCAGGGACAGGGTGCGGACCAGCAGGGGTGCTCCGGCCTGTGCGCAGGCCCGGATGCCCTCGGCGTCGGGCCTCAGGGAGGCGCCGTGCCTGCGGGCGCCCCGGACCACCACGACCAGGTAGGCGGCGGCCATGGCGCACTGGGCGATCACGGTGCCCCAGGCGGAGCCGGCGATGCCGAGGCCGGCTCCGTAGACGAGGGCGACGTTCAGGGCTCCGTTCAGGGCGAAGCCGCCGATCGCGACGTAGAGCGGGGTGCGGGTGTCCTGGAGGCCGCGGATGACACCGGTGGCGGCGAGCACCACGAGCATCGCGGGGATGCCGAGGGTCGAGATCCGCAGGTAGGTGATCGCGTACGGGGCGACGGTGTCGGAGGCCCCGAAGAAGGAGACCAGGGTGGGCGCCGTGGGCAGCACGGCGGCGACGACGGCCGCGCCGAGGAGCAGGGCGAGCCAGATGCCGTCCATGCCCTGCCGGATGGCGGCCTGGAGGTCGCCCGCGCCGACGCGGCGGGCCACGGCGGCGGTGGTGGCGTAGGCGAGGAAGACGAAGATGCTCACGGCCGTGGTGAGGAGTGCGGCCGCGATGCCGAGACCGGCCAGCTGGGGTGTGCCGAGGTGCCCCACGATGGCGCTGTCGGCCATCACGAAGAGGGGTTCGGCGACGAGGGCGCCGAAGGCGGGGACGGCGAGTGCGAGGATCTCGCGGTCGTGCCGTCTCGGGGCAGCCTTCGGTGCGGTGGGGGCCTGTCTCATGCGCTCAATCTAATCTTCCACAGGTAATAGACGCAAGGCCTTTTGGATCCTTACCGATACGCCGATTCGAGCGTTCGTCCCACCTCGTTGGAGGCGATCTTGAGACAGTGGCGAATAATTTTCTTCCCCACAGGCGGTGGAGGGAGAAATGCCAGGTCAGGTGGGTTGGATGGGTAGGGCAGGTGATTTTGTCCACAGCACCGTCCCCCGGTCCGTGCACAGCTTCCGGGGAGTTACCCACAGCATTGGCGCCGTCATCCACACCTCATCCACACAGCCTGTGGATAACAAGATTGGCTGACGTCGCTCGCGGGCCTACCGTGGTGCGTTGTCCGACTCGCCGAGAGCCGATTCGGGTGCCCCAAATGTCAGAGCCGTGTCGTAGAAAGAGTGACACGGCAAGGTCCGCGTTGCGGACGGGAGGAGGCGGCCCGGTGAGCATGTCCGAGCCCATGGACGACCCCTGGGCCGACAGCGGTCCAGGTGACCGTCTGCCCGCCCGTCCGCGCCGGGGCGGCGAAGGCCGTGGCCGCGGGGACGAACAGAGCGACCGGGGCCGCGAGGGCGGCTCCTGGGACGGCGGAGGCGGCGGCTTCGAGCGGGTCCCGCCCCAGGACCTCGACGCCGAGCAGTCCGTCCTGGGCGGCATGCTGCTGTCCAAGGACGCCATCGCCGACGTGGTCGAGGTGCTGAAGGGCCACGACTTCTACCGGCCGTCGCACGAGACGATCTACCAGGCGATCCTCGACCTGTACGCCAAGGGAGAGCCGGCCGACCCGATCACCGTCAGCGCCGAGCTGACCCGGCGCGGTGAGATCAGCAAGATCGGCGGGGCCCCCTACCTCCACACCCTGGTCCAGTCGGTCCCCACGGCGGCGAACGCCGAGTACTACGCGGAGATCGTCCACGAGCGGGCGGTCCTGCGCCGCCTGGTCGCGGCCGGCACGAAGATCACGCAGATGGGCTACGCCGCCGACGGGGACGTCGACGAGATCGTCAACAGCGCCCAGGCCGAGATCTACGCCGTCACCGAGCAGCGGACCTCCGAGGACTACCTTCCGCTCGGCGACATCATGGAGGGCGCCCTCGACGAGATCGAGGCGATCGGCTCGCGCAGCGGGCAGATGTCGGGCGTCCCGACCGGCTTCACGGACCTGGACTCGCTGACCAACGGCCTGCACCCGGGCCAGATGATCGTCATCGCGGCCCGTCCCGCCATGGGTAAGTCCACCCTCGCGCTGGACTTCGCCCGCGCCTGTTCCATCAAGGCCAATCTGCCCAGCGTCATCTTCTCCCTCGAAATGGGGCGCAACGAGATCGCGATGCGCCTGCTCTCGGCGGAGGCCCGGGTGGCCCTGCACCACATGCGCTCCGGCACGATGACGGACGACGACTGGACCCGGCTGGCCCGCCGGATGCCGGACGTCTCCGCCGCCCCCCTCTACATCGACGACTCCCCGAACCTGTCGATGATGGAGATCCGGGCCAAGTGCCGCCGCCTCAAGCAGCGCAGCGACCTGTCGCTCGTCGTCATCGACTACCTCCAGCTGATGCAGTCGGGCGGCTCGCGCCGGCCCGAGAGCCGCCAGCAGGAGGTCTCGGACATGTCCCGAAACCTCAAGCTCCTGGCGAAGGAGCTGGAGGTCCCGGTGATCGCGCTGTCCCAGCTGAACCGTGGTCCCGAGCAGCGCACCGACAAGAAGCCGATGGTCTCCGACCTGCGTGAGTCGGGCTCGATCGAGCAGGACGCCGACATGGTGATCCTGCTGCACCGCGAGGACGCGTACGAGAAGGAGTCTCCCCGAGCGGGTGAGGCGGACCTGATCGTGGCGAAGCACCGTAACGGTCCGACGGCCACCATCACCGTGGCCTTCCAGGGCCATTATTCGCGGTTCGTGGACATGGCCAACACGTAGCATCCGCCCCATGGATGCCGTATCTGAAGATCTTGTCCTGCTGCCCGCGACCCGGCGTGCGCTGAGCCACCGGATCGCGGTCGCGCAGCGCGAAGGCCGGGCTCCGTCCCTGGTGGCGACCGTGGTGCGGGGTGGAGAGGTGGTCTGGGAAGGGTCCCGGACCATGGTCGAGGGGCACGGTCCGGACGGGAACGTGCAGTACCGGATCGGGTCGATCACCAAGACGTTCACCGCCGTGCTGGTGATGCGGCTGCGGGACGAGGGGCTGCTGGAACTGGGCGACCCGGTCGAGAAGTTCCTTCCGGGAACCGGGGTCGGCGAGGTGACGGTGGGGCAACTGCTGTCCCATACGGCCGGGCTGGCGGCGGAGACGCCCGGCGAGTGGTGGGAGCGCACGGCGGGCACGCTGCGGCCGGAGCTCTCGGACGTCCTGGGCGAGCACCCCTTCCGCTTCGAGCCCGGACGCCGCCACCACTACTCCAACCCCGGCTACACCCTGCTGGGTTCGCTCGTGGAAGCCGTCCGCGCGAGGCCGTGGGAGGACGTGCTGCGCGCCGAGGTGCTGGAGCCGCTGGGGCTGGAGCGCACGTCGGCGCAGCCGGTGGCGCCGCACGCCGGCGGCTGGGCGGTGCACCCGTGGGCGGACGTGATGATGCCGGAACCCCTGGAGGACCTCGGGCTGATGGCCCCGGCCGGCCAGCTGTGGTCCACCACCGGCGATCTGGCGAAGTTCGCCGCCTTCCTCCTGCGGGGCGACGAGCGCGTGCTGAGCGCGGAGTCCGTACGGGAGATGCGGACGTCCGCCACCCCGCCGGAGCCGGGCCTCGCCGACCTCGGATACGGGCTCGGGATGCAGCTGACGCTGAGCGGCGGGCGCCGGCTCGCGGGCCACAGCGGCTCGCTGCCCGGCTTCCTCGCCGGGCTGTGGCTGAGCGAAGCGGACGACGTGGCCGCGGTGGTGCTGGCCAACTGCACCTCGGGGTTGGCCGCTTCCACGCTGGCGGCCGAACTGGTGGGCATCGTCGCCGAGGCGGAGCCGCGGATCCCCGAGCCGTGGCGGCCGCTGCGCGAGGCCGATCCCGTCGCGCTGGAGCTCTGCGGCCCCTGGTACTGGGGCACGTCGGCCCAGGCCGTGAGGCTGACCTACGACGGGTTCCTGGAGCTGGGCCCGGTGGGTGGCAGCGGCCGGTCCGCGCGTTTCCGGCCCGAGCCGGACGGCAGCTGGACCGGACTGGCGGGCTACTACGCAGGCGAGTCCCTGCGGGCCGTACGGCGGCCGGACGGATCCGTGAGCCACCTCGACCTCGGCTCGTTCGTGTTCACCCGCGAGCCCTACGACCCGCAGGCGCCGGTGCCCGGCGGGGTCGACCCGCAGGGCTGGCGGGGCATCGGCTAGCGGGCTGCCCTCACCCCGCTGTGAGTTCACGCTCCAGCGGGGTGCGCATGCGCGGGGTGATGCGGGCCTCCCCCACCCAGGCGGCGAGCCGGCCGGCTTCGGCGGCGACGGCCCGCTCGGCTTCGCCGCCGGGGTCGCCCAGCAGCCGGTGCACGATCTCCCCGTCGGCGCGCTGGGCCCAGCCGCCGACGATCCGGCCGTTCCACCACACGGTGGGGCCGATGTTGCCGGCGTAGTCGAAGAGGGCCGGGCGGTGGGCGGGGTCGAGGTGGAAGCCCCGGTCCGCCCAGCCCATCGCGCTCGGGTCGAGGGCGGGCAGCAGGGCGGCCCAGGGCTCCTGCTCGGGTTCTGGTCCGGTGTCACCGGGGCTGACGAGCGCGGTGGTGCCGTCGTCGAGCCGGACCGTGTCGGGGCCGACCGCGGCAAGGGCCTTGCGCGCGTCGGTGAGGGTCCAGCCCGTCCACCACTTGAGGTCGGCCTCGGTGGCCGGACCGTACGACCGGAGCCAGCGGCGGGCCAGCTCCGCGCGGGCCTCGGCCGGCTGCAGGGCGGGCCAGGGCTCGGTGTGCACCCAGCGGTACTGGCTGGAGGTCCACGATCCCCGCGGCCGGTCCCGGCGGATGCGGCCGTCGGCGGAGAGCAGCCGGATGACGTGGGTGGCGACGCCCACTTGCGCCTCGTACTTCCCGCCCCGCTCGACGGTGACCTTCCGCCGCAGTACGGGTACGGCCGCCGAGAGCTGGCTGCCGGTGGACGGACCGAGGCTGTCCAGCGCGTCGAGCGTGGCCTGCTCCGCCCCGGCGAGCCACTCGGCATCGAGGCCATGACCGTCCTCGGCGAGCCGTTTGAGGAAGTTCCGCCGCTCCTTCGCGGCGATGGCCCGCGCGGTGGAGGAGTCGACGTACGGGGCGAGTTCGGTGGAGACGGCGAAGAGCGTACGGCGCATGCTGAGCAGCCGTACGAGGCTCACGTCCTCGTACAGGGCCCGCTCGATCTCCCCCGGTCCGCCTGCGCTCAGCCGGGCCCGGGCCGAGAGGAAGACCGTCGATGCGTCGGTGGCGTGCAGGCCGATCACGGCGTCAGCGACTTCGGGCACGCTCGTGGCGCGGGCCGACGGTGCGAGGCGGTGCCGGCGGCCGAGGCGGAGTCGGCGCTCCGCGGTGCTGATGAGGGGGAGGCTGCTCATCTTCCCGATCGTAGGCCGGGCCGCCGACAGCGACCCGGCCCACACGGGGGCTCAGAGCTGGAGCTTGAAGCCGACGTGGGAGGGGGTGAAGCCGAGCCGCTCGTAGAAGCGGTGGGCGTCGGTGCGGGTCACGTCCGAGGTCAGCTGGACGAGTGCGCAGTTCTCCGCACGGGACCGCTCGATCGCCCATTCGATGAACCGGGTTCCCAGCCCGCTGCCGCGTTCGTCGGCGTGGACGCGTACGCCCTCGATGATCGAGCGGGTGCTGCCCTTGCGGGAGAGCCCGGGGACGATCGTCAGCTGGAGGGTGCCGACGACGCGGCCCGCACGGACGGCGACGACCACGTGCTGGTGGGGATCGTCCGTCAGCCGCTCGAGCGCCGCCACGTACGGGGTGAGGTCGTCAGGGGACTCCCGGGTGGCGCCGAGCGGGTCGTCCGCGAGCATCGCGACGATCGCGGGCAGGTCCTCCTCGGTGGCCGGCCGGATGAGCAGGTCGGAACTGGTGTCGGTCATGGTCCGATCCTCCTGGGTCAGCCGGCTGCCACGGTGAGCGGAGCCCAGCGGCGGGTCCAGTCACCGGGCAGGCCGGGGATGCCCCGGGTCATCACGGCATTGAAGGCCACGGAGCCGAGACCACGGTCCTTGAGCCAGCCGAGCAGCTCTTCGTGGCGTACGTCGACATCGGTGCGCAGGGGCCGGTCGGTGGCCGCCGCAAGGGCGGTGACCAGGGCGCGGGCCGCGTCGGTGTCGCGGGCCACCAGCGGTCCGACGACATGGGTCTCCATGTTCGGCCAGATGGCCCCGTAGCCGATCAGCTCGCCGGACGGGTCCTCGGCGACGAGCAGCCGGTCTGTGAAGGCCGGCAGCCGGGTGACCATGTGGGTGCGGTCGGCGCCGAAGACCTCGGCGTCCAGCAGCAGGATCCGCGGGATGTCCTCGCCGCCGGCGGGCCGGACGCGGATGGCTTCCTGCGCGGGAGCGGCGGCATCCGGGCTGAAGGAGCCCCGGAGCATCTCGGCACGGCCGGTGGTCTCGAAGCCGAGTTCCTCGTAGAGGGGGCGGCCGTACGGGGTGGCGTGCAGGGTGATCGGAACGCCCTTGAGGACGTCGTCGCAGATGTACGTCATCAGGCGCCGGCCCAGGCCCTGGCGGGCGTACCGCTCGGCGACCAGGACCATGCCGACGGCGGCGAGTTCGGGATCGGCCAGCGGGGGTCCGTAGCGGGTGACCACGCAGACCGTGGCGAGTCCCAGGCCGTCGGGGGCGTCGATGCCGTAGCCGTGTCCGGCGGCGAGCAGCAGCCCCCACTTGTGGTCCTCGCGGGGCCAGCCGCGGTCTTCCGAGAGATCGGCGCAGTGGCGGAGGTCGTCCACGGTCAGTGCGCGGATGGGGAGGGCGGTGAGATGGGGTGGTGTCACGGCCTCAGAGTGGTTCATGGGACAGGACCCGGTCCAGGGGATTTGGGGTGGATGTTTCACGTGAAACATCGCCTCGCCGCCGTGTGTGCTGTCCGGGCGGGGCACTGTTTCACGTGAAACATAGGGGCTAGCCTCGACGGCTATGACCCGCCTTCACCTGTTCGACCTCGACGGAACGCTGATGTACGGCACGTCGTCGCCTGTCGAGATGTCCCGGCAACTCGGGCTGAGCGAAGAGATCGCCGCGCTGGAGCGGTCCTTCGCCGCGCTGGAGCTCCAGCCGTTCCAGTTCGCGACGGCCATCCAGCAGCTCTGGGCGGATCTGACCCCGGCGCACGTCCGGGCGGCGTTCGACGCGGCTCCGTGGCTGCTGGGGATCCAGGAGGTCTGGAAGGAGATCCGGGAGCGCGGGGAGTACTGCGCGGTGATCTCGCTGTCGCCGTCGTTCTTCGTGGAGCTCCTGCTGGAGTGGGGCGCGCACGCCGCGCACGGCTCGGTCTTCCCGGAAGTGCCCTTCACCCGGCCGGTGGACGTGGCCGGGATCCTGACGCCGGAGGGGAAGGTCACGGTCGCCGACCAGCTGTGCGCGCGGTTCGGCGTGACCCGGGCCGACTGTGTTGCGTACGGGGACTCCAGCACCGACATGGCGCTCTTCGACGTGGTCCCGGTTTCGGTCGCGGTGAATGCCCGGCCCTACCTGGTGGAGCGGGCGACGCACGTCTACGAGGGCCGGGACCTGCGTGAGGCATACCAGCTGACAGGGGTGGCGCGCATGGGAGTTGAGGCATCTTAAGGGGAAAGTGGGTTCGAAACGCGGAATTCCCGCATTTCCCCGCAGGCTCTGG
This sequence comes from Streptomyces sp. NPDC104226, assembly GCF_055584085.1. NCBI lineage: Bacteria > Bacillati > Actinomycetota > Actinomycetes > Kitasatosporales > Streptomycetaceae > Streptomyces > Streptomyces sp. NPDC104226. Next base: position 208,525 of record NZ_JBVJMS010000010.1, read on the forward strand.
GGCGGACTGGCACGCTGTGAAACCCGGAACCACGGATTCGAAGGCCGTGGCGTGTGCAGACCTACCGAGATGCTCGAAGCGAGGCACCGCATGGACGCTCCGCCCACCAGATCGGCAAGACGGGGGCCGTCCCGGATACCGTCCGGGGACAGTGCGCCCGAGCCCTCACCCGATGCCGTTCTCATCCGCCGGACCCTCGCGGAGATCGCACCCGTCGCCGACAAGGTGACCTCCTACTTCTACGCCGTCGTGTTCACGGGGTACCCCGATCTGCGGAGCCTGTTCCCCGCCGCGATGGACGTACAGCGCGACCGGCTGCTGAAGGCGCTGCTGACGGCCGCCGAGCACATCGACAACCCCGAGGTGCTCACCGCCTACCTGCGCCGGCTGGGCACGGGGCACCGCAAGTACGGAACCCGGCCGGAGCACTATCCGCCGGTCGGGGAGGCCCTGATCAGGGCGCTGGCCAAGTACGCGGATTCCAGCTGGGGGCCGGAGACCGAGGCCGCCTGGGTACGGGCGTACACCGCGATCTCGCAGATCATGATCGACGCGGCGGCCGAGGACGAGTCCAAGGCGCCGCCGTGGTGGCACGCGGAGGTGGTCTCCCACGATCTGCGGACCTCCGACATCGCGGTGATCACCGTCCGCCCCGACCAGCCCTACCCCTTCCTCGCGGGCCAGTACACGAGCCTGGAGACCCCGTGGTGGCCGCGGATCTGGCGGCACTACTCCTTCGCCTCGGCGCCGCGCGCGGACGGACTGCTGTCCTTCCACGTCAAGGCCGTACCGGCGGGATGGGTCTCCAACGCGCTCGTCCGGCACGCCCGGCCCGGCGACGTGCTGCGGCTCGGGCCCCCGACGGGATCGATGGTGGTCGACCACAGCACCGACAACGGAATGCTCTGCCTCGGCGGCGGCACGGGGATCGCCCCGATCAAGGCGCTGATCGAGGACGTGGCCGAGCACGGGGAGCGGCGTCCGGTGGAGGTGTTCTTCGGGGCGCGCAGCGACGACGACCTGTACGACAAGGACACGCTGCTGGGGCTGCAGCGCTCGCACCCCTGGCTGTCGGTGCGCCCGGTGGTGTGTGACGAGGGGCTTGCCGGACAACTGCCGCAGGCCGTCGGTACCCACGGGCCCTGGAGCTCGTACGACGCGTTCGTCTCGGGGCCGGCCGCGATGATCCGCAGCGGAGTGGACGCGCTGAAGCGGATCGGGATCCCCGGCGAGCGGATCCGGCACGACGAGGTGGAGGAACTGGCGGGCGTCGCCGGCTGATTGCGGCGGCGCCCGCGTGAGGTGGGTCAGCCCAGGTCGGGGGCGTGCATGGCGCGCACGCCCTCGATGTTGCCGTCGAGGTAGTGACGCAGGGACAGCGGGACGAGGTGCACCGCGGCGATGCCGACACGGCTGAACGGCACCCGGACGATCTCGTACTCGCCCTCCGGCTGGTCGATCTCGGGGCCGTGCCGCTGGCTGGGGTCCATGGATTCGAGGTGGCAGACGAAGAAGTGCTGCACCTTGACGCCGGTCACTCCCCCGTCGGCGATGTGCTCGATGGTGTCGACGAAGCAGGGCACGACATCGGTGATCTTCGCGCCGAGCTCCTCGTGGAGTTCTCGGTGGAGGGCGTCGACGACGGTCAGGTCCGTGGACTCGACGCCTCCGCCGGGAGTGAGCCAGTACGGGTCGACGCCGGGTTTGGTCCGCTTGATGAGGATCAGGTCGTCACCGTCGAGCAGGATCGCGCGGGCGGTGCGTTTGACCACTGGACGTTCGGTCATGGGAGAAGAGTGGCCCAGACTTCCGCTTCTGAAACGCATCCGGGTGAAACCCGCAGGTCGGGGAGAGGGGCGGTCCGAGCCCGGGCGGCGTGCCCGGACCGCCTACGGGCGGCCGGTCAGCTCTCCGCAGCCGCCAGGTCGAGTGCCCGCAGTACGTCCGCGACCAGGTCCTCGGTGTCCTCGGCCCCTGCGGAGAAGCGGATGAAGCCCTCCGGGACCGCGTCGCCGCCCCACCGCCGGCGGCGCTCCGCGGTGGACCGCACGCCTCCGAAACTGGTGGCGTCCTCGACGAGCCGCAGGGCGGCCATGAACCGTTCCGCGTGTGCGCGGTCGGCCAGGGTGAAGGAGACCACGGAGCCGAAGCCCCGCATCTGCCGTGCGGCCGTCTTGTGGGACGGGTCCGACGGCAGGCCCGGGTAGCGCAGCCCGGTGACGTCGCCGCGGTCGGCGAGGGCCTCGGCGACGGCGAGCGCGTTGGCCCACTGGCGCTGTGCGCGCAGCTGGATGGTGGACAGGGAGCGGTGGGCGAGCCAGGCCTCCATGGGGCCGGGGATCGCGCCGACCACCTTGCGCCAGCGGCGGATGCCCGCGGCGAGCTCGGCGTTGCGGCAGACGACGTAACCGAGCAGCAGGTCGCCGTGGCCGGTCAGCCCCTTGGTGCCGCTGGCCACCGAGAAGTCGGCTCCCAGTTCGAGGGGGCGCTGGCCGAGCGGGGTCGCGAGGGTGTTGTCGACGGCGACGAGGGTTCCGCCGGCGTGCGCCGCGTCCACGAGGCGCCGTACGTCGCAGACGTCGAGCCCCGGGTTGGACGGGGTTTCCAGCCACAGCAGCCGGGCCCCGTCGAGCACCGGGAGCTGGGCGTCCTCGCCGGTGGGGGCGGTCCGCACGTGGACCCCGTACGCCTCCAGCTGTTCCCGTACGAGGGGCAGGGCCTGGTAGCCGTCGTCGGGCAGGACGACGGTCTCGCCGGCGCGCGCCTGGGAGAGCAGGACGGCGGACACCGCGGCCATCCCGGAGGCGAAGACGACCGTGTCGGCCCCGTCCAGGCCGGGGGCCTCCAGCTCCCCGATGGCCCGCTCCAGCAGGGTCCAGGTGGGGTTGGTGTCGCGGCCGTAGGAGTAGGGGCCTTCGACGTCGCCGGGAAGGTGGAAGTGGGCGGCGAATACGGGGCCGGGCAGCGGAGGCTCGTTCTTGACGGGCTCGGGGAGACCGGCGCGGACGGCGACGGTGCCGTCGCCGAACCGCTCCGCCCTCGGCGGCACGGGGTCGGGGGCGCTCATGGGGTGTGCTCCTTGTCCTTCACGGCTTCGCTTACGGCGGCCAGCAGGCCGGGGCTCGCGGCCTCGACCAGCTGCAGGCACTCCTCGAATCCGTCGAGGGGGCCGTAGTAGGGGTCCGGTACGTCGGTCTGGGCGGCGGAGGCCGCCGGGTCGTAGGACCGCAGCAGCCGGACCTTGGCGGCGTCCTCGGGGGTGGGGGCGAGCGCCCTCAGGTCACGCAGGTGCCCGGCGTCTAGGGCGATGACGAGGTCGAGGCCGGCGAACCAGGAGGCCCGGAACTGCCGGGCCCGGTGGCCCGGCTCGTACCCGGCGGCCTCCAGGACGGCCTCGGTGCGCGGGTCGGCACCGTCCCCCTCGTGCCAGCCGCCGGTGCCGGCGCTGTCCACCTCGACCAGGCCCGAGAGCCCGGCGTCGGCCACGTGGGAGCGGAAGACCGACTCGGCCATGGGCGAGCGGCAGATGTTGCCGGTGCAGACGAAGCACACGCGGTACATGGGCGCCCGGCCTCAGTTCTTGTCGGGCAGGACCATGTTCAGGGCCCAGGAGACGATGGAGATGATCAGGGCGCCGACGACCGCCGACCAGAAGAAGTTGTCGACGTGGAAGCTGAGGTCGAACTGCTTGGCCAGCCACGAGGTCAGCAGCAGCATCGCCGCGTTCACCACGATGGTGAAGAGACCGAGGGTGAGGACGAACAGGGGCAGCGAGAGCAGCCTGACCACGGGCTTGACGATGAGGTTGACCAGGCCGAAGATCAGCGCGACCAGGATCAGGGACCACACGCGGTGGCCCATGCTGCTGCCGTCGTCCAGCGTGATGCCTGCGACGAGCCAGATGGCGACGCCCAGGGCTGCCGCGTTGGCGAGGGTCTTGACTACGAAATTCGTCATGTGTCTGATCGTTGCAGAGATGGTCCCGGTGGAACATCAGCTGAGCTGTGGATGCTCGCCGGACGAGAGAGCACAAGGGGTACGAAGAAGATGAAGGCCTTCCGGCTGGACGAGCTCGAGGCCGAGCGGGCCGCGAACGAGGGCGCCTACCTGCAGTTCCTGCGCGAGCGGAACATGTCGGTCGGGCTCTACGCGCTGGACGCCGGGCAGAGCGATCCCCAACAGCCCCACGGCCAGGACGAGGTGTACTTCGTCGTGAGCGGCCGGGCCTCGATCACCGTCGGGGAGGAGACGACGATGGTCGCCAACGGGAGCGTGGTCTACGTGCCGGCCGGGGTGCCGCACAAGTTCCACCACATCACCGAGAACCTGAAGGTGATGGTCGTCTTCTCTCCGCCGGAAGGGTGAACGGCCCCCCCGGACTGAGGTGAACCGAGCGGCACTGAGGGTCCGGAGCCCCGTCCCCCTAGGGGTCGGATCAGGGGACTACGAGGGCTCGCGGGCCCCCGCCGAGCGCACCGGCCTCCTAGCATCGAGAGCAGGAGTTCACCGCTGGACAGACTAGGAAGAGGTCGAGGACATGGAAGGCATCCGAGCGATATTCGAGGGCATGCCCTGGTGGGTCAAGTGGGTCGCCGTTCCGCTGCTGGTGCTGTTCGTCTTCGGTGGCGTGATCACCAGCATCATCGGCGCGCTGATCGGCTTCCTCTTCAAGGCGCTGCTCCTCGTGGCCCTCGTCGGAGGCCTGATCTTCGTCGTCAGGAAGTTCAAGGGCACCGAATCGAAGTCCTCCGCCGGAAAGTGGTAGAACTGGCGCAACCAGGGTCACAGCGGGATTAACCCAGCTGAGGGAACGTGAAGCCCTAAACCGCTCACAGCCCGGGAATCGGCGGATAGAGTGGCAATCTGTGCCGTTCCCTGGGCACCGAACGCCGGTACTGCCGCTCTGACCTGCGGTTATTTGGTACAGCCACCGAGCACGACCCCCAGGAGTCACGGCACGCGCGGGGGCGGCCCCCGCAGGGCGGGCCCCCAAGGCTCGCCGCCACGCCTGGGGGTGAGCTTTGCCTTCGGTTCACAATTCCGGTGTGCCGACTCTGATCGGTTCGGTGCAGCGGGCACTGAGGCTGCTCGAAGCGGTGGGTTCCCATAGTGAGGGAGCCCCGGCGAAACAACTGGCGCGCGAGGCCGGGCTCCCGCTTCCCACCGCGTACCACCTGCTGCGCACCCTGACGCACGAGGGCTATCTGCGACGGGAGTGCGGAGTCTTCGTCCTGGGGGACGCCGCGGGTCGACTGGCCGATGGCGGACTTCAGCAGAAACGTCGCAGCATGATCCTCGACTCCCTCGCGCACTTCCGCGACGTGGTCGGGGCCCCCGTCTACTTCGCCGTCTACCGCGAGGGTGAAATCGAGGTCGTGGGCGTCTCGGACACCCCGGCGAACCCTGCCTGCGAAGAGTGGGCCGATTTCCGCGAGACCGGCCATGCGCACGCCATCGGGCAGTGCCTGCTCGGCCAGCTCGACGAGAAGACGCGCAGGGACTACTACGACCGTCATCCGGTCGAGGCCATCACCGCCCACACCGTGCGGGACCTCCATGCTCTGGAGCAGCGGATCGTCTCCATGGAGCGGATGCAGCCGGTGACCGAGCGTCAGGAGTACGCCCTGGGCACGGTGTGCGCGGCCATCCCCATCACGGCCGGAGACACTGCCGCGACCATGGCGATTTCTCTTCCTCTGCACCAGGAAGGCCGATTGCTCTATGCGCTCGATCGACTACGGAGTGAAGTAGGCGCGCTGTTGAGCACCCTCTCGTTCTCTATCAGTATCTGAAAACTCACTCCTTGTGATCTGCAAGCGCTTCCACCACTCTTGTCAAGAGGGCCTTGGGGGATCATTCCTGGCCACTTCCACTACAGCGGGGTAGGCAATGCGCGAGTCGGTACAGGCAGAGGTCATGATGAGCTTCCTCGTTTCCGAGGAGCTCTCGTTCCGGATCCCGGTGGAACTCCGGTACGACGCTCGTGACCCCTACGCAGTCCGCCTGACCTTCCACCTTCCCGGAGACGCGCCCGTGACCTGGGCGTTCGGCCGGGAGCTCCTCCTCGACGGCATCAACAAGCCGTGCGGTGAGGGCGACGTCCACATCGCCCCGACCGATCCGGAGGAACTGTCCGACGTCCACATCCGGCTGCAAGTGGGCGCAGACCGGGCTCTCTTCCGTGCGAGCGCAGCGCCCCTCGTGGCGTTCCTCGACCGTACCGACCGGATCGTTCCGCTCGGCCAGGAGCGCAACCTCGGGGACTTCGATGAGAACCTCGACGAGGCGCTCGACAAGATCCTCGCGGAGTCGCAGCAGAACGAGCAGAACGCGGGCTGACGCGGGCTGACGCGAGCCTGCGCCAACTGACCCGCCGCGCCCGCCGGCCCGCCTTTCAGCGCTTGCGTCGACGGCCCCGGCCGCCGCGGAGCGGCCCCGAAGCCGCTGTGGCCGCCGGGGAGTCCGCGCGGTCCGCGGACACCACCAGAGCGGCCAGGGCCGTCGTCACGGGTACCGAGGCGACCAGTCCGATCGAGCCCACGAGGGTCCGTACGATCTCTTCCGCGACCAGCTCGCTGTTGGCCACCGACCCCATGCTGCTGTTCGCGATCGAGAACAGCAGGAGCAGCGGCAACGCCGCGCCCGCGTACGCCAGTACCAGCGTGTTGACCACCGAGGCGATGTGGTCCCGGCCGATCCGGATGCCTGCCCGGTAGAGCCCGCGCGGGCCCATCGACGGGTCGGCCTGGTGGAGTTCCCAGACCGCCGAAGTCTGAGTGACGGTCACGTCGTCGAGTACGCCGAGCGATCCGATGATGACGCCCGCAAGCAGCAAACCGCTCATGTCGATGTTCGGGTAGAGCCCGTGGATCAGCCCGGTGTTGTCGTCCGTGTTGCCGCTGAGGAACGCCCAGTCGATGAACAGCGAGCCCAGAACGCCGATCAGCAGCAGCGAGATGATGGTGCCGAGGACCGCGACCGAGGTGCGGGCCGTCAGGCCGTGGCACATGTAGAGCGCGATGAGCATGATCGCGCTGGCTCCGACCACGGCCACGACCAGCGGATTCGACCCCTGCAGGATCGCCGGGAGGATGAAGAGGGTCAGCACCGCGAAGCTGACGACGAGGGCGATGAGCGCGAAAAGCCCGCGCATCCGCCCGACGAGGACCACCGAGAGGGCGAAGATGCCGGCGAGCAGGGCCATCGGCAGCTTGCGGTTCACGTCGATCACTGCGTACTGGAGGTCCAGGGGCGCGTCCGGGGCGTAGGCGACCACCACGCCCTGGCCGTCCGCCAACTGGCGTGGTGCGCCCGGCTGGACGATCTCGACGAACTCACGGCCCTTGTCGGGCCCGCTGCCGACCCTGATCGTGGCCTTCTTGCACTCGCCGTTCTGCGCGGCCAGGGCCTCGCGCCCCTCGGGCGTGGAGGTGTCGCCGGTGGGCGGCACCTGCGCGGCGTTCACGGATTTGCAGTCGACGGTCTGCAGCGCGACGACCGTGCCCTGCTGGGTCTGCCGGTCGAAGCCGACCCCGGTGCGCTCGTGGCCCGGCGCGCCGCCGGGCCAGAGCACCACCATGCCGATCACGACGGCTGCGGCGAAGGGGATCAGCACGGCCGCGATCACCTTGCGCAGGTGCTTCGAGACGGGGGCCGCCGGGCCGTGGCTGTGCGCATGGCCGTGGGAGTGTCCGGCAGAGGGGGCGGGCGAGTGACCGGGTTCCGCGTGCGCGTGGCCTGCGTGACCAGCGGGATCCGTGGGCTCGATGGGGGGCTGCGGCGAGGACGTCACTGGCTGATCATCGCAACAGATGAGGGGGCCCACTGTTCAGCACGCCACACATGACGCTAGCGTGGGGGCTACTTTGCACAACGCGGGAGCTCGGAGCACCGGGCTGAGAGGGCGCTGATCACCGTTCGCATTCGAATATGCGTACGGGAGGAGGCTGCGTCGACCGCCGAACCTGTTACCGGGTAATGCCGGCGTAGGGAGATTAGGTCTCATGACCATTCAGGACGCACGCACGCCTGCCGTCAGCCAGGACGCCGACGGCCAGACCGAGCGCCAGCCGGGCTGGCACAAGGGCTACGTGGCGGGCTCCCGCCCCGACATCCGGGTGCCGGTCCGTCAGGTCCACCTCACCAACGGCAAGGACGTGACGCTCTACGACACGTCCGGTCCGTACACCGACCCGCAGATCGAGACCGACGTGCGCCGGGGCCTGCCGCCGCTGCGCGAGAACTGGATCATCAGCCGCGGCGACACCGAGGAGTACGCGGGCCGCCCCGTGCGCCCCGAGGACGACGGCATCAAGCACACCTCGCCCCGCGGTGGCCTCAAGAACCTCGACGCGGTCTTCCCGGGCCGTCCGCGCCAGCCCCGCCGCGGCCGCGGCGGCGCCGCGGTCACGCAGCTCGCGTACGCCCGCCGCGGTGAGATCACCCCGGAGATGGAGTACGTCGCGATCCGCGAGAACGTCTCCCCCGAGGTCGTCCGGGAGGAGATCGCCGCAGGTCGCGCGGTCATGCCCGTCAACGTGAACCACCCCGAGATCGAGCCGATGATCATCGGCAAGCGGTTCCTGGTGAAGGTCAACGCCAACATCGGCAACTCCGCGGTCACCTCCTCGATCGAGGAGGAGGTGGACAAGATGACCTGGGCGACCAAGTGGGGCGCCGACACGGTCATGGACCTCTCGACCGGCCGCAACATCCACACCACCCGCGAGTGGGTGCTGCGCAACTCTCCCGTGCCGATCGGCACCGTGCCGCTGTACCAGGCGCTGGAGAAGGTCGACGGCCGCGCCGAGGACCTGACCTGGGAGATCTACAAGGACACGGTCATCGAGCAGGCCGAGCAGGGCGTCGACTACATGACGGTCCACGCCGGCGTGCTGCTGTCGTACGTGCCGCTGACCGCGCGCCGCAAGACCGGCATCGTCTCGCGCGGCGGCTCGATCATGGCCGCGTGGTGCCTGGCGCACCACAAGGAGAACTTCCTCTACACGAACTTCGAGGAGCTCTGCGAGATCCTCGCGACGTACGACGTCACGTACTCGCTGGGTGACGGCCTGCGCCCCGGCTCCATCGCGGACGCCAACGACGCGGCGCAGTTCGCTGAGCTCAAGACGCTGGGCGAGCTCAACACGATCGCCAAGCGGTACAACGTGCAGACGATGATCGAGGGCCCCGGGCACGTCCCGATGCACAAGATCAAGGAGAACATCGACCTCCAGCAGGAGATCTGCGAGGAGGCGCCGTTCTACACGCTCGGCCCGCTGACCACGGACGTCGCGCCCGCGTACGACCACATCACCTCGGGCATCGGCGCCGCGATGATCGCCTGGTGGGGCACCGCGATGCTCTGCTACGTCACGCCCAAGGAGCACCTGGGCCTGCCGAACCGCGACGACGTGAAGACCGGCGTCATCACGTACAAGATCGCGGCCCACGCGGCGGACCTCGCCAAGGGCCACCCGGGCGCCCAGGAATGGGACGACGCCCTGTCGGACGCACGGTTCGAGTTCCGCTGGGAGGACCAGTTCAACCTGGCCCTCGACCCGGACACGGCCCGTGAGTTCCACGACGAGACCCTCCCGGCCGAGCCGGCCAAGACCGCGCACTTCTGCTCCATGTGCGGTCCGAAGTTCTGCTCGATGAAGATCTCCCAGGACATCCGCCGCCAGCACGGCGGTGACCTGGGCGCCGAGGAGATCGAGGCGGGCATGGCGGAGAAGTCCGCCGAGTTCGCCGCCGCGGGCAACCGCGTGTACCTGCCGCTGGCGGACTGACCTCCCGCCACCGGCACAGACGGACGGCCCGCGACACCGAGGGGGGAGTCGCGGGCCGCCGTGGGGATCCGACGAGGGGGGAGGGCGGACGGTCAGGCGAAGGCCCGGGAGGTCACGCCCAGGCCCACGCCCAGCTTGCGCCGTGCGAACTCGAGGTTCGCGAGGACCCGGTCCTGCTGGTCGTCGGGCAGCTTGCCGCCCTGGAGCAGCAGTTCGCAGCAGTCCGAGGACTCCTGGTACTCCCCGGTCCAGTAGGCCGCCACGGCGAGTTCGTCGAGCGCACGCCAGTCGTGCCAGGCGAACTCGACGAAGAGGATGTCGTCCGGGGGCGGCACCCGCACGGCCTGCCGGGCGAACAAGTAGGCCAGGGGCCAACGGCTTTCGAGGCGGCAGAGCCGGGCCAGGTCGCCCAGGGCCTCGGCGCGCGAGGGCCGGCTCTCGTGTGCCCGCAGGTAGCGGTCCGTCACCTCGGCCGAGGGCCTCTGGAGGGTGACCGCGAGCCGTGCGGCGTAGAGCTGCGCGCAGTAGGTCTCCTCGGCCCAGCCGCCCATGGCGACCCGGTGGTCGTAGGCCTCGAGGGACTTCTCCGGCTCTCCCGCGTCGCGCCAGCTCTGGGCCAGGTAGAACGCGTAACGGGAGTTCTCGGGCTCCTTCGCGAGGCCTTCGGTGAGGACCTCCGCGTCCCGCAGGTACTTCGCCCGCTGGCCCTCTTCCCGGAGACGGCCCCCACCGCCGACGGACAGGATGTTGAAGCCCTCGATCACCTCGCGGCCGTACTCGGTGCCGCAGTCGATGTACTCGTGGAGCACGCCCACGTACCGCCAGGGCAGCCGGGTGGAGACCAGCGCCGGCCGCCAGTGGACGATCGGACCGTCGTGCAGTGCCACCTGGTACGCGTCGAGGGCCAGGTCCGGCATGCGGAACCCGGGCCGGATCTGCATCTCGTCGTCGCCGTCGATGAACAGCAGGTAGTCCGCGCTGGAGCGCGCGAGTTCGATCGCCTCGGTGCGGCTGCCGTCGAAGCCCTTCCACGGCCGGTCGTGGAGCGTGCCGGGCAGATCGGCGAAGCAGTCGCGGATGACGTCCTGGGTGCCGTCGGTGGAACCGGTGTCCACGATCACCCAGGTGTCGATCAGAGGGCGCACCGACTCCAGGCACTTCCGGATCGTCGGAGCCTCGTTCTTGACGATCATGTTCAGACAGATGGTCGGCCTCACCGCAGCACCCTCTCGTCGGACGGATCGCGGGCGACGTTAGGGAGTACGGGTGCAGATGGGGCGGCGGCACGCCGGTGGCGCTACCGGCCGGTGCGCGGTGGCGGAGCCGTTCGGAGGCGTCTGATAAGCCGTTCTACTGATAAACGCTCCGGTCATCTCAAGATCTGGGCAGCTCCGTCCGTAAGTCCCAAGGACGTTCGAACTCGCAGCCGGGGCGCCGACTTCTCCGGCTCGCATTCCGTTCCGAAGGAGCGCTGCAGATGAGTCGTGAGCACCAGACCAAGCTCCGCCTTGGTCCTGTCCCCCGCAATCGCGCCTGGATCGCGGGAGGTGCCCTGGCCTCGCTTTCCCTCGTACTCGTGGGCATGGCCGGCCCGGTCGTCGCGGCAGACGGGCCGGCGGTGGCGGCCGTGAGACCCACGACCCCGTCGGGCGGCGGCGGAGGCGAGGACTGCGAGCCGCACGACGGACCGCCACGGGACTGGAAGCGGGACGGCGGAAACGGCGACGAGCTCGGCGACTGGGGCGACGACGAGGGCCGCGACCACCACCACGGGTGCCCGCCGGCCGGTGCGACGGGGCCTACGGGACCGACGGGACCGACGGGACCGACGGGTTCGGCAGGTCCGGCAGGTCCGACCGGCGCGACGGGCGCCAGCGGCGCGACGGGCGCCACCGGTGCCGATGGAGCGACGGGGGTAACGGGGGCCGACGGCGCCACGGGCGCCACTGGTGCCGACGGCGCCACGGGTGCGACGGGCGCCACTGGTGCTGATGGTGCGACGGGCACGACGGGCGCTGATGGTGCGACGGGTGCGACCGGTGCTGACGGAGCGACGGGTGCCACGGGTGCTGATGGCGCGACCGGTGCCACGGGCGAGACGGGCCCGACGGGCCCGACCGGACCGACGGGTGCTGATGGCGCGACGGGTGCCACGGGTGCCGATGGTGCGACCGGTGCCACAGGCACGACGGGTGCGACCGGTGCCACGGGTGCCACGGGTGCCACGGGTGCCACGGGTGCGACCGGTGTCACGGGCGCGACGGGTGCCACGGGCGCGACGGGTGCCACGGGCGCGACGGGCGCGACGGGCGCGACGGGCGCGACGGGTGCGGCCGGTGCCACGGGTACCACGGGCGCGACGGGTGCGACCGGGGTCACGGGGCCCACCGGGCCGTGTTCCGACATCGACGCCTACACCCCCTCGAACACCGAGGACTTCCAAGCCGCGCTCACCGGCGGGAGGACCTACGTGGGCAAGGCCTCATCGGTGGGTGGGGCGATCGTCTGGCAGGACCTCACCAACACGGTCGCGACCATGACCGATCCCGCGAACCCCAACTACCCGGCCAACGTCTGCGCCGTCGCGATCGAGGCCCGGGGCAACGACGCGTACGTCAAGGTGCTGACGGCGGCGGGGACCGTGTGGCAGACGCACGGTGACATCCAGGGCAACACCTTCGTCTGGGACGAAGGCTGGCTCCAGCAGACGACGCCCACGCCGGCCGTGCTCCTCAGAGCCCCGTTCAAGGGCGAGTTCACGGCGCACGGTACTCCGAACCAGGTCCCGCCGGCGCTCAAGGCCAACCCCGCCCACCCGGCCAAGCCCCGCAAGTGAGCCGGCCCGTCTGACCTGACGCAGTAACTCCACGCAGTACGGACGCGGCCGGCCCGGCCCGCCCCCGGACGTCGGTCCGGGAGGCGGTCCGGGCCGCTGACGTTCAGGCACGTGAGCTCCGAGCGTTGTACACCCCCTAAGAGGGGCTTGCGTTGAAGCGCGCTCCAACTTCTACAGTGCGGCGCATGAGCATGCGATACCGAATTCTGGGTGGGACCGGCATCGAGGTCAGCACGCACTGCCTCGGCACGATGATGTTCGGCGCGGTCGGCAATCCGGATCACGAGGAGTGCGCACGGATCCTCCACGCCGCGCTCGATCACGGGATCAACTTCGTGGACACCGCGGACATGTACTCGGCCGGGGAGTCCGAGACGATCGTGGGCAAGGCACTCAAGGGCCGCCGGGACGACGTCGTGCTCGCGACCAAGGTGCACTTCCAGATGGGCGAGGGCCGCAACCGCAGCGGGAACTCCCGGCGCTGGATCGTGCGTGCCGTCGAGGACAGCCTGCGCCGACTGGATACGGACTGGATCGACCTCTACCAGGTGCACCGGCCGGATCAGGGCACGGACATCGAGGAGACCCTGTCCGTCCTCGGCGATCTGGTCCGGGCCGGCAAGATACGGGCCTTCGGCTGCTCCACCTTCCCGGCCGAGGAGATCGTCGAGGCGCACCACGTCGCCGAACGGCGGGCCCTGCCGAGGTTCCGGACCGAGCAGCCGCCGTACTCGATCCTCGCGCGCGGGATCGAGACAAGCGTGCTGCCGGTGGCCCGGAGGTACGGGATGGGCGTCCTGACCTGGAGCCCGCTCGCGTCGGGGTTCCTGAGCGGGAAGTACCGGCTCGGCAGCGCCGTCGACATGACCTCGGGGCGTGCGGCGCTGACTCCGGCCCGCTTCGACCCCGCGATTCCGGGCAACGTCGCGAAGCTGGAGGCCGTGGAGCAGCTGGTGGAGCTCGCCGACTCCATCGGCTGCACGTTGCCCGAGCTGGCGGTGGCCTTCCCGTTGGCGCATCCCGCGGTCACCTCGGTGATCACCGGGCCGCGGACCATGGAGCAGCTGGAAGCCCTGGTGAAGGGGGCCGGACTGGTCCTCGACGATGCGACCCTCGACCGGATCGACGAGATCGTGGAGCCGGGCCGGAACCTGTACCAGCCGGACGGGGCGTGGCGCCCGCCGGCGCTCGCTGATGTCGCTCAGCGCAGGCGGGTGCTGGGAGACCGGTCTGCCGGCTAGACGGGCGGGCTCTCCGATGTTTCACGTGAAACAGGAACGGATGTTTCACGTGAAACACGGGACGCCGCGAAGCCAGGGCGAGTACGCGAACCTCTGGGCGGACCCGTGTGGCTCCGCGGCGGGCCGCCAAGTGGCGGTGTGGGCTCCGCCGTTCCGCTGACCGATGGGCGCGCCGGTCCGGTTCGCGATGCCGGGGTCCCCAGGATGGCCCGCGGAGCCCGGTCGCATCTCCGGACTTCGCAGTTCCATTCGATCCGGTGTGTGCGAGGAGCGGTACATGAGTTCTGAGAACAAGACCCGTACCTACCTGGGGCCGCTGCCCCGTCGGGCCGGCTGGCTGACGGGAGGCACGCTCGCCACGGTGGCGCTGGTACTGGGCGGCCTGGCGTCCCCGGCGGTCGCGCTGGCCGAGGCGTCGGGGGGTCCGGACCACTGCAAGTCCCAGCGCCACAGAGCGAGCGCGCCGGCGGCGGCTCACGGAGACGACTGCAAGGTGGGCCCGCGCGGACCCAAGGGACCCAAGGGCCCCAAGGGAGACAGGGGCGCGACAGGTCCCACCGGCCCCCGAGGGGCGACCGGAGCCACGGGCCCGACCGGGCCGCGCGGCTACCCGGGTGCCACCGGCGCGACGGGCGCTACGGGTGCGACCGGTGCCACGGGTGCGACCGGGCCGCGCGGTTACACCGGCGCCACGGGCGCCACCGGCGCGACGGGTGCCACCGGCGCGACGGGCGCCACGGGTGCGACGGGCGCCACGGGTGCGACGGGCGCCACGGGTGCGACGGGCGCCACCGGTGCGACGGGCGCCACGGGTGCGACCGGTGCCACGGGTGGAACCGGTCCGTGCAGCGACATCGACAGCTACTCGCCCTCGAACACCGAGGACTTCCACGCGGCCCTCACGGGCGGGGTGGCGTACGCGGGCCGGGCGTCCACGCCGGGCGGCGTGCCGGTCTGGCAGAACATCAGCGACCCCGACGACAACCCGGGCTTCCCCGTTGGGCTGGCCTGCGGTATCTCCATCGCCGCCCAGGGCAATGACGCGTTTATCAAGGTGCTGACCACGACCGGCCAGGTGTTCCAGACACACGGCGACGTGAACGGCCAGAACTTCGTCTGGGACGAGGCCTGGACCCAGCTCCTGCCTGCTCCGAACCCGGCGCTCGGCCTCCGAAGCAAGGGCGTCGAGTGGAAGGGCGACCTGGCCCACTCCGGCTCGCCGAACGGTCTGTAGCCCTCACTCCGGCTCGGTCTCCGGGCCGCCGAAGTCCGGACTGGTGAAGTCCGGGGACGAGTAACCGGGACGGGGCCCCTCGGCCGGGGCCCCGGGACTGGTGAAATCGGGCCGGGTGTATCCCAGGTTGGGGATGCGCCCGGCTCCCGGCTTTCTGGCGGAGGGGAAGCCGGCCCCCGCGCTGGGATCGGCCAGCGCGTCCCGGAGGAACGGCACGATGCCCCGCTCCAGCAGGGCGTTGCGCCAGGCCTCCCGGGCCCGCGCCACCTCGTCGGGCACCGCCTCGGTCTCGTCCGCCGCCACCTCGGTGGAACTGTTGCGGACGGCCGTCACGAGCAGCCCGATCGCGGCGGAGAGCAGGGCGGCCGCGGTGAGCCCGCCGAAGAGCCAACCAGCCGTCAGCATCGTGTCGGCGAAGGCTGGTTCGGGTTCGATCATCTTCAGGATGTAGCCCACCAGCAGGAAGATCAGCATGGCGGTGCCGGCCAGGACCGGCGCGAGGACCGCGACCACGGCGCTGACGCCCGCGCCGCCGCCCTGCCCGTCGCCCTCCTCCCCCGTCGTCCCGGGGGTGGACAGTATCTCGTCCTGACGCTCTTTGCGGATCTTCACGTAGTGGTCGTACTCGGCTGCGGCCGCGGCCGTCAGCAGCCCGGTGGCCCCGATGGCCATGGTGCGCAGCTGTTCGGCGTTCAGCCGTTCGCCCAGGGCGGCGAGCTCGGGCCGGTCGTTCGCCGTGCGCAGCGCCTCGTCGAGGAGCCGATCGAACTCCGGTCGGTCTTCGGTGAGCAGGTGCGGAGCGCTGGTCATGTGCATCCCCCGATGCTCCGTGGGGACCGGTATGTCCGTGTTGAACGGGGCGCCGGCACAAACGGAGGAGAGCCTGCTACGGATAGAGCGATGGTAGAGCGCCCACGCCGTACGTCGACAGGGGCTTTCCGGAAATACCCAGCTCCGGGAAGCCTCAGTCGTTCAGCGGGAGTTGCACGACGAGTAGTTTGCCCGCCATCGTCACGCCACCGTCCATCGCGATGGCCAGGCCTTCCGCGTAGACGTGCGGGCCGACGACGGCCTCGGGGCCGTGTGCACCGTCACCGTCCTCGGTGCCCACTTCGCCCAGCAGGTAGGGGATGGGGCTGTGGCCGTGTACGACCCGGCTGCCGCCGTAGGTGCCGATGAGCTCGCGTACGGCCTGGGGGCCGGTGTCCTCGTCGCGGAAGGCGAATCGCTTGGTGAACTTGCGGAACAGGTCCCAGGTGATGTCGGCGTCGTTGCGGTTGAGCAGCTCGTGGATGGTGTCGTTGACGTCCTCGACCGAGTCGCCGTAGTCGAGGTAGGCGGTGGTGTCCGAGTGCAGGAGCAGGTGGTCGTCCACCAGGACCGCCGCGTCCAGCCGGGACATCCACTGGAGGTGGACGTCCTGCAGGCGGTCCATGTCGGTGCGCTGGCCGCCGTTGAGGAGCCAGGCGGCCTGGAAGGTGGCGGTGCCCGCGCCGGAGACGACGGGGGTGTCCCCGAACCGCTTGGCGCCGATGAGCAGCAGCTCGTGGTTGCCCATGAGGGCCTTGCAGTAGCCGCCCGCGGCGGCTGCTTCGGCGGAGAGCCGCATGACGAGGTCGATGACCCCGATGCCGTCGGGTCCGCGGTCGGTGAAGTCGCCGAGGAACCAGAGCCGGGCGTTGCCGGCGGACCAGTTGTGGTCGGCGTCGATGAGTCCCTGGAACTGCAGTTCGGCGACGAGTTCGTCGATGTAGCCGTGGACGTCGCCGACGACGTAGAGCGGGCCGGGGCCCTCGCCGGGGGTCTCCTGGGGGACGTACTGGATCTGAACGGTGTCGCCGGGCCCGCCGAGTGCGCCGCGCCCGATGACGGGGAGGTCGCGCTGCGTCGGGGTGTACCCGTCGGGGTCGCTCTCCTCGGAGGCGTGGACCGTCTGGTGGCCGGCGGGCTCTCCGTACGCGCCGGCGGCGCCGTACGGGGCTTCGTGGCCGTACCCGTGCTGCGCGGGGACGGGAGCGGGGCCCGCGTCGTAGTACGCGGGGTACTCGCCGTAGACGGGTGCGTCCGTGCCGTACCCCGTGGAGCCGACGGATCCGGCTGCTGTGGCTCCCGGGTGAACGGGATGCGGGGCGGGTGCGGCGACCGGCAACCGGAAGTCCCGCTCGGTGTCCGTCCGCACCGCGGGTCCCTGACCGGCCCCCTGAGTCATCGACCCCTCCACCACCCTCGCGCTGCCGTACACCTGCGGACCGTTCCGCCTCGGGGGCGGTGGGTCCGTGATGTCGTGCGCCCATCATAGGAATGCAGCTCGCGCTCTGTGACGCACCAGGGGTGGTGAATCCTGGCCGGAGCTGATCCTTCCTGCCGGTTTCTCCCGATATGACCGTTGCTGAAATCCCGGGCGGGGCCGGCGGCCCCGCCGTTGGGCCGGCGTGGTGGTCAGTCCTGCGCCGGGGAGCGGGGCGGGCTGACGGTCGTACGGGGTTGCCTGCGCTGGGACGAGGTGCGGATGATCAGCTCGGTCGGGATGACCTGTTCGACGGGTCCGCCCGTGTCGACGCCCTCGATGGCGTCGATGAGCAGTTGGACGACGGCGGTGCCGATGCGGCGCGGTTTGAGGGACAGGGTGGTGATGGGCGGCTCGGTGTTGGCGTACACGGTGGATTCGCTGCAGCACACGAGCAGCAGATCCTCGGGAACGCGCAGGCCGTAGCGCCGGGCGGCGGCGAGCAGGTCGGTGCCGTTGGGGTCGAACAGGCCGTAGACGGCGTCGGGCCGGTCGGGCCGGGCGAGCAGCCGGTCGGCGGCGACGGCGCCGGCGCACGGATCGTGGGCGGGGTAGGACTCGTAGACGGGATCTTGGCCCACGCGCTCGCACCAGCGGAGGTAGGCCGTGGTGGAGAGCCGGGTGTAGGTGTCGGTGGTGGTGCCGGTCAGGAGCCCGATGCGGCGGGCTCCGGCGGCGGCGAGGTGGTCGAGGAGGCCCAGGACGGCGGCCTCGTGGTCGTTGTCGACCCAGGCGGTGACGGGGAGTGAGCCGGCCGGGCGTCCGTCGGAGACGACGGGCAGACCCTGGCGGACCAGTTCGGTGACGACGGGATCGTGGTCGGAGGGGTCGATGACGACGGTGCCGTCGAGGGCCACGTTGGACCAGACGTCGTGCCGGGAGGTGGCGGGGAGGATGACGAGGGCGTAGCCGCGGGCGAGCGCGGCGGAGGTGGCGGCCCTGGCCATCTCCGCGAAGTACGCGAATTCGGTGAAGGTGAAAGGTTCATCCCCGTACGTCGTCACGGTCAGGCCGATGAGGCCCGACTTGCCGGTACGGAGGGTGCGGGCCGCCGCGGAAGGGCGGTAGCCCAGCCGGTCTGCGACCTCGCGCACGTGGCGACGGGTGGCGTCCGGCAGCCGTCCCTTCCCGTTGAGGGCGTCGGAGACGGTCGTGATCGAGACGCCCGCCGCAGCGGCCACGTCCCTGATGCCGGCCCGGCCTTGTCGGCCGGCGGCCCGCCGGGTGGTCTCGGTCCGGCTCACCTGATGCTTCCCTGCTGCTGTCATGGCGAGCCGATAGTAGGGCTCGGTGGGCAGCGCGGCCCGGATGCATATGCACGCGTTGACAGGCACGTTTCTGCATGGTTCGCCACCCCCAATGACCTTGGAAATGAAGGCGCTTGGTTGTTCGGGGTGTCTGGTGTCCTTGTCGACGGGACCGTGCATGCCAAAACGGCGCACCTTCGGGCTCTGCTCAACTCACCTGTACGAGGGACGCGCGCCACGGCGCAGGCCACCGGCGCACGCATATATGCGTGCGCTCTCCCGCATTCCAGGCGCCCGCCGTTCTCGGATCGGCGGAATCCTCATAAGGTGAGGAGTATTGAGGCGACGGCGACGTCGTACGGGATGGTCGAGGAGGACCTGCGGTGAGCGAGAAGAGCCCGAAGCTGCGCGCCGAGCTGGACGGCATTCCCACCTACAAGCCCGGGAAGCCCGCGGCTGCGGGCGGTCCGGTCGCGTTCAAGCTGTCCTCGAACGAGAACCCGTACCCGCCCCTGCCCGGGGTCCTGGAGAGCGCGGTCGCGGCGGCCGGCCACTTCAACCGGTACCCGGACCTGGCGTGCACCGGCCTGGTGAACGAGCTCGCCGAGCGCTTCGGGATCCCGGCCGATCACATCGCCACCGGCACCGGCTCGGTCGGTGTCGCCCAGTCGCTGATCCAGGCGACGGCGGGACCCGGCGACGAGGTCATCTACGCCTGGCGGTCTTTCGAGGCTTATCCGATCATCGTTCAGATCTCGGGTGCGACGTCGGTCAAGGTCCCGCTGGCCGAGGGCGACGTGCACGACCTGGACGCGATGTTCGAGGCGATCACCGAGCGGACCCGCCTGATCTTCGTCTGCAACCCCAACAACCCCACCGGCACCGCCGTGCGCCGTGCCGAGCTGGAGCGGTTCCTGGACCGGGTGCCCTCCGACATCCTCGTCGTGATCGACGAGGCGTACAAGGAGTTCGTCCGCGACGTCGAGGTCCCGGACGGCATCGAGCTCTACCGCAGCCGCCCCAACGTCGCCGTGCTGCGTACGTTCTCCAAGGCGTACGGGCTCGCCGGTCTGCGCGTCGGCTTTGCGGTCGCGCACGAGCCGGTGGCCGCGGCGCTGCGCAAGACCGCAGTGCCCTTCGGTGTCAGCCAGCTCGCCCAGGACGCGGCGGTCGCCTCGCTGCGGGCCGAGGACGAGCTGATGGGCCGGGTCGGGTCGCTGGTGGCCGAGCGCGCCCGGGTCTACGGGGCGCTGCTGGCCCAGGGCTGGACCGTGGTGCCCGAGACGCAGGCCAACTTCGTGTGGATGCGGCTCGGGGAGCGCACCTCCGACTTCGCGGCGGCCTGCGAGAAGGCCGGCGTGGTGGTCCGGCCCTTCGCGGGCGAGGGCCTGCGGGTCACGATCGGCGAGCCCGAGGCGAACGACCTCTTCCTGCACACGGCGGAGGCCTTCTTCAAGGAGATGTGAGCGCTCCCGAAGGAGGGGTAGTGCTCCGGAACTGGTGTCAGGCCAGTTCCACGCGGATGGGGTCGCCGTCGCGGACGGTGGCCAGCAGGCGGGGGTCGCCGTCGAACGAGCCGAGGACGTTGCACGGGCTCGCCAGGCGGCTCTCGCCCCCGCGGGAGATCGGGGTGGGGCCGTAGGGCAGCGCGAGCGCGTCGCCCTCGGTCCAGAACGCGACCGTGCCGGGCTCGACGACCTGCTGGGCGTCGTGCTCCAGTGCCACGGAGACGCCGGTGTCGAAGTAGACCTCCTCGCCCCAGGTGTTGGCGGCGGCGGAAATGGGGAGCGCGTCGGCGAGCGCCTTGGCGGTCGGGGTTTCGTCAAGCGTTGCGGTGAGCTGGCCCGCGGGCCAGAGGAATCGAATCTTCATGGGTCGCATTCAACAATCTGTTGAATTTATTCGCTAGGGGGGACCCCCCTGAAGGATGCCGACAGCAGTACGACATAATGCTTGTGAATGTGAACGCGTTCACAAGCGTGTCCTGCTTCCTCCCGGATTGAGTGGGATGCAAGCGGCAAACTGCGGCTGTGACCACGGCGAAACGAAGGAGACGACGACGTGGACCTAGCTTTGGCGCCAGAGACCTTGGCGCGATGGCAGTTCGGCATTACCACCGTCTATCACTTCCTCTTCGTTCCCTTGACGATCTCTCTGGCCGCGCTCGTCGCGATCTTGCAGACCGCCTGGGTGCGCTCGGAAAAGGAGAAGTACCTCAGGGCCACCAAGTTCTGGGGCAAGCTCTTCCTGATCAACATCGCCATGGGTGTCGTCACCGGCATCGTCCAGGAGTTCCAGTTCGGCATGAACTGGTCCGACTACTCGCGGTTCGTCGGTGACATCTTCGGGGCCCCGCTGGCCTTCGAGGCGCTCATCGCCTTCTTCTTCGAGTCCACCTTCATCGGCCTGTGGATCTTCGGCTGGGACAAGCTGCCGAAGAAGATCCACCTGGCCTGCATCTGGATGGTCTCGATCGGCACCATCCTGTCCGCGTACTTCATCCTCGCGGCCAACTCCTGGATGCAGCACCCCGTCGGCTACCGGATGAACCCCGAGCGCGGCCGGGCCGAGCTCACGGACTTCTGGCTGGTGCTCACGCAGAACACCGCGCTGACCCAGTTCTTCCACACCATGACGGCGGCCTTCCTGGTCGGCGGCGCGTTCATGGTCGGCATCTCGGCCTTCCACCTGGCCCGCAAGAGGCACATCCCCGTCATGCGGACCTCGCTGCGACTCGGCCTGGTCGTCATGATCATCGCCGGTCTGGGGACCGCCATCAGCGGTGACCTCCTCGGCAAGGTGATGTTCAAGCAGCAGCCGATGAAGATGGCCGCCGCCGAGGCGCTCTGGGACGGCGAGGCGCCGGCGCCCTTCTCCGTCTTCGCCTACGGAGACGTGGAGAAGGGGCACAACAAGGTCGCCATCGAGATCCCCGGCCTGCTCTCCTTCCTGGCCAACGACGACTTCACCTCCTTCGTCCCGGGCATCAACGACGTCAACAAGGCCGAGCAGGAGAAGTTCGGGCCCGGCGACTACCGGCCCAACATCCCGGTCGCCTACTGGGGCTTCCGGTGGATGATCGGCTTCGGCATGGCGTCGCTCGGCGTGGGCGTGCTGGGGCTCTGGCTGACCCGCAGGAAGTTCCTGCTGCCGCCGGGGCTGCGCACGGGCGAGGAAGAGGTCCCGCACCTGGTCCTCTTCAAGAAGGCGCTGAGCCCCAAGTTCACCAACTGGTACTGGATCATCGCGCTCTGGACCATGGGCTTCCCGCTGATCGCCAACTCCTGGGGCTGGATCTTCACCGAGATGGGCCGCCAGCCCTGGGTGGTCTACGGGGTCCTGCGCACCAGGGACGCGGTCTCGCCGAACGTCTCCCAGGGTGAGGTGCTCACCTCGATGATCGGCTTCACGCTGCTCTACGCCGTGCTCGCCGTGATCGAGGTCAAGCTCCTCGTGAAGTACGTCAAGGCCGGCCCGCCCGAGCTCACCGAGGCCGACCTCAACCCGCCGACCAAGATCGGCGGGGACGACAAGAACCCCGACCGGCCGATGGCCTTCTCGTACTGAGGCTGAGGAGACCACACCATGCAACTCCACGACGTCTGGTTCGTACTCATCGCCGTTCTGTGGATCGGCTACTTCTTCCTCGAGGGCTTCGACTTCGGAGTCGGCGTCCTGACCAAGCTGCTGGCCCGCAACCGCACCGAGAAGCGGGTCCTGATCAACACGATCGGACCCGTCTGGGACGGCAACGAGGTCTGGCTGCTCACAGCCGGCGGCGCGACCTTCGCCGCCTTCCCCGAGTGGTACGCCACCCTCTTCTCCGGCTTCTACCTGCCGCTCCTGCTCATCCTGATCTGCCTGATCATCCGCGGGGTCGCCTTCGAGTACCGGCACAAGCGGCCCGAGGACAGGTGGCAGACCAACTGGGAACACGCGATCTTCTGGACCTCGCTGATCCCCGCGTTCCTGTGGGGCGTGGCCTTCGCCAACATCGTGCGCGGAGTGAAGATCGACCAGGACATGGAGTACGTCGGCAACTTCTTCGACCTGCTCAACGTGTACTCGATCCTCGGCGGCCTGGTCACCCTGACCCTGTTCACCTTCCACGGCGCGGTGTTCACCTCGCTCAAGACGGTCGGTGACATCCGGGACCGCTCGCGCAAGCTGGCCACCCGGCTCGGGGTGGTGACCGCCGTGCTGGCGCTCGCCTTCCTGATCTGGACCCAGGTCTCGCGCGGTGACGGCTGGAGCCTGATCGCCATGATCGTGGCCGTACTGGCCCTGGTCGGCGCCCTCGGCTTCAACCTCGCGGGCCGCGAGGGCTGGTCCTTCGGCCTGTCGGGGGTCACCATCGCGGCGGCCGTCGCGATGCTCTTCCTGACGCTCTTCCCGAACGTCATGCCGTCCTCGCTCAACGACGCCTGGAACCTCACGGTCACCAACGCCTCGTCCAGCGCGTACACCCTCAAGATCATGACCTGGTGCGCGGCGGTGGCGACCCCGGTCGTCCTGCTCTACCAGGCGTGGACGTACTGGGTGTTCCGCAAGCGCATCGGCACGCAGCACATCGTCGACGTGCACTGAGCCGCTCCGCCGACTCGCCAGCTCCGCTCCGCCCGATCCTGCCTGGGGGATGTTTCACGTGAAACCGATCGACCCGCGCCTGCTTCGGTACGCCCGGTCCACCCGCCTCTTCCTGGGGGCGGTGGTGGCCCTCGGGCTCGCCGGGGCGGGGCTGGTCGTCGGCCAGGCGATGCTCATCGCCGAGATCGTGGTCGGCGCCTTCGAGGACGGACTCGACGGCGCGGCCCTGCGGACACCCCTGCTGCTGCTCGCGGCGGTGGCGCTCGGCCGCGGCCTGGTCGCCTGGCTGACCGAGCTGGCCGCGCACCGGGCGAGCACGGCGGTCAAGTCCGAACTGCGCGGCCGGCTGCTGGACCGTGCGGCGGACCTCGGACCCGGCTGGCTGAGCGGCCAACGGACCGGTTCACTGGTGGCCCTGGCCACCCGGGGCGTGGACGCGCTCGACGACTACTTCTCCCGGTACCTGCCCCAGCTGGGGCTCGCGATCGTCGTCCCCGTGGCGGTCCTCGCGCGGATCGTCACCGAGGACTGGGTGTCGGCGGCGATCATCGTGGTCACGCTCCCGCTGATCCCCCTGTTCATGATCCTGATCGGCATGGCCACCCAGTCCCGGATGGACCGCCAGTGGCGGCTGCTGTCCCGGCTCTCGGGACACTTCCTGGACGTGGTGGCCGGTCTGCCGACCCTCAAGGTCTTCGGCCGTGCGAAGGCGCAGGCGGAGTCCATCCGCAAGATCACCGATGACTACCGGCAGGCGACGATGCGCACCCTGCGCATCGCCTTCCTGTCCTCGTTCGCACTCGAACTCCTGGCGACACTGTCCGTGGCCCTGGTCGCCGTGACCATCGGCATGCGGCTCGTCCACGGTGAGCTGGACCTCTACACCGGACTGGTCATCCTGGTCCTGGCGCCCGAGGCCTACCTGCCCCTGCGTCAGGTCGGCGCGCAGTACCACGCGGCGGCGGAAGGACTGGCCGCCGCGGAAGAGATCTTCGAGGTGCTGGAGACCCCGGTCGCCGCCTCGCCCGGGACGGCCCCCGTCCCCGTCTCGGAGCTGCGGATCGAGCTCGACGGGGTGGCCGTCCGGTACGCGGGCCGCGGCGAGGACTCCCCCGGAGCCGTCTCGCTGACGGTGGAACCGGGCGAATGCGTGGCCCTCACCGGCCCGAGCGGCGCCGGCAAATCCACGCTGCTCCAGGTCCTGCTGGGCTTCGTGACGCCCAGTGCGGGCCGGGTCCTGGTCGGGGGCGCGGACCTGGCCGGGCTGGCGCCCGAGCAGTGGCGGGAGCAGATCGCGTGGGTCCCGCAGCGGCCGCACCTGTTCGCGGGGACGATCGCGGAGAACGTACGGCTGGCGCGCCCCGGCGCCGCCGATGCCGAGGTGACCGCCGCCCTGGTGGACGCGGGGGCCTGGGAGTTCGTACGGGCCCTGCCGCGGGGGGCGGACACCCTCCTCGGCGAGGGCGGGGTCGGACTGTCCGCCGGACAGCGCCAGCGCCTCGCGCTGGCCCGGGCGTTCCTGGCGGACCGGCCGGTGCTCCTGCTCGACGAGCCGACGGCGGCACTCGACGGCGAGACCGAGGCGGCCGTGGTGGAGGCCGTACGCCGCCTCGCGGTCGGCCGGACCGTGCTGCTGGTGGTCCACCGGCCGGCGCTGCTGGCCCTGGCCGACCGGATCGTGCGGGTGGGGGCCGGCCCCGCTGGGTCCTCCCCCGCCGCGCCGCTCCCCGCCGTTTCGCTGCCCGCCGTTTCGCTTCCCACCGTGCGGGCGGGGCAGCCCGAGCCTGGCCCGGCGCCGCGCGATCCCGGCGAGTGGATCCTCGGGGATGCTCCGGAACGGGCCGCGTCCACCGGCGGCAGCGATGCCGGCGGTGGCGATCCGCTCCGGCGGGTACGGGGCGTGGCCAAGGCCTGGCAGGGACGGTTCAGGCTCGGCCTGTTCCTCGGGGCGCTGGCCGTCGGGTGCAGCGTCGGGCTGATGGCCGTCTCCGGATGGCTCATCTCGCGCGCCTCCGAACAGCCGCCCGTGCTCTACCTCATGGTGGCCGTCACCGCGACGCGGGCCTTCGGCATGGGACGGGCCGTCTTCCGCTACGCGGAGCGGCTCGTGTCCCACGACGCGGTCCTGCGGATGCTTGCCGACCTGCGCGTCTCGGTGTTCCAGCGGCTGGAGCGCATCGCGCCCGCCGGACTGCGCACCCAGCGCCGCGGGGATCTGCTGACCCGGCTGGTCGCCGACGCCGACGCCCTGCAGGACTACTGGCTGCGCTGGCTGCTGCCCCTCGGCACCGCGCTGCTCGTGGGCACCGGCTCGGTGGCGTTCACCGGCTGGCTGCTGCCCGAGGCCGGGGTGGTGCTCGCCGTCGGGCTGCTGGCCGCCGGGGTCGGCGTACCGCTCGTCAGTGCGGTCTGCGCGCGCCGGACGGAGCGCCGGCTGGCGCCCGCCCGGGGAGAGCTCGCCACCCGTGTGGCGGATCTGCTCACCGGAACCGCGGAGCTCACGGTCGCCGGAGCACTCGGCGGACGCAAGGCCGCCGCGAAGGACAGCGACCGCACCCTGACCGGGATCGCGGCCCGGGCGGCCGCCGTCACGGGACTGGGGAGCGGGCTGTCCGCCTTCCTGACCGGGCTGACGGTGGTGTGCGCGGCCGCCGTCGGGGCGAACGCCGTCGCCGGTGGCCGGCTGTCCGGGGTGGCCATGGCCGTGGTCGTCCTGACGCCGCTGGCCGCCTTCGAGGCCGTCGGCGGCCTCCCGCAGGCCGTCCAGTACCGCCAGCGGGTCCGGCGCAGCGCCGAGCGGGTCTACGAGGTCATCGACACGCCCGCCCCGGTCACCGAGCCGGAGCGGCCCGAAGCCCTGCCCGCCTCGCCCTTCCCGCTCCGGTTGACGGGGCTCGCCGCCCGGCACCCGGGGCAGGAGAACGAGGCACTGAGCGGGCTCGACCTGACCCTCGAAGCGGGCCGCCGGATCGCGGTCGTCGGGCCCTCGGGAGCCGGCAAGACCACGCTGGCACAGGTCCTGCTGCGCTTCCTGGACCAGCACGAAGGCTCGTACACCCTGGGCGGGACCGACGCGCGCGCCCTCGACGGGGACGACGTCCGCCGGGTCGTGGGCCTGTGTGCCCAGGACGCCCACATCTTCGACAGCTCCGTACGGGAGAACCTGCGGCTGGCCGCCCCGGGGGCGGGCGAGGCGCGGCTGCGGGAGGCCCTCGCCGCGGCCCGGCTGCTGGAGTGGGCCGAGGGGCTCCCGGACGGGCTGGACACGCTGGTCGGTGAGCACGGGGAGCGGATCTCCGGAGGTCAGCGCCAGCGCCTCGCCCTGGCGCGGGCCCTGCTCGCGGACTTCCCCGTCCTCGTGCTGGACGAGCCTGCCGAGCACCTGGACCTGGCCACCGCCGACGCACTGACCGCGGACCTGCTGGCCGCGACCGAGGGCCGTACCACCGTGCTGATCACGCACCGGCTGGCCGGTCTCGAAGAGGTCGACGAGGTCCTCGTCCTGGACGGCGGCGCCGTCGTCCAGCGCGGTGCGTACGCGGAGCTGGCGGCGACCCCCGGTCCGCTGCGCGGGCTGCTCGAGCGGGAACGGGAAGCGGACGGGACGGGCGTCACCGCACAGGCTCGACTTTCCTCCCCAAACGGGACTAACTAGGCTCAAGGGCATGTCAGCGCAGGAGTCCCAGGAATCACCCGAGTACCCGCCGGAGCCCTCACCGGATTCGCCCGACCCGCTGGAGGCCGCGACCGCCGCCACCCGGAGTCTCCAGGGGCTTTCCACCGAGCTCACGGCCCGGGTGCCGCAGTTGCTGGAAGCCATGAGGTCCGTCGGTACCGGCCTCGAACTGCACTCCACGCTGGACCGGATCTGCGAGACGGCCGCCGAACTCGCGGACGCCCGCTACGCGGCCATCGGCGTGGTCGACACCGAGGGCCGGGGGCTCTCGGACTTCGTCACCTTCGGGATCAGCGACGCGCTGGCGAGGAAGATCGGGCACCGCCCGGACGGGAAGCGCGGCCTGCTCGGCGCACTGATCTCCAACCCCGACCCGGTCCACCTCGCCGACCTGACCAAGGACCCGCGCTCGGCGGGCTTCCCCGCCCATCACCCGCCGATGAAGACCTTCCTCGGCGTTCCGATCCGGGTCCAGGGAGAGATCTTCGGCAACCTCTACCTGGCGGAGAAGAACGGCGGCGGCGAGTTCAACGACTACGACGTCCACATGGTCCGGGTGCTCGCCACCGAGGCGGGCATCGCCATCGGCAACGCCCGGCTCTACGAGGCCGCCACCCAGCGCGAGCGCTGGATCGACGGCTCGGTCGCCGTCACCACGGCCCTGCTGTCGGGCGGGGACGCGGACGACGCGCTCGCGGTCGTCGCCGAACAGGCCCGCCGGCTCGCCGATTCGGCCGCCGGGATCGTGATGCTCCCGGCCGAGGAGGGCGGGATGGAGATCGTCGCCGTCGCCGCGGAGAACCCGGCGACCTCGCTCGGCGTCGTCATCCCGGCCGAGAGCCCGGTGGTGGCCAGACTGCTGGAGGGCGAGCCGCTCTTCGTGGACGACGCCGCCTCGGATTCGCGCATGATCAGCCGCCTGACCAGCCAGTACGGGGCCTGCATGATGCTTCCGCTGCAGAGCGGGGGCCGGGTGCTGGGGGCCCTCGTCACGCCCCGGGCCCGCGGGAAGCGGCCGTTCACGGAGGCGGAGCGGACCCTGGCCACGCAGTTCGCCTCGCAGGCGGCCCTGGCGCTCATGATGGCGGAGGCGCAGCGGGACCGGGAGCGCCTCGCGGTGTTCGAGGACCGCGACCGGATCGCCCGCGACCTGCACGACCTGGTCATCCAGCGGCTCTTCGCCACCGGGATGATGCTGGAGGGCGCTCAGCGCCGCTCCGTCGTCCCGGAGGTCCAGGAGGGCGTCGGCAAGGCCGTGGACGAACTCGACGTGACGATCCAGGAGATCCGCACCGCGATCTTCGCCCTTCAGCAGGGACCGGCGGAGGCCCCCTCGGGGCTGCGCACCCGGGTGCTGCGGGAGATCAACATGGCCGCCGTGCCGCTGGGCTTCAAGCCGGCGCACCGGTTCCTCGGACCGATCGACGCGGTCGTCGGCGAGCTCGTCGGCAAGAACCTGATCGCCGCCCTGCGCGAGGCGCTGTCGAACGCGTTCCGGCACGCGGAGGCGTCCCGGATCGAGGTGGTGCTCGACTCCACCGTCAGCCTGCCCGACGGGCGTCCCGGAGTCCGGCTGCAGGTGGCCGACGACGGGGTGGGCATTCCCGAGGGCGGACGGCGCAGCGGTCTGCGGAACCTGCGCCGGCGGGCCGAATCCCTCGGCGGGTCCAGCTCGTACGGCCCCGGCCTCGGTGAGGAGGGCGGCGGGACCACCCTGGTGTGGGAGGCCCCGCTGTAGCCGCGAGAGGGCCTAGGCCGAAAGAGACGGCCTAGGCCTCGGTGCGGGCGGTCCGTTCGGCCAGGATGCGCTCGATGACCAGGGCGACGCCGTCCTCGTTGTTGGCGACCGTACGGCCCGACGCGGCCGCGATCACATCCGGATGGGCATTGCCCATCGCGTACGAGGTGCCGGCCCAGCCGAGCATCTCCACGTCGTTCGGCATGTCGCCGAAGGCGACCACCTCGGCCGGCGAGATGCCCCGCTCCTCGCAGCACAGCGCCAGGGTGCTCGCCTTGGAGACCCCGGGACCACTGATCTCCAGCAGGGAGGTGGGGCTGGAACGGGTGATCGTGGCGTACGCACCGGCGACCGAGCGGGCCAGGGCCAGGAACTCGTCCGGAGCCAGCTCGGAGTGGTGGGCGAGCACCTTGAGGACGGGCGCCGAATCGTCGTCCGTGGCCTCGTGGAGAAGGGTCTCCGCGGTGGCGACGTTGGCACCCGGGTCCTGGTAGAACGGCGGGTACTGCGGTTCGTAGTTGATGCCGGTGGTCAGCTCGACGGCGAAGGTAGTGCCGGGGGCGGCGGCCCGCAGGGCCTCCACCACCTTGAGCGCGGTGATCCGCGGCAGGGGCCTGACCTGGATGAACTCCCGGCCCGAGGGCTGCCGGCCGGTAGCCTGCCCGTCGGTGATCTGCCCGCTGGTGTCCTGCCGTTCGATGGCATGCAGGTCGACGATGGCTGCGCCGTTCGCGCAGATGGCCAGGCCGTGGCCCTGGACGTGGTCGCTGACCACTCCCATCCAGCGGGCCGGGCGCCCGGTCACGAAGAACACCGCGATACCGGCCTCCTCGGCGGCGGCGAGTGCGGCGACGGTGCGTTCCGATACGGATTTGTCGTCGCGCAGCAGGGTGCCGTCGAGGTCGGTGGCGATGAGCCGGGTCGCGGGGATGGGCCCGTCCGGGCGCTGGGGAGCCGAGGTCACGGCTCCATCTTCGCCCATGCCGACGGCCGGCGATGTTTCACGTGAAACATCGCCACATGGTTGTCAGTGGGTGGTGGAAGGATCTCCTCGCCGGCTCCACTGCCGTTCGGGCCGCCGGCACGGTGCCGGTTCCGACGACGTCACACGGGGGCGACGTGCTCATCCCTTCAGCCCGCACACCGGACTGCGCCGCCTGCGGCGGCCCGCACGCCAACTGGGTCGTGAGCCTGGCGATGGTCCTGTGCACGGCGTGCGCACGAGCGAGCACCTACCACCCGGAGCGAGAACCGGTGCTGGTGGGCAAGGTCCTGGCCGATGCGGCCCATGCCGCCGACGCCGCCGACGCCCTGGCCCACACCGTCCGCACCACGACTCCGGCCCACCCCTACTCCGCCGTCCTGCTCGCCCTGTGGCGTGCCCGGGCCCAGCGCGGGACATGACGGCGCCCGGGGCGGCGGTCGTAGGCTCTGGTCATGACTCTTCGCCTGAGCACCGTGATCCTTCCCGTCCACCGGTGGAACGACGGGGGACGTGAACGCTGGCAGAGGGCCGAGGAACTGGGGTTCCACACGGCCTACACCTACGACCACCTGTCCTGGCGGACCTTCCGGAACGGGCCGTGGTTCGGTGCGCTGCCGACGCTCACGGCCGCCGCGACGGCGACGGAGCGGTTGAGGCTCGGCACGCTCGTCACCTCGCCGAACTTCCGGCACCCGGTGACGCTCGCCAAGGAGCTGATCTCCCTCGACGACATCTCGGGCGGACGGATCACGCTCGGGATCGGCGCCGGCGGCAACGGGTTCGACGCCACGGTGCTCGGACAGGAGCAGCCGTGGACCCCCAAGGAGCGCGCCGACCGCTTCGGGGAGTTCCTGCCGCTGCTCGACCGGCTGCTCACCGAGGACTCCGTCTCGGACCGGGGCGCGTTCTACTCGGCCGGGGAGGCCTTCAACATCCCCGGGTGCGTCCAGCGGCCCCGGCTGCCCTTCGCCGTCGCCGCGACCGGCCCCCGCGGCCTGAAGCTCGCTGCGCGGCACGGGCAGGCGTGGGTGACGACCGGTGACCCGAAGATCTTCGAAGAGGGCACCCCGGAGCAGTCGGTGCAGGCCCTGCGCGGCCAGATCGAGAAGCTCGGCAAGGCGTGCGCGGAGATCGGCCGGGACGTGGCCGAGCTGGACAAGATCCTGCTCACGGGCTTCACCCCGGACCGGGGGCGGCCGCTGGAGTCCGTGGCGGCCTTCGTCGACTTCGCCGGCCGCCACCAGGAGCTCGGCTTCACCGAGCTCGTGATCCACTGGCCGATCCCCGACTCGGACTTCGCCGCCGACCAGGGCGTCTTCGAGCAGATCGCCACCGAGGCGCTCGCCCAGCTGGGCTGAGACGGAACCAGCCGAAGTGGTCGTGCCGCTGCCGTCGCCCCGCAGTTCGGAGCGACGGCAGCGTGCGTCCTCAGCCCGAGGTGCGCAGCAGGTGCTCCGTCGTGCGTTCGGCGCTTTCCAGGAGCCACTCCGGGGCCACGCCCTCGGGCAGTGCGCGGACCTCGGCCGCCAGGGCCGAGACCCGGGCGGCGCCGGCCTCGGGACGGCCCAGCTCGTGCTCGGTCCAGGCGGCATTGTTCACGCACTGGAACCGTGCCTGTAGATGGTCCGGGCCGAGCTCCGCGTGGAGGGCGGCGGCCCGTTCCCAGAGCAGGACCTCCTCCAGCCGCAGGGCCTCCAGCTCCTCTGCGCCCAGCGGTTCGGTCCCCAGCGGTTCGGTCCCCAGCGGTTCGGAGGGCCCTGAACCCGGGCCCCCTTCTTCCTCTTCCTCCGCCTCCTCGTCGGCGCGGACCCGGCGGTCGAGGACCTGGGCGAGCTGGTTCCAGGTCTCGGCCAGCTCGGCCCGTGCCTCGACGTCCTCGGGGTCGTCCGCCAGCACGGCGGTCAGGACCCCGGCCGCCTCGTCCATCCGGGCCCGGGCCCCCGCCACCGCCGCGTCGGTGACCGCGTCGCGCAGCCCCAGCCAGGCCAGGGACCGCAGGATCCGCACCTCGGCGACCGGCGCGTCCTTCGACCGCCTGCGCAGTTCGAGGGCCCGCTCGTAGGCGGCGACCGCCTCCGGCACCAGCCGGGCCTCGGACAGCTGATCGGCGGCGGCCTGCGCGAAGTTCGCCTGCGGACGCGGGTCCTCCCAGGCCTCGGAGAGCTCCGCCGCCAGCAGGTACTGCTCGGCCGCGCCCCGGGGGGCGTGCAGATCGCGCAGCAGGTCGCCCAGGAACTCCCGGGCGGAGACGGCCTGGCCCTGCCCGTGCTCCAGCAGGTCCGGCAGCGTAGACTGCAGCACCTCGGCCGCCTCGGCGGTGTGGCCCTCGCGGGCGTGGCAGCGGGCGAGCAGCAGCCGGGCCTGTGCCCCGCCGTCGGCGGTGAGCCCGGCCTGGTCGAACCAGTGCGCCGCCTCCAGCGCGTGCCGTGCGGCCTCCGAGTCGGCCTCGCCCCGCCCCAGCAGGATGTCGGCGAGGGTGAGCCGTACGGCGGCCTGCGCCTCGGCGTCGGTCACCTCGGCGGCATGCGCCAGCCCGGCTCGGGCCGACTCCTCGGCCTCGGCGGGCCGGTCCAGGGACATCAGGACTCCGGCACGCAGCACGAGCGGGTCCACGGCGAGCCACGGCCGGCCCGCGGCCACCGAGCGGTCGGCGGAGCCGGCGAGCAGCGTCAGGGCACGGTCCGGGTCGCCCTGCGAGAGGGCGAGCCGCCCCAGCATCTCCTCGGCCTCCGCCACCACGTCGGGCAGGGCCGCAGCGTAGGCATCGGCGAAGGCGGTGAGCTCGGCGGCCAGCTCGCCGTGGCCGTGCCCCTGCCCGTGGCCGTGCTCCGGCCCGTCGGCGTGCCCGTGCCCGTGGCCGTGCCCGTGTCCGGCGTCCTCGGTGGCCTCGACCGAGCGCAGGTACGACTCCACCCGGATCCCGGTCAGTTCCGCGAGGGCGATCCGCCGGGTGCGCAGCGGCTCGTCCGCGTCCAGCGCCTCGGCGGCGCGGAGGGCGACGGCCAGCAGCGCGCGCAGCTCCCCCGGCGCGGTGCCCGACTGCGCGGCCACGGTCGCCAGCCGCAGCTCGGCCAGGGCGGCGCGCTCCGCGACCCCCAGCTCCCGGTAGCGCTCGCGTACGCCGGCCAGCAGCTCCGCGGCGTCCGCGGAGCCGGCCCGAGCGGCGGCCAGGGCCCGGTGGTCCGCCACATCGGCGGCGGCCAGCGGATCGGACCCGGCCGTGGCCTCGGGCCGGAGGGCCACCTCCTCCCAGAGGGCGTCCGCGCCGGGATGCCCGAGGTCGCGTGCGGCCCGGGCCCGGTCCACGAGTTCCGCGAAGCCCTCGGCCGGCGCCGTGGGCCCCGGCACGGGGGCGGGGCCCGGCTGCGGGAGCGCCGCGAGCGCGGAGCTTCGTACGCCCAGGGGCAGGACCGCGGTCAGCGGGGCTCCGCCGATCCGTGCGAGGAACCGCTCCGAGACCCGGGTGGAGCCGTTGCGGGCGTCGAACCGCCGGGCGATGTCGAGGGAGTCCGCGCGCAGGGCCTCGTACAGCTCGGAGACGGTGCGCGGGCTGCCCTCGTAGGGGACGGCGGGGCTCTGCCCGTGGCCCAGCTCCGTCAGCCGGCGCAGCAGGACGAGGATTCCGCCGTGGAAGGCGAGCCGGTCGGAGAGGTTGGCGAGCGGGGCCACGTGCGCGGCGTGCTCGGCCAGGATCTCCAGGCCCCGGGACTCGTTCCCGGTGAGCGCGCAGAACTCGATGTGCCGTCCCACCGAGGGCAGCAGGCTCTCCTTGTCCCGGGCCAGCCGGTATCCGCGCAGATGGGCCGAGCGGGCTTCGTCGAACCGGCCGAGCCGCACCAGCGGCAGCAGCGAGGTGGCCAGGATCCGGTGGGGCTCCTCGGCGCAGGTCTGCTCGCCGGAGAGCACCGGCTGCCAGACCTCCAGGGCCTCGGCGTCGTCACCGCGCAGCATGGCGTAGTGGCCCTGGCTGTTGAGCTCGCAGGCGTGGCAGTCGCTCATGTCGTCGCGGTCGGCGGCCTGCCAGCGGGCGTACGCGCGGCCGGCCCGCTCGTCGTCGGCGGTCGCGTCGGCGAGCCACAGCTCGGCCTCGCGCACGGGACGCTCGCTGTAGCCGGCGATCCGGTAGCGGCGCTCCATCTCGTCCAGCCAGCCCGCGGCCGACTCCAGCGGGATCTCGGGCGAGTGGCCGATGGCGCTGGCGATCCACTTGAACTGCCAGAACAGCGAGTGGGCGTCCCACTCGTCGAAGGCGCCGGGGTCCTTGTCGTACTCCTGGAGCAGCCGGGCGAAGGGCACGAGCATCTTCGGCGACTCGGAGCTGTACAGGTAGGCGTTGATCAGGTTGTCCAGTGCCGCACGGAACAGCGGCCGGTCGCCGGTCGCTTCGGCGGCCGCGGACAGGGCCTCGGCGTGGGCGTTGCGTGCGGCCCCGCCCGGAGCCTGGCGGTTCTCGGCCAGTCCGCGCTCGATCTCCTCGCCCGTCATCGTGCTCACTTCTGCTCCCCCTGGGTGTCGGTGCTGTCCGTGCTGTCGGTGCCTTCGGTGCTGTCCGTACCGGTGACGGCGTGGGTCGCCCATTCCAGGAGCCCGAGGAAGGCCCGGTTGAGCAGGGTGGTGTCGGCCGCGCGCAGGGGCCGCTGGGACCTCAGCAGGGCCTGGCCGTACAGCGATTCGACGGCCGTGGCGGTCAGTGCCTCCTCGGGGAGGGCGGCGATCCGGCGGATGAGCGGGTTGTTGTGGTTGAGCACGAGGCGGGCGCGCGGGGCGGAGCCGCGCAGCGAACCGAGGATGCCGCTCCACAGCGAGTCGGCGGTCTCCAGGGCGGCGGTGCGGTCGCGCTCCTGCCGGGCCTGGCGGTCGTCGAGGTAGAGCGCGGGGACGGTGGCGGGCTGGAAGGCGCGCAGGACGACGTCGCAGCTCTGGGGTTCCAGGCGGGTGCGGGCCGTGGCCAGGAAGGGGGCCAGGGCCAGTTCGGCGGAGGTCGGTACCGGATCGAGGCGTTCGGTGACGGCTCCGGCGTCGAGCTCGGTGACCTTGAGCTCCGGCCGTACGGCGGGCAGCAGGGCCAGCAGGTCGGCGTCGTAGGTGTAGCCGGCGTTGATGACTCCGAGGCCGTGGGCCGCCGCGATCGGGGCGATCTGGCGGAACTCCTCCACGGTCCGGGTGAAGTGGATCTCGGTGTGCGCGGCGGCGAACTGCTCCAGGTTCATCGAGCCGTCGCTGGTCTCGAACGGCAGCCAGGGCAGCATCAGGCCGAGGAGCTCGGCGTCGTGCCGGGCCAGCGACTTCACCCCGAGGTGGTGGACGCTCAGGAAGGCGGCCAGCCGCTCGGGTTCGCTCGTGGCGAGCTCGGCGAGCCAGGCGCGGACTCGGGCGCCGAGGGCCTCGCGCACGGCGGCGAGCGTCTCGTCGTCGTACAGGTTCTCGCGGGAGGCGGTGGGCCGCAGCGTGTCGGTGTCGAGGACGGCGCGGACGAAGAACGCCCAGTCGGGCAGCAGGTTGTCGGCCTTGTCGGTCAGCAGCATGCCCTTGAGATGGACGCGGTGTCCGGACCGGTGGGCGGGGCTGGTCGGCTCGGGCAGGACGTACGCGACTCCGCGCACGCCGGCCACGGGAAGGTCGAGGTCGATGCTGTCGAGCGGGGTGAAACCGAAGAGCTCCGCGCAGTGCCCGGCGAGCGCGACGCGGCGGGCGGCGGGGGTGGGGAAGGGCCGGTCCCAGACGGCGGGCCGGTCGGTGACCGGGCGGGGTCCGGCGCCGGAGCCGTCGTCGAAGGTGATGTCGTAGGGCAGCAGGGAGCCGTAGTCGCGGGCCAGTTGCCCGACCTTGGCCGGGACGGTCCACTCCTCGGCGCCGGGGCGGGCCTCCAGGACGACGGTGGTGCCCGGCTCCGGGCGGGCCTCGGAGGGCAGTTCGCGCACGGTGTACGAGCCGTCGTCCGTGGCCAGCCATTCGACGGGCGCGGCCAGCGGATCGCGGGCGGAGCGGGTGACCACGCGGATCTCGCGGGCGACGACGAAGCAGGCGAGCAGGCCGATGCCGAACTGGCCGAGGAACTCCTGACGGGTGGTCTCCAGGCCGTGCGGGCCGCCGCGCTTGGAGCTGCGGCCGATGGTGGCGAGGAGGGAGTGGGCCTCGTCGGCGGTCAGGCCGATGCCGCTGTCCTCGATGGTCACCCGGTTCCCGGTGGCCGACAGTCGGATGCCGATCTCGGCTTCGGGATCGAGGGCGTGGCGGGCGGTGACCGCGTCGACGGCGTTCTGGAGGAGCTCGCGGACGTACACGCGGGGGCTGGAGTAGAGGTGGTGGGAGAGCAGGTCGACGAGGCCGCGCAGATCGACCTGGAAGGTGTTCGGGAGGGGTTCTTCGGAGATCATGGAGCGTCACCTCGCGTGCTGGTACGGGTCGTTCGGTGACCGCGAGGTGCCCCCCTCACAGATCCCGGAGTGAGGAACAGAGTAGGGGGATGATCTGACAATCCCTCCGTGAATTCCTGGGCTGCCCGGGCTTCTCCGGCTTATTGGAACCGCAGGAATTGCGGCGGTACCGACTCCGCCAGCCACACCCCATTGGCGCTGACCCGGAAGACGTGCCCCGCGGCGCGCATCGCCCCCGCGTCCACGGCGAGGACGACCGGCCGGCCGCGGCGTGCGCCGACGCGGGTCGCGGTCTCCCGGTCCGGGGAGAGGTGGACGTGGTGGCGGGCCATCGGACACAGCCCTTCGGCGCGGATCGCGTCCAGGGCGGCCGCGACGGTGCCGTGGTAGAGGTACGCGGGCGGTTCGGCCTCCGGCAGGTCCAGGTCCACGGGGACGGTGTGGCCCTGGCTGGCGCGGATCCGGCTGCCGTCGACGGCGAACCGCTGCTTGTCGTTGGCGGCGACCACGTGGTCGAGCTCGGCCCGGCTGATCGGGAAGTGGTGGGCGGCCGCGGCGCTCAGGAGATCGTCGATCTCCACCCAGCCGTGCGGATCGAGCACCAGTCCGATGCGTTCCGGCTGATGCCGGAGGTGTTTCGAGACGTATTTGGACACCTTGACGGTGCGCTTGTCATCCATTCGCCCAGCGTGACGGCTCGGCCGGGTCCGGCGCAGCGAATTTTCGCCGTTCTCCCCAACCTGGACTCCCTCTATCGCGTTTCCAAGATACGGAATACATTTTCCGCTGAACTGCCACTCAAGGGGAAGAAAAGTATGACAAACAGTGCGTCTCTGTCGCGGCGTGCGACCGCCGAGCTCGTCGGCACCGCCGCCCTCCTCGTGGTCGTCATCGGATCGGGAATCCAGGCCGCGTCGCTCACCTCCGACACGGGGGTGGCCCTGGTCGCCAACTCGCTCGCCTCGGCCATCGGACTCGGGCTGATCATCACGCTCTTCGGGCCGCTCTCGGGCGCCCACCTCAACCCGGTGGTCACCCTCACGGCCTGGTGGGGCCGGCGCACCGGCGGCGAAGGGCTCGCAGGCCGGGAAGCCCTGGCCTACGTGGCGGCCCAGACCGCCGGGGCCATAGGCGGCGCGGTCCTCGCGGAAGCGATGTTCGGCCGCATCCCCGGAGCCTTCTCCACCCAGGTGCGCGACGGCGGGCACCTGCTCGTCGGCGAGGTCGTGGCCACCGCCGGACTGGTCCTGGTGATCCAGGGCCTCGGCCGCATCGGCCGGCCGAAGCTGATCCCGGCCGCGGTCGCCGCCTACATCGCCGCCGCGATCTGGTTCACCTCCTCCGGGTCCTTCGCGAACCCGGCCGGCACCATCGGGCGCAGCTTCAGCGACTCCTTCACCGGCATCGCCCCGCAGTCGCTGCCGGGGTTCGTCGCCGCCCAGCTCGTCGGCGGGATGCTCGGCCTGGTCCTCGCGGCCGTGCTCTACGGGAGCACCCGCCGGGCGGTCGCCGACACCGCCGGAGCCACCGCCGCGGGAGCCGGCACCACCGGGGCCGCTGCCACCGAGGTCGCCACCACCACCGTCACCCCGGTGGCCGAAACCAGCACGCCCGGAACGGCGTACCAGGCCGTCAGCTGACCCTCCGGGATGGTTTCCCCACAGGTCGGCCGGACTTGTCCACAGCCCTTTGCGCCGGTTTCGGCGACAAAAGCGTGATCCGACCTGTGGACTACTGAGCGAGCACTACCGGCCGCCCCGGCTGGCCAGATCGTTCATCGTCCGGGCCTGCAACTCCCGTTCCGTGGCGGCCCGGACGAACTCCGCCACATGGTCGGGCCCCACCAGCTCCTGCACCGCCCGCACGGTCTCCGCGGGCAGCGCCACCGGGGCCGGCCCGGACGGCTGAGGGGTTCCGACGGCCCCGAGGTGCTGCTGCAGGTGCCGGGTCGCGAAGAGGCGCATCGCCCGCGCCAGCTCCGCGTCCACCGTCTGCTGGGCCAGGGGCCGCAGTCTCCGTACCATCGTCGCCGCCTCGGCCGCATCGGAGTCCGTCGGCGGGACGGCCCCCAGGTACCGGGCGAAGACGTGCTCCGTGGTGAACTCCAGGAAGCGCGAGGCGATCAGCTCCACCTGGCCGCGCAACTCCCGCAGATGACCGGTGATCGCGGGCAGCGGGACCCCCGCCGCGTACAGCTCGGCGGCCACGGACAGCTCCTGCGGGGACGGTACGAGGAACTGGTCCGGGCGCCCCGGGATCCGCTCCAGCACGCCCAGTTCGCAGGCCTCGCCGACGGCCTCGTCGTCCGGCTTGCCGCCGAACCGTTCGTTCAGCTCGTCCCGGCTTATCCGGGCCGCTTCCTCGTCCGTCCACGGCCCGTGCACCTCGGCCACCAGCCCGAGCACACCGCCGAGCCCGCGGCCCGCGTCCCAGGCCTCCAGCAGTTCCTTGATGGAGGCCAGGGTGTAACCGCGGTCCAGCAGGTCGGCGATCTGGCGCAGCCGCGCCAGGTGCGTGTCCCGGTAGACGTTGGAACGGCCTCGTCGCTCCGGCTTCGGCAGCAGACCGCGGTCCTGGTACGCCCGGATCGTGCGGACGGTCGCACCGCTGTGGTGCGCCAGATCCTCGATCCGGTACTCGGCTACTGCCTGCTCGGACAATCCCGGCTCCCTACGACATGGCGGCTCGGCCGACCGCGCCCGCAGCTGACCGGGCTGCGGGCGAAGCCGCGAGGTACTCGACCGCCCTGCGCAGCGAGCCCTCCTGCGAGGGATGGTACGACCGCCGCAGGTAGCGGGGTATGGCCATGCCGAGCTCTCTCCACGTGGGCAGCAGACCCTTGGCCACGGCCCGGTGGTGCTCGCGCAGCGAATAGCGGGTCCCTCCCCGCAGTTCGGGGTCGTTGCGCAGCAGGTACGAGGCCCCCGCGATCCACAGCCAGGCCAGGACGGGCGCGACCACGGCCATGCCCTCGATGCGCCGGAGGTAGCGGGGCAGGCCCGCGCCTCCGCAGTGCTGGTACATGTCGAAGGCGACGGACCGGTGCTCCACCTCCTCGGCGCCGTGCCAGCGCAGCAGGTCGAGCATGACCTCGTCCGCTCCGGCCGCGTCCAGTCCCTCGGCGCCGAGCACCCAGTCCCCGAGGACCGCCGTGAACTGCTCGATCGCGGCGATCAGCGAGAGCCGGAAGCGCAGCCACTCCTGCGCCGTGACCGGAGCCCCGAAGGGCGGGGTCTCCCCGAGCAGCTTCTCGAAGAGGAAGTCCACGTACTTCGTGTACGCCTCGGTGGGCAGCCGCTGTTCGGCGAGGTGCTCCAGCACGACGGAGTGCTGCACGCTGTGCGTGGCCTCCTGGCCCATGAAACCCTTCACGTCGCTGCGCAGCTTCGGGTCCGTGACCAGGGGCAGGCCCTCTTTGAAGACCTTCACGAACCACCGCTCGCCGGCCGGCAGCAGCAGGTGCAGCACGTTGATGACGTGGGTGGCGGTGGGCTCGTCCGGTATCCAGTGCAGCGGGGTGGTCTTCCAGTCGAAGGCCACCCGGCGCGGGGCGATCGCGTACCGGGCGCCGGCCCGGCCCGCGTCCGCCGCCCCGCTCACAGCCTGGGCTCCAGTTTCGCGAACCGCCGCAGGGTCCCCGGCGCGAACCGGGACATCCACAGGGCGCCCTTGGACTCGGGGGTCACCGGGACCACGGCCTGGTTCTTCACGACCGCGAGGAGGATCGCGTCGGCGACCTTCTCCGGCGGGAAGTTGCGCAGCCCGTAGAGGCGCGAGGACTTCTGCTGGCGCCGCTTCTCCTCGGCCTCGTCCACTCCGGCGAAGCGGGAGGTGGCGGTGATGTTGGTGTTGACGATGCCGGGGCAGATCGCCGACACCCCGATCGACTTCGACGCCAGCTCGGCCCGCAGGCACTCGCTGAGCATCAGCACCGCCGCCTTGGAGGTGCTGTACGCAGGCAGCGTCCTGGACGGCAGGTAGGCGGCGGCGGAAGCGGTGTTGACGATGTGGCCGCCCTGCCCGCGCTCGGCCATCTGCCTGCCGAACAGCCGGCAGCCGTGGATGACGCCCCACAGGTTGACGTCGAGGACCTTCTTCCAGTCCTCGGCGCTCGTGTCCAGGAACGAGCCCGACAGGCCCACCCCGGCGTTGTTGACCAGGACGTCCACGATCCCGTACTCGGAGGCGACCTTCTCGGCGAGCTTCTCCATGGCCTGCTCGTCGCTGACGTCTACGCACTCGCCCCAGGCCTCCGGCGAGCCGACCAGCCGCGCCATGTCGGCGGTGCGGGCAGCGCCCTCGGCGTCCCGGTCCACGCACACCACCCGGGCGCCGGCCTCGGCGAACGCGAAGGCGGTGGCCCGGCCGATGCCACTGGCTGCCCCGGTGACCAGGACCAACTGGCCGCCGAAACGGTCGGCGTACCGGCCCGGAGCCTTCTGCTCCGGCGCCCGCACGGCGGGCTCCTCCCGGGAACCGACGAACTCGGTGATCCACGCGGCCAGCTGGTCGGGCCGGGTCCGCGGCACCCAGTGCTTGGCCGGCAGGGTGCGCCGCACCAGGTCGGGGGCCCACAGCTCCAGATCGTCGTAGAGCCGCTCGGAGAGGAAGGCGTCCCCGGTGGGGGTGATCAGCTGCACCGGTACGTGTGCGTACGCGTCGGCGCGCGGCCGGCGCAGCCGCGCCCGGACGTTGTCCCGGTAGAGCCAGGCGCCGTGCGCGGCGTCGGAGGGCAGGGAGGCGGTGGGGTAGTCCCCGGCCGGGACCTGCTCGATCCGCTCCAGTACCTTCGGCCAGCGCTTGCCGAGCGGTCCGCGCCAGGCGAGCTCCGGCAGCACGGGGGTGTGCAGCATGTACACGTACCAGGACTTGGCGCCCTGGTTCAGCAGCTGGGCCGCCCGCCGCGGGGTGGGCCGGGCCATCCGCTTCTTTATCCAGTGCCCGAAGTGGTCCAGGGAGGGCCCCGACATCGAGGTGAAGGAGGCGATCCGGCCCTCGGTCCGGGCGACCGTCGCGAACTCCCAGCCCTGTACGGAGCCCCAGTCGTGGCCGACCAGGTGCACCGGGCGGTCCGGGCTGACCGCGTCCACGACCGCGAGGAAGTCGTCGGTCAGCTTCTCCAGAGTGAACCCGCCGCGCAGCGGCTGCGGGGCCGAGGAGCGCCCGTGCCCCCGCACGTCGTAGAGCACGACGTGGAACCGGGAGGCCAGCTGCTCGGCGACTTGCGACCAGACCTCCTTGCTGTCCGGGTACCCGTGCACCAGGACGACCGTCGGCCGCTGTGCGTCGCCGAGTTCGACGACGCACAGCTCGACCCCGCCGGTGCTCACCCAGCGCTCGCGCCCGCCCGTCAGGCCCGCGTCCGTCATTGCGCTCATGCCGCCTTCTCCTCAGCCCAGCGCCGCACGTGCGGCAGATCGTCGTCCAGCCAGTACGCGCTCTCCTCGGGGTCCCGGGAGTCGGTGACGACCAGGATCTCCTCGAACTTCGCGCCGGTGCCCCGGAAGCCCAGGTGCGGCTCCACCGCCCACAGGCCGGGCTGGGGCGGGTGGTCGGAGAAGCGGTACGGGCTCCACAGGGGGGACCAGCCCTCGCGGTGGCCGCGCAGGGCATCGGAGGCCAGCCCCTTCAGGGCCTGGGTGCCGAACCCGAACGCGGTCGGTGCCCAGCTCCGCTCCTTGACCCGGTCTATCTTGTGCGCGATGACGCCGAAGGGGTAGGCCCGGTGCCGGTTGGTGTACCCCTGGGCGATCATCAGCCGCTCCACCTCCTCGTAGATCTCGCGCAGGGAGCGGCGCTCGCGGACCTGGTCGAGGATCAGCGCGCGGTGCGCCTGAAGGTCGGACATGAGCCGGTCCTGCACCGGGTTGAGGCCGAGGCTGCCCGAGTACCCGATGTCCGCGGTGTGGCCCTTGTAGACCGGGGCCATGTCGAGGATGAACGGCATCCCCGGCTCCAGGGCCCGGTTCGTCGGGAAGAACTGCAGGGGGATCTTGAAGCCGGTGAAGGCGGTCCGGTCCCCGAACCACGCGAACGGCATGTGGAACCAGTCCCGCACCCCGCGCTCGCGCAGCCAGTCGCGCTGCATCCGCGCGGCCTCGCGCTCGGTCACTCCGGGGCGCAGCTGCGCCGCCACGGCCTCCGCGCACTCGTAGGAGAGGCGCTGCACCTCCTTGAACCCGCGCAGCTCCGCGGAGAGCTCGGTGGTGCGCCGCTTCGTGCGTTGCCTGGTGTCCCCAGCCATGCCAGCCGTCCGTCCATGTAGCCGTACGCGCCCGTAACTTGACACTGATGAATGTGACAATGACCGGAGATCACGTCAAGGCCCGTGCACGGACCTGTGGACAAACTTGTCCGGTACGCATCAGCCCTACGTCAGCCTTATGTCGGGGTCTGTAGTCCTGAAGGCGGAGAAAGGATCGAGCTCCAGGTCTGACGATCCGGACCCGGCGCGCCACTAACGTCGTTCCCGTGACTGTCATCGCGACCGAAAGCCTGAGCAAGCGGTACCCCCGAGTGACCGCCCTCGACCGGCTCTCCCTGGACATCGGCCCCGGAGTGACCGGGCTCGTGGGCGCCAACGGAGCCGGCAAGTCCACGCTGATCAAGATCCTGCTGGGACTGTCCCCCGCCACCGAGGGCACCGCCGCCGTGCTCGGACTCGACGTGGCCACCCACGGCAGCGCGATCCGCGAGCGGGTCGGCTACATGCCCGAACACGACTGCCTGCCCCCCGACGTCTCGGCCACCGAGTTCGTCGTGCACATGGCGCGCATGTCCGGGCTCCCGCCGACCGCCGCCCGTGAGCGCACCGCGGACACCCTGCGCCACGTGGGGCTGTACGAGGAGCGCTACCGCCCCATCGGCGGCTACTCCACGGGCATGAAGCAGCGCGTCAAACTCGCCCAGGCGCTGGTCCACGACCCGCAACTGGTGCTCCTCGACGAGCCCACCAACGGCCTCGACCCGGTCGGCCGCGACGAGATGCTCGGCCTGATCCGCCGCGTCTACACCGACTTCGGCATCTCGGTCCTGGTCACCTCCCACCTGCTCGGCGAGCTGGAGCGGACCTGCGACCACGTCGTGGTCGTCGACGGCGGCAAACTGCTGCGCTCCAGCTCCACCAGCGACTTCACCCAGACCACCACGACCCTCGCGGTCGAGGTCACCGACTCCGACGCCCACCCGGACGGCACCGCCGCCCTGCGCAAGGCGCTCACCGAGGCGGGAGTGACCCTGCACGCGGGCGAGGAGGAGGGCCTGCCCGGAGCCGGCCACATCCTCCTCGTCGAAGCCACCGGCGAGGCCACGTACGACACCGTCCGCGACACGGTGGCCGATCTCGGCATCGGTCTGGTCCGCATGGAACAGCGCCGCCACCACATCGCCGAGGTCTTCCGCGACAGCGACGCGGCGGCCGCCCGGGCCCAGCAGTTCGCAGCCCAGTCCGCCCAGGCCGCCGCCTGGGCCGCCACCCAGCAGAAGGGAGCCGGTTCCGATGGCGCCTGACACCTCGACCCAGATCCACAACATCGGCTACCGGTCCTACGACGGCCCCCGGCTCGGCCGCTCCTACGCCCGCAAGTCGCTCTTCGCGCAGTCCCTGCGCGGCGCCTACGGACTCGGCCGCTCGG
The DNA here is from genome assembly GCF_055584085.1 of Streptomyces sp. NPDC104226. Lineage (NCBI taxonomy): Bacteria > Bacillati > Actinomycetota > Actinomycetes > Kitasatosporales > Streptomycetaceae > Streptomyces > Streptomyces sp. NPDC104226. The sequence continues at coordinate 252,158 of NZ_JBVJMS010000010.1, forward strand.
CCAAGTCCAAGGTGCTGCCGATGCTGCTCTTCGCGGTGATGTGCGTTCCCGCGCTGATCCTCGTCGCCGTCGCCATCACGGTGCCCGGCTCCACCTCCCTGCCGATCAAGTACACGACGTACGCGATGACCACCCAGGTGATCGTCTACCTCTACCTCGCGTCGCAGGCACCGCAGTCCGTCTCGCGAGACCTGCGGTTCAAGACGGTGCCGCTCTACTTCTCGCGGCCCATCGAGCGCGTCGACTACGTCCTGGCCAAGTTCGCGGCCATGGCCTCGGCCCTGTTCATCCTCACGGCCACCCCGCTGCTGATCATGTGGATCGGCTCGCTCCTGGCGAAGTTCGACTTCGCCGACCAGACCAAGGGATTCGGGCAGGCACTGGTGTCGGTACTGCTGCTGTCGCTGCTCTTCTCCGGCCTCGGCCTGGTCATGGCCGCGCTCACCCCGCGCCGCGGCTTCGGCGTCGCCGCCATCATCGCCGTGCTCCTGATCCCCTACGGCGCCGTGTCCGCCGTCCAGGCCATCGCCTACGAGACCGGCTCGACCGGCGGGATCGAGTGGCTGGGCCTGTTCTCCCCGATGAGCCTCATCGACGGCCTGCAGACCGCCTTCCTCGGCGCCGACTCCGGCTTCCCCGGCAGCGAGGGTCCCTCCGGCGCCGTCGGTTTCGTCTACCTGCTCGTCATCCTCGGCCTCATCGCCGGCTCCTACGCCGCCCTGATGGCCCGCTACCGGAAGGCCGGGCTGTGAGCATCATCGACATCGACCACACCTCCCGCTGGTTCGGGAACGTCGTCGCCGTCAACGACGTGACCATGCGCATCGGTCCCGGAGTCACCGGCCTGCTCGGCCCCAACGGAGCCGGCAAGTCCACCCTCATCAACATGATGGGCGGCTTCCTCGCCCCCTCCACGGGCACCGTCACCCTCGACGGCACCCCGATCTGGCAGAACGAGCAGGTCTACAAGCAGATCGGTGTCGTGCCCGAGCGCGAGGCCATGTACGACTTCCTCACCGGCAAGGAGTTCGTCGTCGCCAACGCCGAACTCCACGGTCTCGACGAGGCGGCCGCCCAGCGAGCCCTGGCCACGGTCGAGATGGAGTACGCGCAGGACCGCAAGATCTCCACGTACTCCAAGGGCATGCGCCAGCGCGTGAAGATGGCCTCCGCCCTGGTCCACGACCCGTCCGTGCTGCTGCTCGACGAGCCCTTCAACGGCATGGACCCGCGCCAGCGCATGCAGCTCATGGATCTGCTGCGGCGGATGGGCGACGACGGCCGCACCGTGCTGTTCTCCTCGCACATCCTGGAGGAGGTCGAACAGCTCGCCTCCCACATCGAGGTGGTCGTGGCCGGCCGGCACGCAGCCTCCGGCGACTTCCGCAAGATCCGCCGCCTGATGACGGACCGCCCGCACCGCTACCTCGTCCGCTCCTCCGACGACCGGGCCCTCGCCGCGGCCCTGATCGCCGACCCGTCCACCGCCGGGATCGAGGTGGACCTCAAGGAAGGCGCCCTGCGCATCCAGGCCGTCGACTTCGGGCGCTTCACCCAGCTGCTGCCGCGGGTCGCCCGCGAGCACGGCGTCCGGCTGCTGACGGTCTCGCCTTCCGACGAGTCCCTCGAGTCGGTCTTCTCCTACCTCGTCACGGCCTGAAGGAGCTGGCACCCATGTACAACCCCACCGTTGCCCGGCTCACCTACCGGGCCCTCCTCGGCCGCCGCCGCGCGCTGATCCTCTGCGCGCTGCCCGTCCTGCTGATCGCCATCTCCATTGCTGTCCGCGCCTTCACGGGCCTCGACGACAAGGTCGCCGCCGACCTCCTCGGCGGTTTCGCCCTGGCGACGATGGTCCCGCTGATCGGCGTCATCGCCGGTACCGGCGCCATCGGCCCGGAGATCGACGACGGCTCGATCGTCTACCTGCTCTCGAAGCCGGTGAAGCGCCCGACGATCATCCTGACGAAGCTGACCGTCGCGATCGCCGTCACCATGGTCTTCTCCGCGATCCCCACCCTGATCGCCGGCTTCATCCTCAACGGCAACGGCCAGCAGATCGCCGTCGCCTACACCGTCGCCGCCCTCGTCGCCTCGGTCGCCTACAGCGCCCTGTTCCTGCTGCTGGGCACCGTCAGCCGGCACGCGGTCGTCTTCGGCCTGGTCTACGCCCTGATCTGGGAGTCGCTCTTCGGCAGCCTCGTCGACGGTGCCAAGACCCTCAGCGTCCAGCAGTGGTCGCTGGCCCTCGCGCAGAAGGTCGCGGGCGAGGGGTACGTGGACGCCACCGTCGGGCTGCCCACCGCGGTGATCCTGCTCGTCGCGGTCACCGTCGGCGCCACCTTCTACGCCGGACAGAAGCTCCGCCGCCTGACCCTGGCGGGCGAGGAGTAGGACCTCCGCACCGGCGCCCACGAGGGTGCCGGCAGCGGATGTTTCACGTGAAACAGTGCCCCGCCCGGCCCACCGGCCAGGCGGGGCACAGCTTTGCGAGAGATCATCGGTGCATGATCGAGCACCCCGAGCCCGAGCCGTCCAGACCAGTGCGGTCCTGGATACGCTCCGCGCCCGGCACCCACATCTGGCTGCTGATCATCGTGGTCACCAGCATCGTGGTCGTGATCGTGCCCGACCATCTCGAACACGTCCTGCTCCACCGCAACAGCAGCAACATCCACGAGCTCGCCCGCCACCCCATACGGGCGCTGCTCAGCAGCGCGTTCTGGATCGAGGACCCCGCCTCGCTCCCGCTCTACTTCGTCCTCTTCGAGGTCTTCCAGGCCAACGTCGAGCGCTGGCTCGGCACCCTGCGCTGGCTGTTCATCATCGCGACCGGACACATCACGGCCACGCTGATCAGCCAGAAGCTGGTCCTGATGGCCATCCAGGACCACCGCGCCCCGCGCAGCATGGTCCACGTCGTCGACATCGGCGTCAGCTACGGACTCGCGACCGCCATCGGGGTACTGACGTACCGCCTGCCCGGCCCCTGGCGCTGGTTCTACCTGGCCGGGACCGTGGCCTTCTTCGGACTCCCGCTCGTCAGCGACGGCACCTTCACCGACTTCGGCCACGCCATCGCACTCGCCGTCGGCCTCCTCGCCTGGCCGCTGACCCGGTACCCGAACCCCCGCCGGAACCCCGGCTGACGGACGGAAAATCACTGGTACGAGGCGTGCGACGGGGGCAGAGTGAGCCGTGCGGGGAGAAACAAGAAGGTCCGGAACGGCCACTTCGAGCGCGCCTCGCGGCGCGGGCCGTTCCGGACCTTCCTCCGGTCTTCCGCTCGGTTACGCGGCGCCCAGCAGACGTTCCAGGACCACGGCGATGCCGTCCTCCTCGTTGGAGGTGGTGACCTCGTCCGCCACGGCCTTGAGCTCCGGGTGCGCGTTGGCCATCGCCACTCCGTGCGCGGCCCAGCCGAACATCGGTATGTCGTTGGGCATGTCGCCGAAGGCGATCGTCTCGGCCGCCTTCACCCCCAGCCGGCGCGCGGCCAGCGAGAGGCCGGTGGCCTTCGTCAGCCCCAGCGGCAGGATCTCCACGATGCCCGGACCGGCCATGACGACGCCGACCAGGCTGCCCACGGTGGCCCGGGCCACCTGGACGAGGGCGTCCTCGTCCAGCTCCGGGTGCTGGATGTACAGCTTGTTCAGCGGAGCCGACCAGACCTCGGCGGTGTCCTCCAGGTAGAGCGCGGGAAGGCCCTCCTGGACCTTGTAGCCGGGGCCGAAGAGCACCTCGCCCTCGACTCCGTCCCGGCTGGCGGCGAGCGCCAGCGGACCGACCTCGGCCTCGATCTTCTCCAGCGCCAGCGCGGCGAGCTTCCGGTCGAGCGTCACCGAGGTCAGCAGCCGGTGCGCACCCGCGTCGTAGACCTGCGCGCCCTGTCCGCAGACGGCGATGCCCTTGTAGCCGAGGTCATCGAGGACGTGACGGGTCCACGGCACGGCGCGGCCGGTGACGATGATGTGCGCTGCGCCCGCCGCGGTGGCCGCGAGGAGCGCCTCACGGGTGCGCTCCGAGACGGTGTCGTCGCCGCGGAGCAGCGTCCCGTCGAGGTCGGTCGCGACGAGCTTGTACGGGAACGGGGCCGTGCTCACTTGGCGATCGGCTCCAGGATTTCCCGACCGCCGAGGTAGGGCCGGAGCACCGGGGGAACCCGGACCGTGCCGTCGGCCTGCTGGTGGTTCTCCAGGATCGCGACGATCGTGCGCGGGACCGCGCACAGCGTTCCGTTCAGGGTGGAGAGCGGAGCGGTCTTCTTGCCGTCGCGGTAGCGGACCGACAGGCGGCGGGCCTGGAAGCCGTCACAGTTCGAGGCGGAGGTCAGCTCGCGGTACTTGCCCTGGGTGGGGATCCACGCCTCGCAGTCGAACTTGCGGGAGGCGGAGGCGCCCAGGTCGCCGGTGGCCACGTCGATGACCTGGAAGGGCAGCTCCAGGCTGGTCAGCCACTGCTTCTCCCAGTCCAGGAGCCGCTGGTGCTCGGCCTCGGCGTCCTCCGGCGCGACGTACGAGAACATCTCGACCTTGTCGAACTGGTGGACGCGGAAGATGCCGCGGGTGTCCTTGCCGTACGTCCCGGCCTCGCGGCGGAAGCACGGGGAGAAGCCGGCGTAGCGCAGCGGCAGCTTGTCCGCGTCGATGATCTCGTCCATGTGGTACGCGGCGAGCGGGACCTCGGAGGTGCCGACCAGATAGAGGTCGTCGCCCTCCAGGTGGTAGACGTTCTCCGCGGCCTGGCCGAGGAAGCCGGTGCCCTCCATGGCGCGCGGGCGGACCAGCGCGGGGGTGAGCATCGGGGTGAAGCCGGCCTCGGTGGCCTGTGCGATGGCCGCGTTGACGAGGGCGAGCTCCAGCAGGGCGCCGACACCGGTGAGGTAGTAGAAGCGCGAGCCGGAGACCTTGGCGCCGCGCTCGACGTCGATGGCGCCCAGGGATTCGCCGAGCTCCAGGTGGTCCTTGGGCTCGAAGCCCTCGGCGCCGAAGTCGCGGATGGTGCCGTGCGTCTCGAGGACGACGAAGTCCTCCTCGCCGCCGACGGGCACGTCGGTGTGGACGATGTTGCCGAGTCGCAGGAGGAGCTGCTTGGCGGCTTCGTCCGCCTCGTTCTGCTCGGCCTCGGCGGCCTTCACGTCCTGCTTGAGCTGATCGGCCTTCTTCAGCAGCTCGGCCCGCTCCTCCGGAGAGGCCTTGGGGATGAGCTTGCCGAGCGACTTCTGCTCGTTGCGGAGTTCGTCGAATCGCATGCCGGAGGACCTGCGGCGCTCGTCGGCGGAGAGCAGTGCGTCGACGAGGGCGACGTCCTCTCCACGGGCGCGCTGCGAGGCGCGGACACGGTCAGGGTCTTCACGGAGCAGCCGGAGGTCAATCACCCCTCCAGGCTACCGGGCCGGGCTTCCGGGGGACGCACCGATATCACGCTGCGTGTCGCTTTGCCCTAATTGCCGCGAATGGAAAACTTCCGACGGGAGGCTGGAAGCGGCCCTTCCGTAGGGGTTGATAAACCGGCTCCATTCCCCGAAAAGGGACAGAGCGGCAGTGATCGGACAGCCCCTGAGCAGGAGTGGAGGGGCTTCCTTGTCCACAGGAATTCCCCAGGCGACCGGCTTATCCACAGGCTGTGCGCCGGATCTGTGGACACAGGAATAGATCAATCCCGACTGTGGAGCGAGCGAGCCCCATCAGGGTTCAAACCACCCTCACACACTCATTCGGGTGGGAATGACTCGCCCCAAAGAGTTGATCGGTGATGCAGGGGTGACGTCGTTCACCTCCCGCTCGTCAGCGCGAAACCTGCGCCCCCCGACCGATTTGTCGACCTTGTCGTGCTGCTCTGTCGACTTGTCCCCAGGTCCACACCGATCCCTGTGGATAACTCTGTGGACAACCAGGGAGTGTCAGGGGCGCCCGTCGAGGCAACGCGTCAGCCAGTCCGAGGCCGCGGTGAAGTCCCCGTCGGAGGTTCCGGGCCGGGTGGTCTGGACGGCCTGGACGTCACCCTGTGCGACACCGGCGCGCGGGTAGGAGCCGAGGAACCGGATCTGGGGGCAGGTGCGCTTGAGGCCCATGAGGGCCTCTCCGACCCGGCGGTCGGAGATGTGGCCCTCGGCGTCGACGGCGAAGCAGTAGTTGCCGATCCCCGCACCCGTCGGCCGGGACTGGATCAGCATCAGGTTCACCCCGCGGACGGCGAACTCCTGGAGCAGCTCCAGCAGTGCACCGGGGCGGTCGTCGCCCATCCACAGCACGACGGAGGTCTTGTCGGCGCCGGTCGGCGCGGCCGGGCGGGCGGGACGCCCGACGAGCACGAAGCGGGTCTCCGCGTTCTGCGCGTCGTGGATCTCGGTGACGAGCGGGACCAGTCCGTAGGTGGCGGCCGCGAACTCGCCCGCGAAGGCGGCGTCGAAGCGGCCCTCCTGGACCAGCCGGGCACCGTCGGCATTGGACGCCGCCGACTCCCACAGGGCGTCGGGCAGGTTTGACCGCAGCCAGTTGCGCACCTGCGGCTGGGCGACCGGGTGCCCGGTGACGGTCTTGACGTCCGACAGCTTGGTCCCGGGCCGCACCAGCAGCGCGAACGCGATCGGGAGCAGCACCTCGCGGTAGATCATCAGCGGAACGCCGCCGGCCAGCTCGTCCAGGGTCGAGGTGACCCCGCCCTCCACCGAGTTCTCGATCGGGACCAGGGCAGCCGCGGCCTCACCGTTGCGCACGGCGTCCAGGGCTGCCGGGACCGAGACCATCGGGACGAGTTCCCGGGTCGCGGCTTCGGGGAGGGTGCGAAGGGCGGCTTCGGTGAACGTGCCTTCGGGACCGAGATAGGTGAAGCGGGTGGCCGACATGCGATCAGCCTAATGCCGGGGCCCGGACGCGACCTGGGCTGTTCACCCTTCGAGCAGCCGTTGCCCCACGTACTCCCCGGCGCGTGCCCCGGGCGGCACCGCGTACAGGCCGCTCGACTCGTGCCGGATGAACTCCGACAGGGCGTCGCCGCGGTCGAGCTTGCGCTGGACGGGGACGAAACCGCGGGACGGGTCGGCCTGCCAGCAGATGAAGAGGAGCCCGGCGTCGGGGGTCCCGTCGGCGTCGATCCCGTCGTGGAAGGAGAAGGGACGCCGGAGCATGGCCGCTCCACCGTTCTGCGCGGGCGCGGAGATGCGGGCGTGCGCATTGGAGGCGATGACGGGCTTTCCGTCGGCCCCGATCTTGTCGAGAGCCGGGGCGGTGGTCTCGTCGCCTCCGGTCAGCGGGGCGCCGGTGGCCTTCGTACGCCCGATGACCTGCTCCTGCTGGGCCAGTGACTGCTGGTCCCAGTGGTCGAGGAGCATGCGGATACGGCGTACGACGGCGTACGAACCCCCGACCATCCAGGCGTGCTCCGGGGGCACGGTCCCCTGGACGAAGATCCGCCGGTCGAAGTCGGCTTCGGCGGGCTTCGGGTTGTTGGTGCCGTCGACCTGGCCCATGAGGTTGCGGGCCGTCATGGGGGAGGCGGTGGCGCCCGGAGAGCGGTTGAAGCCGTTCATCTGCCAGCGCGGCCGGGCCGCCTCTCCGGCGTCCTTCTGCAGCGCGCGCAGGGCATGGAAGGCGACCAGTGCGTCGTCCGAGCCGATCTGGACCCACAGGTCGCCGTTGCTGCGCTGGGCGTCGAGGCGGTCGGCGGAGAAGTCCGGAAGCGGGTCGAGGGCAGCGGGTCGGCGCGCGGTGAGTCCGGTGCGCTCGAAGAAGGAGTGGCCGAAGCCGAAGGTCACCGTGAGGGAGGAGGGGCCGGAGCCGAGGGCGATGCCGGTGTCGCCGACCGGTGCGGTCTCGCCCGCCGTCAGCCGCCGCGCGGTGTCGGACCAGCGCCGCATCAGGGCGGCCGCCTCGGTACGTCCGGCTCCTGGCGCCAGGTCGAAGGCCAGTACGTGCCCCTTGGCCTGGAGGGGCGTGGTGATGCCGGCCTGGTGATCCCCGTGGAAGTCGACCCGGGTGGCACCGAGGCTGCCGGGAGCGCCGCCGGAGCCCGCCGTCCCGGACCCGGACACCTCGGACTGCACGAGGGCCCCGCCGGCGGCGCCGAGCGCGAGCCCGGCCGCGCCCGCGGCGCCGACCGTGCCCAGCAGGCGGCGCCGGGAGATCTCGATGCCGGGGAGCCCGGTGCTGCCCTCGCTGCTCGCAGTGCTTTCGGTGGGGGCGCTGTTCTGGGTCACGCTGGTCAGCCGATCTTCACGTTCTTCTGGACGGTCGTCTGGTCGATGTCGGAGGTGCGGATGGTCACGTCGATCCGCCAGTCGCCGGTCAGCGGAAGCTGGACGCCCGATGCGGTCCAGTGCCCGGGTGCGGCGCGCTCGGGCAGGACCGGAAGGGGACCGACCTCCTTGGCTTCCAAGGTGAACGACACCTTGAGCTCGGGCAGGTCGAGCGGTTTGCCGTCGGGGGTCTCGGCCCACACGTGGAGCGTGTTCGCGCCGACGCGGCCCGGGTCCAGCTGGAGCCGGACCGAGCCCTTGCCGTTCTGGCCGCCGGTGTCGAAAGGCAGGGTGACCTTGACCGCGCGGTCGGGAACGGCCGTGGCGGTGGATCCGCGGCCGACCTCCAGCTCCGCGGCGCGGCCGGGCTCGGTGCTGGTGAGGATGGTGGTGACGGCCAGCAGGACCACGGCGACACCTGCCTCGGCGAGGACGGAACGGCGCAGGCCGGTGCGGTCCGGGTCGGCGTCACGCGCCTGCTTCTCCCGCGCGGTGCGCCGGGCGGCGCTCTGCCGTGCGAGCTGCGCGGCACGCCGGGGGTCGGAGGCACCGGTGTCGGCGGTGGTGGAGGCCGGGGCGACCGTCACGGTCGATGTTTCACGTGAAACATCGGAGGCGACCTCCCCCTCCGCCCCGGTCTCGTCCCGGCCTCCGGCCAGCCGGGAGGTCCACTTCCGGGAGGTGTAGGCGATGGCCACGACGACGGCGACAAGGCCGATCTTGACGAGCAGCAGCCGGCCGTAGTCGGTTCCGGTCAGTGCGGACCAGCTGCCCACCTGGCGCCAGGCCTGGTAGGTGCCGGTGCAGGCCAGGACCACGACGCTGCTGAAGGCGACGGTGGAGAAGCGCCGGATGGCCGTGCGCTCGATCCCGGGGACCTTGTGGAGCGCGACGAGCAGCGCGGTGAGTCCGCCGAGCCACACGGCGACGGCCAGCAGGTGGAGGATGTCGACGGGCATGGCGAGGGCGGGCTGGATGCCGGTGGAGGCGTGCTCGGACAGCGCCCAGGTGGCGGCGATACCGCCCGCGACGACGGTCCCGCCGATGCCGAGCCCGAAGACGAGGTCGCTCTCCCCCTTGGCGTCCTCGTCGGAGGCACTGGCGGCCTCGGAGCCACCGGAGGTCCCCGAAGCGACCGAGCCGTCCGACCCGTCCGACCCGTCCGAGCCGTCCGACGTGTGGCGCCGGGCGTAGGAGCCGAACAGCACGGTGATGAACAGTGCGGCGGCGCCGAGGAGGAGCAGTCGCGAGACGAGCGAGGCGCCGGACTTGGTCTCCAGGACCGCCTTCAGCCCGGCCAGGTCGAAGGCGTCGGCGAAGTTCCCCGACCCGGTGTACGGGTTGCGGAGCAGCAGCATCACCAGGGTGGCCACGGTGAGCGCCACCCAGGCCCGTACGACCAGCTTCTGCATCGGCCGCTGCGCGGCGCCCCGGCGCCAGCACAGGAGGATGAAGGCGGCGGCGCCGACGAGCACGGCGAACCCGGCGTAGGCCACGTAGCGCGCGATGCCGTAGGCGACGGCGACGGGCCCGTCTCCGGCCGTCCGGGAGGGCAGCGAGACGGCGGTCTCGGAGGGGGCTCCGATGGAGAAGGTGAAGGCGCCGGAGATCGGATGGCTGTCCGCGGAGATGGCCTGCCAGGCGACGGTGTAGGTGCCGTCCGGCTGTCCCGGGCGCAGGGCGGTGCCGTAGCGGATGAGGCTGCCGCTGCAGAGGTCGCGCAGTTCACCGGTGTCGACGCGCTTGCCCTGTGGGTCCAGGACGCGGATGGAGTCGCCGTTCATGGCGACCCCTTCCGAGAAGGAGAGCGTGATCTGGGCGGGCGCCGCGGCGACCACCGCCCCGTCCGTGGGGTCGCTCGCGGTCAGCGCGGCGTGTGCCGAGGCCGGCGCGGCAGCGGCGAAGAAGGCTGCCAGCAGTGCGGCGAGGACCAGCGTGAGCCGCGGCAGGAGTGCCGTGGCGCGGACGCGGGTCGTGGATGGGGTCGGGGCGGTGGCCGTCATGGCGTGTCAGTCCCTCGGTCCGTCAGTGGGCGGTGCCGTCAGTGGATGTCGGAGCCTTGTACGTCCGCTCCTTGACGTCCAGCTCGACCTTGACCGGGCCGGACTTCTCGAAGCGCAGTTCGACGGTGACCTTGTCGCCGACCTTGGGGGTGTTCTTGAGCCCCATGAACATGACGTGGTTGCCGCCGCGCTCCAGCTTCAGTTCTCCGTTGGCGGGCACGTCCATGGACTGCACCTGCTGCATCTTCTGATCCTTGGTCTCGTGGATCTGCAGGTCGTCGGAGAGCGTGCTCGTGGCGCCGGTCAGCTTGTCGGCCGTCTTGGAGTCGTTCTTGATGACCATGAACGCGCCGGCCATCTGGTCGTTCACGGGCTCCGGCATGTAGCCGCCGCTGACGGTCAGCTTCGGCACGTCACCGGAAGCGGACGCGGACCCGGAGTCGGAAGAGCAGCCGGATATGGCGAGCGCGGCCGTCAGGGAGAGGGCGGCTGCGAGGGTGCGGGTGGTGCGGGCGTTCACGGGTTCTCTCCCTTGACGATCTTCGGCAGGTCCTTGGTGTAGTCATCGACGGTGGTGCTCTCGCCGTAGAGGAGGTATCCCTCGTCGGTCTTGGGCGAGAAGGCGATGACCTGAGCACCGTGCATGGAGACGACGTTGCCGTTCGCGTCCTTGGTGGGGGCCTCGATGCCGATGCCGAGCGTGCGCGCGGCGGCCTGGATGGTGGCGAAGTCACCGGTCAGCCCGGTGAAGGCCGGGTCCAGGCCCTTGAGCCACGCGCCGAGCGACTCGGGAGTGTCCCGTTCGGGGTCGGTGGTGATGAAGACGATCCGGAGGTTGTCCTGATCGGCCTTGGGAAGTGCCTTCTTGGCGACGGCGACGTTGCTCATCGTCAGGGGGCACACGTCGGGGCAGTGGGTGTAGCCGAAGTAGATGAGCGTCGGCTTGCCCTTGGTCTGCTCGCGCAGGTTCCACGGCTTGCCGGTGGTGTCCGTGAGGACGACGTCCGGCTTGTCGAAGGGGCGGTCGAGCACGGTGGCGGACCCGGCTTTCGCCTGGTTCTCGCTGATCTGGGTGACCTGGCCGTTCTTGGCCGGTTCACCACCGCAGGCGGTGAGGGTGAGGGCGGCCGCCGCCACGAGGGCGGCGAGCGTCACACGTGTGGTGCGCATGGGGAAGTCCCTGAGATCGGGGGTGGTACGGGTGGATCCGCGAGCCCGGCCGGACCGGAGGACCGGCCGGCTGCGCAGGATCGTCAGGTGGGAAGGGCCGGGCACGCGGAAGGCCGGGCGCCCGGGAGATCGGGTGGTCAGGAGGTGCGGCGGCGCGAGGCGACGCCGAAGGCCACGCCACCGAGTCCGATCACGATGCCGGCGACGCCGAGGGCCCGCGCGGTCGTGTCGGATCCGCTCTTGGCGGCGGCCGAGTCGTGGCCGTCCTCGTGGGAGTCGGAGTTCTTCGCCTCGTCCGCCGGCTTCTTGGCAGCGGTGTCGTGGTGGTCGGCGCCGGCGGCGGTCAGCTTCAGGACGGGCGCCGGGGTCTGCGGTTCGGCGGCGCCTTCCTTGGGCTCCTCGATCCAGCGGACGACCTCGCCGTTGTCGTAGGTCTGGATCGCCTTGAAGACCATCTGGTCGGCGTTCTCGGGGAGCTTGCCGACGGAGACCGGGAACTGCTGGAACTTGCCGGACTCGATCTTGCCGCCGGTCCAGGTCACCTTGGTGACGACCTCGTTGACCTGCTTGCCGTGCACGGTGAGCGGCTTGTCGAGCTTGGTCTTCTCGACCGTGGACGTCCAGCCGGGGATGTCCTGCGGCATGACGGACGTGAGCGGCTGGTCCACGGGGAAGTTGACCTCGAGCTGCGTGGTCGCCGCGTTGTCGCGCTCGTTGGGGACCTTGAAGTTGAGCGTCGCGTAGCCGCCCTTGGCGGCCTCCCCGACGGGCTGCACGCCGACGTGGGCGAAGGCGGTACCGGAGAGGAGGAGGACGGAACCGGCGGCGAGGGCGGCGGCGAAGGAGACGCGAGAGGTCTTCACGGCAGAAACACTCCACGGAAGCTGTGGTGACGGTTGCTCCGGGCGCGGCGCGCACGGAGGTCGCGGCACCGGTGCTCCCGTCGTGAGTCCCGGGGAGGAGAGGTGCCGCTTCAGGCTGCGAGGGCGAACGCCGTGGGCGGCCCGCGCCTGGTCACCGTGTGCTGGAGTGCGTCCCGGCCCGTGGATCGTGCGGGGCCGGTCCCGTCACCCGCTGCCCACGGGGTACGTGCGGGCAGGCCCGGAAGGCCCGCGCCGAGGGCTCGTACGTAGGCCAGCGCGGCACGCAGCGGGCGCACCGGTCCGGCTCCGGCGGAGAGCCGGGACAGTTCGAGGAGGCGGAACAGCGCGGCGTCGCCGCGCCCGAGCAGCCAGCCTGCGGCGAGTGCGGCCAGCAGGTGCCCGATCAGCATGGCCGGGCTGAGCAGACCCATCGATCCGCCGGCCGGTTCCACCAGGCCCTGCCCCAGGTGGGCGTGGGCCAGGTGGCCCGGCGCCCCGGCCTGAGCGGCCACGGCGTCCGGGTCCAGTCCGGCGCTCTCCACGATCCGCCGGGCATCCGACGGGTGGATCGGGACGGAGTTGCCCCCGCAGACCAGCTGGGCGGCGAGCGCCGCGAGCGAGGTCTCCGAGGAGGTGCTGCCGCCCGCCGGGGCGGCGGTGTGCTGGCCGAGGCCGAACAGGGTGTGCAGCGCGAGCTGTCCGCCCGCCAGCGCGGCGGCGATGCCGGGCAGCGAGCGGCGGCGTCCCGCGAGCGGGGCGGCCACCGCGAAGACGGTGAGGAAGCCGGCGCAGAGGGACCACCAGGGCACCGTCGCGCAGGAGGCCAGTGCGTGCCCGACCGCGGACAGCACGACACAGACCGCGGTGAACACCGCGGTCCGGATCAGCCTGAGGCCGGGTCCGGCCTGCGTCGCGTGGGGGGCAGTCATGGCCGGGCCATCATCGCACTGGCCTTAGGCGCCGCATACGGCAGGTGCGACAGCCGGTTTGCATTCCCGCGCACGGATGCCCGGCCCCACCCCGCCCACACCGGCCCGACCTGGCATACACCGGCGCCCGGGAGCGCCGCGTCGGCCGAACGAGGGCTCTGTCGGTCCTCAGGGGCTTAGCCCCGGCCCCGGGCGGCAATAGGTAACCGTATGAGCATCTGGTGGTCTCTCCACTTGAGGCGCGAAGCAGCGAGTGTGCCCCTCGCGAGGCGACTGCTGTTGGGGACGATGGAGACCGCGGGGGTGGACCCGGACATCTCCTTCGACCTGTCGGTGGCGCTGAGCGAGGCGTGCGCGAATGCCGTGGAGCACGGCGGCTGCGAGGCCGCCCCGCGATCCGACGGCGCGGGCGGTGCGTCCTGGGACGGCGGATCCCCGGACGGGACCGGGGCGTACCACGTCACGGCCTATCTGGACGGGGACCGCTGTCGCATCGAGGTGAGCGACTCGGGTCCGGGGTTCCCGGCCGCGACCGTGGCCCGCCGCAGACCGTCCCTGGCCGAGCACGGCCGGGGCCTGCACCTGATCGAGGAACTCGCCGACCACGTCCGCTTCCGCAACCGGCCCGGCCGGGGCGCCGTGGTCAGCTTCGACAAGATGCTGAAGTGGCGGGACGACTCCCTGCTGAGGGTCTCGTAGACGCGCCGATGGGCGGGACCCGTGGCGGGTCCCGCCCATCGGCGCGTACGAGCGGTGGCGTCAGCCCTTGAGCCGCGCCATCCAGGCCTCGACCTCGTCCGAGGTGCGGGGCAGCCCGGCCGACAGGTTCCGGTTGCCGTCCTCGGTGACGAGGATGTCGTCCTCGATCCGGACGCCGATGCCGCGGTACTCCTCGGGAACGGTCAGGTCGTCGGCCTGGAAGTACAGACCGGGCTCGACCGTCAGGCACATCCCGGGCTCCAGCGTGCCGTCGACGTACGCCTCGGTGCGCGCGGCGGCGCAGTCGTGGACGTCCATGCCGAGCATGTGGCCGGTGCCGTGCAGGGTCCAGCGGCGCTGCAGACCCAGCTCCAGGACACGCTCGACCGGTCCCTCCAGCAGACCCCACTCGACGAGCTTCTCGGCGAGCACGTGCTGCGAGGCGTCGTGGAAGTCGCGGAACTTCGCGCCCGGCTTGACGGCGGCGATGCCGGCTTCCTGGGAGGCGTAGACCGCGTCGTAGATCTTGCGCTGGATGTCGGTGTACGTGCCGCTGATCGGCAGCGTGCGCGTGACGTCGGCCGTGTAGAGGGAGTGGGTCTCCACACCGGCGTCGAGCAGCAGCAGGTCGCCCGAGCGGACGTCGCCGTCGTTGCGGACCCAGTGCAGGGTGCAGGCGTGCGGGCCGGCGGCGCAGATGGAGCCGTAGCCGACGTCGTTGCCCTCGACGCGGGCGCGCAGGAAGAAGGTGCCCTCGATGTAGCGCTCGGAGGTGGCCTCGGCCTTGTCGAGCACCTTCACGACGTCCTCGAAGCCGCGGACGGTGGAGTCGACGGCCTTCTGCAGTTCGCCGATCTCGAAGGCGTCCTTCACGGCGCGTGCCTCGGAGAGGTAGACGCGCAGCTCCTCGTCGCGCTCCTTGGTGACCTTGTCGGTCAGGGCCGCCTCGATGACGGAGTCGTGCCCGCGGACGGTGCGGACCGGGCCCGCGGCCTCGGCCAGCTCCTCGGGAAGCTTGCGCACGTCCCGGGCCGGGATGCCCAGCAGCTGCTCGGCCTCCGCGAGGGAGTGGCGGCGGCCGACCCACAGCTCGCCGCTGCCGGAGAGCCAGAACTCGCCGTTCTCACGGTCGGAGCGGGGCAGCAGGTAGACGGTGGCGTGGTGGCCGGTCTCCCCCGCGGGCTCCAGGACCAGGACGCCGTTCTCGGTCTGGTCGCCGGTGAGGTACGCGTACTCGGTCGAGGCGCGGAAGGGGTACTCGGTGTCGTTCGAGCGCGTCTTCAGCCGTCCGGCGGGGACGACGAGGCGCTCACCGGGGAAGCGCCGGGACAGTGCGGAGCGGCGGGCTGCGGTGTGTGCGGCCTGGGCGATCGGCTCCAGCCCGTGCAGCTCGGTGTCGGCCCAGCCGGTGCGCATGCTCGCGGCGAGCTCTTCGCTGACGCCCGGGTACAGCCCGTTCTTGCGCTGCTTGTGCTTCTTCTTGGGCTGCTCTTCTTCCGGGGTCTCCGGGGTGAGCTCGTCAGCCACGTCTTCTCCTCAGTACGGCGGACACGGACCGGGTATGGACCTCATCCATCGTATGGGTGAGCGGACGCCCCCCGACGGGTCGTGTGACATATCCGCCAAACCGGGCCACACGGTCACACGTCCCGTCCCTCATCGCCTCGTATCGCTGCGTCTCGTCCCGAAGGCGTCTCTGCTCACTCGAAACGTGCCGCGAGCAGCACGATGTCCTCCGAGGCGTCCGCCGGGGCCACGGCGCCGTCCCCGTCGCCGTCCGGCAGCACCGTGCGCAGGATGTGGTCGCAGATGGCGGCCGGGTCCTCGCGGGCGCTACGGGGGATCCCCGCGGCGGCGGCGTGCAGCCGCGCGTACGCCCGGTCCATCGGGTCCCCGGTGCGCCGGAGCAGCCCGTCCGTGTAGAGCAGCACCGTTTCTCCGGGCGCGGGCTCGATCTCCACGCTCGGGGCCTCCCAGCAGGACAGCATTCCGAGCGGTGCGGAGAGGGTGGTCTCCACGTACTCGGTGCGCCGCTCGCCGATCAGCAGCGGCGGGGCGTGCCCGGCCCCGGCCAGGATGAGCTTCCTCCCCCGGCCGTTCGCGTTCGGGCCCCCGGCGGGCTCGCAGTAGGCGAACAGCGCGGTCGCCGAGCGCGCGGGCTCGGTCAGGCGCAGCAGCAGTTCCAGGTCGGAGAGGACGGCGACGGGGTCCTCGCCCTCCATGACGGCGTACGCGCGCAGCGAGGCGCGCAGCCGGCCCATGGCGGCGACGGCGCTCGGCCCCGAGCCGGTGACGGAGCCCACGGCCAGGCCGAGGGCGCCTTCCGGCAGCGGCAGTGCGTCGTACCAGTCGCCTCCGCCGTGCGGGCCGGTGTGGTGCCGGGCGGCGAGCTGGACCCCGGAGATCCGGGGGAGCCGGCTGGGCAGCAGTTCCTCGGCGACGGTGGCCAGGCTGGTGCGGGCGCGTTCCACCTCCAGCATCCGGGCCAGGTGCTCGGAGGCGTGCCGGACGTAGAGCCCGGCCAGGTCGCGCTGGCGGTCGCTCGGCTCGGCCTGTTCGTCGTAGAGCCAGACGGCCGCGCCGAGCCGGCCCGTGGCTTCGGCGGTCAGCGGCAGCGCGTAGCTGGCGGCGTAGCCGAGTCGGGCGGCGACCTCGCGGTGGCGGGGGTCGACGGGGGTGGCGTACCCGCCGGCGCCGGTACCGGGGGTGGTGCCGGGCTCGGGCAGGACCTCCGAGCCGCCGTGGGCGTCGGGCAGACCGTCGAGGATGCGGCCGTAGGAGGTGGCGCTGCGCGGCACCGTCTCGATGTGGCCGAGGTCGGCGTGGCCGAGCCCGAGGCCGATCGTGCTGGTGGGGCCGAGTCCGTCGGAGGGCTCCAGGACGATCAGGCCGCGCCGGGCGCCGACGAGGGTCGCGCCCGCCCGCAGGAACTCCTGGAGGGAGGAGGTGAGGTCAGCGGCGCGGGCGAGCCGCTCGGTGAGCTCGTGGAGGGTGGTGAGGTCGGAGACCATGCCCGCGAGACGGTCCTGGATGACGGAGCTCGCAGCGGGTCCCTGCGCCGGGGCGTGGGTCGTTCGCGGGCTCGTCGGTGTGGACGTGGCCGTGGGCACCGGTGTGGGCGCCACAGTGTGCGGGGACGCTGTGGCAGCTGGATCGATTCCAGCCACTTTCGGCAGATGCGGGGCGCTCATGGCGTCCGCCTTTCCAGCTGGTGCGATTCGCCATATAGCATCGCAAACCCCCAGATCATGCTGCGCCGCTATCAATGAATCCACATCTACACGCACACGAGGAGCGATGTCCAGCATTGCCCAGGTGGGAATCCTGGTGTCCGTGGGGCGGCAACTCACTGTCCGGTCAGGGCTAGAACTTGGCCGGAAAAAGCGGGAAGCGGACGGTTTTTGCGGTCGACTGGGCGAGTCAGTCGGCCGGTCCGGGTACGTAATCGGTTGCACCCGGGGAGAGTTGGCGCAGCCCGGTGCCCGCCGGGAACCGTCGGGCACGGCCCGTCGTCCCCATCGACGACAGCCGTCCCCCGCGCGGTCCCGGGTCGCGTACCGCCCCCGACGGACGTTTCATGGACCCGTACGAAAACTGCACGAACCGTGTGAACCTGCTTCAAGCGGACAGTGACGCGAAACGTGTACGTGTGGTGAACCACCGCTTACATGGTGTGATGTGGCCCTCGGCGTTCAACGGAAAGGAACGAGCGCTCATGCGCGAGATCCTCGGAAGGCGTCTCCAGCGGCTCCGCAATCGCTTCCAAACCCTGCGCCCCGCCCCGCCGCAGGGTGAAGCGCCGACTCTCCTCGACGCGGCGCTGACCTGCGCCACCACCTGGAACTGGCCCGTGCTGCCGGGCGTCGGACGCTCCGGCGTCGACAGCGCCCGGTGCGCCTGCCCCGACCCCGACTGCGCCGTACCCGGCGCGCACCCCTTCGATCCCGGGCTGCTCGCGGCCACCACCGACCCCCGCATGGTGTCCTGGTGGTGGGCCAACCGGGCGGGTGCCCCGATCCTGCTGGCCACCGGTGGGAGCGCGCCCTGCGCGGTGAGCCTGCCGGCCGCGGCGGGCGCGCGTGCCGTCGTACGACTGGACGCCGAGGGGATGCGGCTCGGGCCGATCGTGGCCACGCCCACGCGGTGGTCGCTGCTCGTGGAGCCGTACTCGCTGGAGCGGCTCGGCGAGATCCTCTACGCCAAGGACCACGTGCCCTCTTCGCTGCGTTTCCACGGTGAGGGCGGCTACTTGCTGCTCCCGCCCTCCCCCGCGATCGGCGGCGGCGAGGTGCGGTGGGAGCGCGCACCGGCGGGAGCCGGGGAGGTCTGGCTGCCGGAGGTGGAGGCGGTGGTGGACGCGCTGGTGGAGGCGAGCAGCGGGGCGTCGGGCGGCGGGAGCCGGCTCGCGTACTGAGCCCGAACGCGGACGGATCACTCGTACGGGTGTCAGCGAGACGAGTTTCCAAGGGAATTGGGCGCGGGGATCTCCGTGCCCCATTCCCGGATCGCTATGTTCGGCGAATGAATCTCCGCCTGATCGGTATCGGCGCCGGTGTGTTGATCATCTTGTCGCTCCCGCTGGCGGGAGCGATCGCCGGGCCGGATTTCGCCGGTCAGAGCGATGGAAAGGGCGGCGGGCTGCTCTCCACCTTCGGCCTCGGGCACCCGTCCAAGGGCGCCTCGGGGGAATCGGGCCGGTCGGACTCGGAGAACCCCGACGGCGCAGCCGGCTCTGGCGGCTCGGCCGATTCGGGCGGCCCGGAAGCGAATTCGGCCCCAGGCCGGTCCCGTACGCAGACCCCCGCCGCGGCGCCGGCCCGCCCGGGCCCGGCCGAGCAGCCGCGTACGGACGCCCGCTGCGGACCCGAACTGTCCTCCCCGCAGGGGGTGGAGGCGCAGACGTGCGTCCTGTCGGGCGAGGGTCGGACGTGGGGGCGCAGCTACTACCGGAACACCAGCGGCCGCGCGCTCGACGCGGTGCTCACCGTGATGGGTCCGGCGGGACGCACGGTGCAGATCCGCTGTGCGGTCGGGGCGGGTGACGAACCGGGGCTGTGCGAAACGCCGAAGGAGGAGTCGGCCGGGGTTCCGGCGGACTACTCGGCCGTAGCGGAATTTGCAGTTCCGGATGATGAAGGAGCCCTGCTCCTGCGGTCCGGGAGCAACTCACCGGTACCGGGTGACGGTTGAGCGTCACGGAAAATCAAGGGCCCGGTCGCTGGCGACGGGGGATGCACCAGCGACCGGGCTACAAGAACGGTAACAAGAGATCGCCTGTTCGCAAATTCGATCTCTGATATTCGGACAGCGATTTGCAGGCGATTAGCGGGAGTTGTGACACCGGTCACCGGTGACCGGTCACCGGTGACGCTCCCGCAGCCCCTCCCCGGGACCCTCCGGCGACCTCTGCGGCCGGCCCGCGGAACGGGCCGGCCACCAGGTCAGCTGAGCGTGACCTGGCGGTTGGTGAGGCCGCCGCGGGCGCGGCGCTCCTCCGTGGTCAGCGGCGCGTCCGTCGCGAGAGCAGTGGCGAGCCGCTCCGCGAGCTCGGCCGCGGGCTTCTCCACGTCCTCGGCCGAGACCCCGGTCGGCAGGTCCCAGACGGGGACCATCAGGCCGTGGGCGCGGAAGGAGCCGACCAGCTTGGTGCCCTCGCCGAGCGAGGACGTGCCCGCGGCGTGCAGCCGCGCGAGCGCGTCGAGCAGCTTCTCCTCGGGGTGCGGCATGACCCAGCGCAGGTGGTACTTGTCCGGGGTCTCGCACCAGTAGGCGGCATCCACGCCGGTCAGCTTGACGGTCGGGATGGCGGCAGCGTTGGCGCGCTCCAGGGAGGCGGCGACCTCCGGGGAAGCGTTCTGGGCGCTCTCGGCTTCCGGAATCCAGAATTCGAACCCGCTGTGGACAACCGGCTCGAAACCGCCGTCCGCGGACAGGAGATCCTGAAGTCGCGGACCCTCGGCCGGAACCCGACGGGCCGCGACGACGGTGCCGGGATCGGCCACGAGCGCGCGCTCCAGGGTGTCGGCCATGTCCCGGGCGAGGTCGCCGGTGGTCGAGTCGTTCTGCAGGCCGAGCAGGACGGAGCCGTCCTCGCGGCGCAGTGCCGGCGAGGCCAGCGGGAGTACGGTCACCAGCGTGACGGAGGGGACGCCCTCGGGCAGTCCGCCCTTGAGGGTGAGCGGCACGGTGGCGGCGGGGACGAGCTCGCGCAGCGCGACCCAGTCGCACTCGCCGGGCAGGCCCTCGAACGGGCGGGCCACGTGCTCGGTCACGGCGTGCGCGGCGGCCGCGCCGTGGCAGGCCTTGTAACGGCGCCCGGATCCGCAGGGGCAGGGCTCGCGAGCGCCCACCACCGGGATCTCCCCGTTGTTGAGCTGCGGCTTTGCGGACTTCGCGGCGGGGCGCTTCTTGGCCATCGTGGGTGTCTCCCGGTTGCGGCGGTACGGCGTCGGTCTGGGCGCGAGCCTAGCCGTTCGTACCGCCACAACCGGTGGGGTGCGGCCGGGAGCACGGTCGGCGTGCACTCCCGGACGGCCGCCATCCACCCGCGGTCGGGGACCGGTCGGATCAGGGATCCAGATCGTCGAAGGCCGTACTGAAATCGATCGCAGGGGGCGCAACGCGCGTAGCGAAGTCCTCGTGCCGGGGCCCACAGGCAACGATCGCCCAGACGGTGACCTCACCCGCCGCTCCGTCCCGGACACCCCAGTCCTGGGCCAGGGCGCTGATGATGTTCAGCCCCCGCCCGCCCCGCGCGGTGACCGAGGGCTTGGCCGGGAGGGGGCGGGTGGGCCCGCCGCCGTCCGTGACCTCGACCATCAGCCGCCCCGCCCTGTCGACGTGCCACGACGCTCGTATCCCGCCGTCGCCGATCTCCCGTGAACCCAGTGGTCTGCCGTGCCGGCAGGCGTTGCTGAGCAGTTCGGAAAGGATCAGAACGGCGTCATCCACGATCGATTCGGACACCCCGCTGATGCGCAGCTGCTCGCGCATCCGGTGCCTCGCCTCGCCCACGCCCGCAGGACCATGGGACACGTCCATGCACGACGACGTGGGCACTTCCTGTGCCACCATCAACGCCACCCCCGGAACCTCCTTAGCCCCACGCATGGTCTGGATGCCCCAATGGCCTGGACCGGAAACCGTCGGACCGGCGCCCTCTGACGCATTCGGGGAGGTCGAATGCGGAGCGGATGCGCCGGTGCACACCCCGTAACGGGTGTTGCGTGTGGGACGGGTGCGCAAAGCGGGATGTCAGCGGCCCAGCTGTGACAAAACTTGTCGCGGTCGGTTCGTGATGATCGCTTCCACACCCAGATCAGCGCAGAGCTGAACATCTTCCGGATCGTTCACGGTCCACACGTGAACGGAGTGCCCGGCGGCCTGAAGTTTGCGGATGAAGGCCGGGTGGTTGCGCACGATCCGCATGCCCGGTCCGGCGATCCGTACTCCCGCCGGGAGCCGCCCGTCCCGCATCCGGGGGGAGATGAACTGCATCAGGTAGACGGTCGGGACCGTCGGCGCGGCCGCCCGGATCCGGTGGAGGGAGCGTGCGGAGAAGCTCATCACCCGGACCGGGTGGGGCCCCTCCGCCGGCGGGGCGTCCAGTGCGAACCGCTTGAGGAGGAAGAGCAGGCGCTCCTCCACCTGTCCGGCCCAGCGGGTCGGGTGTTTGGTCTCGATGGCCAGCTGGACCGGCCGCCCGGCGTCCGCGACCAGCTCCAGCAGCCGTTCCAGGGTGAGCACCGAGGTGCGCTCGGGGTCCGCGTCCCAGTCGGGGGACTCCTCCCGGTCCTTCCACGAGCCGAAGTCGAGGGCGGCCAGGTCGGCCAGTTCCAGGGCGGAGACGGCGCCGCGGCCGTTGGAGGTGCGGTTCACCCGCCGGTCGTGGACCAGGACCAGATGGCCGTCGGCCGTGAGCCGGACATCGCATTCGAGGGCGTCGGCCCCGTCCTCGATGGCCTTGCGGTAGGCGGCCAGCGTGTGCTCGGGGGCATCCTCCGAGGCGCCGCGGTGGGCGACGACCTGGATGGGGCGCGGCGTTGCGTGGGTCACCGGCTCATGGTGCCACCGCGAGGGGTGCGGATGTCGGAGAGAGCCCAGTGGGTGCTTCTGGGGATGCGCCTGAAATGTCGGAGATAAAGGATGGGGGAGACTCACAGGTCCGGCTTACAGTGCTCTGACGGGGCATGGGAAAGGCTTTGCCCAGGAACTTGTACGGCACGTCGAACGTTCAGTCGGACCGATATCGCCCGTATTTCTGAAGCCGTGTGTGACGAGGAGAGAGCGCTGTGAGCACCGAGAACGAGGGCACCGCGGCCCCGACGCCCCCCGCGGCCCCGCCCGTACCCCCGGTGGCCGCGCCCGTCGACGCCGCGCCGTCCGTGTCGTCCGGGCCTGCCGCGTCGGCGCCCGTGGAGCCGGTGACGCAGCAGTTGCCGCCGACTCCCGCGCCCGGCGCCGAGCCGACCCAGCAGCTCCCCCAGACCCCGGCAGCGCAGCCCGCGCCGGTGCAGCCCCCGGCCGCGCCCCAGCCTGCCGCGCCCGTCCAGCCCCAGGCCCCCGCGTACGCCGAGACCCCGGTCCCGCCGGTCACCCCGGCGTACGCCGAGACCCCGGTTCCGCCGGTCACCCCGGCGTACGCCGAGAGCCCGGTCCCGCCCGTCACCCCGGCGTACGCCGAGACCCATGGCGCTGCCCCGGCTCCGCAGCCGCTGGGCGCCGAGGGCTGGCCTCCGCCGCCGCCCGCGGCCCCCGCATACGGGGCCGGCGGCGGCCACGGCGGTGGCGGCTGGGGCGCGCCCATGGGCACCGACGGTGCCCCACAGCCCAAGCGGAAGGGCAAGGGCGGCCTGATCGCCGGCGTGCTCGTGGCGGCGCTCCTCGCGGGCGGCGTCGGCGGCGGTGTCGGCTACTGGGCGGCCGACCGCAGCGGCAACGCCTCCGGCTCGACCACGGTCAGCGCCGGCAACACGCCCAAGGACCTCAAGCGCGATGCCGGCTCCGTCGCGGGCCTCGCCGCCGGCGCGCTGCCGAGCGTCGTCACCATCGAGGCCTCGGCCGGGGACGGCGAGGGCGGCACCGGCACCGGCTTCGTCTACGACCAGCAGGGCCACATCCTCACGAACAACCACGTGGTCGCCTCCGCGGCCAACGGCGGCAAGCTCAGCGCGACCTTCTCCGACGGCAAGAAGTACGAGGCCGAGGTCGTCGGCCGTGCCCAGGGGTACGACGTGGCCGTCCTCAAGCTGAAGAACCCGCCGGCCGGGCTCAAGCCGCTGCCCCTCGGCGACTCGGACAAGGTCGCCGTCGGGGACTCGACCATCGCGATCGGCGCTCCCTTCGGCCTGTCCAACACGGTCACCACCGGCATCGTCAGCGCCAAGAACCGTCCGGTCGCCTCGGGTGACGGCTCCAGCGGCAAGAACTCGTACATGAGCGCCCTCCAGACGGACGCCTCGATCAACCCGGGCAACTCCGGCGGTCCGCTGCTCGACAGCCGCGGCGCGGTCATCGGCATCAACTCCGCCATCCAGTCGGCCGGCAACGGCGGCTTCGGCGGCGGCCAGGCCGGCTCCATCGGCCTCGGCTTCGCCATCCCGGTCAACCAGGCCAAGAACGTCGCCGAATCGCTGATCAAGACCGGCAAGCCGGTCTACCCGGTGATCTCGGTCTCCGTGGACCTCGCGGCCAAGAGCGACGGCGCGAAGATCTCCGAGACGGGCGCCTCGGCCAACGAGCTGGTCGACCCGAACGGCCCTGCGGGCAAGGCGGGCCTGAAGCCCGGCGACATCATCACCGAGCTCGGCGGCAAGCCGATCGACAGCGGCCCGACCCTGATCAGCGAGATCTGGACGTACAAGCCGGGTGACACGGTGAAGCTGACCTACCTGCGCGGCGGCAAGCCGACCACGGTGGACATCACGCTCGGCTCGCGGGTCGGCGACAAGTAGCGGCCGGCTGCCGCGCACGGGCCCCGGCCCGGTGGACGGCAGGACCAACTGGCTTGATGGCGAGGGGCCGTAGGCGCGATTGTGCCTGCGGCCCCTCCCAACGTCCGCTTATGCTTCGACCGTGTTCGATTCGCGGCACATACGGACGTTCCACGAGGTGGTCGCCTCGGGGTCCTACTCGGCCGCCGCCCGGGTCCTCGGGTACACCCAGCCCGCGATCACCCAGCAGATGAAGGCGCTCGAACGCGCCGTCGGCACGCCGCTGTTCACCCGCGTCGGACGCCGCATGCAGCTCACCGAGGCAGGGGAGTCCATGGCCCGGCACGCCGAGGCCATCCTCGGCAGCCTCTCCGCCGCCGAGGCCCAGCTGAAGGCCTACGCCCGGCTGCTGACCGGCCGCGTCCGGCTGTGCGGCTTCCCCAGCGCCAACGTCACCCTGGTCCCGGAAGCCCTGAGCAGCCTGGCCAAGGAGCACCCGGGCATCCAGGTCGAGCTGCTGGAGGGGGAGCCCCCGGACTCGCTGCGCAGGCTGGAGCGCGGCGAGTGCGACATCACCCTGGCCTTCACCTATCCCGGCCTGCACGAGGAGGTCCCGGAGGAGGTCGCCGAGGTCAGGCTCATGGAGGACCAGCTCACGGTGCTGCTGCCGACCGGTCACGCGCTGGCCCGGCGACGGGCCGTGCACCTCGCGGACCTCTCCGAGGAGCGGTGGATCGCCGGCTGCCCGCGCTGTCGGGCGAACCTGCTGCACGAATGCGCGGGGCTCGGCTTCGTCCCCGACATCCGGTTCGCCACGGACGACAACCTGGTGGTCCAGAGCCTGGTCGCCCAGGGCCTGGGCGTGGCCATGATGCCCGCGCTGGTGCTGCCCTCGCTCTCGCTGAGCAAGGTGTGCGGGCGGGCCCTCCTGCCGGCCGCCCGCCGCCACATCGCCGCACACGTCTACCGCGACCACCTGCGGGTCCCGGCCACGGCGGTGGTGCTGCAGGCCCTGAAGCAGGCGGCCTCGAACCGCGTCGGCTGCTGACCCGGCCCGCAGGCTGTCCGGCTCGGCCCCCAATCCATAAGCCGGTCTTGGGATTTGAGCTCATAACTGTCGTTGGACGTGATGGGTTGGCTCCTCGACGCTCCCCCTATGACCACCACCACGCCGGCCCGCACGACCGCGAGGATGGCCGCCCTCGTCAGCGAGATCCGTACGGTCGTCGACCGGGGACTGGCCCCCGATCTGACCGCCTACCTGGTCGGCGAACGCCTGGCCCCGCACCTGGGCACGCCCGGCCTGCTCACGCCCGAGCAGCGTGCGGGGCACGCCGACCGCTACCGGCAGCACGTCCTGCACGCGGAGCCGGACGGCAGCTTCTCCGTGGTGGCCCTGGTGTGGCTTCCGGGCCAGGAGACCGCCGTCCACGACCACGTCTCGTGGTGCGTGGCCGGGGTGCACGAGGGCGAGGAGAGCGAGCTCCGCTACCGCCTCGTCCCCGCCACGGCCACCGCCGGAGCGCGGCTGGTGGCGACCGAGCACGTGGTCAACGGACCCGGTGACGTCTGCGGGTTCGCCCCGCCCGGAGACATCCACAAGGTCCGCAACTCCTGTCGCACGAAGGCGATATCCCTGCACGTCTACGGCGCCGACGTCATACGCCTGGGCAGCAGTGTCCGCCGCGTCTACATGCTCCCGACCGACTGATGGCCCTGCTCAACCGCCCTATGAGCGGGGCGGGATCGCCGGTTCCGGTCGATGTTTCACGTGAAACATCGTCATCGTGGCCCGGGTTGGGCCTCGCGGCGGCCGGAGTCCTGGTGGCCTGGTCGGTGCACCGGCTGCTGCCCTGGGCTCCGATGCTGACGGTGTCGGTGGTGCTCGGCATCGCCGCGGCGCACCTCCCCGGCCTACGGGGCTTCGTACGGGGACCCGCGCGGCCGGGCCTCTCCCTGGCCGGGCGTCGCCTGATGCGGATCGGCATCGTCCTGCTGGGCCTGGCGCTGGGGCTGGACAAGGTGCTCCGCCTGGGCTGGGCCACCGTGGCGATGGTGGCCGGAGTGGTGGCGGCGACCTTCCTCGGCACCCTCTGGCTCGGCCGGAGGCTCGGACTCCCCGGGGACCAGCCGTTGCTGATCGCCACCGGCTACTCGATCTGCGGGGCCTCGGCCATCGGGGCCGTCAGTCAGGTGTCGGGCAGCGACGAGGAGGACGTGGCCTCCTCGGTGGCCCTGGTCACCCTGTGCGGGACCCTCGCCATCGCGGTGCTCCCGCTCCTCCAGTCCCCCCTCGGCCTCTCCGACCCGGACTTCGGCCGCTGGGTGGGCGCGAGCGTCCACGACGTCGGGCAGGTCGTCGCGACCGCCCAGACGGCCGGCCCCGGCGCCCTCGGCGAAGCGGTGCTGGTCAAGCTGATGCGCGTGGCGCTGCTGGCCCCGCTGGTCGCGGCGGTGGCCTTCTCGGTACGGGCCCGCCGGCGCGGAGTGCGCACGTCCTCGGGCCGCCGCCCGGCTCCGGTGCCGCTGTTCGTCGCCGGGTTCCTCGCCGCGGCCGCGCTGCGCGCCACCGGGGTACTGCCCGACGTAGCGCTGGAAGGGGCGCACACGGCCCAGGAACTGCTGCTGGCCGCAGCCCTGTTCGGTCTCGGCAGCGCGGTGCACCTGCCCACCTTGTCCCGTACCGGCGGCCGGGCCGCCCTCCTGGGTCTCGCGGCCTGGGTGGTGGTGGCCGGAGCCTCGTACGCGGGCGTTCTCCTCACCACCTAACCGGAGTTGGCCATTTCCTGGCCGGAACCGACCGAACGTTCCGACTGCTGCCTGACTTCTCGTTCCCGGCGTGCCACTCTGCCCCCGATCCGCACCGACAACTCTTCATCCGGGCACGGCAGAAGGAGTCATGCGTGAATCACCATCGGACAGCCATATCGGTTCTGCTCGCGACGGGCGCCCTGCTCGCGGGCGCGTTGACGGCGGCCTCCCCCTCGGCCGCCGTACCGCGCCCCGCGTCCCCGGGCTCCTGGTCGGCCGAGCGGATGCGGGCCGCCACCCCGCTGGACATCACGGCCGCCCCGGGCGCGACCGCCCGTACGGCGCCCACCACCGCGGAACGCCCCACGACGATCGCCCCGACCCCCGCGAGCTCCTCCCCCACGACCCTCCTCAAGGCCGCACCCGCGGCCTTCCCCCAGCCGGGCGGAGCCTGGACATCCGGCGGCGCGGTGGTCAAAACCTCGGGCCGGGTCTTCTTCACCTTCAACGGGAAGAGCGCATCCTGCTCGGGCGACTCGATCACCAGCGCCAACGGCAGCACGGTGATCACCGCCGGCCACTGCGTGAAGTACCAGGGCGCCTGGCACACCGACTGGATCTTCGTCCCGGGCTACGACAACGGGAACGCGCCCTACGGGCAGTGGAGGGCCACCAAGACCTTCGCGACCGACCAGTGGGTGGCGAGCGAGGACATGAACATGGACGTCGGCCTGGCGGTCGTCGCCCCGCTGAACGGCCGGACGCTCAGCCAGACCGTCGGAGCCCAGGGCATCGTCTTCAACGGGGGCTACAACAAGAAGATGTACGCCTTCGGCTTCCCGGCCGCGGCCCCGTACGACGGCACCAAGCTCGTCTACTGCAGCGGCAACACCGGAAAGGACTTCCTCCTCACGAAGGACCACAGCCTGCCGTGCAACATGACGGGCGGCTCCAGCGGCGGCCCGTGGTTCCAGGACTTCAACGAAGCGACCGGCCTGGGCACCCAGGCCTCGGTGAACAGCTTCGGCTACACGTTCCTCCCGAACCGGATGTACGGCCCGTACTTCGGCAACGAGGCGAAGGCGGCCTACGACAAGGCCCAGACCGCCTGACCTCCCGAAAATCCCCAGCGCCGCCCACCCCCGCCGCCCGGTACTCTGTACCCGCCAGGTGGGTTGCCCGAGCGGCCTAAGGGAACGGTCTTGAAAACCGTCGTGGCGCGAGTCACCGTGGGTTCAAATCCCACACCCACCGCACCAGGCAGGGCCGAGGCCCAGCCCGGAAGGGGTGCCACCGCCCAGGTGGCACCCCTTCCGCGTTCCTGCGGGGCCCCCGGCCCGCACGGCCTCCCGCGGAATCACGCGAACCAGACGACCAGGCGGACACCCACGTCACCGTGGGGGCCGGCCAGGGTGCGCACGACCGTGGTGGCGCAGGCCCCGAGACCCGTCGCGCTGTCGCGGGGCAGGGTGTGCGAGCCGGTGTGCCGTCAATTGCCCTTGGTGGAAAGAAAGATGGCGCGGGCTCGGTGCCAGTTGTGCCTGAGCGCGGGTGAGCTCCCAAGGGGGTGGATTTGTGTGATTAGCCCCTTTGGGTGGTGTTTGTCGGAAGATCGGCGCGCGTCGTGGAGACGCTCCGCTTGCGTCCGCATCATGACGAATGTATTCAGATCCGCCCGTCAGAACATCGCGAAATGAGGGACCCGTCATGGCTCACCGCAGCACCTTCACGTCGATCTGGACCACCGTCCTCGCGGCCCTCGTGGCCGTCCTCGCCTCCCTCGGTTTCGGTGGCAAGGCCGCCCAGGCCGCAGCCGCCCCGCTCTCCTCCTCCCCCACCGCCGCCCCCGCGGCCGTCGCGGTGAACCGGCCGGCCTTCATGGCCCGGCGGACCTGGAGGGCGATGATGCGCGGTGGTTCGCTCCCGCCCACCATCAAGCAGCGCATCCGCGCCGAGGCCCACGGCAAGACCCCGTCCGTCCGCCGCTCCACCACCGCCCTGTCCGCCGGTTCCGGAACCGGGTCCGGGTCCGAGTACGCGTCCGGCCACGGAGTCGACGCCGGTGTCCGTAGTGCCACGGTCGCCGCAGCGGTCCGCGCAGGAGCGGCTCGCCGGGAGATGGCCCTCGCCGCGTAGTGCGCGGCACGGAGCACTCGTACCGCATGCAGAGGCGGCACCCGTCGACCGCAGGATCCGTCGACCGTACGACTCGTCGATCGCAGGACGCGGCAGGACACGGCGGGACGCGGCAAGGCGCAGTAAGGCACGGCAGGACCCCGCAGGCACGGCAGGACCCCGCAGGAACGGCAGGACCCCGCAGGAACGGCAGGACACTGCAGGAACGGCAGGACACGGCAGGGCCCAGGACCCAGACCGGGGACCAGGAGTGCCCGCCACCCAGTACGCAGGAGTGCGCAGGAATACGCAGGAGCAAGCCAGCAGGACGCGAGAGCGACGCAGCACAGGCGCTTGAGCCCGGTCGGTCGGTGTGAGCAGGCCGCGACCGCGGATCGTGCCGTGACGGTGCCCCGGAGCGGGGCACAGAGGAAGGGCCCCGGCGGGCGCCGGGGGCGTGCAGGGGGCGTGAAGCTTGGCAGTGCAGGGCCGCAGGCCCGGGAGACGGTGGGGTTCCCGGACGGCGCGGCCCTTTTCGGCATGTCCGGGGCCGGTTGCTTTGGCGGAACGGTTCGTCCCTTGCCCGGAGGGGGTTTCAGCGGGTCTCAAGGCGCTGACCTGGGGCGCCGGGGGCGCGAATGGGGTTTATCCGGTGTTGGTCATGCTTGCGGGGGAATCGAGGACTCCGGGGTGGTTCGCCGGGGATTCGGTGGGCAACTCTGGTCTCGCGACGTCGTCACCACACGGAACGACCGAGGCGGTCGGCCAACTGCCTTGGAGTACACCCCACTTCGGTTTTCTGGAGGATACAGACATGGCAAGCATCCGTACCGCCCGCGTCATCGCCGCCGTCGCCGCTCTCCCCCTCGCCGTCGCCCTCTTCGGCGGCGTGGCATCGGCCGACAACGGCTCCTTCGCGAACGACGGATCGAATGCGAGCGTCGCCAGCATCATCGGCAGCGGCGTGGGTGGCAACAACCACGGCAACTCCTCCACCTCGCAGCAGGTGGCCACCGGATCCGGCGCGTCCAACCAGAACAACACCGCGCAGGTCAACGGCTCGGCCTTCACCGCGATCGAGCAGCACAACTCCACCGTCGCCGTGAACTTCTACCCCTGGTGGTAGCCGCGGCCTGAGTTGCACCGACTGACCAGGGTGCCTGCGCGACCGGACCGGCTGGGGTCCGGTAGTGCGGGCGCCCTCGGGCGTTCCGGGCGTTCTGGGCGCTCCGTCACAGCGCCACGGCCTTGACATCCACCTGGAATCTGACGGACAGTCAGCTCCACTTGACGATGCGATGCCGGGAGGCCAGCGCCGTGCACCTCGCCCCGACCGAAGGCCAGTTGCGGCTCCGCTCCGAGCTGCGGGAGTACTTCGGAAACCTGCTGCCGGACGGGGTGCCCGAGGACCCCGCCGAGCAGCGCGCACTACTGCGCCGAATAGGCGCCGACGGACTCCTCGGCCTCGGCTGGCCCGTCGAGTACGGAGGCCAGGGCCGCGGCCCGGACGAGCAGTTCGTGTTCTTCGACGAGGCCTACCGGGCCGGCGCCCCCGTCTCCATGGTCACCCTCAACACCGTCGGCCCGACCCTGATGAAGTACGGGACCCAGGAGCAGAAGGACTACTTCCTGCCCCGGATCCTCAAGGGTGAGATCGTCTTCGCCATCGGCTACTCCGAGCCCGAGGCGGGCACCGACCTCGCCTCCCTGCGGACCAGGGCCGTCCGCGACGACCAGGGCTGGCTGATCGACGGCCAGAAGATCTTCACCTCGAACGCCCAGAACGCCGACTGGATCTGGCTCGCCTGCCGCACCGACCCGGAAGCCCCCAAGCACAAGGGCATCTCCATCATCCTGGTGCCCACCGACGATCCCGGCTTCTCCTGGACCCCGATCGACACCGTCGGCGGCCTGACCACGACCGCCACGTACTACGACTCCGTCCGCGTGCCCGCCGGCAACCTCGTCGGCACCGAACACGGCGGCTGGGGCCTGATCACCAACCAGCTCAACCACGAACGCGTCGCCCTCGCCGCCATCGGCATGCAGGCCGAGGACTTCTACCGGGGCGCGCTCGACCACGCCCGCACCCCCGACCCGGACACCGGTGAGCGTCCCGCCGACCGCCCCTGGGTGCAGTCGCGGCTCGCCGAGGCCCATGCGCGCCTCGCCGCCGTACGCCTCCTCAACTGGCGCCTGGTCCAGGACGTCGGCGCCGGCACCCTGGCCCCGGGCGACGCGAGCGGCGTGAAGTTCCTGGGCACCGAGTCCACCGTCGAGGTGTACCGGATCTGCCAGGAGGTGGTGGGGGAGGAGGCCCTCGTCCGGGGATCCGGCCCCGGGGTCTTCGCGGGCGGGGAGCTGGAGCGGATGAACAGGGCCGCCCAGATCAACACCTTCGGGGGCGGCGTCAGCGAGGTCCAACGGGAGATCGTCGCCATGATGCGGCTCGGTATGAAGGGAAGGAAGCGATGACCGCCAAGCCCGCCACGGACACCTCCGCCACCGAACCGGCGGAGGCGGAAGCGACAACGGAAGAGGAAGCAGCGCGCTTCCACACCCTGCTCGCGTCCTTCGAAGGGCAGCCCGCCGCCACCGCGGGCCAGGGCAAGGACGCGGTCAACGAGCCGATGATCCGCCACTGGTGCGAGGCGATGGGCGATGCCAACCCCGCCTACACCGGGCCGGACGCCGTCGCCCCGCCCACCATGCTCCAGGCATGGACGATGGGCGGCCTCTCCGGTCACGGCGACCGCTCCTCGGCCTACGATGAGCTCCTCGCGCTGCTCGACGGCGCGGGCTGCACCTCCGTCGTCGCCACCGACTGCGAGCAGGAGTACCTGAGGCCGCTGCGCCCCGGCGACGCGATCACCTTCGACGCCGTCATCGAGTCGGTGTCGCCGCGCAAGACCACCAAGCTGGGCACAGGACACTTCGTGACCACCCGCATGGACGTCCACGCCAACGGCGAACCGGCCGGGACCCACCGCTTCCGCATCCTCAAGTACGCCCCTGCCGCGAAGAAGCCCACCGAGACGGGCAGGAAGAAGCCCGCCGCCCAGCGCCCCCGCCCCGTGATCAACCGCGACAACCAGGGCTTCTGGGACGGCGTCCGCGCGCACAAGCTCCTGATCCAGCGCTGCACCGCCTGCACGACGCTCCGGTTCCCCTGGCTCCCCGGCTGCAACACCTGCGGCAGCCCGGACTGGGACACGGTCGAGGCGTCCGGCGCCGGCACGGTGTTCAGCTACGTGGTCATGCACCATCCGCCCTTCCCCGCCTTCGACCCGCCCTACGCGGTGGCGCTCGTCGAGCTCGCCGAAGGGGTCCGGATGATCAGCAACATCACCGGAGTCCCGTACGACAAGGTCCGCATCGGGCTGCCCGTGCACCTGGAGTTCCTGCGCGTGGACGAGGAACTGGAACTGCCCGTCTTCCGGGGGAGCGAGGCCTGATGGACTTCCACCCCACCGAGGAACAGGCCGCCGCGGCCGGACTCGCCGCCCAGATCTTCGGCGACCTCGCCACCCACGACCGCCTCGGCGCCGCCGGCACCGGCAGTGACGCCGAGCTGTGGAAGGCCCTCACCACCGCCGGGCTGACCGCCGCCGTCGAGGACGTCGGCCTGCTCGGCCTGGTGCTCCTGCTCGAGGAACAGGGCCGCACGACCGCGCAGGTCCCGTACGCCGCCACCTGCGTGTACGGGATCCTCGCCCTGACCCGGCACGGCACCGACGAGCAGCGTGCACGGCTGCTCCCCGCGCTGAGTTCCGGAGACGCGGTCGCCACCGGGGCCTTCCCGGACCGCGGCCGGATCACCGCTTCGCCGGACGGCCGGCTCACCGGCTGCGCCCCCGCCGTGCCCTGGCTGCGCGAGGCCACGCACGTGCTGGTCCCGGACGGGACGGGAGCCCTGTGGCTCGTACGGACGGACGCGCCCGGGGTGCGTACGGAGCCGGTGGAGACGACCGCTCCCTGGGCGGCGGGCCGCCTGACCCTGACCGGCGCCGAGGCGGAACGGGTCGGGGGAGAGGGCGCCTCCGCGGACGTACTGGCCGTCGCCCGGACGGCCTTCGCCGGCCTCCAGGCGGGGGTCTGCGCGGGCTCGCTGGCCCGCGCCGTGGAGTACACCTCCACCCGCGAGCAGTTCGGCCGGCCGCTCTCCACCAACCAGGGGGTCATGCTGCGCGCGGCCGACGCCTACATGGACACCGAGGCGATACGGGTCACCACGTACGAGGCAGCCTGGCGCGTGGACGAGGGACTCCCGGCGGGCGAGCACGCGCTGACGGCGGCCTGGTGGGCCTCGGAGGCGGGCAAACGGGTCGTCCACGCGGGCCAGCACCTGCACGGCGGCATGGGCGCCGACCTCGACCACCCGGTCCACCGGCACTTCCTGTGGGGACGCCAGCTCGACGCGTACCTGGGCTGCGGCAGCGAACTGCTGGCCGAGCTCGGCGCGGTCCTGTCCGACGACACGTCCGAGGGGGACGAGGCATGAACATCGGCGACACACTGCCGCCGCTGGAGATACCGGTCACCCGCACCCTGATCGTCGCGGGCGCGATCGCCTCCCGTGACTACCAGGACGTGCACCACGACGCGGTGCTCGCGCGGGAGAAGGGCTCCCCGGACGTCTTCATGAACATCCTCACGACCAACGGCCTGGTCGGCCGCTACATCACCGACCGCCTGGGCCCGGCCGCCGTGCTGCGCAAGGTGGCGATCCGCCTCGGCGCCCCGAACTACCCCGGCGACACCATGACGCTGACCGGGACCGTCACCGCCCTCGACGGGGACACCGCCGAGATCCGCGTGGTCGGCGCCAACGGCATCGGCCACCACGTCACCGGCACGGTCACCGTCACCCTGGGCGCCGCCCGCACTTCTGACGGCGCCCGCACCACCCCGGAGGCCACGGCATGAGCGTCCGCACCCGCGACCAGCTCGGCGGCCGCGCCGCCATCGCCGGCATCGGCGCGACCGAGTTCTCCAAGGACTCCGGCCGCAGTGAGCTCAAGCTGGCCGTCGAAGCCGTGCACGCGGCCCTCGACGACGCCGGGCTCACCCCCGCCGACGTGGACGGCATGGTCACCTTCACGATGGACACCAGCCCCGAGATCACCGTCGCCCAGGCGGCCGGCATCGGGGACCTCTCCTTCTTCTCCCGCATCCACTACGGCGGCGGCGCCGCCTGCGCGACCGTCCAGCAGGCCGCCCTCGCCGTGGCCACCGGGGTCGCCGAGGTGGTGGTCTGCTATCGCGCCTTCAACGAACGCTCCGGCCGCCGCTTCGGCTCCGGCGTCCAGCAGCGCGAACCCTCGGCGGAGGGCGCGGCGCTCGGCTGGTCGCTGCCCTGGGGGCTGCTCACCCCGGCTTCCTGGGTGGCCATGACGGCCCAGCGCTACCTGCACGCCTACAACCTGACCCCGGAGGCCTTCGGCCACGTCGCGGTCACCGACCGCCGGCACGCGGCGAACAATCCGGCCGCCTACTTCTACGGCAAGCCCATCACCCTCGCCGACCACGCCGCTTCGCGCTGGATCGTCGAGCCGCTGCGGCTGCTCGACTGCTGCCAGGAGACGGACGGCGGCCAGGCCATCGTCGTCACCACCGCCGAGCGGGCCCGCGACCTGCGGCAGAAGCCCGCCGTGATCACCGCGGCGGCGCAGGGCGCGGGCCGCCGCCAGGAGGCCATGTCCTCCTTCTACAGGGACGGCCTCACCGGGCTCCCGGAGATGGACGTGGTCGCCCGCCAGCTGTGGCGGACCAGCGGGCTGCGGCCCTCGGACATCGACGTCGGCATCCTCTACGACCACTTCACGCCGTTCGTGCTGATGCAGCTGGAGGAGTTCGGCTTCTGCGCGCCGGGCGAGGCGGCCGATTTCGTGGCCGCGGACGCGCTGCCGCTCAACACCCACGGAGGGCAGCTCGGGGAGGCGTACCTGCACGGCATGAACGGCATCGCCGAGGCGGTCCGCCAGCTGCGCGGCACCTCCGTGAACCAGGTCCCCGGGGCGGCCCACGCCCTGGTCACAGCCGGTACCGGGGTCCCGACCTCCGGCCTGATCCTGGGCGCGGACGGCTGATCGGCCCCTGTGCGGACGGCTGATCAGCCCCTGCGCGGACGACCGGTCAACCCCGTGCGGACGGCTGATCAACCCTTCTGGAAGCCCCACCTCCTCCACCTTCAGGAGGTGGGGCGGGGCTCAGCCCTACAACCTGAGACGGATCCCGCTTCGGCACCTGCGGCCGATCCCATCGGGCCGCGCCGCTCCTAGCGTGGAGCCATGACCCCGCCTGTGTGCACGCTCGCCTCGAATCCGACGCCGTACCCGTCGTTCTCGGCGTACGTCCGGACCCGCGGCACGGTCCTGATGCGCACCGCGCGCTCGCTCACCGCCAACCCCTGCGACGCGGAGGACCTCCTCCAGACGGCGCTGGCCAAGACCTACGCCGCGTGGGACCGCATCGAGGACCACCGCGCCCTGGACGGGTACGTCCGCCGGGCCCTGGTCAACACCCGCACCAGCCAGTGGCGCAAGCGCAAGGTCGACGAGTTCGTCTGCGACGAGCTGCCCGAGGCCGACGAGCCGCCGGCCGCCGACCCTGCCGAGGCGCAGGCGCTGCGCGACGCGATGTGGCGCGCGGTGACCCGGCTGCCCGACCGGCAGCGGGCGATGGTGGTGCTGCGCTACTACGAGGACCTGAGCGAGGTCCAGACGGCCGAGCTGCTCGGAGTCTCCGTGGGCACCGTCAAGAGCGCCGTCTCCCGGGCGCTGGTCAAGCTCCGTGAGGACCCGGAGCTGACGCCCGTCCGCTGAGACCGGCCCCGCCCGGTCGATGTTTCACGTGAAACATCGACCCCATTTCTACTCTTGGGTAGTGACATGCCGACCGGTACGTGCGCAGAATCGCAGCATCCGTAGCCGCCGCAGCGCCGCAGCGCTCACCGGGAGGACGCTTTGCTGAGCACCATGCAGGACGTACCACTCCTCGTCACCCGCATACTGCAGCACGGGATGACGATCCACGGGAAGTCCCAGGTCACGACCTGGACCGGGGAGGCCGAGCCGCACCGTCGCAGCTTCGCCGAGATCGGGACCCGTGCCACGCGCCTGGCCAACGCCCTGCGCGACGAGTTGGGCGTCCGGCAGGACGACCGCGTCGCGACCCTGATGTGGAACAACGCCGAGCACGTCGAGGCGTACTTCGCGATCCCCTCCATGGGTGCCGTCCTGCACACGCTGAACCTCCGGCTCCCTCCCGAGCAGCTGGTCTTCATCGTCAACCACGCGGCCGACAAGGTCGTCCTGGTCAACGGCACTCTGCTGCCGCTGCTCGTCCCGCTCCTGCCGCACCTGCCGACCATCGAGCACGTCGTGGTCGCGGGCATCGGCGACCGCTCCGCGCTGGAGGGCCTCGGCGTGCGCGTGCACGAGTACGAGGAGCTCCTGGCGGGCCGCCCGGACACCTACGACTGGCCCGAGCTGGACGAGCGCCAGGCCGCGGCCATGTGCTACACCTCCGGCACCACCGGCGACCCCAAGGGCGTCAGCTACTCCCACCGCTCGATCTACCTGCACTCGATGCAGGTCAACATGACCGAGTCGATGGGCCTGACCAGCAAGGACACCAGCCTCGTCGTCGTCCCGCAGTTCCACGTCAACGCCTGGGGCCTGCCGCACGCCACCTTCATGACCGGCATCAACATGCTGATGCCGGACCGCTTCCTGCAGCCCGCCCCGCTCGCCGAGATGATCGAGCGGGAGAAGCCGACCCACGCCGCGGCCGTCCCGACCCTCTGGCAGGGACTGCTCGCCGAGGTCACCGCCAACCCGCGCGACCTGACCTCGATGAAGCAGGTCACCATCGGCGGCGCGGCCTGCCCCCCGGCCCTGATGGAGGCCTACGACCGGCTCGGCGTACGCCTCTGTCACGCCTGGGGGATGACCGAGACCTCCCCGCTGGGCACCATGGCCCACCCGCCGGCCGGTCTGACCGCCGAGGAGGAGTGGCCGTACCGCGTCACCCAGGGCCGCTTCCCGGCGGGCGTGGAGGCCCGCCTGGTGGGTCCCGGCGGCGACGTCCTGCCCTGGGACGGCGAGTCCGCGGGTGAGCTGGAGGTCCGCGGCAACTGGATCGCGAGCTCCTACTACGGTGGCGCGACCGGCGAACCGACCCGCCCCGAGGACAAGTTCAGCGCGGACGGCTGGCTCAAGACCGGCGACGTCGGCGTCATCAGCACCGACGGCTACCTCACCCTCACCGACCGGGCCAAGGACGTCATCAAGTCCGGCGGCGAGTGGATCTCCAGCGTGGAGCTGGAGAACGCGCTGATGGCCCACCCCGATGTGGTCGAGGCGGCGGTCGTGGCCGTCCCCGACGAGAAGTGGGACGAGCGTCCGCTGGCCACCGTGGTCCTGATCGAGGGCTCCACCGTGGACTACGCGGGACTGCGCTCCTTCCTCGGCGAGACCATCGCCAAGTGGCAGCTTCCCGAGCGCTGGGCGATCGTCGAGGCGGTACCGAAGACGAGCGTCGGCAAGTTCGACAAGAAGGTGATCCGCAAGCAGTACGCGGACGGCGTCCTCGACGTCACCAAGCTCGACTGAGCTCCGCGGCCCGGCCCCGGCCCTGCCGGGGCTATTGCCCGCGCGTGAGCCAGGGCCGCAGCAGCTTGCTGATCGCGGGCATGGCCACGTAGGTCATCAGGGTGCTGAAGACGACGGCGAACGCGGCCGTCCGCAGCACGAAGTGCAGGTTCACCAGGTACGGCCCGAGCAGCGCGTTGCCCGCGAGCGAGATCGGGAAGATGGCCAGCCCCGAGCTGATCGCCATCTTCCACCGCGGCGGCGCGGGCCGGGCCGTACCCGGCTTCGCGAACCAGGTCTCCATGCCGTGCAGTTCGCGCCGGGCTATCTCGGTGTGGTGGTGCCCGAGGCAGTTGGAGAACCAGGCGGCGCGCTCGGCGGAGTCCTGCCACCGCTGGAAGGCCGCCTGGTTGCGGAAGCGGTGCACCAGGAACCACGGCCCGCCCTCCACGGCCGGGCGGAACAGGCCGTACCCCAGGTGGTCCGGGAAGGCCGAGGCCGTCTCCAGGATCCCGTGGGCCCAGGCCTCGAAGTTCTCCTCGTGGCCCGGGTCAACCTGGCGTGCGATGAGCAGGTTGACCTCCCCGTTGTCGGCGGGGACGGTGTGCTCGCTCGTGTCGATGATGGCCATGCGGCCAGAATGACTAGTTGGTGCCGATCTTGGCCAGCAGGTCCACGATGCGGCCCTGCACGTCCGCGGTGGTGGACCGCTCGGCGAGGAACAGCACGCTCTCGCCCGAGGCCAGCCGCGGCAGTTCGGACGGCTCGATCCCGGTGGCCGTGTAGACGACCAGCGGGGTGTGGTTCAACTGCCCGTTGGCGCGCAGCCAGTCCACGATCCCGGCCCGGCGACGGCGCACCTGCATCAGGTCCATCACCACCAGGTTCGGCCGCATCCGGGTCGCCAGCTCCACGGCGTCCGTATCCGCATCGGCCCGCGCGACCTGCATGCCGCGCCGCTCCAGGGCGGCGGTCAGTGCGGTCGCGATCTCGTCGTGCTCCTCGATCAGCAGCACCCGGGAGGGGTGCTGCTCGCTGTCGCGCGGCGCGAGCGCCTTGAGCAGCACGGCCGGATCGGCGCCGTACGCGGCTTCGCGCGTGGCGTGCCCCAGCCCGGCCGTCACCAGTACGGGCACCTCGGCGGCCACCGCGGCCTGGCGCAGCGACTGC
Organism: Streptomyces sp. NPDC104226; assembly: GCF_055584085.1. NCBI lineage: Bacteria > Bacillati > Actinomycetota > Actinomycetes > Kitasatosporales > Streptomycetaceae > Streptomyces > Streptomyces sp. NPDC104226. The sequence continues at coordinate 290,620 of NZ_JBVJMS010000010.1, forward strand.
AGGGCGGTCCGGGTGATCGGCCCGGTCAGCGGGTCCACGAACAGCGCGGCGGGGAACGCGGCGATCTGCGCGTCGACCTCCTCGCGGGAGTGCACGATCACCGGGCGGTAGCCGCGGTCGCTGAGTGCGGCCTGCGTCTGCGCGTCCGGAGCCGGCCACACCAGGAGCCGCCGCGGGTTGTCCAGCGGCTCGGGCGGCAGCTCGTCGTCCACGGGACGCGGCACGGTCCGGTTGACCACCTCGACGGCGCCACCGGGCCCGTCCAGCGGCTCGGGGCCCTCGGCGGAGCCCTCCTCGGGGGCTCCTATGGCGAAGGCGCGGCCCTCGGGCGCGGGCTCCGCGAGGCGGCGCCGCCGGCCGGAGCCGTTGGTGTCGCCGGCCCCGCCGCCCTGGCCGAGGCTGCCCAGCGCGCGGACGCTGATCGGCGCTCCGGCGGCCTCCGCGGGGGTGTCCTGCGGCTGCCGGGCTCCGGGCACGGCGACCTGCCCGGCGCCGTCCGAGTCCTCGGGGGCGGTACGGGCCGCCGGAACCGGCCAGGCCGGGGTGGCGGGCAGCGCACGCCGCCGCCCGGTGGGATGCGTCTCGGGGGCTACGGGGCCCGCAGCGCCCGCGTCCGGCCGCCCGGCGGCGGCTTCGGCGCCCTCGGAGCCGGTGCCGGGCGCGCCCAGCACCCGCCGCCCGCGCCGCCCGCCCGGGGCTTCGGCGTCGGCCCCGGCACCAGGGGCGGAGCCGGCCATGGCGGGGGCCTGCGGCGGCTGCGGAGCCGGCGTCGGGCCGGCGGGCAGCGCGAAGCCGCCCTCGGGGGCGATGGGCCGCACGGGGGCGGGGGAGGCAGGGGGCACCGGCACGGGCGTCGGCCCGAGCCCGGTCGCCGGTACCGGGCCGCCGGGCTGCGCCGGTCCCGCCGCACCCAGGGCACGCCGCCGCCCGGCGGGGTGCTCCGTCAGCGGAACGGGGAGCCCCGGGAACGGGGGCACCGGCACGGGAGGCACCGGCACGGGCGGGAGCGCCGGCATGGCGGTGCCCTGCGGGGGCACGGGCCGCCCGGGGCCGCCCGGACGCTCGCTGCCGCCGGAGGCCGCGTCACCGCCGCTGCCGTCGCCGTTCTGGCCACGGCGCCGCCCGGTGCCGCTTCCACCCAGGCCCGCCGGGTTCACGGGGGACTGGGCGAGCTCCGCGGGAGCGCCGTCGCCGGGCCGGGCCACGGCCGCGGCCTCGCCGCCCCTGCGCCGCCCGGACGGCAGCGCCAGCGCGCCCCCGCCGTCGGCGCCGTCGGTGCCGCTGGGGTCCTGGCCCGCCTTCGCCACGTCCGTGCCGGGGCCGTCGCCGGCTCCCTTCCCGGTGGCGGCGTCGGCGCCCGCGTCGGCAGCGGAGTCGTCGTCGAGGAAGGCGTCCACGCCGCGCCGGGCCCGCCGGCCGCCGGAGACCTGCCCCGGGCCGCCCTCGGTCCCGGGCTCGGCCGGGGGAGCCTCGTCCGGCTCGGGCAGCGTGACCGTGCCGGCTCCCGCACCGAGCGGCAGCTCCAGGACGTACGCCCCGCCGGGTGCGCCCGGCACCTCCACCGTCTGCAGCACACCGCCGTGCGCCTCCACGATGCCCCGCACGATCGGCTCGTGCACCGGGTTGCCGCCCTCGTAGGGGCCGCGCACCTCGATCCGTACGACCTCGCCGCGCTGCGCGGCGGCCACCACGATCGTCGAGTCCATGTACCCGCTGCCCTGGCGGGTCTTGCCGGTGGCGTCCACCCCGGCGACGTCCGCGACCAGGTGCGCGAGGGCGGTCGAGATCCGCTCCGCGTCCACCTCGGCCTCGATCGTCGGGGCGTGCACGGCGAACTGCGCCCGCCCGGGGCCGATCAGCTCGACCGCGCCGTCGACGCCGGCCGCGACGACCCCGTCGATCAGCACCTTCTTCTTGTCGAGCTTCTCGCCGCCCGCGTCGAGCCGCTGGAAGGCGAGCACGTTGTCGACCAGCGTGGTCATCCGGGAGTACCCGGCCGCCAGGTGGTGCAGGAGCTGGTTGGCCTCGGGCCACAGCTGGCCCGCGTCGTCGGCGGCCAGCGTGGACAGCTCGCCGCGCAGTTCCTCCAGCGGGCCGCGCAGCGAGTCGCCGAGGACGGACAGGAGCTGGGCGTGGCGCGCGGCCAGCGCGTCGTAGGACCGCCGGTCGGTGAAGGTCATGACGGCGCCGACGAGCTGCTCCCCGTCCCGTACGGGAGAGGTGGTCAGGTCCACGGCGACGGGCTGCCCGGCCTTGTTCCACAGCACCTGGCCGCGGACCCGGTGCTTGCGTCCGCTGCGCAGGGTGTCGGCGAGCGGGGACTCCTCGAAGGGGAACGGCGAACCGTCGGCGCGCGAGTGCTGGACCAGCCCGTGCAGTTCGCGGTTGCCGAGGTCGGTGGCGCGGTAGCCGAGGATCTGGGCGGCGGCCGGATTGACCAGCACGACCCTGCCGTCGGTGTCCGTGCCGACGACGCCCTCGGCGGCGGCGCGCAGGATCATCTCGGTCTGCCGCTGCGAGCGGGCCAGCTCGGCCTCGGTGTCCACCGTCTGCGAGAGGTCCCGCACGACCAGCATCAGCAGCTCGTCGCCGGTGTAGGGCTGCGGCTCGCGATAGGCGTCACGGCCGTCGAGATGGGCGGCGGTGACCTCGACGGGGAACTCGCTGCCGTCGGTGCGGCGGGCGACCATCCGTTTCGGGCGGGCGCGGCCGCCCTCGTCCTCGCCGGGCCGGCGCATGGAGCCGGGGATCAGTTTGGAGTCGAATTCGGGCAGGAGGTCGAGCACGCCCCGGCCGACGAGCCCGGTACCGGGGCTCTCCATGACCTCGAGGGCGATCGAATTCGCGTTGACGACCGTGCCGTTGGCGTTGACGAGCAACAGCGCGTCCGGAAGAGCGTCGAGTATTGCTGCGAGGCGAGCAGCGCCTCGGGATGGCCTGCTGCTCACGACGAGCTTCCTCCCTGACCACGACTACCGGCATGTCACGGGAGGAGTCTAAGGGCACGGGCTCCCGGCGAGGGGGCGGATGGCCGGTGCATTCCGCCCGAGCCGCGCATCCTCCCAGGTCAGGAACGCCCTCGTGGAAGGACAGGTTCCAAGTCGTTCCACCGGCGGATCTCGCACCCGTTCGTCCGGCGGAACCGGGAGTCCACCCGCTGGCCGTGCCACGTACCGGTGATCCGGGCGGTGGCGCGGCCGCCGTCCTGCAGGGTGCACAGCTGGTTCTTGGGCTCGGGAGCGAAGGGGTCCTTCCCTTCGCGCGCGAGGGCTTCGAGGCGGGCGCAGGCGTCCTGGGCCTGCGGGTGGTTCCCGCCGGGCGGGTCGCACTCCAGCCGGTACTCGCCGTCGGCCCGCGGGTTGCCCGTGTCGGCCACGACGATGGTGAGCCGGTCGGGGGAGGCCAGCAGCCGGCTCAGGGGCGGCAGCGGGGGCAGGGGACCCGCCGCCGCTGCGGCCAGGGCGGAGGTGACGGCGAAGGCGGCGAGACGCAGCATGGGGAACTCCAGGTCGTCCGTACGTCGTACGACAGACCAACGACGGGACGGCGCCGACGTTCCGCAGACGGGGGTGCTTAAGGCTTTGCTCTGCGGGCCGCCCTCCTTGTACCGTGGGAGCGGATTGGTGACCGGCCCCTGGCCTGTGTCATCATCTGCACGCACCTTCGTACGCGGGGGTGTGCTGGAGGCGTCGCCTAGTCCGGTCTATGGCGCCGCACTGCTAATGCGGTTTGGGGCTTACCCCCCATCGAGGGTTCAAATCCCTCCGCCTCCGCACTCACGAAGCCCCGGTCCTTACGGACCGGGGCTTCGGTGCGTTCCGGGTGCGTTCGGTTCGTCCGACGCGTCCGACGCGTCCGACGCGTCCGACGCGTCCGACGCCTTCGGGGTCCGGGGTCCGGGCCGGGGTGTTCACGGTTCGGAAGAGGCGGGGTCTTCCCGCAGGGACACCCGGCAGGAACGCCCCCGCCTGCAACCGGATGATCTTCTTCCAGGCTATTTCCGCAGGTCAGGGCGGGTGGGGCTAATGGATTTCGCGTCCCGGCGAGGTCCATGTATTGTTGTTCTCGCAAGGCCAACGGGGCGCAAAACCCCGGACAGTCAAGCACTCGTAGCTTAACGGATAGAGCATCTGACTACGGATCAGAAGGTTGCAGGTTCGAATCCTGCCGAGTGCACAGCCCAAGAGGCCCCCCGGTTCGCCGGGGGGCCTCTTGCGTTGGTCGTTCTTTCTCGCCGGCCCCTCTTCTCCTCCTCAGTGATGACTCCCTGGCTCCGGGGGGTCAGGGGACGAGATGGCTCTGCCGGGGGACGCGGGGTGAGGACGGGCGCCGATACGGTTTCTTGGAGATCGACTCGCCCGGAGATCGGTCCACCGGGAAAGCAGGGGGAGCTCACATGGGACTGTTCGGGAACGCGCACGCCGTGGATCCGGCGTCGGCGCACCGCGAGTACGCGCGGCTGCTGGGGCAGGGGGAGCAGGTGCATGCCGCCTATCTGCTGATCCGCGACACGATCCTGTTCACCGACCGGCGGCTCGTGCTCATCGACAAGCAGGGGCTCACGGGCAAGAAGGTGGAGTACCACTCGATCCCGTACCGGAGCATCACGCACTTCTCCGTGGAGACCGCCGGCCACTTCGACCTGGACGCGGAGCTGAAGATATGGCTCTCCGGGAGCTCCACGCCGATCGCGAAGACCTTCACCAAGGGCGTCGACATCTATGAGGTCCAGGCGATCCTGACGCAGTTCGTCGCCCGCTAGCCGGTCCGGACGTCGGAGGTGGACGGGGAGGGGCCGAATGCTGTTCGGCTCCGGAGGGTGATTTCAGGATCAGGTAGCGTCTCCGCGAGGGCGTGCAGGGACGTGGGAGGAAGTTCGGTGGACGACATCGACCGGGCGCTGATCCAGCGCCTTCAGGAGGACGCGGGCCAGTCGTACGCGGCGCTGGCGGCCTCCGTCGGGCTCTCTGCCGGAGCCACCCACGAGCGCGTGCGCAAACTGCGTGAGCGCGGGGTCATCCGGCGGACCACGGTCGAGGTGGATCCGGCGGCCGTGGGCAGCGGGGTGCTGGCCTACGTGATGGTCGACTCCACGGCCTGGATGGGTGACTCGCGGGCCGCCTTCGAGGGCATCGCGGAGATCCAGGAGGCGCACATCATCGCCGGCAGCGCCTCGGTCATGGTCAAGGTCCGCACGGCCACCACCGAGCAGCTGCAGGATGTCCTGCGCCGCCTCTACGCCATCGACGGTGTCAGCGGCACGCAGGCCACCGTCGTCCTGGAGACCTTCTTCGAGCGACCGCTCCCCCTGTGACCTGGTGGTGCACCGGCCTCCGGTGGAGTGACGGCCGGCCCGCCATGGGCTGGTACGGGCAGGGGCCGGGACGGGGCGAGCGCACCAGCCTCCTCGGGTACGGACAGCCGCTCGCCTTCGCCGCCCGGGGTGAGCGCCACTGCCTCGGCATCCGGCGGGCCGGCCGGCGGACGCCGTGCCCGACGGGACGGACCGTGCCCGGGCGGAGCGGGAACGCCCAGTGCCCCGAGTGCGCGGGCCTGGATCGCTCCTTCTCGGTGGCCGCCGACACCAACGCCGGTGATCCGCGCACCTACCGGGTGTACCTCGCCTGGTTCGGGGCCGGGCTGGTCAAGGTCGGGATCACCGCCGAGGAGCGCGGGTCCGTCCGGCTGCTGGAGCAAGGGGCGGTCGCCTGGGCCTGGCTGGGGCGCGGGCCGCTGATGGCCGCACGGCGGACCGAGGAACTGCTGCGGGCGGCTCTCAGGGTGCCCGACCGGATCGCCTACGCCCGTAAGCGGTCCGTGCGGGGAGACCTGCCGCCGGGGCCCGAGCGGGCGGCGGAGGTGGCGGCCCTGCACGCACGGGCGGCCGCGCTCCAGGGGTGGCCGGAGTCGTTGGAGAGGCTGGAGTGCGAGGTGACCGACCATGCCGGGGTGTTCGGGCTCGACGTACTGCCCGTCCCTGCCCGGGTGATCACCGAGATGGTGCCCGGCGGGACCGTCGCCGGCCGGCTCGTCGGCGCGGCCGGACCCGATCTGCACTTCGCCGACGGGCTGGTGGTGGACGCCCGGCTGCTCGCGGGGTGGGAGCTGGTGGCCCCCGAGGAGGGCGGTGTCACCGATGTGCCCGTTGCGGGGATCCCGGCCGGCGTCCAGGACGCCGGGGCCGCGCAGGACGGGCTGTTCTGACCGGGAGGTGAAGGCGAGGGGGGAAGGGGAGGGAGGGGGAGGGAGGGGCAAGGTCAAAACTTGGATCCCTTTGGGCGTCCGGGCCGATTTCCGGTGGACATGCCACGTACCGGCCGCAGAAGGTGGTGGGCATGAACATTCAGCCCGTACAGGCCTTCGAACCGCCCTATGTCATCAGTGTGTTCACCAGCGTCCGGACCCCCGAGGACGCCGGATACCCCGAGACGCTCGAGCGGATGACCGAGCTCGTCAGCGGCAATCCCGGGTTCCTCGGCTACGAGTCCGCGCGGACCCCCGGCGGGCTCGGCATCACCGTCGGCTACTTCCGTGACCACGAGTCCCTCGCCCTCTGGCGCAAGGACATGGAGCACCAGGCGGCGATGAAGCAGGGCCGCGCCGACTGGTACGAGAGCTACACCCTGCACATCGCGACGGTCGAGCGGAGCCACGGCTTTGTCCGCGAAGACGGCTGAGGCCGTCCGGGCGTTCCGGGAACGGCTCGGGGTGCCCGGGCTGGTCGACGTACACACGCACTTCATGCCCGAGCGGGTCCTGGACAAGGTGTGGGACTACTTCGACGCGGTGGGACCGCTGACCGGTGTCGAGTGGCCCATCACCTACCGGCACGAGGAAGAGCAGCGGGTGGCGCTGCTGCGGGAGTTCGGGGTCAGGGCCTTCACCGCGATGCTCTACCCGCACAAGCCGGCCATGGCCGCCTGGCTCAACTCCTGGTCCGCGGATTTCGCCGCGCGCACCCCCGACTGCCTGCACACCGCGACCTTCTTCCCGGAGGACGGGGTGCGGGAGTACGTCGGCCAGGCCGTCGCGGCGGGGGCCCGGGTCTTCAAGGCCCACCTCCAGGTGGGCGGCTACGACCCCACCGACGACCGGCTCGACCCGGTCTGGGGGCTCCTCGCCGAGGCCGGGATCCCGACGGTCGTGCACTGCGGGTCGGGGCCCGTCCCGGGGAAGCACACCGGACCCGAGCCGATCGCCCGGCTGCTGGCCCGCCACCCGCGGCTTCCGCTGATCGTCGCGCACATGGGGATGCCGGAGTACGCCGACTTCCTCGACCTCGCCGACCGGTACTCCGAGGTCCGCCTCGACACCACCATGGCCTTCACCGACTTCTCGGAGCAGTTCAGCGGCTTCCCGCCGCAGGACCGCGCCCGGCTCGCCGACCTCGGCGACCGGATCCTGCTGGGCACCGACTTCCCGAACATCCCCTACCCCTACGAGCACCAGCTCGAGGCCCTGGAGCGGCTGGGCCTCGGCGACCCCTGGCTGCGCGCCGTCTGCCACGACAACGCAGCCCGGCTCTTCCGCCTGGCCTGAGGGGCGGGAGGGGTTTCTCAGGGAATTCACAGCTTCAGGCAAGAGCGCTCTCACGGGCGTCGGCCAGCGTGTACGCATGACTGCGACGACCACTTCCCACGCGTCCACGTCCACCGGCAACCACACGGCCCTCGTCCGGCCCGACGGGACCCCGTGCCGGGTCCTCGTCGTCGACGACGAGGCCGCCCTCTCCGAGCTGCTCTCCATGGCCCTGCGCTACGAGGGCTGCGAGGTCCGCAGCGCCGGCGACGGTGCGGCCGCGGTGCGCGCGGCACGGGAGTTCCGGCCCGATGTCGTCCTGCTCGACATCATGCTCCCCGACATGGACGGGCTGGCCGTCCTGGGCCGCCTGCGCAGGGAGCTCCCGCAGGTCCCGGTGCTGTTCCTGACCGCGAAGGACTCGGTCGAGGACCGCATCGCGGGTCTGACGGCCGGCGGCGACGACTACGTCACCAAGCCGTTCAGCCTGGAGGAGGTCGTCGCCCGGCTGCGCGGTTTGGTCCGGCGCTCCGGTGCGGCGCAGGCCGCGCGCGGCGGGTCGGTGCTGCAGGTCGGCGACCTGCGGCTCGACGAGGACAGCCACGAGGTGACCCGGGGCGGTCAGGACGTCCACCTGACCGCGACCGAGTTCGAGCTGCTGCGCTACCTGATGCGCAATCCGCGCCGGGTGCTGAGCAAGGCGCAGATCCTGGACCGCGTGTGGTCGTACGACTTCGGCGGTCAGGCCAACGTCGTCGAGCTGTACATCTCCTACCTGCGGCGCAAGCTGGAGGCCGGTACCGGCCTCCAGCCGATGATCCACACCCGTCGTGGCGCCGGCTACCTGATCAAGCCGGCCGACTAGTGGCGGCCGGAGAGCCCCGGCGCACCCGCCGTCCCCGCCGGCCGGGCCGCCCCGGGCGCCCCTCCGGCCCCCGCCGCCCCCGGTGGAGCCGGCGGCCCTGGTCCCTGCGGACCCGGCTCGTCGTCTCGGCGGTGGCCCTCATCGCCGTCGTCGGCGCGGCCATCAGCACCGTCACCACCGTCGCGCTGCGCTCGTACCTGGTCGACAAGGTCGACGAACAGCTGCGGGTCTCCGTGGAGATGGCGAGCCGCCCCGGCGCGGGCAAGTTCCCCCGGGAGAACAACAACCTCGGCGTCGTCCTGGGCCCCGGATCCCCGCTGGGTGCCGTCGGGGTCCGCTTCGATGCCGCGGGCAAGGTGGTCGAGAGCGTCCGGAGCCAGCGCAGCGCCGCCGTCGGCGGGTCGGGGTCCGGGTCCGGACCCGGCGCTCACCCGCCCCTCACCCCGGACCAGACCGCCGTCATCGCCGGGGCCGCGCAGAAGGCAGCCGGCCGCAGTGCGGGCAACCCGGTCGAGCTGCAGCTGCCCGGCCTCGGCCGCTACCGGGTGCTGGCCGCGCCCGTGGCCAACGTCGGCAGCGCCGCCGGCGCCGGCGGCAGCAGCGCCGGCAGCATCGTGCTCGGGTTCCCGCTCGCCGAGGCCGACTCCACCGTGCACACCCTGATCGCGGTCGAAGTCTTCGTCACCCTCGCCGGGCTGATCGCCGCCTCCCTCGCCGGACAGGTGCTGGTCGGCGTCGCCCTGCGACCGCTGCGCCGGGTCGCCGCCACCGCCACCCGGGTCTCCGAACTCACCCTGCACAGCGGCGAGCCCGCCCTCCACGAGCGGGTGCCCGATGCCGAGGCCGACCCCCGTACCGAGGTCGGACAGGTGGGCGCGGCCCTCAACCGGATGCTGGGCCACGTCTCCTCGGCGCTGACCGCGCGCCAGCAGAGCGAGACCCGGGTCCGGCAGTTCGTCGCCGACGCCAGCCACGAACTGCGCACCCCGCTGGCCTCGATCCGCGGCTACGCCGAACTGACCCGCCGGGGCCGCGAGGAGCCGGGCCCCGACACCCGGCACGCCCTCGGGAGGATCGAGTCCGAAGCCACCCGGATGACCGGGCTGGTGGAGGACCTGCTGCTGCTGGCCCGGCTCGACGCGGGCCGCCCGCTGTCCATGTGCGACACCGATCTGGCCCCGCTGGTCGTGGACGCCGTCAGCGATGCCCGGGCCGCCGGCCATGACCACCACTGGCGCCTGGAACTTCCCGAGGACCCGGCGCCGGTCCACGCCGACCCGGCGCGGATCCAGCAGGTGCTGGTGAACCTGCTGGCCAACGCCCGGACGCACACCCCGCCCGGCACCACGGTCACGGCTCATGTTTCACGTGAAACATCCGCAGTCCGCCTCCGGATCGAGGACGACGGCCCCGGCATCCCGCCCGAGCTGCTGCCGCACGTCTTCGAACGCTTCGCCCGCGGCGACGCCTCCCGCTCCCGTTCGGCGGGCTCCACCGGCCTCGGCCTGGCCATCGTGGCCGCCGTGGTCTCGGCCCACGGCGGCCACGTCGACGTCCGCAGCGCCCCCGGTCACACCGCCTTCGAGGTCCTGCTGCCCCTCGCCGACTCGGCGGCCCCCGCCCCCCTCACCGCCAGGACCCCGGCCGCACAGCCGCACTCACAGACGGGCCACAGGGTCAGCACACAGCGGTGACAGCCCGGCCGGGGAGGGTCGGGTCATGCCTACCGACACCTCCCACGGAGCGCTCCCGGTACGGGCGCCCCTCGCGCCCGTACCGGGTGAGCCCGTGCTCGACGTGGTGATCCCGGTCTTCAACGAGGAGACGGACCTCGGCCCCTGCGTGCGCAGGCTCCACGAGCACCTCACCCGGACCTTCCCGTACCCCTTCCGCATCACCATCGCCGACAACGCGAGCACCGACCGCACCCCCGAGGTCGCGGCCGCCCTCGCCGCCTCCGTGGCGGGGGTGCGCAGCACCCGGCTGGAGCAGAAGGGCCGCGGCCGGGCCCTGCGCACCGTGTGGGGGGAGTCGGACGCGCCCGTCCTGGCGTACATGGACGTGGACCTCTCCACCGACCTCAACGCCCTGCTGCCGCTGGTCGCCCCGCTGATCTCCGGCCACTCCGACCTCGCCATCGGCACCCGGCTGGCCCGTTCCTCGCGGGTGGTCAGGGGAGCGAAGCGGGAGTTCATCTCCCGCGCCTACAACCTGCTCCTGCGCTCCTCGCTCTCCGCCCGCTTCAGCGACGCCCAGTGCGGCTTCAAAGCGATCCGCCGCGAGGTCGCGACCCGGCTGCTGCCGCTCGTGGAGGACTCCGGCTGGTTCTTCGACACCGAGCTGCTCGTCCTCGCCGAACGGGCCGGGCTCCGGATCCACGAGGTCCCCGTGGACTGGGTCGACGACCCCGATTCCACCGTGCACATCGCCCGCACCGCCGCCGAGGACCTCAAGGGCGTCTGGCGCGTGGGCAGGGCGCTGGCCGTCGGCGCGCTGCCGCTGGACCGGCTCGCCCGCCCCTTCGGTGACGACCCGCGCGACCGCACCGCCCTGCCCGGGGTGCCGCGCGGGCTGGCCCGCCAGCTCCTGGGCTTCTGCGCGGTCGGAGCCCTGTCCACCCTCCTCTACCTGCTCCTCTACTCCGTAGCCCGGACCGGCGCGGGCCCCCAGCTCGCCAACGCCGCCGCGCTGCTGCTCTCCGCCGTGGCCAACACCGCCGCCAACCGACGGCTCACCTTCGGCGTCCGGGGCCGGGCCCGCGCCGTGCGCCACCAGGCGCAGGGGCTCGTGGTGTTCGCCATCGGACTGGCCCTGACCAGCGGATCGCTCGCCGCTCTCGGGGCCGCCACCGCCGCTCCGGGGCACAGCACCGAGCTGGCCGTCCTGGTCACCGCCAACCTCGCCGCCACCGTGCTGCGGTTCCTGCTCTTCCGTGCCTGGGTCTTCCCCGAACGGCGCGCCACTCCCGCGAAGGACCACTCCTGATGACCACGGCAGCGCTACCGCTCCATCCGCCCTCCCCGGCCGCCCCGTCCTCCCGGGCGACCCGGGCGCACGCCGGCCGGCCCGGCTGGGAGCGCCCCGCCTTCCTCGGGCTACTCCTCGCCACCGCCGTCCTGCTGCTGTGGGACCTCGGGGCCTCGGGGTACGCCAACTCCTTCTACTCCGCCGCGGTCCAGGCGGGCGGCGAGAGCTGGAAGGCCTTCTTCTTCGGCTCCTCCGACGCCGGGAACTCCATCACCGTCGACAAACCCCCGGCCGCGCTGTGGCCCATGATGCTGTCCGTCCGGCTCTTCGGGCTCGGCGCCTGGCAGATCCTCGTCCCGCAGGCCCTGATGGGCGTCGGAACGACCGCCGTGCTCTACGCGGCCGTACGCCGTCAGTTCGGCCCGGTCGCGGCCCTCATCAGCGGAGCCGTCTTCGCGCTCACGCCCGTGGCCGCGCTGATGTTCCGCTTCAACAACCCCGACGCGCTGCTGACCCTGCTGATGACCGTCACCGTGTACTGCGTGCTCCGGGCTCTGGAAGGGGCGCACACCAAGTGGCTCGTCTGGGCCGGGGTCGCGGTCGGCTTCGCGTTCCTGACCAAGACCCTGCAGGCCTTCGTCATCCTGCCGCCCCTCGCCCTGCTGTACGGGATCTGCGCGCCGACCGGGCTGCGCAGGCGCCTGGGACAGCTGCTGCTCTCCACGGCCGCCATGGTGGTGGCCGGCGGCTGGTGGGTGGCGGTCGTCGAACTGTGGCCCGCCTCCTCCCGCCCGTACATCGGGGGCTCGCAGACCAACTCCTTCCTGGAACTGACCCTCGGCTACAACGGCCTCGGCCGGATCAACGGCGAGGAGACCGGCAGCGTCGGAGGCGGCGCCCGCACGGCCGCCGAGGGCATGGCCGGCGGCCCCGGCGGGAGTGGGGGCGGAGGCGGGATGAGCTGGGGAGAGACCGGCATCGACCGGATGTTCTCCTCCAACATCGGCGGTCAGATCGGCTGGCTGCTGCCCGCCGCGCTGATCCTGCTCGTCGCGGGCCTCGTGGTCACCTGGCGGGCCCGCCGGGCCGCCGACTCGCTGGAGGGCATGGCACGCGCGGCCTTCCTGGCCTGGGGCGGGGCGCTGCTGATCACCGCGGTGGTCTTCAGCTTCATGCAGGGCATCTTCCACGAGTACTACACCGTCGCGCTGGCCCCCTACATCGCCGCCCTCGTCGGCATGGGGATCGCCGTCCTCTGGGAGGAGCGGGGCAGCCGGGCCGCCTCCCTCACGCTCTCGGGGACCCTCGCACTCACGTCCTACTGGGCCTTCGTGCTGCTCGGCCGCTCTGCGGAGTACGTGCCGTGGTTGCGCTGGCTGGTCCTCGCTGTCGGACTCGGCACGGCCCTGCTGCTGCCGTTCGCCGCGCGGCTGGGCCGCCGGACCGCACTCGGCGTGGCGGCAGTCGGCCTGGGCGCGGCCCTGGCCGGACCCCTCGCGTACTGCCTGAGCACGGTGAGCACCGCGCACACGGGCTCGATCGTCACGGCGGGCCCCGCGGTCGCGGGGGGCCGGGGCGGCCCCGGCGGCGGGATGCGCAGCTTCGAGGTGCCGGGCGGGGGCGGGATGCCCGGCGGCGGTGCCGCACCGCAGGGCATGCCCCCGGGCGCCCCCGCTCAGGGCGGCCAGGCCCCAGGAGGCGGCGGCCAGGCTCCGGGCGGCCAGGCCCCCGGCGGCAGCCGGCCCGCCGGTGACGGCCGGCCCACCCGGATGGTCGGCGGTCCCGGCGGAGGCGGCATGGGCGGCCTGCTCGGCGGGACGAGGACCAGCGCGGAGGCCACGGCCGCGCTGCGCGCGGACGCGGACCGGTACACCTGGGCTGCGGCCGCCATCGGCTCGCAGAACGCGGCCAGTTACCAGCTGGCTTCGCAGCAGCCGGTGATGCCCCTCGGCGGCTTCAACGGCAGCGACCCCTCGCCGACGCTGGAGCAGTTCAAGGAGTACGTGAGCGCCGGGAAGATCCACTACTTCATCGGCCAGAGCGACGCGGGAGCCGACGAGACCGCGGCCGACGGCGCAACCGGCGGCGGCGCGGAGACCCGCAGGCTGGTCCGTGTCGGGGGCGGCCCCGGCGGAGGCGTGAGCAGTTCCATCGAGACCTGGGTCAAGGCCAACTTCAAGGCCTCCACCATCGGCGGAGCCACCTTCTACGACCTCACCGCGCCGACCTCCCAAGGGTCCTGAAACCCACCGCACCCGGTCCCACCCCCTAGCATCAAGGGGGCGGACCGGGCATTCCGGGCCGTCCCGTGCGTGTGAGGAGGATGCCTCCATGGTCACCCCGGCCGATCCCGGCACGGCCCGGACCAGTGTCTGGCTGGCCGAACGGCCGGCCGCAGCCGCCCGGCGGCGCACCGGAGGCCCCGACGGACTCGACCGGGAGCGGATCACGGCCGCGGCCGTACGGCTGCTGGACGCCGAGGGGCTGGCGCGCTTCTCCATGAGGCGGCTGGCCGCCGGGCTCGGGGTGACCGCGATGTCCCTCTACTGGTACGTCGACACCAAGCACGATCTGCTCGAACTCGCCCTGGACAGCGCCCTGGGCGAGCTCCGGGAAGAGCAGGAGCCGGCCGGGCCGCCCGCGGAGGGCTGGCCCGGCCGGCTCCGTTCGCTGGCCCGGGGCTACCGGAGGCTGCTCGTGGACCACCCGTGGGTGGCTCCGCTCACCGCCGCGTATCCGAACATCGGCCCGCACGCACGGGCCTTCGACGCCGCCCTGCACCGGCTGCTGGACGCCACGGGCCTGCCGGACGCCACCCGGGCCGGGGCCCGGCTGGCCGTCTCCCAGTTCCTGCACGGCTGTGCGGGCACGGTCCGGCGGCCGCCCGACGGGGAGTTCTGCCTCGCGCTCGACGTCCTGATCGCGGGGATCCTGGCCCACACCGCGCCCGGGGCGGGCGCCGCGCCCGCCCCGGGCGCAGCCCCGTAGGCCGTCCGGCTACTCCGCCGAGGCGGCCGCCGGCTCGTGGCCCGCGGGCTTCGACCTGAGGGCGACCTCCTTGATGAACACCACCAGCACCAGCGCGAGCAGCGCGGTGGGGGCGGCGTAGAGGAAGACGTCGCCGACGCCGTGCCCGTACGCGGACTCGACGACCGTGCGGAAGGGCTCGGGCAGCTTGCCGAGGTCGGGGATGGCTCCCCCGCCGGTTCCGCCGTGGCCCAGGGCCGCCGCCTTCGGGCCGAGTGCGGCGAGGCCGTCCTGGACGTAGTGGGTGACCCGGTTGGCCATGACCGCGCCGAGCGCGGAGACGCCCATGGCGCCGCCGAGCGAGCGGAAGAAGGTGACGACCGAGCTGGCGGCGCCCAGGTCCTCGGGGGCCACCTGGTTCTGGGCGGCGAGGACCAGGTTCTGCATCATCATGCCGAGGCCGAGGCCGGTCAGCGCCATGAAGATCGCGATGTGCCAGTACGCGGTGTCGTACCGCAGGGTGCCCAGCAGGCCGAGTCCGGCCGTCAGGAGCACACCGCCGGAGACCAGCCAGCCCTTCCACTTGCCGGTCTTGGTGATCACCTGACCGGAAACGGTGGAGGAGACGAAGAGTCCGCCGATCATCGGAATCGTGAGGATTCCGGACATCGTCGGGGACTCGCCGCGGGCCAACTGGAAGAACTGGCTGAAAAACACGGTGCCCGAGAACATCGCGATGCCGACGAAGAGCGAGGCTGCCGAGGCGAGGCTGATGGTCTTGTTGCGGAAGAGGCGCAGCGGGATGATCGGGTCGCTAGCCCTGGACTCGACGAGGACGAAGAGCAGGCCGAGGACGAGCGCGCCGCCGGTCATCGTCCAGGTCTGCCAGGAGATCCAGTCGTAGGAGGTGCCGGCCTGGGTCACCCAGATCAGCAGGAGCGAGACGGCGCCGCTGATCAGGAAGGCGCCGAGCCAGTCGACCTTGACGTCGCGGCGGACGACGGGCAGGTGCAGGGTGCGCTGCAGCACGATCAGGGCGATGACGGCGAAGGGGATGCCGACGTAGAAGCACCAGCGCCAGCCGAGCCAGCTCGTGTCGGTGATGACCCCGCCGAGCAGCGGGCCGCCGACGGTGGCGACGGCGAAGACCGCGCCGAGGTAGCCGCTGTAGCGGCCGCGCTCGCGCGGGGAGATCATCGCGGCCATCACGATCTGGGCGAGGGCGGAGAGCCCGCCGACGCCGATGCCCTGGACCACGCGGCAGGCGATGAGCATGCCGGTGTTCTGGGACATGCCCGCGACCATCGAGCCGAGGACGTAGATCACCAGGGATATCTGGACCAGGAGCTTCTTGCTGAAGAGGTCGGAGAGCTTGCCCCACAGCGGGGTCGCGGCCGTCATCGAGAGCAGGGCGGCCGTGACCACCCAGGTGTACGAGGACTGGGTGCCGCCGAGGTCGCCGATGATCTGGGGCAGGGCGTTGGAGACGATCGTGGAGGACAGGATCGCCACGAACATGCCGAGCATCAGCCCGGAGAGCGCCTTCATGATCTGCGGGTGGGTCATGGGCGCGCTGTCGGACGTGGTCTCCGGCCGGCTGCCTCCCCGCACACCGGTGGGTGTGGTCGTAGCCATGTGTTTCCTTCGGTCTAGCTGTCTGGGAGCGTGAAGCCCGAGCGGAGCCGGGCCAGCAGGGTGTTGAGGTGGTCGACGTCCGCGTCGGACCAGTCGGCCAGGGCCTTCTCCAGCGCCGTGGTGTGGCGGGAGCCGAGCTCGGTGAGGAGGGCGCGGCCGGCCGGCGTCAGGCGCAGGATCCGGCAGCGGGCGTCGACGGGGTCGGTGTCGCGGGTGATCCAGCCGCGGTCGGCGGTGTGCGCGACGTGCCGGCTGGTCACGGAGATGTCGATGGCCAGGTACTCGGACAGGCGGCCGAGCCGCATCTCGCCGTGCCGGTCGAGCACGGTGAGCACGGCCGCCGAACCGGGCGGGCAGTCGGGGGGCAGGAGGCGGGCGAGGTCGCGCTTGACGGCGCCGATGCCGGTGAGCTGACGGGCCAGCTCGGCGTAGCGGGTTGCGGGCGTAGCCGTGGCCGCCACGGGTGCTGTGGTCACCTGGACCCCCCTCCGAATGTCGTTGCTTCGGGCAACCATAGAAGCAGATGGTTGTTACAGGCAAATGAATCGGAGGGCTGGGCGGTAAAGGAATCGGAAAACCGGCTAGGGTCCTGCGCATGGCTGCGAATCACGACTCGAACCACAACTCACAGGCTCCCGAGGGTGACTACGACCCCGCGGGCAGCACCCAGATGTTCCGGGCCTTCGTCGACGAGCCGGTACCGGCTCCCGCCGTCCCTGGTTCGCGCATGCAGAACCGCGCCGCCCGCAAGTCGGGACCGGGCGCGGGCCTGTGGATCGGGGCCGGCCTCGCCGCTCTGGTCCTGATCGCCGTGGTGGCCTGGCTGGCGCTCTGAGCCGTCCGCCGGCTCAGTTCCAGGTGGCCGTGACCTTCTGGGTCTCCACGCGCATGCCCAGGGGGACGCGCCAGGATTCGACGCAGATCCGGTAGGTCTGCGTCCTCGTCGTGCCGCCCGCGATCGGCGCGGGCAGCGGCTGGGTCGAGTGGATGGTGGCCCAGTCGACGCCCAGGGCGCCGATGATGTGCGTCGCGAAGCCGACCGTGCCCGAACGGGCGGCGGTGGAGCCGGTGTTGGTGAAGGCCACCGTGACCTGCTCGCACCAGCGCTCCGCCGTCGCGGTACGGGTCGGCGCGCCGATGCTCAGCTTCGCCGGCGTGGCCGGAGGCCGCGCCGGAGCGGACGGCCCCGGCTTCGGGGGCGGGCTCGACGGGGTCCCGGGCTTGCCGCCCGGAGGGGTGGGCAGCGGCGTGCCGGGCGGGTTCCCGGAGCCGCCCGAGCCGCCGGGGCCGGCGGGCGCGCCTCCGCCCGGGTCGGAGCCGCCGGGAGCCTGGGGCGACCCCGGCGCGCCGGGCGGCGTACCGCCGGGGACCGCGCCGGGAGCACTGCCAGGCGCCCCGGCATCGCCCGGGATGTCCGCCGAGGTGCTGCCCGACGTGCCGCCGGGGGACGCGGAGGACCCCGAGGGCGCCTGTGGGAGCGCCTGGAACTCGACCCGGTCCTTGGGCGCGACGTTCTCCCCGGCGCCCCGCTCGGGGCCCGGAGCGGCCGCGCCCAGGGCCACGTAGCCCTCGCGCGCCGGGCCGCCGCACCCGGTCAGGGCGGCGGTGGCGGCGGCGGCGCTCAGGACGAGGACGGCAGCCTGCCGGGAAACCTTTCGCATCCCGGCAGTTTTACTGACGCACCGTCAATTGGGAAGCCGGTGCGGAGCATTGCCCGGCAGGGCATGGCCCGGGCACCGGCGACCCGGAGGCTACTCGCCGATCAGGCCGACGCGGAGCTGCGCGAGCGTGCGCGTGAGCAGCCGGGAGACGTGCATCTGGGAGATGCCGACCTCCTCGCCGATCTGCGACTGGGTCATGTTCGCGAAGAACCGCAGCATGATGATCTGCCGCTCCCGGGGCGGGAGCTTGGCCAGCAGGGGCTTGAGCGACTCGCGGTACTCGACGCCCTCCAGCGCGGTGTCCTCGTACCCGAGCCGGTCCGCGAGCGAGCCCTCGCCGCCCTCGTCCTCGGGGGAGGGCGAGTCGAGCGAGGAGGCGGTGTACGCGTTGCCGACGGCGAGGCCGTCGACGACGTCCTCCTCCGAGACCCCGAGCACGGCCGCCAGCTCCGGAACGGTCGGCGAGCGGTCGAGCTTCTGGGCGAGCTCGTCGCTGGCCTTCGTCAGCGCGAGGCGCAGCTCCTGGAGCCGGCGCGGGACGCGCACGGACCATGAGGTGTCCCGGAAGAACCGTTTGATCTCGCCGACGACCGTCGGCATGGCGAAGGTCGGGAACTCCACTCCGCGTTCGCAGTCGAACCGGTCGATGGCCTTGATCAGCCCGATCGTACCGACCTGGACGATGTCCTCCATGGGCTCGTTGCGGCTGCGGAAGCGGGCCGCGGCGTAGCGCACGAGGGGGAGGTTCAGCTCGATCAGGGTGTCGCGCACGTACGTCCGCTCGGGACTGTCCGCGTCGAGGCCGGCGAGCCGCTTGAAGAGGGAGCGGGAGAGGGTGCGGGTGTCGATCCGGGTGTCGATGGCTTCCGAGCTGTGGGACACGGCCGGCACTTCACGCTGCTTGACGAGCGTGAGCACCTGTGAGCTGCCCTGGTCTACGGACATGCCACCCCCTTGAGGTCGCGGACGGTTCGCGCTTCATCTGCGCGCCCGTCGGAGGAACGCAGCCTCCACCTGAATACCGGAGGCGGGGCTGCGGCAAACGCGGTTCCAGCAGAATGTCACATGTCGGCAACACGCTGTAGCGCCATGTCGACAAGTATCTCCAGCGACAGAGCACGATAGGCCTGCTCTAGGGCGGGAATCTGCCTCTCTGTCAGGAAACGCGGAGAATGATCTCCACTCGATCCGGTTAGGCCTCGATCCTGTTTGCGGATCTCAGTCGGGCGAAGCTCCGGGCGAGGAGTCGCGAGACGTGCATCTGGGAGACGCCGAGCTCGGCGCTGATCTGCGACTGGGTCAGATTGTTGTAGTACCGCAGGAGCAGGATCCGCTGCTCGCGCTCGGGCAGCTGGACGAGCAGGTGGCGGACCAGGTCGCGGTGTTCCACGCCGGCCAGCTCGGGGTCCTCGTAGCCGAGGCGGTCGAGCAGGCCGGGGAGCCCGTCGCCCTCCTGGGCGGCCTCCAGGGAGGTCGCGTGGTAGCTGCGGCCGGCCTCGATGCAGGAGAGCACCTCGTCCTCGCTGATGCGCAGCCGCTCGGCGATCTCGGGGGTGGTCGGGGTGCGGCCGTGCAGGGTGGTGAGGTCCTCGGTGGCGGCGTTGACCTGGACCCACAGCTCGTGGAGCCGGCGCGGGACGTGGACGGTGCGGACGTTGTCGCGGAAGTACCGCTTGATCTCGCCCACGACGGTCGGCATCGCGAAGGTCGGGAACTGCACCCCGCGCTCGGGGTCGAACCGGTCGATCGCGTTGATCAGCCCGATCGTGCCGACCTGGATCACGTCCTCCATCGGCTCGTTGCGGCTGCGGAAGCGGGCCGCCGCGTACCGGACGAGCGGGATGTTGGCCTCGATGAGCGCCCCCCGGACCCGGGAGTGCTCGCTGGTGCCCGGCTGGAGGTCCTTCAGCTGCCCGAACAGGACCTGGGTGAGGGCCCGGGTGTCGGCGCCCCGGCTCTGCGGCCTGGGGGCGACCGGAGGCCCCTCGGGGGCCTCCTGCTGGGGCGGTACGTGGGACTCCGCCGGCTGGGGCTCCGGCTGGGACCCGGGCGGGGGTCCGGGCTGGGACCCGGACAGGGGTCCGGGCAGAGTCCCCTGCGGGGCCTGCGCGGAGTCCCGGTGGAGGTCCCGGGGGTGCTCCTGCTGCGGGTCCTGCTGGGGCGGCACCTCGGGCGCAGTACTGGCCGGCACGGTCACGCCACCCCTTCACGTCACGTCATCAACTCATCCGTCAAAAGCGGTCATAGCATCACAAGACATGTGCACTGTGTGCAAGCACCGTATATCGCCGTGTTGAGGGCAAGTTGGGCATAACAGGGCATATTGCCCCGTGTGCGGGAACGCAAAAAGCCCCCCACCCGTAGGAGTGGGGGGCCGGGAAGTCCGGAAACCGCTTCAGCGTACGGGGCTTAGCGCACCAGTTCGGTCATGAACTCGCCGATCGCCGTTGCGGCATCCGAGATTCCTTGGAAGCCTATTTGCACCATATCGGCGGCTTTTACGGGCTGGGTGATGATGACGAAGAGGACGAACACGGTGAGGGCGCCCGAGATCAGCTTCTTGGTGTCCACGTGCGGTGTCGGCCTCCCCAACCGGTCCTGCAAGGTCGGGAGAGTCTAGCCGGTCGTGTTCGAACACTCACCTGGCCTTTAAGGACCAATGGCCTCGCGGCACAGGCCCTTTGCCGGTGTGGCGGCGGCCCGGGAAGGCGCAGGATTGAACACGAGCCCACCGGTTCTGGCAGGAAATCGGTGAGCGAGGGACAGGACCTCACTGCGGGGTCCGAGCCGCAAGCTTCCCCCCTGACTGCGGCTTGGACTGGCAGGTTCCGTCCTCATCGGGGGAAGTGGCTTGTCCCCCCGATGCCACTTCCCCCGTCCCAACCGTTGAAGGTCCCGACTCAGGTCGGGGCCTTCTTCGCGTTGTCCGCCGAACGGTGTGGCCCGCGGCTGCGGTGTGCGGTGTGCCTACTCCAGGCCGCCGGCCAGATCGGCGATCGGCTGGACCGGGGCGATCACGGGGGCGAGGTGGTTCGGCAGCTCCATCAGCTGGTTGAGCTGGTTCAGGCCGCCGCTGACCTGTCCGCCGATCTCCTGCACCGAGGACGGGCTCGCCCCCTCCGGCATGCCCTGCGGCGCCGGCAGGTCCGGGAGGGTGAGCGGGGAGATCGGTGCGGCGGAGGCGGCGGGCGCCGCGAGGCCCGCGGCGGCCCCCGCGAGGGCGATGGCGGCGAGGATGCGCTGGGTCTTGGTCATGCCGTGACAACGGCCGAGGGCGCGGGCGGTCACGCGGATGTCCCTCGGACGCCGGACGCCGGATGTCGGAGGCTGGACGTGTGCGGAAACGCCGAGAGCCCCGACCCTTGCGGGGCGGGGCTCTCGATCGAAGCGGTAGTGGAGGGATTTGAACCCCCGATGGGTTGCCCCATACTCGCTTTCGAGGCGAGCTCCTTCGGCCACTCGGACACACTACCGAGATGGATCCTAGCCCAAGGGGCGGCATGAAATGAAATCGGCGCCCGGCGGGACTCCCGGCGACCGCCTCAGAGCGTGCGGAAGAACTCCGTGAGCTGCTGCGCGCACTCCCCCGCGAGCACGCCCGCGATCACCTCGGGCCGGTGGTTGAGCCGGCGGTCCCGTACGAGGTCCCACAGCGACCCGGCGGCGCCCGCCTTCTCGTCGGACGCCCCGTAGACCACCCGGGCCACCCGTGACTGCACGAGGGCGCCCGCGCACATCACGCACGGCTCCAGGGTCACCACGAGGGTGCACCCCGGGAGCCGCCATTCCCCGAGGGCGGTGGCGGCCCGGCGCAGCGCCAGTACCTCGGCGTGTGCCGTCGGGTCTCCGGTCGCCTCCCGCTCGTTGTGCCCGGTGGCCAGGAGCTTCCCGTCCGGGCCGAGCACCACGGCGCCGACCGGCACGTCGCCGGCCGGCACCGCCCGGGCGGCCTCCCGGAGCGCCAGGCGCATGGAGTCCTGCCACGGGTCCCGTACGGGATCGGGCGTGTACGGGGTGGGCCGCGGGGTGTGGTGGTGCGCGGGGATCACTAGCGGACGGCCTCCAGGACCTCGGTGGCGCCGAGCGATTCGGCGATCTCCGAGAGTGCGTCCCCGTCCAGGGTCATCAGTTGTTTGTGGCTGACCCCGAGGTCGTCGAGCAGGCGGGGGTCGCCGAGCGGCCCGGCGGGTGCCGGTTCGGATCCGGCTCGTACGTCGTGGGCGTCGTCCGTGTCTTCGTCGTCCTCCTGGTCTCTGTCGGCGGGTCCGCCGTCCGGGTAGGAGGCGATGACCTCGTCCTCGCCGTCCTCGGTTCCGTCGAGGTCCAGCTCGTCGAGTTCGTCGTCCTCTTCGTCCTTGCCGAGCAGCTCGTCGGTCAGCATCGACCCGTAGGAGCTGCGAGAGGCGGCGGAGGCGTTGGACACGTAGTAGCGCGGGTCCTCTTCGCCGTCCACCCGGACGACACCGAACCAGGCGTCCTCCTGTTCGATGAGGGCTACCACCGTGTCGTCGTCGACAGAGGCGGAGCGGGCGAGATCGATCAGATCACTCAGGGACTCGACATCGTCGAGTTCCATGTCGCTCGCTTCCCACCCGTCTTCGGTGCGCGCGAGCAGTGCGGCGAAGTACACCGTGACTCTCCCACTGGTCATAGGCGTGCCGGTTGGAGTTCCCCCCGGCCGGAGGTGGGTGGGGGGTGGAACGGCCGTCGTGCTCACCGTTTCGTACCCCGCCCAGTCGGCATCGTGGCAGAAACGGAGCCAATGCGAGAGGTCTTCCGCGCCGTGGCGCTGGCCGCGCGTGTTGTACGGGGCCTCGTGCCGGGGGCGGGACGGCGGCCGGGCGGGGTCCCGGCGGGGCTCACCAGCGGAAGGTGCGCATGCGCATCTGCTGGCGCATGCGGGCGGCGCGGGCGCGTCTGGGCTGCACCCGGTCGCGCAGTTCCCGGGCCTCGTGCAGGTCACGGAGGAACTGCGCGCGCCGTGCTCTGCGCTGCGCCGTCGTCTCCAGTAGCTCGTGATCTTCATCGGGCATGGGTCACCGCCCCTGGCTGGTCCGGTCCGGTCCGTCCCCCCGAACCCCCACCTTCCCCCGGACCGGCCGTTTGATGCCACCTTCTGCCACGACTCACGATGAATTCAGTCGGATTCCGACAATCCCGGCTACGCGGACTCCCCCGCGGACTCCGGTGACCCCACCGACTCCGACAACGTCGGGACGATCGCCACCGGCCCGTGCGCGTGCTGCAGGACGGCATTCGCGACCGAGCCGATCATCAGGGACCGGATGTGCCGGCGCGGATGGTGGCGGCCCACGACGACCAGGGCCGCCGACTTCGAGGTGTCCACGAGCCGCCCGGCCGCGTCCCCGGGCACCGCCGCCTGCTCGACGGGAACGGCCGGGTACCTCGCCCGGAACGGTGCGAGCCGCTCCGTCTGGGAGCGGAGCATCTCCCGCTCGGCCGGCACGGCGTTCTCGTCCTCCCCCACCAGCGCCTCCGGCGGGATCACCGCGAACGGGCTGTCGATCACCATCGTCGGCGACGGCGGGATGCTGTACGCCGAGACCACCTGGAGGGTGGTGTCCCGCGCGGCCGCCTCCGTGAACGCGAAGTCCAGTACGTTGTCGGGCGTCTCGGAGGCGTGCAGCCCCACCACCACGCGCCCGGCCGAGGCCCGGGCGGCCTCGTCGGCCCCGTCGCCCCTCTCCGCCCCCCGCGCCTCGTGCGCGACGACGACCACCGGGCAGGCGGCGCTGGTGGCCACGGCGCGGCTGTTCGAACCGAGCAGCAGCGCGGCGAAGCCGCCGCGGCCCCGGGATCCCATGACCAGCATCCGGGCGCCCTCCCCGATGTCCCGCAGGGCCTCCGGGACCGAGCCCTCCAGGGACGCGTAGCGGACTTCGGAGGGGAGCGGGCCGCCCTCGGCCAGGTGGGCCCGTATCCGCTCGCTGACGGGGTCCTCGGGCTCTTCGGGCTCGGTGCGGTCGTTGAGGGAGGAGCGGCGTGCCGCGTACAGCTGGACGCTGTCGGAGAGCACGTGGGCGACGAGGAGCCCGGTGCCGTGGCGTACTGCCGCAGCCCTTGCCCACTCCAGGGCCTTGAGGCTGTGTTCGGATCCGTCTACGGCGGCGATCACCATTGCGTCGGTCTCGTGGGTCATCCGTCCAGCGTGCTGGGGGTCCGGGCGGGTCGCATCTCCAGGGGTTTCCGGGCGTGGCCCCCGCTCCGGGCGCGAAGGGGTGGGAGCAGCGCGTAGCCTTTTGGGTGTGGGTCGCGCAGTTGCGGCCGTTTTCGCAGGTGGCGGCGGTGTAGGGCGCAGCTTTCGCTGCGACAGCCGAGTTTTGGAGGATGTTGTGCGTTTGCAGGTCGTGGATCACCCCTTGGTGGCGCACAAACTCACCACCCTGCGCGACAAGCGCACCGACTCCCCCACCTTCCGGCGCCTCGCCGACGAGCTGGTGACCCTGCTGGCGTACGAGGCCACCCGGGACGTGCGCACCGAGCAGGCCGACATCGTCACCCCGGTCGGTCCGACCACCGGCGTGAAGCTCTCCTACCCGCGGCCGCTGGTCGTACCGATCCTGCGCGCCGGTCTCGGCATGCTCGACGGCATGGTGCGGCTGCTCCCGACCGCCGAGGTCGGCTTCCTCGGCATGGTCCGCAACGAGGAGACCCTGGAGGCCTCCACGTACGCGACGCGCATGCCGGAGGACCTCTCGGGCCGCCAGGTCTACGTCGTCGACCCGATGCTCGCCACCGGCGGCACGCTGGTCGCGGCGATCCAGGAGCTGATCAAGCGCGGTGCGGACGACGTGACCGCGGTGGTGCTGCTGGCCGCGCCCGAGGGCGTCGAGGTCATGGAGCGCGAGCTCGCGGGCACGCCGGTGACGGTGGTGACGGCCGCGGTGGACGAGCGGCTCAACGAGCACGGCTACATCGTGCCGGGCCTGGGCGACGCGGGCGACCGCATGTACGGCTCGGCGGAGTAGCACCGAGCGGCGCTGACCTGCGCAGACCGGCGCTGACCGGCGCTGACCGGCGCGGAGATCCCAAAGCCCGGCCCCCTTCGGGGAGCCGGGCTTTCTCGTGTGGTCGGCGTCAGCCGGTCAGCACTTCTTGGCGGGCGCGGGCTGCGGGTTGGCCAAGAGGGCCAGGGCCTTGTCCGCGTCGGCCTTGGGCGTGAGCTCCTTGAAGGCGTCGCCCAGGATCAGGTCGATGTCCGCGGTCTCGCGGGCGTCGGTCTGCTGGGTGGCGCCGGCGAGGTTGGTACCGAGGACGGAGAACGCGGCCTTGTCCGTCTGCGGCGAGCCGACCAGTATCCCGGCGCCCGGGACCTTCTTGTCGAAGTCGGCGGGGGCGTTGCCGACCTTGCCGATGGTGAAGCCGCGGTTCTTGAGTTCGTCTCCCACGGCCTTGGCGAGGCCGGCCCGCGGGGTCGCGTTGTAGACGTTGACCGTGATCCCGCCGGGCGGCGGGAGGGCGACCTGCGGCGCCGGCGCGGCGGAGGCCGCGGAGCCGGCCTTGGGGGCGGGGGTCGCGCAGTCCTTGGCCGCGGCGGCGGTTTTGCGTTTGTCCGCGTCACCGCCGAACACATCGATGAGCTGCACGGCCCCGTAAGCGATCAGGGCGAGCCCGATGATCGATCCGAGCACCACGAGGACGATCCGGCGGCGGCGTCGAGGGCGGGTCATGCGGGGGTAAGCCGCTCCCGTGACCTTGTACTTTCCGCCCATGCCAGGGGGAGTGAGCATGCTCATGTGCGCAGCGTAATGCCGACCGCTGCCGATGCCCACTGAATCATCTGTTCATAGGGCAAGCCTGACCCGAAAGGCGCAACCGGGATCTATCAGACAGCCGGAAGGGGTTCATCGGCCCGGCCGGTCAGCCCGGCCGGTCGGCCTGCCCGCAGGCCCGGCCCGCCGGCCCTGTTCGTCAGCCCAGTTCGAGGACGCGCGCGTGCAGGACCTGGCGCTGCTGGAGCGCGGCGCGGACGGCGCGGTGCAGACCGTCCTCGAGGTACAGGTCGCCCTGCCACTTCACGACGTGGGCGAAGAGGTCCCCGTAGAAGGTCGAATCCTCGGCGAGCAGCGTTTCCAGGTCGAGCTGGCCCTTGGTGGTCACAAGCTGGTCGAGCCGGACCGGGCGCGGGGCGACATCCGCCCACTGCCGGGTGGTTTCCCTGCCGTGGTCGGGGTACGGCCGCCTATTTCCGATGCGCTTGAAGATCACACGGAAAGCCTACCGGGCAAGGGCCCAGGGGCGCAGCCTTGCGATGACGGTGCAAAGGTGGCAGATAGTGCTATTTCGGGAGTGATATATGAGCCAGAGCACCGACTCCGGGTCCCCCGCAGGGTCCCCCGCCGCGTCCCCTGCCGACCAGATCGCCGCGGGGTACGCCTTCACCGGACCCGCGCTCGATCTGGGGGCCCTGCTCTGGGACGGGGCCTGTCTGCCGGAGCACCAGATCCGCATCCCGCTGTCGATGCTCAACCGGCACGGACTGGTCGCGGGCGCCACGGGAACCGGCAAGACCAAGACGCTGCAGCTCATCGCCGAGCAGTTGTCGGCCAACGGCGTTCCGGTCTTCCTCGCGGACATCAAGGGCGATGTCTCGGGGATCTCGGCGCCCGGCGCGGCCAACGACAAGATCGGGGAACGGGCCGAGGAGGTGGCCCAGGAATGGGAGGGCACCGGATTCCCGAGCGAGTTCTACTCGCTCGGCGGGATCGGCCCCGGAATCCCGCTCCGGTCCACCGTGACGAGCTTCGGCCCGGTCCTGATGTCGAAGGTGCTCCAGCTCAACCAGACGCAGGAGCAGTCGCTGGGGCTGATCTTCCACTACGCCGATGCCAAGGGCCTGGAGCTGATCGACCTCAAGGACCTGCGGGCGGTCGTCGCCTTCCTCGTGTCGGACAAGGGAAAGCCCGAGCTCAAGGGCATCGGCGGACTCTCCACGGTGACCGCCGGAGTGATTCTGCGGGCACTCACCGCCTTCGAACAGCAGGGGGCCGCGGAATTCTTCGGCGAGCCCGAATTCGACACCAGCGAATTCCTCCGAACGGCGGCGGACGGGCGCGGACTGGTCTCCGTACTGGAGCTCCCGGCGGTCCAGGACAAACCGCAGCTCTTCTCCACCTTCCTCATGTGGCTGCTGGCGGATCTGTACACGGACCTTCCGGAAGTCGGCGATCTGGACAAGCCCAAACTGGTCTTCTTCTTCGACGAGGCGCACCTCTTGTTCAACGGGGCCTCGAAAGCCTTCCTCGAAGCCATCACCCAGACGGTCCGGCTGATCCGCTCCAAGGGAATCGGCGTCTTCTTCGTCACCCAGACCCCCAAGGACGTGCCCGCCGACGTGCTGGCGCAGCTCGGCAACCGGGTGCAGCACGCGCTGCGCGCCTTCACCCCGGACGACGCGAAGGCGCTGAAGGCGACGGTGAAGACCTTCCCGAACTCCGCCTACGACCTGGAGGAGCTGCTGACCCAGCTGGGGACGGGCGAGGCGGTGATCACGGTGCTCAGCGAGAAGGGCGCGCCGACCCCGGTGGCGGCCACCCGGCTGCGGGCCCCGCAGTCGCTGATGGGGCCGGTCGACGCGGCCGCGCTGGACCAGGCGGTGAAGTCCTCGCTGCTCTACTCGCGGTACGCGGAGCCCGTCGACCGGGAATCGGCGTACGAGAAGATCACCGCCGAGCAGGCGGCTGCGGAGGCCGAGGCCGAGGCGGCCGCAGCCGCGGCCGAGGCGGAGAAGCAGGCGAAGGCGGCCGCGAAGGCCGCGCCGAAGCCGGACCCCTCGCTGGCGGAGCAGGTGGTGGGCAGCGGGCTCTTCCGCTCCCTGGCCAGGTCGATCGGTACGCAGCTGGGCCGCGAGATCTCCCGGTCGATCTTCGGCACGGCCAGGCGGCGCCGCTGACACCGCGCACGGGAACCCGTACCGGCGGCCCCGTCCGGCCTGCGAGACTCGGAGCATGCGGACCGAACTCACCGATACGACCTCCAGCAAGGTCAACCGGGCCCTGCTCGACGCGCGACGGGCCGTCGGGAGCCCCACGATGGGGCTCGTGCTCAACCTCCTCGTCGCCACGGACGAGGAGAACGCCTACGACGCCGTCCGCGCGGCCTCCGAGGCCTCGCGCGAGCACCCCTGCCGGATCATCGCGGTGATCAAGCGCACCGCGCGCGGCTCGCACCGGCTGCGGCGCAGCCGGCTCGACGCCGAACTGCGGGTGGGCGCGGACGCCGGATCCGGGGAGATCGTGCTGCTCCGGCTGCACGGGGCGCTCACCGAGCACGCGGGCTCCGTCGTGCTCCCGCTGCTGGTGCCGGACGCGCCCGTGGTGGCCTGGTGGCCGGCCGACGCCCCGGACGCGCCCGCCCTGGATCCGCTCGGCGCCCTCGCGCAGCGCCGGATCACCGATGCCGAGGCGGCCCCCGACCCGGTCGCCGCGCTCGACGCCCGGGCCGGCGCCTACGCGCCCGGGGACACCGATCTGGCCTGGACCCGGCTCACCCCGTGGCGCTCGCTGCTGGCCGCCGCCCTGGACCAGAAGCCGCTCCCGGTGACGGGCGCGGCGGTGGAGAGCGAGCCCGGCAACGCGAGCTCCGAGCTGCTGGCCCGCTGGCTGGAGGACCGGCTCGGCGTGCCCGTGGAGCGGGTGGAGACCGGGGGCCCGGTCATCACCCGCGTCCGGCTCGCGACCTCCGCCGGGGAGATCCGCGTGGACCGCCCGGACGGGGTCCTGGCCACCCTGCTCCTGCCGGGCAGCCCGGACCGCAAGGTGGCGCTGAAGATCCGCAGCAGCGCCGAGCTGATAGCGGAGGAACTGCGGCGGCTCGACGCCGACGAGGTCTACGCCTCGGCGCTGCGCTTCAGGCGGCCGGCCCAGGCGTCGCTCTCCGCGTAGTGGTTGTCGTAGACGGGCTGGCTGTCGATGATGTCCTGCACCGTCGCCTCGCCGGCCCGGACCCGGCCGAGCAGCCGGTAGTAGTCGAAGCGGCCCATGCCCGGCGTGAAGCCGACGAACACCTCGGCGGTGCTGTCCGCGGCCGGGGCGAAGGCGTGCTTCACGCCGGGGGGCACGGCGAGGAAGTCGCCCTTGGTCAGGGTGTGTATCTCGTCGCCGAGCAGGACGTCGAGCGTGCCGTCCGTGACGTGGAAGAACTCGGTCGCCTTGGTGTGGAAGTGCACCGGGGCGCCCGCCGCGCCGACCTCGAACGTGGCCGTGTTGCAGGTGAGCTCGGCGGTGTCCGTGAGCAGCGTGATCAGGCTGCCGGGACCGTCGGAGATGATCTCGGCGGTGGCGGCGCGGGTCAGGTTCTCAGTCATGATCCCGAGCCTAGGGGCAGGGTCTGACAACGGCCCCGCAACCCGCACGAACCGTCAATTCCGTTTACCGGCACCGCTGGTGGCGGATTTCTCTGCCTTCTCCGCCTTCGCCGCTGCCTTCGCCTCCTGCTTGTGCGCCCGTACCCTGGCCAGCGATTCCGGGCCGGTGATGTCGGCCGCGGACCGGTAGACGTTCGCCGGTCCGTACCCGCCGGCGGCCTCGCGCCAGCCGCGCGGCCGCACCCCGAACCGCTTGCCGAGCAGCGCCAGGAAGATCTGCGCCTTCTGCTCCCCGAAGCCGGGCAGCGCCCGCAGCCGCGCCAGCAGCTCGGCGCCGCTGCCCGCGTCGGCCCACACCGCCGCCGCGTCCCCTCCGTAGTGCTCCACCAGGTACGCGCACAGCTGCTGCACCCGCTTCGCCATCGACCCCGGGTAGCGGTGCACGGCCGGCTTCTCGGAGAGCAGCGCGGCGAAGGCCTCCGGGTCGTAGGCGGCGATCGTGTGCGCGTCCAGGTCGTCGGAGCCGAGGCGCCGGGCGATCGTGTAGGGCCCCGAGAAGGCCCATTCCATGGGTACCTGCTGGTCGAGCAGCATCCCGACCAGCGCGGCGAGCGGGCTGCGCCCGAGCAGCTCGTCGGCCTCCGGCTGCTGGGCGAGCCGGATGGTGACCCTCTTGCTCTTCTCGTCCTTGTTCTTCTCTTCGTTGTTCTCGTCCATGCACCAAGGGTCCCGCGCGGCGGTGCTCCCCGCGCGGTTGTCGGACCCCGCGCCTAGCGTGAGTACCGAGACGGGTCACGTCGTACACGACACGGGAGTCGATCGATCATGACTGATTTCACGGAAGGCGCGCCCTGCTGGGTGGACGCGATGTTCTCCGACCTGGAGGGCGCGAAGACCTTCTACGCCGATGTGCTGGGCTGGACCTTCGGGGAGTCCAGCAGCGAGTACGGGAACTACACGCAGGCCTATTCCGACGGCAAGGCCGTCGCAGCCGTGGTGCCGCCCATGCCGGGTGCGGAGGGCCATTCGCAATGGTGCCTCTACCTCGCCTCGCCCGACGCCGAGGCCACGGCCGCGAAGATCAGGGCGGCCGGCGGCGAGCTCCTGATGGACCCGATGCAGGTCGGCTCCTTCGGCACGATGGCCATCGCGAAGGAGCCGAGCGGCGCCGTCTTCGGGGTCTGGCAGCCGGGTGACCACAAGGGCTTCGAGAAGACCGGCGAGCCGGGCGCGTACTGCTGGGCCGAGTTCTTCTCGCGCGACGTGGCCAAGCCGGACGCGTTCCTCCCGCAGGTCTTCCCGTACGGGACCCAGCAGATGGACCTCGGCGACGACCCCGAGGCGGCCGGGATGGACTTCAAGGTCTTCAGCCTGGGCGGCCCGGAGAACCCGGTGCTGGGCCGGATGAACATGGGCACCGACTTCCCGCCGGAGATCCCCTCGTACGTCCAGGTCTACTTCGCCGTCCCAGACTGCGACGAGGCGGTCGCGAAGACCCAGGCGCACGGCGGCAAGCTGCACTTCGGCCCGATGGACAGCCCCTTCGGCCGCTTCGCGGCGGTGACGGACCCGCAGGGCGCGGCCTTCGCGGTGATCGACGTGGCGAAGACGGTCGGGGAGATGCCGAAGTTCGAGTGACCGGCTGACCGGCTGACCGGCGGGCCGGCCCCTACGCGGCGAAGCCGAGGGCGAAGGCGGCGACGACCGGGGCCATGTAGATCACCGGGAAGGGGACGTGGGCGTACGCCCGGGCCCGGAACACGGTGATCACGGCGCCGGTGTAGTAGAGGACCAGGCCGATGCCGGCGGCGATGCCGAGGACCGGGACGAGGAAGCCGGCCAGCAGGCCCAGTGCTCCGGCGGCCTTGGCCGCGCCGAGCGGGGTCCACCAGGCCCGCGGGACCTCGTACTGCTCCATGGCCTCCACGACCCAGGGGGCGCGGCGCAGGAGCGAGTAGCCCGAGAAGCCCGACATGGCGGCGGCGAGGACGGCGACGACGGTGGCGGCGATCTGCATGAGGGGCTCCTCGGTAGGCGGTGGGGACGGTGTTTTTCCGTCCTCACCGCACTGACCCGCGCCGCCGCACGGGTGTGACAGGAACCCCGAAGATTTTTTTATCGGCGCACGGGCCAGCCGCCCGGGTGGTTCCGGGTGGCGGATGCGACGGGTCGAAACCGAGCCGGGACGAAACCGCCTAGCGTCGATCTTGTGCGGTCACCCGGGCCGTACGCGCGAACCGTCTACACACGAGGTCGAACCACTCATGAGCCTGAGCATCCGCAACCAGATCGCCGGCACCGTCACCTCCGTCACCTCGGGCGAGGCCATGACGACGGTCAAGGTCCGCCTGGAAGGTGGCCAGGACATCACCGCCGCGATCACCACCGACGCCGCCAAGGACCTCGGCCTCGCCGCGGGTTCCTCCGTCAAGGCCCTGGTCAAGGCCACCGAGGTCGCCCTGGCCACCGGAGCCGTCGACGGCATCTCCATCCGCAACCAGATCACCGGCACCGTGGTCGACGTCGCCGCCGGCGGCGCGATGGCCTCCGTCAAGGTGGACGTGAACGGAGGCGGGCTCACCGCCGCCATCACCAAGGACGCCGTCGAGGCGCTCGGCCTGGCCGCCGGGTCCTCCGTCGTCGCGCTGATCAAGTCGACCGAGATCTCCCTCGCGACGGTCTGAAGACCTGAGCGTCTGCGGGCCCTGATCGCTTGAGGGTCCTGCCCTACAGGCCCAGGCTCGGCGGCGACAGCGCGCCGAACCACACGTGCGTGACGGCGCTGACGTAGCGCGCCCCGCACCGGTCCGAAGGGACCACCAGCTGCGCACCCGCCTCGTCGAGGTCCTCACCGTCGAGGCGGGTCGCCAGCAGCACCGGACTCCCACCGAAGTCGGCGTCCAACTCGGCCCAGGACAGCATCGAATGGTGCCCGTCCCCGCCGGTCACGGCGAGCAGGAACCGCGAACGGTCCTTGCGGCGGCGTGCGTCGAAGGCCGGGCCGGCGTCCGAGACCACCTCCCGGAGCAACGGGCCCTCGAACACGTGGTGCTGCGGACCGTTCGTCGCGCAGTCGAAGGTGACCGCGGCCCGGTGCGGTGCCCAGTCCCGCAGATCCGCGACGCTCAGCGTCGCCGGGTGATCCAGGTCTCCGTGCAGCATGAGTTTGGCCATGGGTCACTCTTTCCCGGCGGCGAGCCTTACGGAACCTCATCTGCAAGGTTGGTGCCTTGATATGAGCCGCACCTGTGCATGAAGTCGTCGCATCTGCCTGGCAGCTGATGCGATCCAGTGATCGCCGGCATCCATGACCGTGCCCTGAAGCGCGGATCCCCGTACAACCATCGCGCGGGCCGGTCCGTCCAAGCGGTGACGGTCGAACGATGTGACGGGGGATGGATGAACAAGAGCATCAGCGCGGTGCTTCGCACGCGTGCCACGGTCCTGCTGACGGCAGGTGGCGTCACCTTCCTCGGCATACCGGCCGTCGCCGCGGCGGGGAGCCCGGCCGGCCTCTACGTGGACAATCGCCCGGAAGCGCACTGCACCGACACCGGGACGGGTTCGCGGGCCGCCCCGTTCTGCACGATCCAGGCGGCGGTGAAGGCCGTCGCGCCGGGTCAGACCGTACTGATCGACCCGGAGACGAACTACGACGAGCCCGTCACCATCGACCGCTCCGGCGAGCCGGGCAAGCCGATCACCTTCGCGGTGGACGCGACGGACGACTCCAGGGCACAGCTGCGCTCCCACCAGGGCCTGAGCATCACCGGCGCCTCCCACGTGGTGGTCCGGGGGCTGACCCTCTACGCAGGCGTGAAGATCAACCGTTCCAGCGACGTGGTGGTGGAACAGTCCCAGCTCTGGGGCTCCACCAAGGGCTTGACGGTGGGCGACGGCAGCACGGACGTCCGCATCAGCCGGAGCCGCATCGACGGCACGCGGATCGAAGGCGGCAGCCGGGGCACCGTTCTCAGCCGGAACCTGATCACCGGCGGAACCGACAAGCCGGCCGTCGTGGCGGACGCACCCGGTACGGCGTTCACCAACAACCACTTCGCCGGCGGCTGCGGAACGAGCCTCTCGATCAGCGGCGGCTCGACCGGCTCCTCCGTGCTCAACAACGTGTTCCTCACCGCGGAGCCCGGCTCCTCCCCGTGCGCGGCGGACAAGACCCGCAACCCGCTCGTGGTGGAGCAGAGCGCGACGTCCGGCACCCGCGCCGACTACAACCTGCTCGCGGGCAGCCCCAAGATCGTCACGGTCCCGTACACCTGGGCCGGTACGGCCTACAAGGACGCGGCGGCGTTCCAGGCCGCCACGGGCCAGGGCGGCCACGACATCATCACACCGAACCGCGACCGCGTCGGCGTGATGGACGGCTCCCTCACCATCGACTCGGGCGACCCGACGGCGCCCGGCGCCCTCCTGACCGGCGACATGGACGGGAACCCGGTCGCGGACGACCCGCGCGTCCCCAACACCGGCAGGAACGGCGGATACGTCGACCGCGGCGCCTACGAGACCGCGGAGCACCTGACCGAGGCCTCCCTGTCGGTGGACCAGGAATGGGCTCCGGCCGGCACGAAGGTGACGGTGCAGCCCGGCTCGGACAGCAACTGGCCCACCGGGCTGACGTATGCGACGGACTTCGGCGACGGGACCGACCCGGTCGTCACCCGCCCGGGAGACGCCGCCAACGGAGCTGCGACGCACGTCTACAGCTCCTCCGGCTCGACCGTGGTCACCGTGACGGTGTCCAACGGCCTGGGGACGAGGCTCACCGCGTCGAAGAAGATCAAGGTGACCTCGGCCTACAAGCTGACCCCTCGCTTCGTCGTGCGCCAGCCCCTGCCCACCAGCACGGACCCGAGCGCCATGGGGGTCGACCCGCTGACCGTCGTCGTCGACCCGACGGAGCACACCTCGGCACCCTGGCCGGTGGTGAGCGCGGACATGGAGTTCGGTGACGGCAATACGGCCCACGCCGACGGGCTGCGTTCGTTCGAGCACACCTACACCACGCCCGGCAACTACGAGATGAAGTTGACCCTCGTGGACTCCAAGGGCGTGAGGTCCGTTGGCGTCCGCACCATCAAGGTCGCCTACGCGCCGTCCGGGTACGTGGCCACGGAGCCGTTCCGCATCAAGGACTCGCGCACGGACCGCAAGCCCGTCGTGTCCGGCCGGCCGCTGGACGTGACCCTGCCGATGCACCACCGGGTACCGGGCCACCCCCTGTCGGGCAGCATGGCTTCCGCGGTCGTCAACGTGACCGTCACCGGAGCCACGGAGGACACCCACCTCACCGTGTGGCCCTCGGGTCAGGCGCGTCCGGCTACCTCGAACGTGAACGTCCGCGCGGGCGGCACCTCGTCGAACACGGTCACGGTCCCCACGGGCGGGGGCGCGCTCCAGATGCAGCTGAACTCCGGCAAGGCCGAGCTGATCGTGGACTTCGTCGGCTACTACCAGCCCAACGCCGGCGACCGCTTCTCGCCTCTCGACCCGACCCGGGTCCTGGACACCCGTACCACCGGCGGCGCACTGTCCGCCGCCAAGACCCGCACGGTGAAGGTCGCGGGCGTCAACGGCATCCCGGCGGACGCCAAGGCCGTCGCCCTCAACCTCACCGCTACCGGC
Organism: Streptomyces sp. NPDC104226; assembly: GCF_055584085.1. Classification (NCBI taxonomy): domain Bacteria; kingdom Bacillati; phylum Actinomycetota; class Actinomycetes; order Kitasatosporales; family Streptomycetaceae; genus Streptomyces; species Streptomyces sp. NPDC104226. The sequence continues at coordinate 325,202 of NZ_JBVJMS010000010.1, forward strand.
GCCAAGGAGCAGGCCCACGTCATCGCCTACCCCGACCCGGCCAAGCGCCCCGCCACCTCGAACCTGAACGTCGAGCCCGGCAAGGACAAGTCCAACCAGGCCATCGTCCCCGTCGGCCCGAACGGCACCATCACCCTCTTCACCAACACCGGCTCGACGCACGTGATCCTCGACGCCGTCGGCTACTACGGCAAGGACGGGAAGACCCTCTTCAACCCGGTCGTCCCCAAGCGCCTGGCGGACACCCGCACCACGGGCAAGCTCGCCCCCGGCGCCACCACCACGGTGACCGGCCTTCCCTCCAACGCCATCGGTGCGGTCCTCAACATCACCGCCACCGACACCACCGCCCCCGGCTTCCTCACGGCGTACGCCTTCGGCGGCACCCTGCCGGGCGCCAGCAGCCTCAACACCCTCCCGGGCGTCACGGTCCCGAACCACGTGATCTCCCCGGTCGCCCCCGGCGGAAAGGTCAGCATCTTCAACAGCCACGGCGGCCCCAACCACGTGATCACCGACCTCCTCGGCTACTTCACGCGGGGGTAGCCCCAGCGCGCACCGAGTCCCCTGGGGCAGCTCCGACGGAGCTGCCCCACCGGTGTTTCAGGGTCGGCCGCCCGCCTCGTGGATCTTCTGCCAGACCACGTCCCGGGTCACCGGCAGTTCCGTGAAGCGGATCCCCGTCGCGTCCCGCAGCGCGTTGGCGAAGGCGGGGGCCACCGGGTTGAAGGGGCTCTCGGACATCGACTTGGCGCCGAGCGGGCCGATGGAGTCGGAGGTCTCCATGAAGTGGACCTCCGTACGCGGGACGTCCGCGTACTGCGGGAGGCGGTAGCGGCGGAAGGCGGCCGTGGTGACCTCCCCGCGCTCGTCGACCCGTACGGTCTCGAAGAGGGTGGCGCCCAGGGCCTGGGCCACGCCGCCCTCGACCTGGCCGCGGCACTGCATCGGGTTCATGACCTTGCCCGCGTCGGCCGCGTGGACGGAGCGGAGGATCTTCATCTCGCCGGTGTCCGGATCGACGGCGATCCGGAACCACTGGGCGTTGAAGGCCACCGAGCGCGGGGAGCCGGTCCAGTGGCCCTCCGCCGATATCTCGTGCAGCTTGTTCTTGTCGTACGCGGCCTCGTACAGCTCCTTGAGGGTGACGACCCGTCCCGCGCAGTCGAAGGCCTCGCCCTCCAGCTTGCACAAGTGCCGTGCCACGCCCGTGTGGCGGGCCGCGAAGGTCTTCAGTCGTCCCGCGAGCGCGTCGGCCGCCAGCATCACCGCCTTGCCCGCCACCACCGTGCCGGCGGAGCCGAAGGCGCCGGTGTCGTGGCGGACCACGTCGGTATCGGACTGGCGGACCGTGATCCGGTCCACCGTGGTGTTCAGGGCGCCCGCGGTGATCTGCTTGTGGACGGTGGTGGTGCCGTTGCCGAACTCGGCCGTGCCCACCGCGATGTCGTACGTCCCGTCGCGCAGCAGGCTGACCGTGGCATCGGCGAAGTGGCCGCCGGGCGGCCCGGTCGCGATCATCGCGACCGCCGCCCCCGTGCCGGTGAGCCAGCCCTCGGGGACCTCCTCGTGGCTGCGGTCCTCGGCGACGGCCTTGCGGACGACCTCCATGCACTGCTTCATCCCGTACGAGGCGATGAAGAGGTCCTCCTCGTGGCCGATCGGGGTGACCATGTGGTCGCCGGGGCCGATGACGTTCTTCTCGCGCAGGACGAGGGGGTCCATGCCGAGCCGGATGGCGAGCTCGTCCATGACGGACTCGACGGCGAAGAGGACCTGGCCCAGGCCGTAGCCGCGGAAGGCGCCCGCGGGCACGCCGTTGGTGTAGACGGAGTACGCCTCCACCTCCTTGTTCGGCGCCTTGTACACCGCGAAGGACTCGCCGACGCTGTGGAACATGACGGCCGGGCCGTGGTTCCCGTAGGCGCCGGTGTTGGAGACGACCCGGATGCGCAGCGCGGTGAGGGTGCCGTCCTTCTTGGCGCCGATCTTGATGGTGATCTTGAAGGGGTGGCGGGTGGTGGCTCCGTAGAACTGCTCGGCGCGGGTGAATTCGAGTTTCACGGGGCGGCGGAGTTTCAGGGCGGCGAGGACCACGATGTCCTCGGTCAGCATCTCCTGCTTGCCGCCGAACCCGCCGCCCACGCGGCCCGCGACCACGCGGACCTCGTCCTCGTTCAGGTCGTAGAGGGCGCACAGGGCCCGCCGGGTCAGGAACGGCGCCTGGGTGGAGGAGCGGACGGTGATGCGTTCGCCGTCCCCGTCCTCCTTGGGCTCGAAGTACGCGACGCTGCCGTGGGTCTCCAGGCTGGCGTGCTGCACGCGCTGCGTTTGGAAGGTCTCCTCGTGGACGACGTCCGCCTCCGCGTACCCCTGCTCCATGTCGCCGAGGGTGTTGTGGACCTCGCCGCACACGTTGTTCTCGGCCCGGAAGATCCCCGACTCGGGGCCCTTGGGATGGAGGACGGGGGCGCCCGGCAGCATGGCCTCCTCCGGGTCGGTCACGTACGGGAGTTCCTCGTACGTGACCACCACGCGGCGGCAGCCCTCCTCGGCGGCCTGCTCGGAGTCCGCGACGACGGCCGCCACGCGCTGGCCGACGAAGCGGACCACGTCGTCCAAGACGCGGGTGTCCATCGGGTCCTCGGTGGGGTGCTCGTGGCGGGCGCTCGAGTACAGGTGGTCGGGGGCGTCGTGGTGGGTGAACACCGCGTGCACGCCGGGGACCTGGAGGGCCTCGGTGGTGTCGATGGAGACGATCCGGGCGTGCGGGTGCGGGGAGCGCAGCAGCTTCATGTGCAGCAGCCCGGGGACCTCGACGTCGAAGGTGTAGCGGGCCGTGCCCGTGACCACCTGCGGGCCGGCCGGCGCACCGAGGGACTTGCCGACGGCCTGGCCCTCCGAGGGGGTTTCGACGTGCTTCACGCCGCGTACGGCGTCCTCGATGGCGCGGTACCCCGTGCAGCGGCAGATGTTGCCCTTGAAGGCGCGCGGGAGGTCGTCGAGCTTGCCGTCGTCGTGGGCGGTGCCCTGCTCGGCCTGGAGGGCGGAGGTGGTCATCAGGAACCCGGCGGTGCAGAAGCCGCACTGGAAGCCCTGGGCGTCGAGGAACTGCTGCTGGGCGGGATGGAGCTCGCCGCCGGGCGAACACAGTCCCTCGACGGTGGTGACGGAGCGGCCCTCGGCGCGGACGGCCGGGTAGAGGCAGCTGTGGACCGGCTGCCCGTCGACGTGGACCGTGCAGGCACCGCAGTCGCCCTGGTCGCAGCCCTTCTTCACGCCGAACCAGCCGCGGTCGCGGAGGTAGGTCCGCAGGCACTGGCCGGCGCGGGGCTCCTCGGTGAAACGCTGCTTGTTGATGTCGATCTCGTAGCCGCTGCCGGTGCCGCTACTGCTGCTGGTGGTCATCGCAGTCCCTCCGGGGCCTCGTCGCCCGTCGGCTCGCCCGTCAGTTCGCGGCGGACCTCCTCGGCCAGGCGCAGGCCCATGTGGCGCCGCCAGGCGGGCAGTCCGTGGATGTCGTCGTACCACTCGTCGGGCCGGACGGTGTCGTCGATGGTCCGGCGCAGCTCGGCCGCCGTGGGCGGCAGCGCGAACCAGAAGCGGAAGGGGCGGGTGGTGGCCGCCGAGACCGTGACGGCGAGGGAGCCGTCCCGGGGGTCGTAGGCGCCGATGACGAGCGCGCCGGAGCGGCCCAGGCCGTAGAGGGAGGCCTGCCGGAAGGCCGTACGGGAGTCCAGGGCGCGGGCGGGCAGTCGCACCGAGCGCAGCAGTTCGCCGTCGCGCAGGTCCTTGACGCCGGCTCCGCGGATGAAGTCGGGGACGGGCAGGCGCCGGGTGGAGCCGTCCTGGCCCTGGAGGAGGACGGTGCCGTCGAGGGCGGCGGTGAGGGAGATCATCGGGCCGGCGGGGAGGCCGTTGCAGAGGTTGCCGCCGACGGTCGCCATGTTCCAGATCTTGAAGCTGGCGAGGAAGGCCCGGCAGCACTGTTCGAAGAGCGGCGCGGCCGTGGTGGGCAGGGTCCGGCCGAAGCGGGACAGCTCGGTGATGGTGCAGGTCGCGGCGATGTCGAGGGAGCCGTCGGGCTGCCAGGAGAGGGGCGGCCAGCCCATCCGGGAGAGGTCGACGAGGCGGCGGATGTGGGGCTGGGGCTCGGAGAAGAGGTACGTCCCGCCGCCGAGCCAGGCGTCACCCGGCCGCCAGGGTTCGCGGCGGCGAGCGTCGCGTACGTCGAGCACCGTGTTGAGGTCCATTTCCCGCCATCCTTTCCGTCGTCGTCTCGTGGTTCTTCGTCGTTGCGCGGTCGCTTTTTCGTCGCTTTTCGGCGGCTTGCTCAGTGAAACAACGGGCCGGGGGCGGGGACGACTGGTCCCCGGCACGGAAAAACACCAGGGCCGACGGGGCGTACCTGGTGGATCATCCAAGAGGCTGTTCGAAGGGTTGCCCTTGCATTTACCATGGGAATCCTCATATTCGCCTCGCGATTGTGGGCTGCCACCCGCCGCAAGGAGTCCCCGTCATGCACGTCCTCGACCTGCTCCAGTCCGACAACCTCGGCCTCACCCTGCTGTGGGGCGAGCAGTCCCTTCTCGGCCAGGAGGTCAGCGGGGTGACCGCCACCGACCTGGAGGACCCGGGCCGGTTCCTGGGCCCCGGAGAGCTGGTGCTCAGCGGTCTCGTGTGGTGGCGTCCGGGGGCCTCGGCCGAGGCCAGGACCGACCGTTTCGTCGCCGCCCTCGCCGAGGCCGGAGCGCGGGCGCTGCTGGCGGGCGAGGAGACCCACGGAGGGGTGCCCGAGGAGGTCGTCGCCGCCTGCCGGGCCCACCGGATGCCGCTGGTGGCGGTGCCCGCGCGGACCAGCTTCCGGGCCGTCACCGAAGCGGTGTACCTGCGCCAGTGGGGCGACCTCAGCCGGCGCCCGACCCGGCACTTCGCGCTTCCCGAGAACGTGCGCAGCGAGCTGAGCCGGCTCCTGGAGGGCGGGGCCGGGCCGGCGGAGCTGCTGGACCGGGCGTGTGCGCACCTGGGCCGGCTGCCCTGCTACCTGCTGACCGCGAGCGGCCGCACGGTGGCCCGTACCGCGTCCGCGCCCGCGATCCCGGCACAGCGGGCCGCCTCCGCCGCGAAGGGCGGGGTCTCGCTCGGCGTCGAGGCCGAGAGCTCCCCGTACGACGCCTGGCTGCTGCACGTCCCGGACGCGGACGCGGCGCCGCCGCGGGTGCTCCACGAGATCGCCGAGGTGTTCGCGCAGTACCGCGACGGCACGGCCCGCCGGGTGGCCGCGCGCCGGGCCGCCGGACGGGACCTGCTCGCCCTGGTGGCGGACGGGGCGGAACCGGACCTCCTCGGCGCCGCGCTCCAGGCGGCCGGACTGCCCGCGGGGGGCCCGTACCGCGTGGTGACGGCGACCGACGGGGACGCGCTGGCGGAGGCGCTGGGGCACCTGGAGGGCGCCCGGTGGGCGGCGGGGCCGGGCGGGGCGGTGCTGTACGAGGGCCCGGACGGCGCGGATGCCGCCGGGGCGGCCCCCACCGCCGATCTCGCCGACCGGCTGCGCGCCGTGTGGCCGCTGCTCCAGGCCTGCGCCGAGCCGGGGGCCGACCTGCGGCTCGGCGTGGGCGCGCGGACGGAATCGGCGGAGGGGCTGCGCGTGTCCCTGTCCCAGGCCCGCTTCGCGCTGACGGCGGCGGACGAGGCGGTCGCGGTCCGCGGGGTCGAGCAGCTGGACACCCTGGCCGAACTGCTGTCGGGGGTCCCGCCGGAGGTGCGCGGGGTGTTCGGGACGCGGACGCTGGGCTCGCTCGGGGACGGGATGCTCCGGGAGACCCTGGAGGTGTTCCTTGCGAACAACTGCTCGTGGACGCGTACGGCGGAGGCCCTGCACCTGCACGTCAACACGGTCCACTACCGGATCGAGCGGGTGGAGGCGCTGACCGGCCGCGACCTCTCGCGCCTCGACCACAAGCTGGACCTGTACGCGGCGCTGCGCTGCTAGTCCGCGCCGCTGCGCCGCTGGTCCGTGCCGCTGCCCTGCCAGTCCGCGCCGCTGCTAGAAGGCCAGGTCGATGTGGACGTCCGTGGACTTCACCCGGGCCGTCACGGTGACCCCGACCGCGATGCCGAGTTCCTCGACCGACTCCCGGGTCACCACGGAGACCAGGCGGTGCCGGCCCGACTGGATCTCGACCTGGGCGGCGACCGCGTCGCACCGGACGGCGGTGACGATCCCGGCGAAGGAGTTGCGCACGGAGGTGGCGGCCGCCTTCTCCGGTACCGGATGCGGGGCGGCGCCCCGCTCCTTGGCGAAGGCGGCGAGGGCCACCCCGTCGACGGTGCGCACCCCCTCGGGTGACCGGCGGACGGGCAGCCGCCCCCCGTCGGCCCAGCGGCGGACGGTTTCGGGGCTCACGCACAGCAGACCGGCAGCCTGCCCTATCGAGTACGACGGCACGCCCGCAGCCTAGTGCCGTGCCGGTCCCCGGCAGGGCGGGTCAGAACAAGAGACAAACATCCCCCAAACCTCCCCCACGGGACAAATAGGTCAAGAGGCGTAGCGTCGTAGGTGCGACCGGAAAACGAAGGGTGCCGCCGATGTCCGTCCCGTCCGTCCCGTCTGTCCCGCCCACCTCGCCCGCCCTGCCCTCCCGCCCCGTCATCGTCGGCTTCGACGGTTCGCCCCGGAGCATCGCCGCCGCCCGGTGGGCCGCCCGCGAGGCCATGGCGGCCGGGGCGCCGCTGCGGCTGCTCCACGTGGGCCAGGCCTGGCCGACCGTCCAGCCGATCTCCCCGGAGTTCCAGCCCGTGCTCGGCGCGAACGAGTCCGCGGCGAGGGCCGTACTGTCCTCCGCCGTCGCGGAACTCCGCGCCGCCCACCCGGGCCTGGACGTCGGGGCGAGCACGGCGGAGGGCGGAGCCGGCAACGAGATCCCGCGGGCGGCCGCCGGGGCGAACGCCGGGCTGATCGTGCTCGGCGCGAGCGGCGAGGAACGCCACGTGGTGCCGCGGCTCGGCTCCACCGCGCTGCACGTCGCGGGGCGCGCCGAGGTGCCGGTCGTCCTGGTGCGGGAGCCCGTCGAGCGCGCGCCGCACGGACGCGGGGTCGTCGTCGGGGTGGACCCGGCGGGCGACCACGCCGCGGTCCTCGGCTTCGCGTACGCCTGGGCCGCGCGGCACGCCCTCCCGCTCCGCGCGGTGCACGTGGTGCGGGCGGGCCCGGCCGCACCGGAGCCCCTCGAAGCGGCGGTGGCCGCGGCCGGTGCGGCCCACCCGTCGGTGCCGACGCAGTGCGTGACCCGCTCGGGCGACCCGGCGGAGCTCCTGCTGGAGGAGTCCGCCGAGGCCGACCTCCTGGTCGTGGGCCGCCGCCACCACCGCCCGCTCCACGGCATGGGCCCCACGGACCACGCGGTGGCCCACCACGCCCACAGCCCGGTGGCCCTGATCCCCCACGGCTAGGGGGCGAGCCCGGGCGGCCCGCCGTTCCTACTTGTCGGCCGCCGGGCCGTACCACTGCAGGGCCTGGCCGGTGACGGCCGCGATGCACTCGAAGTCGCGGTCGCGGTGCAGGAGGGTCAGCCCCTGCAGTTCCGCGGTCGCGGCGACGACGAGGTCCACGGCGCCGGCACTTCGGTGCTGACCCCGCCGGGTCAGCACCTCCTGCACCTGCCAGGCGCGGTCGTAGGCGCGGTCGTCGACGGGCACCCAGCCGAACAGCAGGCGCATGTCCTCGATGCCCCGCGCCCGGTCCTCGGCGGACCGGGCGCTGTAGAAGAACTCCAGCTCGGTGATCGGGCAGGTGGCGATGAGCCCGGCCGCCGCCGCCTGGTCCCAGCCGTACTGTTCGGCGTCGCCCCGCATGAGTCGGGCCAACGCGCTGGTGTCGATGAGGAATTGGGCAGCGCTCACCGCCGGTAGTTCCCCTTGTCGTCAAAAAGGTCCAGGTCGAAGGCGCCTTCGGCGGCGGCCGCGCGGAGACGTGTCAGCGCAAGGGCCCGGCGCCGGGTCTCCAGGACCTCGCGCAGCGCGGTGTTGACCGTGTCCCGCTTGGTGCTCGTGCCGAGTGCCTGGGCGACGTCAGCAAGCAGCTCATCGTCGAGGTCGATCACGGTTCTACTCACGGGGCACCTCCGCTGATATCAACTCGGATGCCGATTATATCTTTCAAGGTATCTCGCGGGGAACCCGTCCCTAGTGGCCCGCTACCGCCGCAACAGCACGATCACCGACCCCCACATCGTCAGCAGGACGTTGCCCAGGGCGTACGGGACCGTCGTCCCCAGGGCCGGGATCTGGCTGCGCGCGCGTTCCGTCAGGGCGCCCAGCGCGGCCGTGGTGGTCTGGGCTCCGGCCAGGGCGCCGAGCAGGATCGGGAGGGGGAGGCGCTGCACGAAGTGCCCGTAGGCGAATCCGGCCAGCAGCGGCACGCTCGTCACGGCGGCGCCCCACAGGAGCAGCGGCCAGCCGGCTTCGCGCAGGCCCGGGACGAAGCTCGGGCCTGCGTTGAGGCCGACGACCGTGACGAACACGCACAGCCCGAGCGTGCCCATCAGCCACTGCGCCGCCGACGGCAGGTTCCCGTACGTCGGGTACTTGCTCCGGATCCAGCCGAAGACCAGCCCCATCAGCAGCGCCCCGGTGGAGGTGGACAGCGACAGCGGAGCACCCGCCGCGTGCAGCGCCGGGATGCCGAGGCAGCCGCCGAGGAAGAGCCCGAGCGCGATCCACACCATGTCCGTCGCGAAGCTGGTCGGCACCGGCTTGCCCAGCTCCGCCGCGGCCGCCTCCACCCGCTTGCGCGGCCCCGTGAGGACCAGGGTGTCGCCCCGCTCCACGGTGCTGTCGAGGCGGACCCGCAGGTCGGCACCGGCCCGCCAGTGCCCGTCGACGAAGACGCCCGGCATGAACTCCTCGTGGCGCAGGGTGCGGATGGTGCGGCCGCTGAGGTTCCGGTCGGTGATGACCACGTGCAGGGACTCGGTGCGGTAGGCCAGCAGCTCGAAGTCGTCGGTCTCCATCCCGATGTGCGTGCGCGCGTCGTACGCGACGAGGTCGCCGCGGACCGCGCTGACGGCCAGGACGTCCCCGATCTCGACCCGGGTGTCCGCCGTGTGCTCCAGGATCTCCCCGCCCCGCCGCACCCGGGTGATGTAGAGCCGCCGCCCCGCGGCCTTCTGCTCCGCCTCGAAGTCCCCGATCGTGCGCCCCGCGAAGGCCGCCACGTCGACGGCGTACGCGCGCAGCACGTGCTTGTAGTAGCCCTCCCCGGCGTCGGGGTCGTCCTCGGCGGCCTCCAGGTCGGCCGCGAGCACGGCGCTCTCCTCCGCGAGGTCCCGGCGCAGCAGGCGGGGCAGGATCCCGGCGAGGAGCAGCGCGGGCAGCACGGTGCCGAGGGGGTACGTGACCGCGTAGGCGACGGCGATCAGATGGGACTGGTCCCGGGCCTCGGCCGCGCTGACCCCGGGCAGGTGGGCGATGGCGTCGGAGCCGACGCCGATGACGGCGGACTGGGTGAGGCCGCCGCCGAGCAGCCCGGCGGAGAGGCCGGTGCCGTAGCCGGCGAGCGTGGCGCAGGCCCAGGCGGTGGCGAGGCCGGTGACGCAGACGACGAGGGCGAGGAGGACCTGGGGGAGGCCGTCCTTGCGCAGGGCGCGGAAGAACTGCGGGCCGACGTCGTAGCCCAGGGCGAAGAGGAACATGAGGAAGAAGACGGACTTGATCGGACCGTCGATCTCGACCTTGGCCTGGGAGCCGATGACCAGGCCGGCGACCAGGCATCCGGTGACGGCGCCGAGGGCGATGGACTTGTACCGGAGGCGGCCGAGCAGGAAGCCGACGGCGATGGTCAGGAAGATCAGCAGCTCGGGGTAGGGCTGGAAGATCTCCCTCCTGAGCCAGTCCATCCGCGCCGCCTCCCGTGCACCTCCCGCGCCTCATCGGCCGTCTCGGGAAACGGTATGTGCGGGTATGTCCACCCGCACGTCCAGCACGTCCAGATACGGCCAGCGCGTCCAGCGCGTCGGCCGCCGTCGACCCGGTCGGCCACGTCAGCGGGTGGCGACCCGCTCGGCGAGGTACTCCTCCCAGGTGCGGCGCCCGACCGCCTGCCCGGGGGCGGTCAGGTGGCCGGCGCGCCAGGCGGCTCCGACCTTGCCGGGGATCCGGACGGGCAGGACGGCGCGCCGCTTGCCGGCGGCGTGCAGCCAGTCCTTGGCGAGCCGGGTCGCCGGGTACACGGCCGGGCCGGCGAAGTCGGGCACCCGGCCCGCCGGGGCGCCGAGGGCGAGCTCGACCAGCCGGTCCGCCACTTCGCCCGCGTCGGCCGGCTGGCAGTCGGTGCCGGACGGTACGAGGACCACCGGGAGCTTGGACAGGGCCCCGAGGGCCAGGTCGAGCAGTGCGGGGAACTGGGTGGCCCGCAGGGTGGTCCAGCCGGCCCCCGAGGCGGCGAGGAGCTGCTCGCCCTCCAGCTTGACCCGGTAGTACGGGTACGGGATCCGGTCGACGCCGACGATCGAGATGTTGACGACGTGCTCGACGCCGGCCCGCTCCACGGCGTCCAGCAGGTTCCGCAGGCCCGGGACGTCGTTCTTGAAGTGCCGGAGGTCGCTCGCGCAGTGGATGACCGTACCGACGCCCGCGAGCGCCTCGTCGAGTCCGGCGCCGGTGGTCAGGTCGCCGATGTACCAGTCCACCCCGGCGTCCTGCGGCAGCGCGGTCCGGCGCGTGAGCGCGCGGACCGGGCGGCCGGTGCGGCGGACCCGCTCCAGCACCTCGCGGCCGAGCGTGCCCGTCGCCCCGGTCACCATGATCGTGTCGTTCTTCATCGGTATCAGTCCCAGCCTTCCGAAGCCGCGGTCGCCGTCACCGATGAAGAACCGACGGGTCAGGCGTTCTGTGACAGCTCTCGGAGCTGAGTTGCGAGGAAGGCGAGTTTGTCCGGGTTCAGGACGAGCCGGACGCCGGTGATCCCGCCCTCGCCGAGCTCCAGCGCGCCGAACGCGGTCAGCTCGCCGTCCGCCCAGCCGGTCACGGCCGGAACGCCGTTCACCTCGGCGAAACCGATCTGCGCGGCGTTGACCCACCGGGAGAAGAGGCCGATCAGGAAACGGGCCGCGTTGTCCCGCCCGGCCACCGGCCGGCTCGCCGCACTCGCCTTGCCGCCGCCGTCCGACCAGACGACCACCTGGTCGGCGAGCAGCTGTTCCAGCTGGGCCATCTCACCCCCGGACGCGGCGGCCAGGAACCGGGCCAGCAGCTCGTCGTCCTGCTCCCGGGAGCTGGTGAACCGCGGCCGGCCGTCGGCGAGGTGCTGCCTGGCCCGGCGGTAGAGCTGGCGCGCGTTCGCCTCAGAGCAGTCCAGGACGCCCGCGACGTCGCGGTGGCTGTAGTCGAAGGCGTCGCGCAGCACCACGGCGGCCCGCTCGGGCGGCGACAGCTGCTCCATCATCGTCAGCACGGCGAAGGACACCGAGTCCCGCTGCTCGGCCGTCTCCATGGGTCCCAGCACGCCGGCGCCGGTCCCCACGGGCTCCGGGATCCAGGGCCCGAAGTACTCCTCGCGCTGCACCCGGGCGGAAGTGAGCCGGTTCAGGCACAGGTTGGTGAGGACCTTGGCCAGCCACGCGCCCGGCGCGGCCACCTGGCCGGGCTCGACCCCGTGCCAGCGCAGGTACGCGTCCTGCACGGCGTCCTCGGCCTCGGCCGCCGAGCCGAGCATCCGGTACGCCAGTGAGAACAGCCTCGGCCGATGGGTCTCGAACTCCTGCGCCGTGTCCATGGCCCCACGCTAAGCGGGGCCACCGGGGGAGGGGGACAGGAGGAGAAAGTCGAAGAGCCCCGCTGCAAGCAGCGGGGCTCTTCGACTTATTGCCCGGTGAGAGCAATGGCGGAGGATACGAGATTCGAACTCGTGAGGGGTTGCCCCCAACACGCTTTCCAACTGTCCGCATGGCCGTTCAGGGGCGTTCAGGGACGTCCGCAGGGCAGGCTGCTCGGGGTACGCGTACGGCGTTGAACGGCGGCGACCGGGGGCGTACTGGACAAAGACCAGGACAAGGATTGCCGGGGGTAGGAGCACCCCCGGTCGGGTGCCGAGCCCCGTGGCACCCTTGGCAGCGAGCAACGGAGAGAGCGAGAGGAGCCCACGTGTCGGAGGCCAGTCCGCGCGGAACCTACCTGGCTATTTCGGAGGCATTGCGCAAGGGGATCGAAGAGGGCGAGATCGTTGACGCGCTGCCATCAGAGGCTGATCTCGTCAGCGCGCACGGGGTCGCCCGCAACACGATCCGCCGCGCGCTGAAGGTTCTCGAAGCTGAGGGTGTGGTTCAGTCCGCGCCCGGCAAGGGCTGGAGCGTGTCACGGGGCGGCGACCGGCGAACCCTCGTGGAGCGGATGACCGACGTGATCACGGAGGATTCGCTTGCGGTCGGGGACGCCTACCCGTCGGAGGCCAAGCTCTGTGAGCGCTTCGACGTATCGCGCACGGCCGTGCGCCGCGCCATTGCCCAGATGGAGGGAACAGGATTGCTCGACACTGTCCACGGCAAGGGGCGCACCGTACGCGCCCTCCCCACTCGGACCGGCCGGCCGTAGCCTTGGCCGTCATGGGACTGACTACGTGGGCCTACTCGCTCTCCGAATCGCTGCTGTCTGATCCGCTGCCGCGCCGGTGGGTGCACTCGCTCGGGGTAGCCGAGCGCGCCCGATCCCTGGGCCCGATCCTCAGCGCCGATGCGGAGCTGCTGGAAGCAGCCGCGGTGCTGCATGACATCGGCTACTCGCCGAGCCTCGCCACCACCGGCTTCCACCCGCTGGACGGGGCCCGGTTCCTCCGTGACCAGGAGGGCGCGGACGAACGGGTTGTCCGCCTAGTGGCCCATCACTCCTGCGCTCTCCTGGAGGCCGAGGAGCGGGGACTCCGGCATGAGCTGGAGAGCGAATTCGAGCTGGAGCGTCCCGACCTCGTGGACGCGCTGCTGTTCTGCGACATGACGACTACGCCGGACGGGCTCCACACCACGCCGACGCGGCGGCTGGCTGAGATCGTGGAGCGGTACGGGCCGGACACGATCGTCGGCCGCTTCATCCAGCGGGCGGCACCGGAAATCCATGCGGCTGCGGATCGGGTGGAGTCCCGCATGGCCAAGGTGGCCGCCGGAGATCAGCCGATGTAGGGCTCGGTCCGTGAGTCGTCCAGGCCGTGCTGGATGCGCAGCCTCATGGACGGGTGGATGTCCAGGTCGTCGAGGTCCGCCGGATCCATCCAGCGGACTTCCTTCGACTCGCTGCTCGTCCGAAGTGAACCGCCGGTCGGGTGGGCGCGGAAGCAGATCGAGAACTGCTGCCGCACCTCGCCGTCGTCGTACGCGAGCACGTGCTGAGGGTCGGTGTAGAGCCCCGAGATGCCATCGATCTCGACCGTGATTCCCGTTTCCTCCTCCACCTCCCGCACAACCGTGTCGCCGATGCTCTCGCCGATGTCGTGGCCGCCGCCGGGGAGTGCCCACAGGTCGTTGTCGGTCTTGTGGATGATGAGCAGCCGTCCGGCGTCGTCACGGACGACTGCGGTGACCGAGGGGACCACCGAGTTGGCGGCCGGCGCGTTGGGGTCGCGGAAGTAGTCGATTCGGCTCATGCGTGCGGACCTCCGAAGTCGACGGGTGATGTGATGGGCCTGGCCGTTTCCCAGACCCGTTCGATGCTCTCAGCGTACGCATCGAACAGTTCACCTCCGGCCACCCGCTGGATGTGCAGGACCGGGGCCATGTACGCGCCGACCCCGTACAGATGGCCGTTGGCCAGCATCTCGTCGTCAGCTCGGTAGATCGAGTTGTAGAGGGTTGTGGCGTGGAGCCTGAACTCCACCCCCGGGAGTCCGAAGAGGGGGCCGTAGTTGACGAGGGCGTTCCGAACCTTGCTGGCCATGGCGGAGCCGATGCCCTCATCTGCACCGCGCACCGCGACGGCCGGGCTCTCCGGTTCGCCGAGCATGAAGCGGATGGAGACGCCGGCCGCTGACTTCTCCTTCACGACCTGGTGGAACGCGGCGTCCTCCGTGAGCCAGAAGCCGGAGTAGACGAGGACGTCGAAGTGCTGCTTCGCCTTTGCGTAGAGCTGCGGCCACAAGCGGTTCGGCACGACGGAGCGGTGCGGGTACAGCTTGATCAGCTCTGCGTTCCCCGCCTCTGTGACCTCGGAAGACGTGCGCTCCTCCGGCCAGAGGTAGGACATCTCGCACTGAAGCAGCGAGGCTGCGGCGTACTGGAAGCGGCGGTAGGGCTTGCGCTTTGGGTCACCGATCCAGCGCTCCACGGTCTTCGCTGACACCCCTAGGCGCGCCCCTACTTGATCGAGCGTCAGGCCGCTCTCGATGATCGCGCCGCGCAGTCGTTCGTTGGCCATGCCGTGCTCTCCCCCCTGGGACGACTTGGTGCGACTTCACCCTAGCGAAGTCGTCCACAAGTCGTACATGTGCGAGGTCGATCGTCTTCGGCCCTGGGGCCAATCTGTAAGCAGAACGAGCGAGGGACTCGCAGAACCCCAAAAAGTCGAAGGGCTTGACGGAGCGAATCCTTCTCTGCAAGATGAGGAACACGTAATACATGTTCCTCATGAAACGCCCGGAGGAAAGCCCCCCAGGGGTGAGTACGAAGGCCGCGTCCGTTGCTTGAGAACTGAAGAGCGTGCCGACCCAGCCACATGCACACGTGTGGTGATGGGTGCAGGCCACCACCCCGACCGCCCATGTCGGGCCAGGTGCCTGCCCGGATCTGTCTTCTTGGTGGATCCGGCATTGCTTGACCGGAGGGCTCCGCCCTCCGTGTTGCTCCGATGGTCGTAGGTCAGGTTCGACTCCTGGCCGGAGCGCGGGCCCCGTCTGCTGGGGCTCTGTCTGCAACTGCCCGGGGCCAGCCGCCTCTCACCACGGACCGAGGCTGCTCCGGCATTCCTTCGCCAAAGGAGTTCTCATGAATGCTGCAACTTTCGCTGCCGTGTTCATCGCCCTGTACGTCGCTCACAGCGTGGGTGACCACTGGGTCCAGACCTCGCACCAGTCGGCCCAGAAGGGCAAGCCGGGCTGGACCGGGCGCCTGGCCGATGCCCGCCACGTCGCCACCCTGACCGCCACCAAGCTCGCCGTACTCCTCCCCGTCGCGCTGCTGCTGGGCCTTGACCTTTCGGTTCTGGGACTGGTGGTCGGGCTCGGTGTGGATGCCGTGACGCACTGGTGGGCTGACCGCCGCAGCACCCTGGCCGCCCTCGCCAAGGCTGTCGGCCTCGCGGAGTTCTACGCCCTGGGCACCGGGGCGCACCCGGTTCACCCGGTCACCGCCGAGGGCAAGCCTGCCGGCCACCTCGGAACCGGGGCCTACGCGCTCGACCAGGCCTTCCACCACCTGTGGCTGCTGGTCGCCGCGCTCCTCATCACCACCGTCTGACCCCCCTTCCTGCTGGGGCGCTGCCTCTCACCACGGACCGAGGCGCCCCGGCCCCCTTCGCTCATCAGGAGAGATCCACATGCGTACGTACATCGGTAACCACCAGATCGTGAACCCGGCCGAGTTCGAAGAGCTGGCGCTTGGCTTCGATGAACTGCCCCTCGGACTCGACCGGGATCTGTTCCGGGGCCCGCTGACCCCGGAGACGGCCCAGGAGCGTGCGGCCCGTGAGGCGGTGGCTCGTGAGGTCATCGCGGAGCTGGCCGCGCTGGGTGAGGGCGGGGACGAGATCGCCGCGTGGGACGCGCTCTACGCCGACGCGCTGACCCGCACGGTCCCCTTCCTGCGGGGCGCCGCCCGTGACGCCGGCCGTTCCTCCCGGACGGGAGAAGCGGCATGAGGAACCAGGCCCCCGAGTACGAAGAGCTTCTCGACCACAAGGGCAACCCCCGCGCCGTGGTCGACATGGCGCTGAATTACGAACAGACCCGCTTGATCACGGCCTTTCACGAAGCCGGACACGCGGTCCTGTCGATGGCCTGCGGCATGCACGTCGTCGTGAGCGAGGTCATCGCCTGGCAGCGGCCCGAAGGCTGGTCGGTGACCGGCCGGACCAACACCGACGCCCGGGACATCGACCCGTGGGAGTACGCAGCCGAGTGCGCGGCGGGCGAGTTGGCCAGCCTGCACTGGCTGCGCACCGAGGGGCTGTGGACCCCGGAGCGGGCCGCCTCCTGCGTGGCCGATCATGACCGTGAGCAGGCCATCGACGTGCTTGCCTCCAACGGCTACCAGCTCGGTCGGGACCACACGCCCGAGGGCGGCAAGTCATGGGCTGCCGTGCAGGCGATGGCGGTCGCCCGGATGCACCGCATGTGGGGCGAGATCACCGCCGTCGCACACGCCATGGACGCCCGGGACACGCTGACCGGCGCCGAGATCGCCGACCTGACCGGCCTGACCAACCGTCCGCTGCCGGGCGGTGCGGCATGAGCCACACCCTGACCGCCCTGTCCGCCGCGCTTCCCCTCGCGTCCGGCTGGTCCATGCACACCCTGTGGATGCGGCGCCGGATCGAGGCCGCCCGCCGGGACCCGCTGACTGGCCTGTGGACGCGGGACCCCTTTGAGGAGCGGGCCCGCAAGAGCCTGACCCGAGGGTCCCAGCGTGCCGTACTCGTCTTGGACCTCAACCGGTTCAAGGAGATCAACGACACCTCCGGCCACGCGGCCGGAGACGCGGTCATCCGCGAAACCGGGCGGCGCCTTGACCGGTGGGCCGTGGAACACGCGGGTATCGCCGGACGGCTGGGCGGGGATGAGTTCGCCGCCCTGATCCCCGGCTATGGCATCGACAAGTTGCGCGTCGACCTGTTCATGCTGATCGGCCGTCTCGGCCAGCCGGTGCCGTTCGAGGGACGTCCGATCGAGGTGAGTGCCTCGATCGGGGCCGCCTACTACCGCACCGGAACCGGTGACCTGTCCACGCTGCTGCGCCGGGCGGATGAGCAGATGTACCGGGCCAAGCAGCAGGGCGGGGGCTGGCGCATCGCGCACCGGCTGACCGTCCCCGAGGCGGGCACGACCAACGGCCGCCGCGACGGCCGCCGTGGCACGAACGGGGTGGCGGCATGATGGCAACCCGCAAGGCACTGACCACGGTGCAGAAGGTCGTGCTGACGGCCGCGTTCCTGCCCATGCTCGCCACCGGAGTTGCCGGTGGCGTGGGTACGTACAGCAACATCAGCCGTGCCTACGGCTCGGGCACGGCACTGGGCGCGGTGGCAGCCGGTGAGGGTGCGACCGCCGTTCTGGCGCTGGTGCTGCTCGGGTTGACGATGCTCGGCCAGTCGTCCCCGGGGATCATCCGGATCGGCTTGTGGGCTCTGCCGGCCGCCGCGTCGGTCATGGCGGCCATGGCCGCCGATGACCCGGGCCGCACGGTCATCTACGCCGTGACCCCGATGGGCATGTGTGTGGCGGCCGAGGGCATGGCGTTCTTGGCCCGGCGGATCGTCGTCCACCAGGACGGCCGCGACGCCGAGGCCGAAGCCAAGGCGGCGGCCGTGGTGCGGTCGCTGGCCTACCACCGTGCCCGAGCCGCGAACCACCCGTGGTCATGGGTGCGCAAGTGGTCCGACCAGACGTCGTGGCGGCTGGCCCGGAAAGTCGGGTTGGGGGATGCGTCGTTGGGGGCCCGACTCCTGGATGTCCAGCGCGAGCGGCTCAGCAGCGGTGCGGATGCCGCCCTGGCCGCCATGTTCACCGCCCCCGCAAACCAGCATGAATCATCTGAGTTCATCGTAAATCGGTTGGGGTCTGACCTGCGGGAGTCGGCCGCCGAGGCCCTGCCCGAGGTGGCCGACCTTCCGGCGCTTGAGTCGGTCGACCCGCTGCCGGTGACGTCGCCGGAGTCGGCTGCGGTAGTCGAGCCGGTCGAGGTTCCCCAGTCGGCTCCGGTGAAGTCGGTTGCGGCTGTGGAGTCGGCTCCGCGCCGGGCGACCGGTCGGGTACCGAAGTCGGCCCGCACACCCCGACCGACGCGGGGTTCGGATGAGCTGCTGGATGAGGCCCGGGCGGTCACGGCCAACTGGTCCGATGGTGAGCTGACGGCCGAGGCGATCCGCAAGGCGGTCCGTACGTCGTCAGCCAGGGGCCGTCTGCTGCGTGACGCGCTGAAGGCCGAACGCGCTGCCGTCGCTGAAGCGGTGGCAGCGTGATGGCGGGGGACGGCATACCCGTCTACTCCTGGAGGCTCGCTCCGGACGGGTTGGCCACGCGCCGTCAGCTCCGCGCGGCTGGCCTGCGCCCCGGGGGACAGGACGTGGCGGCTCAGGTGGAGCGACCGCGCTACCGGCGGGGACCGCTGATCGCCTACCTGTACCGCATCGAGCTGGCCAAGCCCGTCCGGCCCATGACCCCGGCCAAGTGGGACGCGCTCGCCCTGGCGATGCTCGCCCGCCGCACCTGCCCCCAGTGCTCCGCCGACGCCGGATACGTCATCCCGGCCTCGCTCGGCATGTGCGTGTCCTGCGCCTACCCCGAAGAACAGCGCGCCGCCTGAAGCAGAGGCCCGGACCCCTCGGTGTCCGGGCGCCTTCCACCCCACTCGCTATGAGGGAGCAGACCCACCGTGTCTGATGTCCATGTCACCGAACAGAGCGAGGACCTGGAGCGTCCCGGCGCCGAGGTCTTCGACATCACCACCAAGCGCCCCACCGTTTCGGCCCCGGCCGCCCCGCCGGCCGATCCGTATGACGATGAGGAGTCGCCGCGGCTGCGGCCGGTCGACTCCCCGGACCTGCCGTCCCCGGGAGTCACGACCTACAAGCGGCTGCCGATCATCCCTTCCTGGCTGAAGTCGAAGCCGGGGTTCGTCTCCACCACCCAGCGCGCCGCGAGCAACGCGTTCTACGCCACCGCCTTCCACGGGATCCGCACCCCCTGGTACATCTACCAGCTCGGGCTGAACGCCCCGCGTGGCGCGGCCCGGCTGGTCCGCGACACCAACGCGTGGGTGTGGGACGCCGAGGCGGCCCCGCTCCGCGCGTACGAGGTCTACAAGGAGAACACCGCCGAGTACCTGAAGCTGTCGCGGCAGCGGGACAGCCGGGTACGCCTGCGGACGCTGGTCACCGTGGTCGGGCTGATCTTCGGTACCGGCTTCGCGCTGACCCTGTACGTCATGGCCCCGGGCTGGCTCGCCGTGTTCGCGTCGGCCGGCGTGCTCGCCGCCGGCTTCTGGGGCGCCCCGAAGGATCAGCCGGTGATCGGCCCTGCCGTGCTGAAGACGGAGCTCCAGAAGCTGACCGGGATGCTCGTGCTTCGGGCGCTGGACAACATCGGCAATGCGAAGCTGTCGGCCGCCATCAAGAAGGGCGGCGACATGAACGGCCTGCGGTTCACGTCGGAGATCACCCGCGACGGGCCCGGCTACCGCGCGGATCTCGATCTCCCGTGGGGTGTCACCCCGGAGGACATCATGGAGGCCCGTAAGCCGCTGGCCTCCGGACTGCGCCGAAAGGTCGGCTCCGTGTGGCCGTCGGCCGATCCGACCGAGCATGAAGGGCGGCTGGTCCTGTGGGTGGGCGACAAGCCCATGAACGAGACCAAGAAGCCCGCCTGGCCGCTGCTGAAGTCCGGGCAAGTGGACCTGTTCAGGCCGGTCGTCTTCGGCAACGACCAGCGCATGGCCGACGTCGCCGTCACGCTGATGTTCGCCTCCGTGGTCGTCGGCTCCATCCCGCGCATGGGCAAGACGTTCCTGATGCGCCTGTTCCTGCTCATCGCCGCACTCGACCCGCGCGCCCAGCTCTACGCGTTCGACTTCAAGGGCACCGGCGACTTCGGCGCGCTGGAGCCGGTCTGCCACCGCTACCGGGCAGGGGACGAGGACGAGGACATCCTCTACGTCCTCGAATCGCTGCGGGAACTGCGTGCCGAGCTGCGCCGCCGGGCGAAGGTCATCAAGTCGCTGCCGCGTTCGCGCTGCCCGGAGTCGAAGGTGACCGCCGACCTGGCCAACGACAAGAGCCTCGGTCTGCACCCGATCGTCGCCGGATTCGATGAGTGCCAGGTCCCCTTCGAGCACGAGAAGTACGGCAAGGAACTCGAAGAGATCTGCACCGACCTCTGCAAGCGCGGCCCCGCCCTCGGCATGGTCACCCTCTTCGGCACCCAGCGCCCCGACGCGAAGTCGCTGCCCACCGGCATCTCCGCCAACGCGGTGCTGCGGTTCTGCCTGAAGGTCATGGGCCAGCCCGCCAACGACATGGTGCTGGGGACCTCGATGTACAAGGCGGGGTACCGGGCCACGATGTTCTCCCGCACCGACCGGGGCATCTGCTGGATGGCCGGTGAAGGGGACGACCCGCGCATCGTCGCCTCCGCGTTCGTGGACGCGGTGGCCGCGGAACAGGTCGTCGCCCGGGCGCGGCGGATGCGCGAGGAGTACGGCAACGTCACCGGCCACGCCATCGGCCAGCAGCCCGAGAGCGGGGAAGCCTCCTTCGACCTCCTCGCCGACATCCTCAGGGTCGTGCCGGCCGATGAGGAGAAGGTCTGGAACGAGAAGGTCGCCGCCCGCCTCGCCTCGCTCCGTCCCGAGGTCTACAGCGGCTGGAAGGCCGAGACGGTCACCACGAACCTCAAGCCGCACGGCATCACCGCGCAGGACGTCTGGGGCTCCACCGCCGCTGGCAAGGGCACCACCCGACGCGGCATCGCCCGCGCCGACATCACCGCTGCCATCACCCTCCGTGATGGCGGACGGTCCGGGGGCTGACTCGCACAGCTGCTAGACCTAGCGGCCATCGCTGCTAGGTCTAGCACCCCCGCTAGCACCCCGAACCGCTCCCCATCAGCGATCTCGCACCTAGCAGCCGACCTGCGAAAACACCGGAAACACCGCCCGGAAGGCACCCCATGACCACCATCCTCCTTGCTGGCGCCTGCCTGTTCGCCATCACTCTCGGTTACATCAGCTTGTGTGCGGGATCGCCGTTCGGCACCTGCCGCAAGTGCAAGGGCTTCGGCTACGCGATGAAGACCGACCGCAAGGGCCGCCTCAAGCGTGGCAAGCACTGCCGCCGCTGCGACGGCCACGGCAAGCGCATCCGCACCGGCCGCCACCTCTACAACCTCTGGCTGCACCTGTACCGCGACGCCAACCCCGCCCCCCGCAAGACGTTCGCCCCGAAGGGATAACCCATGGCCATCACCGTCTCGCTCGTCTTCCTGTTCGGCCTGGTCCTGTACTTCCTCCTCCGCTCCAAGACCCTCGGCTACGGCTCCGCGTTCATCGCCATGATGTTCGGCTTCTTCCTCGCCTCCACCGGAGCCTCCGGCGCCATCGACGAACTCACCACCGCCGTCGTCAACGCCGTCACCGACCTTGGGAGCCAGGGATGAACGAGCCCATCACCTACCGGCACTGGGCACTTGACCTCGCCCCCAAGGCGGCCCCAGCCGTGGCCACCACGACCGTGCTGATCCTGGGCCGGATCTGGAACGCCAACGGCGCCGAGCACTCCGTGGGCAACGCCGCGCTGATGGTCGTCCTCGCCGCCGGAGCGGCGGCGGCCGGCGCGTTCTCCTCCGGCAACCACTCCGGTGGCAGCGTCATCGCCGGAACCGCGTTCGCCGCATCCGGAGGCCTGGCCCTGGCCGGAGTCGCCGGATACGCCGATGGCCTCTCCCTCCCGATCCTCCTCTGGGCGCTGGCAACCGCCGTCGCCTACGGACTCGCCGCCCGCTACTGGCGCACCGACCGCCGCGAGACCGTCACCTACGAGCGGCAGACCATCGGCCGGCGCGAGGACCACGCCCACGTGGAGCGCGTGGAGGCCCTGCGCGCCGGAGCCCAGATCGAGGTAGCCCGCTCCGGCGCCGTCTACGCCGAACAGCTCGCTAACGCCCTCATCACCCGCGCCGCCCTCCCCGGCTTCAACCCGCAGGCCATCACCGGCGCAGGACTGCCCGAACTCCCCGCCAAGCACGACCACTGACCCAAGGAGCACCCGCATGGACATCGACCCCTTCGAGGTCGT
Source organism: Streptomyces sp. NPDC104226 (assembly GCF_055584085.1). NCBI lineage: Bacteria > Bacillati > Actinomycetota > Actinomycetes > Kitasatosporales > Streptomycetaceae > Streptomyces > Streptomyces sp. NPDC104226. The sequence continues at coordinate 347,186 of NZ_JBVJMS010000010.1, forward strand.
GACCCTCTCGATGACCTGGGACGGTTTGGACAAGCCGTACACCCAGAAGGTCACCCGGCTTCAGCTCGGGGAGCTGCTGCTTGAGGTGGACGACATGGCCGTGCAGACCGAAACCGAACAGGAGAACTGACCATGAGCACGAGCCCCACCGTGAGCGCCACGCAGCATCCGACGATGCACACGCAGGTTGACGGTCTCAGCTACCTGCCCGAGCGCGTCAGCGTGATCGCGGCCCTGTCCCACATCCGCAGCGCCCGCAAGAGCCCCAAGAACGTGGACGCGGTCAACGTCTACGCCTTCACCGGCCGCGACGGCATCCCGCTCCACGTGGTCTACATCCACCACACCCCGGGCCGCTGGCACGGAGTCAAGGACGTCATCGACGTCTACGAGATCCCCACCGCCGCGCTCACCGACCTGTAGCTGTGCCCGGGGCGGTCGCCTCTCACCACAAGACCGCGACCGCCCCGGCTTCTCCGTCCCTTCGCAGAAACAGGAGACCCCCAGCATGACGCAACCCACCCCGATCCGGCGATCCCGCCTGCGGGTGCTCGATGCCTACTCGTGCATCGGTGGCGCGGCCCGCGGCTACCAGTACCTCGGCTGGCACGTCACCGGAGTCGACATCAACCCGCAGCCCGACTACTGCGGCGACGCCTTCCACCAGGGCGACGCCATCGACTTCATCCACGCGCACGGCCACGAATTCGACTTCATCCACGCCTCTCCGCCCTGCCAGGGCGAAGGGGCGCCGACCAAGGGCACGAACGCCGCCCGCAACGCCCGCACCGGCCGCAGCCACCCCCGCCTCATCGCCCCGACCCGAGCCGCTCTGGACGTCGTGGGCAGGCCTTACGTGATCGAGAACGTGGCCGGCTCCGAGGTCCGCAAAGACCTGCGGCTGTGCGGCGAACAGTTCGGCCTGGCCGTGCTGATGCACCGCTACTTCGAACTCGGCAACTGGACCACCGCGCAGCCGGCCCACCCCACCCATCGGGGCAGGGTGCGCGGCTGGCGCCACGGCGAATACTTCGACGGCCCCTACGTCGCCGCCTACGGCAAGGGCGGAGGCAAGGCCACCGTCCCCGAGATCCGCGAAGCCAAGGGCATCGACTGGTCCACCGACCACCTCGCCCTGCGCGAGGCCCTGCCGCCCGCCTACACCCGCTGGATCGCCACCGCGTTCCTCACCCGCAGCCAGGAGGCGGCAGCATGAACACCCACCTGTTGAACGCCGCCCTCGCAGCGGCCGAACGCGGCTGGCCCGTCTTCCCGCTCCGCCCCGGAGACAAGCGGCCCGCCGGACACCCCGAGCGCAACTGCCCCGGTACCGGCCGCTGCACGGACGGCCACCGCACCCCCGAACAGCGCGCCACCCTCGACCCCGGGAACATCACCGCGTGCTGGCAGGCGGCCCCGTACAACGTCGGCATCGCCACCGGCCCCGCCGGACTCCTGGTCGTAGACCTCGACATCCCCAAGGACGACGACGGACCCGCGCCCCAGGAATGGGCCGGAGCCACGGATGGGCTCGACGTCTTCGCGATGCTCTGCGAGCGCGCTGGCGAACGGCTGCCGACCGAGACGTTCACGGTGCGCACCCGCCGTAGCGGCCAGCACCTGTACTTCACCGCACCTGCCGAAAAGCAGCTACGTGGGAGCGCAGGGCGCCTGGGGTGGAAGGTCGACACGCGAGCCTGGGGCGGGTACGTGGTCGCCGCCGGCAGCACGGTCGGTACAGGCTCTTACGAGATCATTCACGACGCGCCCCCGGCCCCCCTCCCCACGTGGCTCTGTGACCTCCTCATCACACCGCCCGCATCTGCCCCGGTCCCCGTGGCCGTTCTCCGATCTCGGATCGGGAAGGCGGACCGGTACGCAACGGCCGCCCTGAACGGCGAGGTCGCCAAGGTCGCGGCTGCTGTCACCGGCACCCAGAACACGACGCTCTACAACGCCGCGTACGCCCTCGGCCGCCTCATCGCCGCAGGCACCCTCACCGAGACGGAAGTCACCGACGCGCTCACCGCCGCCGCGCCCCAGGGGCTCGCGCCGTCCCGCATCGCGGCCAGCATCCGCGACGGCATCCAGCGCAGCGCCCGCAACACCCTGGGAGGGGCGGCATGACCACACAGCCCGTGGACAGCTCGGAACTGTGGGCGGGCTTCGAGGCTCTGGACGCTCAGGAGGCAGCGGCTGCGCCGTGGGAGGAGCCGATCCCGCTCACCGCCCGCCGAGAACTCCCCACCTTCCCCACCGAGGTCTTCCCGGCCTGGCTGGGGGAGTACGTGCGCGCGGTCGCCGAGGAGACGCAGACACCCGTGGACATGGCCGCCTCCCTCGCCCTCGCCGTGCTCGGCACGGCTGCCGGGGGACGTGCCGTGGTCCACGTCCGCAGCCGGTGGCGCGAGCCCGTCAACGTGTTCGTGGTCGTCGCGCTCCCGCCGGGCAACCGCAAGAGCGCGGTGTTCAACCTGATGGCCGACCCGCTCTACCGCTGCGAAGCGCTCCTGGTCACGCAGTCCGCTGGCCGGATCGTGGAGGCGGAGATCACCGCCCGCCTCGCCAGGGAGGTCGCGGACAACGCGGCGGCCAAAGCAGCCCGCGCTGACACGGACAAGCGAGACCAGCTCGTCGCGGAGGCCATCGGCCTCGCACAGGCCGCCGAGGCGGTCACCGTGCCGGCCAAGCCCCGTCTGCTGGCCGACGACGCCACCCCCGAGGTCATCGCCTCACTCCTGGCCGAACAGGGCGGCAGGCTCTCCGTCATGTCCGCCGAGGGCGGCATCTTCGACATCATCGCCGGACGCTACTCGGGCACCCCCAACCTGGACGTTTTCCTGCGTGGGCAGGCAGGCGACCGGCTGAGGGTTGACCGCCGGGGCCGTGAGGAGTTCATCGAGTCCCCTGCCCTGACCATGGGCCTAACTGTCCAGCCCTCCGTGCTGGAGGACATTGGCCGCATCAAGGGAGCGAACGACCGGGGCCTGTTGGCCAGGTTCTTCTACTCCCTGCCGACTTCGCTCGTCGGGCACCGCACGATCCTGCCCGACCCGATCCCGGACGCGGTGGCCGCCACCTACGAGGAGAACATCACCGCGCTGACCATGTCGCTGGCCGACTGGACGGACCCGGCGGTACTCCAGCTCTCCCCCGAAGCGGGTGACGTCCTCGTGGCGTTCGAAGAGCGCCAGGAACCGCGGCTGCGGCCCCGTGGCGGCGACCTCGCTCACGTCGGGAACTGGGCCAACAAGCTGGGCGGTGCAACCTGCCGCCTGGCCGGGCTGCTCCACCTCGCTGCTCACCCGACCAACGGGCACACCGAGCCCGTCAGCGCGGACACCATGCGTGGAGCGGTGAAGTTGATCGACTACTTCACCGGTCACGCGCTGGTGGTCTTCGACCTCATGGGCGCGGACCACACTGCCAACCGGGCCCATGCCGTGCTGGAGCTGCTGCGCACTCAGCAGTGGAGCGAGGTCAGCAAACGCGACCTCATGGTGAAGCTCTCCCGCTCCGAGTTCCCCACGGTCGCTGATCTGGATCCCGCGCTGGAGCTGCTGGACGACCACGGGTTCATCCGCTGCCAGCCCGTCCAGCGCTCCGGAGGCCGGGGCCGGCCGCCGTCCCCGCGCTACCTCATCCACCCCCAGCTCAGCGACCCGACCGCCTGACCCCCGCCACAGAAACCACAGAATCACAGAAATAGGCCCACCCCGCCCCTGACCTGGGCAAACGGCGTCATGGGCGGCCGGAAGGCCGTCGCCACAGAAACCCACGGAAGTCCCACACAAATACCCGCCCACCCCCGGGCCCTTATTTCTGTGGGACTTCCTGCGGTTTCTGTGGCGGACCACCTCCACAGAGGTTTCCGCAGCTCAGGCCCCCTGCCCCGGGTTTCTGTGTATTCCGTGGTTTCTGTGGCGGCCCGCCAAGGAGCGAGCCCATGCATGACGCCCATGACGCCGTGTCCCACGCGGCAGATCCAACGCTGGTGCTGCTGACCGTCGAGGAAGCCGCCCGCCGACTCCGCGTCGGCAGAACCACCTGCTTCGCGCTGATCCGCACTGGCGCGCTGGAGTCCGTCCTCATCGGTGGACTCCGCAGGGTCCCGGTCGATGCGCCGGCCGAATACGTGACCCGCCTCCGCACCCTCCAACACGCGGCTTGACGGCCACCCGAGACAGGAGTCTGCCTGTGGCAGAGACAAGCAAGAAGGGCACCCGCCGTGCCAACGGCGAGACCGCGATCTACTTCGGGAAGGACGGACGCTGGCACGCCAGAGTGCCGATGGGCTACCGGGACAACGGTGAGCCGTACCGGAGGCACATCACCCGGCTTACGGAGGATCTCCTCATGGAGGAGGTCAAGCGGCTGGAGAAGCAGCGTGACCAGGGGACTGCCCAGCAGCCCGGAAAGTTGTGGACGGTCGAGAAGTGGCTGTGGCACTGGGTGGAGAACATCGCCAAGGAATCCGTCAGCGAGAACACCTACGACGGTTACGAGGTGGCCGTTCGGGTGCACCTCGTACCCGGTATCGGCAAGCACCGGATCGACCGCTTGGAGCCGGAGCACCTGGAGAGCCTGTACCGCCGGATGAAGGCGAAGGGCAGTAAGCCCGCCACGGCCCACCAGGCTCATCGGACCGCACGTACGGCGCTGGGAGAGGCAGTACGACGCGGCCACGCCGCGAAGAACGCCGCCGCGCTGGCGAAGCCGCCACGTGTCGAGGAGGCCGAAGACGAGATCGAGCCCTACTCGGTCGAGGAGATCCAGAGCCTGCTGATCGAGGTGAACAAGCGCCGCAACAGCGCCCGCTGGATGCTCGCCCTCGCGCTCGGCCTGCGGCAAGGGGAGACGCTCGGGCTCCGGTGGTCCGACGTGGACCTGGAGAACGAGTACCTGAAGCTCCGCCGGAACCGGCTGCGGCCGAAGTACGCGCACGGGTGCAATGAAGCTGCCCCGTGCGGCCGGAAGGCCGGGTACTGCCCCCTGCGAAGCCAGGTGCGGCGCGAGACGAAGAACACCAAGTCGCGCGCCGGACGCCGTGCGGTGCCCCTGCCGGGGCCACTGGTTCGGATGTTCCGGGCTCACAAGGAGGTCCAGGCACGCGAACGGAAGGCGGCCGGCGACCTGTGGACTGAGTCCGAGTACGTGTTCACAAAGCCGCTCGGCGGTCCGCTCAGCCCGAACACGGACTACCACGACTGGAAGAAGCTCATCGGAGACGCGGGGGTGAGGGACGCACGTCTCCACGACGCACGGCACACCGCCGCGACCGTGCTCATGCTGCTGGGGGTTCCGGACAGGGTCATCGACCAGATCATGGGCTGGGAGGCGGGGACCTCTTCCCGGATGCGTGCGCGGTACCTGCACGTGCCCGACGCCATGCTGAAGGATGTGGCCCAGAAGATCGGGGAGGCCATCTGGGGCCCCTCGCAGAAGGCCCTTGTGGACAAAGACCAGGACAACGAGGTCTGAGGAACGAGGAAGAGCCCCACCGCAAGCGGTGGGGCTCTTCGACGTATTGCCCGGTGAGAGCAATGGCGGAGGATACGAGATTCGAACTCGTGAGGGGTTGCCCCCAACACGCTTTCCAAGCGTGCGCCCTAGGCCACTAGGCGAATCCTCCGCGGCAAACAATACAAGACGTTGAGGGGTGCTCGCGAACGTGATCGTCGGGCGGGCCCGAACGGGGTCCTGGTCGGGGTCCCGGTCGGGGTGCGGGTCGGGTCCCCGTCGGGGTCCCGGTCGGGTGCGGGTCGATTCCGGGGCCCTCCATCCGCTAGGGTGGGGCCCAGCCCCTCACGTGGCGCTATCTCACCCAACTCCCCCAGGGCCGGAAGGCAGCAAGGGTAAGTGGGCTCTGGTGGGTGCGTGGGGGGCCCTTTGCGTTCCGGGACGGGTCTGCGGGCCACCGTTGTCGGTGGGCCCGGATAACCTCGTAGACGTGTCGTCCCTTGCGCTGTACCGCCGCTACCGCCCCGAGTCGTTCGCCGAGGTCATCGGGCAGGAGCATGTCACCGACCCGCTGATGCAGGCCCTGCGCAACAACCGGGTCAATCACGCGTACCTGTTCAGCGGACCGCGAGGCTGTGGCAAGACCACCAGCGCGCGCATCCTCGCCCGCTGCCTGAACTGTGAGCAAGGCCCCACGCCCACCCCCTGCGGGGAGTGCCAGTCCTGCCGCGACCTCGCGCGCAACGGGCCGGGGTCCATCGACGTCATCGAGATCGACGCGGCCTCGCACGGTGGTGTGGACGACGCCCGTGACCTGCGCGAGAAGGCCTTCTTCGGGCCCGCCTCCAGCCGGTACAAGATCTACATCATCGACGAGGCGCACATGGTCACCCCGGCGGGCTTCAACGCCCTGCTGAAGGTGGTCGAGGAGCCGCCGGAGCACCTCAAGTTCATCTTCGCCACGACCGAGCCCGAGAAGGTCATCGGGACCATCCGGTCCCGGACGCACCACTACCCCTTCCGCCTCGTGCCCCCCGGCACCCTGCGGGACTACCTCGGCGACGTCTGCGGCCGCGAGGGCGCCCACGTCGAGGAGGGCGTGCTCCCGCTCGTCGTGCGCGCCGGAGCCGGATCCGTCCGTGACTCCATGTCCGTCATGGACCAGCTCCTGGCCGGCGCCACCGAGCAGGGTGTGACGTACGCCATGGCCACCTCGCTCCTCGGGTACACCGACGGCACCCTCCTCGACGCCGTCGTGGACGCCTTCGCCGCCGGGGACGGGGCCGCGGCCTTCGAGATCGTGGACCGGGTGGTGGAAGGCGGCAACGACCCGCGCCGCTTCGTCGCCGACCTGCTGGAGCGGCTGCGCGACCTGGTGATCCTGGCCGCCGTGCCCGACGCCCGGGAGAAGGGGCTCATCGACGCCCCGGGCGACGTGGTCGAGCGGATGCAGGCCCAGGCCTCCGTCTTCGGGGCCGCCGAGCTGTCCCGGGCCGCCGACCTGGTCAACACCGGGCTCACGGAGATGCGCGGGGCCACCTCGCCGCGGCTGCAGCTGGAGCTGATCTGCGCCCGCGTGCTGCTGCCCGCCGCCTACGACGACGAGCGTTCCGTGCAGGCGCGGCTCGACCGGCTGGAGCGCGGCGGAGCGGCCTCGGCCGCCGCTGCCTTCGCCCCGGCTCCCGCCATGGGCTACGTGCCCGGGCCGGAGGCCCACGCGATGGCCCCCGCGTCGGTACGGACCCCCGCGCCGCAGACTCCGCCGCAGCAGGCCCCCGTCCACCAGGCCCCGGCCCCGGTGGCTGCGCCCGAGCCGGTGGCCCCCGCCGCCGCTCCCGCCGCTGCAGCCCCCGCACCCGGCGCCTGGCCCGGCGCGGCCACCCCCGGCGCCCCCGCGGCCCCGGCTCCGGCCCCCGCCGCCGGTGCCTGGCCCGGCGCCGCGCAGCCCGGCGGCGGCGCTCCCGGTGCCTGGCCCGGCGCGGCCACGCCCGGTGCCCCGGCGGCCCAGGCCCCGGCTCCGGCCGCGGGTGCCTGGCCCGGCGCCGCGCAGCCCGGTTCCGGTGCGGCTCCCGCAGCCGCCCCCGCGGCGCCCGCCCAGGCCCCCGCGGCCCCGCCCGCTGCCGCCCCGGCCCCCGGCATGGCCGCCGGCGCCGGGCAGATCCAGGCCATGTGGCCGGCCGTCCTGGACGCCGTGAAGAACCGACGCCGCTTCACCTGGATCCTGCTCAGCCAGAACGCCCAGGTGGCCGGCTTCGACGGCAGCACCCTCCAGCTCGGCTTCCCCAACGCCGGAGCCCGCGACAACTTCGCGAGCAGCGGCAGCGAGGACGTGCTCAAGGCGGTGCTCGCCGAGCAGTTCCAGGTCACCTGGAAGATCGAGGCCGTGGTCGGCGGGGGAGCCCTGCCTCCGGCCCCCGCGTCCGGGGCCTCGTACGGCGCTCCGGCCGCGCCCGCCTACAACCAGCCGCCGGCCCAGCAGGCCCCGCAGCCGCCCCAGCAGGCGCAGCAGCCCCCACAGCCCCAGCAGGCGTACCAGCAGCAGCCGCAGCAGTCCCAGCCGCCGCAGCAGCAGTCGTCGTACCAGCAGCAGCCGCCCCAGCAGTCCCAGCAGTCCCAGCAGCACCAGCCGACCCACCAGGCGCCCCCGCCGGTCGCCCCCGAGGACGACATCGCGGAGGCCGACGACCCGGACCTCGTCGACACCGCACTGAGCGGACACGACCTGATCGTGCGCGAGCTCGGCGCCACCGTTGTAGAGGAATATACGAACGAATAGGGGGCCCGGCTTGGGTGCCCGCACGAAGGGCACCCGGGAACGCGGGCTAGTCTTCATGGCGTGAAGGTCCTCGTCATCGGCGGCGGCGCCCGCGAACATGCCCTGTGCCGCTCTCTGTCCCTCGATTCCGACGTCAACGCGCTGTACTGCGCTCCCGGCAACGCCGGCATCGCCGAGGTGGCCGAGCTCCGCCCCGTCGACCAGCTCGACGGCGGAGCCGTCGCCCGCCTCGCCACCGAACTCGGCGCCGACCTGGTCGTCGTCGGCCCGGAGGCCCCGCTCGTCGCCGGAGTCGCCGACGCCGTGCGCGCGGTGGGCATCCCCGTCTTCGGCCCGTCCGGCGAAGCCGCGCAGCTGGAGGGCTCCAAGGCCTTCGCCAAGGACGTGATGGCGGCCGCCGGAGTCCCGACGGCCCGCAGCTACGTGTGCACCACCCCCGAAGAGGTGGACGAGGCCCTCGACGCCTTCGGCGCCCCGTACGTGGTCAAGGACGACGGCCTCGCCGCCGGCAAGGGCGTCGTGGTCACCGAGGACCGGGCCGCCGCCCGCGCCCACGCGCTGGGCTGCGACCGCGTGGTCATCGAGGAGTTCCTCGACGGTCCCGAGGTCTCCCTCTTCGCCATCACCGACGGCGTCACCGTGCTGCCGCTCCAGCCCGCGCAGGACTTCAAGCGCGCGCTCGACGGCGACGCGGGCCCCAACACCGGCGGCATGGGCGCGTACTCGCCCCTCCCCTGGGCCGACCCGAAGCTCGTCGAGGAGGTCATGGCCTCCGTCCTGCAGCCGACCGTGGACGAGCTGCGCCACCGCGGCACCCCCTTCTCCGGGCTGCTCTACGCGGGCCTCGCGATCACCTCGCGCGGCACGCGGGTCATCGAGTTCAACGCCCGCTTCGGCGACCCCGAGACCCAGGTGGTCCTGGCCCGGCTGCGCACCCCGCTCGCGAGCGTGCTGCTGGGCTCCGCCAACGGCACCCTGGACACCCTGCCCCCGCTCAGCTGGCGCGAGGAAGCGGCCGTCACCGTGGTCATCGCCTCGCACAACTACCCGGAGACCCCGCGCACCGGGGACCCCATCACGGGCCTGGCCGAGGTGGCCGAGCTGGACGCCCCGTACGCCTACGTCCTGCACGCCGGGACCCGTACCGAGGGCGATGCCGTCGTCAGCGCGGGTGGACGCGTGCTGTCGGTGACGGCGACCGGTTCCGATCTGGCGGAGGCCCGGGACAGGGCGTATAAGGCGGTCGCGCGGATCGGGCTCGACGGCTCGCAGTACCGCACGGACATCGCGGAGAAGGCCGCAGACCAGCGCTGATCGGCGGGTACTTCACGGCAGCGGGCCCGGTGCGCACTCGGTGCGGCCGGGCCCGCGTGCGTGCTCGCGTGCGAGTGCATCCAGCCGCGTTCGAACGCACCCAGCTTTACCCAAAGCCATTCCATCGGGTGATCGTCACCCGGTCTGCCTGACGGCCGCCCGTGTCCCAACTATGGTGCGGCGCAAGCATTCCGGCTCTCATTCCGGCACATGGCCCACCGGCATTGCGATGTCAGTGGGCGGTGTCACAGTGGGGGAGTGAGCAACGCCGCCGCATGGCAGAGGGGGTGAGGTCCGGCCGTGTCCGGAACCGGTTCGATCGCTGAAGTGGGTACGCCGTCCGCGCGTTCCCGTGCCTTGGCCGTGCTGCGTGTGCGCAGCAGGGCGCTGGCCGTCGGGCTGCTGCCCGCCGCCGTGGCCGTGGTGCTGGTGAGCGCCCGTACGACGGGCCGGCTCGCCGGTGACCCCTGGCCCGCCGTGACCCTGGCCGTGTGCGCCGTCGCCGCCTTCGTCCTGCTCGTCGGCGGGATCTTCGCCGCCGTCGTCCTGCGGGCGAGCCCCGCCATGACCCCGACCGTCCCGCTGTCGGAGTCCGCCGCCCCCGATCTCTACCGGCTCGTGCGGGACCTGGCGGACCGGATGGGCGTGCCGGCCCCCTCCGCGATAGCCCTGACCCCCGACTGCGACAGCTGGCTGGAGGACCGCACGCACGCGGCGCACCGCCGTGCCCGCGGCCGTACGGCCATATCCGGCGGAGCAGGCGGTCCGGAGTCCGAGCCCGGCGCCGCCCCGGTGCTGGTGATCGGCTCGCCGTTCCTGTGGTGGATGAGGGTCGCCGAGCTCCGGGCCGTCCTCGCGCCCGTCGTCGCAGGCACCGGCCCCTCCGCGCACCCGGACATAGCCGACGCCCGTGGATTCGTACGGGGCCTGGACGCCGCCGTGGACGTGGGCGGCCGGCGCTTCCTCGGCTGGATCGCCGCCCCCGCCCGGCTGCTGCTGCGGCTGTGCCGGGTGGATGCCGCCGAGATGGAGCGCGGGGTCGCCGCCGCGGCCTCGGACCGTGCACAGGGTGTGGACTACGCGCTGCGCATCGCCGCCCAGGAGCAGGTCGGGCTGGCGTACGCCGGCTGGGACCGGCTGCTGACCCGCGTCGCCCTGCCCGCCTGGCGGATGGGCCGCTGGCCGGCGCACCTGGACGCGGGCGTCGTCTCCGCACTGACCGAGCTGTCCCGCCGCGACCGGCTGGCCGACGGGTTCACCTCGCGCCTGGGCGAGCGCCCGGCGTGCGATCTGCTGGACCAGCCGGGTGCGGTGGACGAGGCCGTCTCGCTGCTGGCCGCGCGGCTGTTCCACGGCGGACCGGCCGAAGCCGGTCCGGACTGGTCGCCGGTGGACTGGGCGGCCTATCCGGAGGAGGTCGTCGACCGCAAGTGGCGCACGGAGGCGGCCCGCCTGCTGGCCGCCCTGGACGCGCTGTCGGCTCCCCCGGTGCCCGCCGCCTCCACGGTGGAGCGGGTGCTGACCCATCTGACCGAGGCCGACGCCGACGCCCTGGCGGGCCGGCTGAGCGGTGATCTGGCGCGGGAGGCCGTCCCCGCCGTGGCGGCCGCCGCCGCGGGCCGCGGGGCCGACGCGCTGCCGCTGTTCCCGCTGGAGGCTCCGCGCAGCGGGCGGGACCTGCTGGCGGACCACGTCGTGGCGCTGGTGTGCTGCGCCGCGGTCGACTCCGCGGGAGGCGAGCCCGGGCTGGACTGGCTGGACGGGCCGGTCCTGCTGGTGTCGGGGGTGCGGCGGGCCGATCTCGCCGGACCGGTGCTGTCGCTCGTGGAGGACCGGGACCCCGGCCCGCTCCGGGACTGGCTCGCGGAGGTCGGCGTACGCCCGGAGAAGCCGGTCCGCCTGGTCTAGGCCGTCGAAATTTTCGCGACGAACGGTGACGGAGTGCGTGCGTTATGTGATGTGCTGGGTACTGGTCGCGGCGTTCGGGGGAGCGAGGGAGGGGAGCAGCGGTATGGGTGCGGAGCAGATCAGGCGTTGGGAGTCGGGTGCGCTCGCGCACGCGGTGACCGATCCCTTCGGCCAGGGCCCCCTGCCGTGGTTCCGGGGCAGCGAGCTCTACTACGACGACAACGGTCAGGTCGTGCCCTGGTACGTGGATCCGGCCGTGGCCGCAGGTCCGGGGCAGCAGGTCCCGCGGGCCCGTGGTGCGGGCGGCCCCCGCACCGCCGACGACGTGCACCGGCAGATCAAGGGGTTCGCCTCCACGGGGGCCGTCGCGCCCGGTGAGGCCATCGACTTCCACATCACGGTGGATCCGCCCCAGCAGTTCTCCGTGGACGTCTACCGCATCGGTCACTACGGCGGCGACGGCGCCTCCAAGATCACCACCAGTCCCCGGCTCTCCGGCATCGTCCAGCCCGCGCCCCTGACCGCCGACCGCACCGTCTCCTGCCACCACTGGTGGCTGTCCTGGCGCCTCCAGGTCCCCTCGTACTGGAGCATCGGCGCCTACGTGGCGGTCCTGACGACCGCCGACGGATACCGCTCGCACATCCCCTTCACGGTGCGCGACGACCACCCGGCCGATCTGCTGCTCCTGCTGCCCGACATCACCTGGCAGGCCTACAACCTCTACCCGGAGGACGGCAGAACGGGCGCGAGCCTCTACCACGCCTGGGACGAGGAGGGCCGGCTGCTCGGCGAGCGCGACGCCGCCATCACCGTCTCCTTCGACCGCCCCTACGCCGGCGCGGGCCTGCCCCTGCACGTGGGCCACGCCTACGACTTCATCCGCTGGGCCGAGCGCTACGGCTACGACCTCGCCTATGCCGACGCCCGCGACCTGCATGCCGGCCGCGTGGACCCCACCCGCTACCGGGGCCTGGTCTTCCCCGGTCACGACGAGTACTGGTCCGGCCCCATGCGCCGGACGGTCGAGCGCGCCCGCGACCACGGGACCTCGCTCGTCTTCCTCTCGGCCAACACCATGTACTGGCAGGTCGAGCTCTCCCCCTCGCCCTCGGGCGTCGACGACCGGCTGCTGACCTGCCGGAAACGCCGCGGCCCCGGCCGCTCCAGCCTCTGGCGCGAGGTGGACCGTCCGGAGCAGCAGCTGCTGGGCATCCAGTACGCGGGCCGGGTCCCGGAGCCCGCGCCCCTCGTCGTGCGCAACTCCACGCACTGGCTCTGGGACTCCACCGGAGCCGCGGAGAACGACGAACTGCCCGGCCTGGTCGCGGGCGAGGCCGACCGGTACTTCCCGCGCACGCAGCTCCCCGAGCACCAGAGCCGGATCCTGCTCGCGCACTCCCCGTACGAGGACGGCGACGGCCACCGCCGCCACCAGGAGACCTCCCTCTACCGGGCCCCCAGCGGTGCGCTGGTCTTCGCGTCCGGCACCTTCGCCTGGTCCCCGGCCCTCGACCGCCCCGGGCACGTGGACGAGCGGGTCCAGCGGGCCACCGCGAACCTCCTCGACCGGATCTGCAAGAGGGACTGACCGGGGGCGAGCGGACCCGTTGTCCGCGGCTGCGGGCAGGTGCGGGAGAATGGCCCTGCGCTCGTACAGAACCACAGGGAGACTCCGTGCCCGGATTCGTCGAAAAGCCCGAGCCGGTCCAGGTGCCCGGCCTCGTCCACCTCCACACCGGCAAGGTCCGCGACCTCTACCGCGACGAGGACGGCAACCTCGTCATGGTCGCCAGCGACCGCATCTCCGCCGCCGACTGGGTGCTGCCCACCGAGATCCCGGACAAGGGCCGGATCCTGACCCAGCTCTCCCTGTGGTGGTTCGACCAGCTCGCGGACCTCGTCCCGAACCACGTCATCAGCACCGAGCTGCCCGCCGGCGCCCCCGCCGACTGGGCCGGCCGCGCCCTGGTCTGCCGGAACCTCGACATGGTCCCCGTCGAGTGCGTGGCCCGCGGCTACCTGACCGGCTCGGGCCTCGCCGAGTACGCGAAGACCCGTACGGTCTGCGGACTGGCCCTGCCCGAGGGCCTGGTCGACGGCTCCGAGCTGCCCGCCCCGATCTTCACCCCGGCCGCCAAGGCCGAGGTCGGCGAGCACGACGAGAACGTCTCCTACGAGGAGGTCGCGCGCACCCAGGGCGCCGAGACGGCCGCCCTGCTGCGCCAGACCACCCTCGCCGTGTACGGCAGGGCCCGGGACATCGCCCGTGACCGCGGGATCATCCTGGCGGACACCAAGTTCGAGTTCGGCTTCGACAAGGACGGCAGCCTGGTCGCCGCCGACGAGGTGCTGACCCCGGACTCCTCGCGCTTCTGGCCGGCCGACCTGTGGGAGCCGGGCCACGCCCAGTCGTCCTTCGACAAGCAGTACGTCCGCGACTGGCTGTCCTCCCCGGCCTCCGGCTGGGACTCCAAGGGCGAACTCCCGCCGCCCGCCCTCCCCCAGGAGGTCGTGGAGCAGACCCGCTCCCGCTACGTCGAGGCCTACGAGCGCCTCACCGGCCAGACCTGGGCCTGAGGCGAGAACGGTGAAGGGGCCCCGGAAACGGGGCCCCTTCACCGTCCGGCCCGGAGCCGCAAACGAATCCGGATCCGGAAACGAAAGAAGCCCCGGTCCGAGGACCGGGGCTTCTTACTGCTGAGCGGACAACGCGACTCGAACGCGCGACATCCACCTTGGCAAGGTGGTGCTCTACCAACTGAGCTATGTCCGCAGGTGCGCCGTAGCGCGAGAACTACTATACCCAACCCCGGGCCCGTGCGAGACGCACTGCCGTGTGCCGGTTCTCGGCGCCCAGTTTGGTGGCCGCCGAGGACAGGTAGTTCCGTACCGTCCCCGGGGACAGCGAGGCCCGCTCCGCGATCTCCGCGATCGGCGCCCCGTCCCCCGCCAGTTCCAGCACCTCGGCCTCGCGGGCGGTCAGCGGGGAGTCGCCCGCGCTGATCGCGTCGGCCGCCAACTCCGGGTCCACGTACCGGCCTCCGGCGTGCACGGTGCGGATCAGCTCGGCCAGCCGCTGCGCCGAAACGGTCTTCGGCGCGAAGGCCCGTACGCCCGCGGCGAGGGCCCGCTTGAGGTGTCCGGGCCGCCCGTGGCTGGTCACGATCATGGTCTTGCAGTCGGGGAGTTCGGCCCGCAGGGATGTGGCCACGCTCACACCGTCGGCCCCCGGCATCTGCAGGTCCAGCACCGCCACGTCGGGCCGGTGGGCCCGCGCCATCGCGAGGGCTTCCGGCCCCGAGGCGGCCTCGGCGACGACCAGCAGATCGTCCTCCAGCCCCAGCAGCGCGGCCAGCGCGCCCCGGATCAGGTGCTCGTCGTCGGCCAGCAGTACGCGTACGGGGCTCATGCCCGCGCCTCCAGTTCTCGGATCGGACCGGCCGCCGGGCCGGGTATCTGCGCCCGCAGCCGGAACCGGCCGCCGTCCACCGGGCCGGCCTCCAGCGTGCCGTCCAGCACCGCGAGCCGTTCCCGCAGGCCCGCGAGCCCCGAGCCCGGCGGCCCGGCCGGGGCCTTGGGGACCCCGTCGTTCTCCACGACCAGCGTGAGCGCGCCCGAGGGGGCGGCCGTCAGCCGGATCACGCAGCTGCGGGCGTCGCCGTGGCGCAGCACGTTCGTCGTCGCCTCGCGCACCACCCAGCCGAGCGCCGACTGGGCCTCGGCGGGCAGCTCGCGGCCCTGTTCGTACTCGACGAGGCAGTCCATCCCGGCTGCGTGCAGGACCCCGCGCGCGCCTTCCAGCTCCACCGCGAGATTGGCCTCGCGGTAGCCGCGGACCACGTCGCGGACCTCCTTCTGGGACTCCCGGGCGATCCGCTGCACCTCGATCATCTGGTCGATGGCCTCGGGGCGTTCGCGCCGCGCGAGCTGCACGGCCAGCTCGCTCTTGAGGGCGATCACCGCCAGGTTGCGGCCCATCACGTCGTGCAGGTCCCGGCCGAACCGCAGCCGCTCCTCGGCCACCGCGAGCTGCGCCTGGACCTCGCGGGCCCGGTCCAGCTCCCACACGGTGTCGAGGAGCCAGGCGGAGAACCCGCAGGCGAAGCAGAGGAAGGCGCTGGTCAGCAGCACTCCGACGGCCAGACCGGCGGATTCGCCCGCCGAGACGCCGAAGGCGAGGGACGCCAGGCCGACGAAGGCGGCCGTGGCCGGAGCCACGTAGCGCATGTGCCGGACCGTGCGCAGGCACAGGACGAGCGTGCCGCTGGCGAAGCAGGTCATGCCGACCACCAGGGTCGGGGCGACGTTCGGGCTGGGGACGAGGTCCGCCGCGCGCAGGCCGAGGACGCCCAGGGAGGCGGCGGCGGTCACGGCGGTGACGGTGACCGCGAGCCGCACGGGCCGCTCGCGCCGTCCCAGGATCCAGTCGATCGACCGGGAGGAGAGGAAGCCGACGAGCAGGGACTGCGCGCACACCGTCAGGAAGAGCGCGACCGCGAGCGCCGGGGCGGTCTTCTCGACCATCGATCCCAGCGCGACCAGTCCGATCGACACGATCTCGATGACCACGAAGAAGTGGAACGACCAGCGCGTGTACAGCTCGACCTTGCCGGCGCTGCTGCGGTTCTTCCACCAGCCGCTCAGTTTCATGGGCCCAGTCTCGCGGCCGCCGGGCCGGGCCGGCCATGACACCTGTCATGGATCTCCGAGTTCGGGGAGATCCACGACAAAGGCCCCGGTCAATGACCGGGGCCTTCATACGCTGAGCGGACGACGCGACTCGAACGCGCGACATCCACCTTGGCAAGGTGGTGCTCTACCAACTGAGCTACGTCCGCATGCTTCTCACGACAAACTGCCGTGCGATGCGTGCATCACTCTACCTGATCCACAACCGTGGTCGGTAAAGCGAGCAGAGCGGGTGACAGGGATCGCACACTGCGCCTTCCTCCTGGAAGGAGGATGTTCTGCTACTGAACTACACCCGCACGACTTCGGGGTCCGGCTTGCGACCGCAGCCCCTCGGCGTGATCCACACACTAGCGGACCGGTGGGGGTGGATGGCAAATCGGCTCTCAGTGAGCGGCGTTGTACTCCTCGTAGACCTTCTTCGGGATCCGCCCGCGCGGCGGGACGTCGAGGTGGTTGGAGCGGGCCCAGGCCCTGACCACCGCCGGGTCGGGGGCGATGGAGGTGTGCTTGAAGGCCTTCCCGGAGCGGGCCTGCCGGCGGCCCGCGGCCACGAAGGGGGCGAGGCTCTTCCGCAGTTTCTTTGCGTTGGCCACATTGAGGTCGATCTCGTACGACTTACCGTCCAGCCCGAAGACGACCGTTTCCGATGCATCTCCGCCATCGATGTCGTCGGAGATCGTGACTACTACGCGCTGCGCCACGGATATCGGTCCCTTCGTGCGACGCCGCTCCCGCTTGACGTGCGCGGACGGAGCGGTGATGTCGCCTGTGTGGATGTTTCGGAGGAATGCATCTTTCTGGCGTCGCCGTGCACCGAAAAATGCCGGGGCATCGGAGGAATCCTTTGTACCCCGATTCTCATTGCATTGCGAAGCCCAGTTAATTATCTCCGCGTGTCCCGCCGCAATGCCGGGCACGTGGTTTTCCGGGGGATTTTGCGAAGCGTTGGTGAAGCCGAAACGGCGTGGAGGATCATACAAGAGAGAAATCTACCCGCGTAGAAATTTCCTACAGGTACGCTGAGGGAACCGCCTTCGCACCAACCACCTCATCGGGAGTGCCAGTGGCACGCGTCGTAGTCGACGTCATGCTCAAGCCGGAGATCCTCGACCCCCAGGGCCAGGCGGTGCAGCGTGCACTGCCGCGCCTGGGCTTCGAAGGGATCGCCGACGTCCGCCAGGGGAAGCGCTTCGAACTGGAGGTGGAGGGACCGGTCGACCAGGCCGCCCTCGACCGCATCCACAAGATGGCCGAAACCTTCCTCGCCAACACCGTCATCGAAGACTTCACCGTGAAGGTCGAGGCCTGACGGTGACCACTCGCATCGGAGTCGTCACGTTCCCCGGAACGCTCGACGACCGTGACTCGCTGCGCGCCGTGCGCCTCGCGGGAGCCGAGCCCGTATCGCTCTGGCACCGCGACAAGGACCTGCACCAGGTCGACGCGGTCGTCCTCGCGGGCGGCTTCTCCTACGGGGACTACCTGCGCGCCGGAGCCATCTCCCGCTTCTCGCCGGTGATGGAGAGCATCATCGAGCAGGCCAGGGGCGGCATGCCCGTCCTCGGCATCTGCAACGGCTTCCAGATCCTCACCGAGGCCCACCTGCTGCCGGGGGCGATGCTCCGCAACAACCACCTGCACTTCATCTGCCGCGACCAGAAGCTGCGGGTGGAGAACGCGGAGACCGCCTGGACCGGTGACTACACCGCCGGCGAGGAGATCTCCGTACCGCTCAAGAACATGGACGGCCGCTACGTGGCCGACGAGCGGGTGCTGGACGAACTGGAGGCCGAAGGCCGCGTGGCCTTCCGGTACCTGGACGTGAACCCGAACGGCTCGCTGCGCGACATCGCCGGCATCACCAACGCCGCGGGCAACGTCGTCGGCCTCATGCCGCACCCCGAGCACGCGGTCGAGCCGCTGATCGGGACGGGCCGCACCGACGGCCTCCCGTTCTTCACCTCGGTCCTGAAGAAGCTGGTCAGCGCATGAGCCTCGACACCGTCAAGAACGCCACCGAGACCCCGGACGCCTCCCAGCCCTGGAAGGAACTCGGCCTCAAGGAGGACGAGTACGCCCGGATCCGCGAGATCCTCGACCGCCGTCCCACCGGCGCCGAGCTCGCCATGTACTCCGTCATGTGGTCCGAGCACTGCTCGTACAAGAGCAGCAAGGTCCACCTGAAGCAGTTCGGCGAGAAGGTCCCGCAGAACGACGCCATGCTCGTCGGCATCGGCGAGAACGCCGGAGTCGTCGACGTCGGCCAGGGTTACGCGGTCACCTTCAAGGTCGAGTCGCACAACCACCCCAGCTACATCGAGCCCTACCAGGGCGCGGCCACCGGCATCGGCGGCATCGTCCGCGACATCCTCGCCATGGGCGCCCGCCCCGTCGCCGTCGTCGACCCGCTGCGCTTCGGCGCGGCCGACCACCCCGACACCAAGCGCGTCCTGCCGGGCGTCGTCGCGGGCATCGGCGGCTACGGCAACTGCCTGGGCCTGCCGAACATCGGCGGCGAGGTCGTCTTCGACGCCTGCTACCAGGGCAACCCCCTCGTCAACGCCGGCTGCATCGGCGTCATGAAGCACGAGGACATCCACCTCGCCCAGGCCTCCGGCCCCGGCAACAAGGTCATCCTCTACGGCGCCCGCACGGGCGGCGACGGCATCGGCGGCGTCTCCGTCCTCGCCTCGGAGACCTTCGACGACACCAAGCCCACCAAGCGCCCCGCGGTGCAGGTCGGCGACCCCTTCCAGGAGAAGCTCCTCATCGAGTGCACCCTGGAGATCTTCAAGGAGAAGCTGGTCGCGGGCATCCAGGACCTCGGCGGCGCCGGGCTCTCCTGCGCCACGAGCGAGCTGGCCTCCGCGGGCACCGGCGGCATGCGGGTCGACCTCGACACCGTTCCGCTGCGCGACGCGACGCTCTCGCCCGAGGAAATCCTCATGAGCGAGTCGCAGGAGCGCATGTGCGCGATCGTCGAACCGCAGCACGTGGACCGCTTCATGGAGATCTGCGAGAAGTGGGACGTCATCGCCACCGTCATCGGTGAGGTGACCGAGGGCGACCACCTGGAGATCTTCTGGCACGGCGAGCTCATCGTGGACGTGCCCCCGGGCACCGTCGCCCACGAGGGCCCGACCTACCACCGCCCGTACGCACGCCCCGAGTGGCAGGACGCGCTCCAGGCCGACGACGCGGGCAAGCTGCCCCGGCCGCAGACCGGCGAGGAGCTGCGCGCGCAGGTCCTGGCCCTGGTCTCGTCGCCGAACCAGGCGTCGAAGTCCTGGATCACCGACCAGTACGACCGCTTCGTCCAGGGCAACACGGTGCTCTCGCAGCCCGAGGACGCCGGCATGGTCCGCATCGACGAGGAGACCAACCTCGGCGTGGCCATGTCCACGGACGGCAACGGCCGTTACGCGAAGCTCGACCCCTACACGGGTGCGCAGCTCGCGCTGGCCGAGTCCTACCGCAACGTGGCCGCGACCGGCGCCAAGCCCCTCGCGATCTCCGACTGCCTGAACTTCGGCTCCCCCGAGGACCCGGACGTCATGTGGCAGTTCGCCGAGGCCACCCGCGGTCTCGCGGACGGCTGCCTGGAGCTGGGCACCCCGGTGACCGGCGGCAACGTCTCCCTCTACAACCAGACGGGCGACATCGCCATCCACCCGACCCCGGTCGTGGCGGTCCTCGGCGTGATCGACGACGTCAACCGCCGTACGCCGATGGCGTTCGCGGAGGCCGGCCAGCTGCTGTACCTGCTCGGCGACACCGCCGAGGAGTTCGGCGGCTCGGCCTGGTCCGAGGTGGTCCACCAGCACCTCGGCGGCATGCCGCCCAAGGTCGACCTGGGCCGCGAGAAGCTCCTCGCGGAGATCCTCATCTCGGCCTCGCGCGACGGCATGATCGACGCCGCGCACGACCTGTCCGACGGAGGCGTGATCCAGGCGCTCACCGAGTCCTGCCTCAAGGGCGGCAACGGTGCGCGGATCGTGGTGCCCGAGGCGCTGGACGCCTTCACCTTCCTGTTCTCCGAGTCCGCGGGCCGCGCCATCGTGGCCGTCCCGCGCAGCGAGGAACTCCGCTTCACCGACATGTGCGGTGCGCGGGGCCTGCCGGCGACCCGGATCGGTGTCGTGGACGGCGAGGAGATCGAGGTCCAGGGCGAGTTCACCCTCCCCCTGGCCGAGCTCCGCACCGCCCACGAGGCCACCATCCCGGCGCTGCTCGCCTGAGCCGCCGCCGCTCTTCGTGAGCCGAGCCCCCGTCCGGAACCATTCCGGGCGGGGGCTCGTCCGTTTCCGCAAGGAGCCCGCGCCGACGGCGGTGGCGGGGCCGGCGGGGGAACGGGGCCCAGATGGTACAGAGCGGGAGACGCCGGCTCCTCGGGGCCGGGATACCGGTGATGGTGGTGGCCGTCGGGGTGGGCGGCTGGCTCGTCTACGACCACTCCGGTGACCGCGCGCGGAGCCGGGCGGAGATCGTCGAGAACTGCCAGGGACTGGTCGATCCGGGCATGGTGACGGGCTTCGGCATGCCCCGGGTGGAGGCGGGCGCCACGGCGGAGAACGCGTGCATCCTGCGGCGCGAGGTGACGTTCGAGGGCCAGGAGCAGATGGACGACTGGGTCTCCGTCACGGTGGTGACCTCGAAGGACCCCGAACCGGGCGGAAGCCGGTTCGTCGGCGGCAGCTTCGAGATCACGGCGATCGCGAAGTGCGCCGACCCGTCCGGGTCCGGCGGAGTCACCGCCCTGCGGGCCACCGCCGCCGGCGAGGGCGACGGACGGGGCAACCGGGGGCGCGGCCTCCTGACGGGGCTGGCCCGCGAGGCGGCCGTGCGCGCCGCGGCGAAGGCCGGCTGCGAGACCAGCCTGCCCCCGGCCCCCAAGGACTAGGGTCGGGCCCATGCCGCCTGCCAAGAAGAAGCCGCGTACCTACGACCACGCCAGGACCCGTACGGCCGTCCTCGCGCAGTTCGGGCATGTACGGGACGCCGTACGGGAGTTGGATGAGGAGCAGCTCGCCCGCCCGAGCGGGGTCGGGGACTGGTCCGTCGCCGAGCTCGCCGCGCACATCGCGTGGATCGCCGACTCGCTGGCCGGCGGCCTCGCCCGGCCGCCCGCGGCCGTCGCCGAACTGTCGGCCGCCGAGTGGCCGTTCGCGACGGCTTCGCTCGCCGGGAAGATCGCGGAAGCGGCCGAGGAGACCCTGGAGGGCGCCCCGCTCGCCGAGCTCTACGACCGGGCCGGAGAGCGCCTGGCCGAGGCGCTCGACGCGAACCGGGGCGGTCGGGTGCTGGACCTGTGGATCGGGGCGATGACCCTGGCCGACTTCCTGGTCACCCGCACCGTCGAGCTCGTCGTCCACACCGACGACCTGCGCCGCGCCACCGGACTGGACATCCCCGTGGACCGCCAGGCCCTGGCCGCGTGCACCCGGCTGCTGGCCGACGCCCTTGCGCTCAGGGCTCCGGGCGGGGCGGTGGAGTTCAGGGTCCCGCCGTTCGCGGTGGTGCAGTGCGTGGAGGGCCCCCGGCACACGCGGGGCACCCCGCCGAACGTGGTGGAGACCGATCCGCTGACCTGGATCCGGCTGGCCACCGGCCGTACGAGCTGGGCCGAAGCGCTGGACGGGGCCCAGGTCCGGGCCAGCGGGGAGCGCGCCGACCTCTCGGCGCTGCTCCCCCTGATGGGCTGATCCGGGAACCGGTTCGCGGCCGGCCGCGTCCCATCGGCATGCGTACGCTGCCGCTCCTTCCCGCCGCCCTGGTCGCCGTACTCGCGCTGTCCGCCACCGCCACCGCCTGTGGTGACGGCGGCGGGACGCCGGGGACGCATCCCGTCCACGGGTTCTCCGGCCCCTGGTCGGTCGAGAGCCTGACCGTCGACGGCAAGGAGCTGCCGGCCCCCGCCTCCGCGGCCCGGCTGAGCGTGGAGCGCGGCAGGGGCAACGAGGGCGAGGTCACCGGCAACTACGGCTGCAACGGCTTCACCTCCGCCGTGGTCTTCGACTCCGCGACCACCATGACGGTGACCCCGGGCGCGACGACCGAGATGGCCTGCGCGGACCTGCCCTTCGAGACGGCCTACCGCTCGCTGCTCCGGGGCAGGCTGACCGTGCAGCAGAGCGGGGAGACGATCACCTTGAAGACCCCGGAGGGGAACGTGATCGCCCTGACCTCGAAGCCCCCGGCCCCCGATGCCCCGCTCCTCGCCACGCAGTGGACCGTCGACTCCCTGATCAAGGGCGAGACGGCCTCCTCGGTCCCGGCCGACGCCGAGGGCCGGGCCCGCTTCACCCTGGCCGCGGACGGGACGATGAGCGGCAGCCTCGGCTGCAACCGCTTCAACGCCTCGGCCGCCGTCGAGGGGAACCGGCTCACCGTCGGCCCCCTCACCACGACCCGGATGGCCTGCGAGGGCGGCCCCGGCGAGCTCGAACGCACCCTCACCGCCCTCTTCGGCTCGGGCCCGCTCGACTGGAAGGTCCAGGGCGACACCCTCACCCTGACCGCCACCGGTTCGGGCACCACCGTCACCGCGAAGGCGGCCTCGGCCGTCGAGTGACCGGGGCCCCCGCCGTCCACACCCGCCGTTCACCCCCGCCGTCCACAGGCTGTGGATCCCGGCGGGGGCCGGCCCCGCCCGGGACCGCCGTACGGCCGGTGATCAGCCCGGGTACGGCAGCAGTCCCGCGTCCGTCTTCTCCCAGGCCGCGCGGAGTTCGGCCAGGCGGGCCGGCTCCAGGGCCGCCTTGTCGGCCTGCTCGCGGATGTCGCCGGCCAGGTTGAAGAGCTGGTCGCGGCCCGTCTTGCCGCGGTAGTACTTCCAGTCGCCGCGGCGCAGCGCCCGCTCCCCGCGGACCCGCCAGAAGAGGCTGCGCTCGGCGACCTTCTCGCCGCGCAGCAGGTACCCGGCCAGGCTGACCCCGTCCAGCGGGTACGCCGGGTTCGCGCGGGTGCCCGCCAGTTCCAGCAGGGTGGCCGTCCAGTCCGGGGTGAAGACCGGCACGCGGCTGACCTGGCCGCCGTCGAGCCGGGCGGGCCAGCGGACGATGTTCGGGACGCGGATGCCGCCCTCCTGGAGGGAGGCCTTGTTGCCCGAGAGCGGCCAGTTGTGGGAGAAGCGCTCGCCGCCGTTGTCGCTGGAGAAGAAGACCAGGGTGTCCTCCTCCTGCCCGGAGCGCTTCAGCGCCTTCAGCACCTCGCCGACCGAGCGGTCGAGGTCCTCCACCATCTGCCGGTACTTCTCGATCGAGCCGCCGTCCTGGTGCCACAGGGCCCGCCCGTCGCCGGCCTTGATCCGGCGGGTGACCTCGGCGCTCGCCTCGGTGTCGCCGTCCGCGATCCAAGGCCAGTGCGGGGTGGTGAAGTTGAGGTTCAGCAGCCACGGCTTCTTCCCGTGGTCGCGGGAGACGTACTCGCTCGCGCGCTCGGTCAGGATCCGGGTGTAGTAGCGCAGGTCCTTGTACTCGGCGTCGCCCTCGTAGAGGTCGTACTCCCCGCCCAGGCCCAGCTTGGAGTAGTACTCCAGGGCTCCGCCGAAGTTGCCGAAGAACTCGTCCCAGCCGGACTTGGTCGGGCTGTAGTCGGGCAGGTAGCCGCAGTGCCACTTGCCTATCAGCGCCGTCGCGTAGCCGGAGTCGCGCAGCAGCGAGGCGAGCGTCGGGTGGGTCGGCTCCAGGCCCGCCGTCTTGTCCGCGATGGGTTCGGCGAGCCCGCCCTCGGCGCGGCCCGGGTAGCGGCCGGTGTACAGGCTGAAGCGGGTCGGGGAGCAGGTCGCGGAGCCGGAGTAGGCGTCGGTGAAGCGGACGCCCTGGCGGGCGAGCCGGTCCAGGTTCGGGGTCTTGATGTTCGGGGAGCCGTAGGAGGACAGGTCGGCCCAGCCGAGGTCGTCCCCGAGGATGAACAGGATGTTCGGGCGGCGGGAGCGGCGTCCCCGGTCGGCCCGGAACTCCCGTTCCTGCGGGGCCGCGTGCCGGTCCTCCGCGGTCGGCGCCGCGTGGGCCGGGGCGGCTGCGCCCAGTCCCACCGCTGCGGCGGCCGCGGTCGCGCCGACCGCGCCGCCGAAGGCGCGCCGGGACAGGTGGGGTTCGTACGAGGTCACGGGTACTCCAGAGCAGGGCCCGCCGGCCGTCGGCGCGGTCCGGCTCCGGGCGGCGCGGGACGGCGCGGGGCACGGCGGAGCGGATGCGGACGGAAAGCGGCGGGGAAAGGCGAAAAAGAAAAGGAAAAGCGGCGTGTGACTACGCAGAACAGCGACAGATGGCGCTGGCGACACGGACGAGGTCCACGTGTCGGCGCGCGACGAGGGTGACGGTGCCGTCACCGAGAGGCTGCATGGGCCGGAGCTTGTACGAAACGACAGGCGGCTGTCAACCAGGGCAATCCGGATATTGAGACGGCCGGCTTCCGAACAGGTTTCGTCACCCTGCGTGCTGTGACATTTCCCGGGCATCCCCAATTCGGACCAGTGGTCGATCTCGCCTACACTCGGGGGCGTGCCTCGTGGTGATGGACGACTCAACCACGACCTGCTCCCCGGCGAAAAGGGCCCCCAGGACGCTTGCGGCGTCTTCGGTGTCTGGGCTCCGGGTGAAGAGGTCGCCAAGCTCACCTACTTCGGACTGTATGCACTGCAGCACCGTGGACAAGAGTCCGCGGGTATCGCTGTGAGCAACGGTTCCCAGATCCTCGTCTTCAAGGACATGGGCCTCGTTTCCCAGGTCTTCGACGAAACCTCTCTCGGCTCGCTCCAGGGTCATATCGCGGTCGGTCACGCCCGCTACTCGACCACTGGCGCCTCCGTCTGGGAGAACGCCCAACCGACCTTCCGTGCGACCGCCCACGGCTCCATTGCCCTGGGTCACAACGGCAACCTGGTGAACACCGCCGAGTTGGCCGAGATGGTCGCCGACCTCCCCCGTCAGGACGGCCGCGCCACCCAGGTGGCGGCCACCAACGACACCGACCTGGTCACCGCCCTGCTGGCCGGCCAGACGGACGACGACGGCAAGCCCCTGACCATCGAGGAGTCGGCCACCAAGGTCCTCCCGAAGGTGAAGGGCGCCTTCTCGCTCGTCTTCATGGACGAGGGCACGCTCTACACCGCTCGTGACCCGCAGGGCATCCGCCCGCTGGTCCTCGGCCGCCTGGAGCGCGGCTGGGTGGTGGCGAGCGAGACCGCCGCCCTCGACATCTGCGGCGCCAGCTTCGTCCGCGAGGTCGAGCCGGGCGAGCTGATCGCGATCGACGAGAACGGTCTCCGGACCTCTCGATTCGCGGAAGCGAAGCCCAAGGGCTGTGTCTTCGAGTACGTCTACCTGGCGCGCCCGGACACCGACATCGCCGGCCGGAACGTCTACCTCTCGCGTGTCGAGATGGGACGGCGCCTGGCCAAGGAAGCCCCTGCCGAGGCCGACCTGGTGATATCGACGCCGGAGTCCGGGACGCCCGCCGCCGTCGGATACGCCGAAGCCAGCGGGATCCCGTACGGCGTCGGCCTGGTCAAGAACGCCTACGTGGGCCGGACCTTCATCCAGCCCTCGCAGACGATCCGCCAGCTCGGCATCCGACTCAAGCTCAACCCCCTCAAGGAAGTCATCCGGGGCAAGCGCCTAGTGGTCGTCGACGACTCGATCGTCCGCGGCAACACCCAGCGCGCGCTGGTCAAGATGCTCCGCGAGGCCGGTGCGGCGGAGGTCCACATCCGGATCTCCTCGCCGCCGGTGAAGTGGCCGTGCTTCTTCGGCATCGACTTCGCCACCCGGGCCGAGCTGATCGCCAACGGCATGACGGTCGACGAGATCGCCACGTCGCTGGGCGCGGACTCGCTCTCGTACATCTCGCTCGACTCGATGATCGAGGCGACGACCATCCAGAAGCCCAACCTCTGCCGTGCCTGCTTCGACGGCGAGTACCCCATGGAGCTGCCCGACCCGCAGCTCCTGGGCAAGCAGCTCCTGGAGACGGAGCTGGCCGGCGGCACCGACGCCGCCGACGCCCTCCGGCGCCCGTAGGGCCAGAGGCACCGCCGTGGGGGGGGGGGGGGGGGGGGGGAGAGGAACCCCCCCCCCCCCCCCCCCCCCCCCCCCCCCCCCCCCCCCCGGGGAGTTTTCTTCCCTGCTTTTTCGGGGGTTGACCCAAAAAAAAAA
>NZ_JBVJMS010000010.1:373505-390410 GCF_055584085.1 Streptomyces sp. NPDC104226
AGCAAAAACGCCGACCAGAGAAAGGGGCAGAGAAAACGCTCCCCCTCTCCCCCCCCACCCCCCCCCCCCCCCACCACGGCCCCTCCCCTCCCCCTCATCCTGCTCAACCTGCGCGGGGCCTTCTCTTTCAGGCTTTTCCAGGGCCTCGCACCACACGCAGCAACGACACGAAAGCTCATCCCTGTCATGACAGAGAAGACCACCGGTGCCAGCTACGCAGCCGCGGGCGTGGACATCGACGCGGGAGACCGCGCCGTCGAGCTGATGAAGGAGTGGGTGAAGAAGACGCAGCGCCCCGAGGTCCTGGGCGGCCTGGGCGGCTTCGCCGGCCTCTTCGACGCCTCCGCCCTCAAGCGCTACGAGCGCCCCCTGCTCGCCTCCGCCACCGACGGCGTCGGCACCAAGGTGGACATCGCCCGCCGCATGGGCGTGTACGACACCATCGGCCACGACCTCGTCGCGATGGTCATGGACGACATCGTCGTGTGCGGCGCCGAGCCGCTCTTCATGACCGACTACATCTGCGTCGGCAAGGTCCACCCCGAGCGTGTCGCGGCCATCGTCAAGGGCATCGCCGAGGGCTGCGTCCTGGCCGGCTGCGCCCTGGTCGGCGGCGAGACCGCCGAGCACCCCGGCCTGCTGGGCCCGGAGGACTTCGACGTGGCGGGCGCCGGCACCGGCGTCGTCGAGTACGACCGCCTGCTGGGCGCGGACCGCATCCGTACGGGCGACGCCGTCATCGCGATGGCGTCCTCCGGTCTTCACTCGAACGGGTACTCGCTGGTCCGCCACGTCCTCTTCGACCGGGCCGGGATGTCCCTGGAGGGCCACGTCGAGGAGCTCGGCCGGACCCTCGGCGAGGAGCTGCTGGAGCCCACCAAGATCTACTCGCTGGACTGCATGGCCCTCACCCGGACGGCCGACGTGCACGCCTACTCCCACATCACGGGCGGCGGCCTCGCGGCCAACCTCGCCCGGGTGATCCCGGACCACCTGCACGCCACGGTCGACCGCTCGACCTGGACCCCGGGCGCGATCTTCGACCTGGTCGGCAAGGCCGGTCAGGTGGAGCGCCTGGAGCTGGAGAAGACCCTGAACATGGGCGTCGGCATGATGGCCGTGGTCCCGCAGGAGTCGGTGGACGTGGCCCTGACCGCCCTGGCCGACCGGGGCGTCGACGCCTGGGTCGCGGGCGAGATCCTCGACCGCGGCGACCACGCCGAGGGCGCGACGATGATCGGCGACTACGCGGGCTGACCGCTCGGGGGAGCCGGCCACCACCGGCTCCCACCTGCGCTCACCGCATGCGAGCTCACCGAATGTGCACACAGCACGGAAACCCGGCCCGGGGCGATGCCCTGGACCGGGTTTCCGTGCATGTGAAGCTGTGTGCCGCTGCTGAGGATCAGCGCACCGCGCGTTCGACGCCGATGGGCGCGTCAAGCACCGCGACGGTAGACGGACGGACCGGACTCTTCGTCCTCGTCGTCGTCATCGCTGTTGTAGCGCTCCGCGTACTTGGCGTACGGGTCGTCCTCGTCATCATCAAGCTCGTCATCGACGACCGGCTCGCTGACAGGCAGCGGTTCCGTGTGCGATGCGCCCAGCTCATTGGCCAGACGCGACAAGTCAGTCCCGCCGCTGCTGTACTTCAGCTGGCGGGCGACCTTCGTCTGCTTGGCCTTTGCCCGGCCGCGCCCCATGGCTCGACCCCCTCGGTGACGGGGCTCGACGGCCCCAGAGTCTGACACGCGTTCATGGTTCGGAGCGGGCTCTCCGTGGAGAGACCGTCCGTAGGGGTTTAACGGTACCTGCTTCCGCGGCCATACGGTACGCCGCCCGCATGACGCGCCCCGGTGCAGTACCAGCAAGGCGCCCCGTCCTCGCTGGTCAGCTGCGATTTTAGCCGTTTCCTGACGGGCGACCCGCCGAAGCGCAGTGAGTTCCGTCTCGCTGCGCCCCGGCCGGCCGCCCAGAAGCCCCGTTCAGGGCCCCTGCGTGCCGGGAGGGTCGGGAAGGTCAGGCGGTGCGCGCCGCGCTGCGGGCGTCCGCCATCCGCTGCTCGGCGATGCGGTCGGCGGCCGCGGCCGGCGGAATCCCGTCCGACTTCGCGCGTGCAAAGATCTCCAGCGTGGTGTCGAAGATCTTCGCGGCCTTGGCCTTGCACCGGTCGAAGTCGAAGCCGCGCAGCTCGTCGGCGACCTGGATGACCCCGCCCGCGTTGACCACGTAGTCCGGGGCGTAGAGGATCCCGCGGTCCGCGAGGTCCTTCTCGATGCCCGGGTGGGCGAGCTGGTTGTTCGCCGCGCCGCAGACGATCTTGGCGGTGAGCGCCGGTACGGAGTCGTCGTTCAGGGCCCCGCCGAGCGCGCAGGGGGCGTAGATGTCCAGGCCCTCCACGCGGATCAGCGCCTCGGTGTCGGCGACGGCGGTCACCTTGCCCGGGTGCTTGTCGAGGATCTTCTGCACGGACTCGGTGCGGACGTCCGTGATGACGACCTCGGCGCCGTCCTCCAGCAGGTGCTCGACCAGGTGGTGGCCGACCTTGCCGACGCCCGCGACACCGACCTTGCGGCCGCGCAGGGTCGGGTCGCCCCACAGGTGCTGGGCGCTGGCGCGCATGCCCTGGAAGACGCCGAAGGCGGTGAGGACGGAGGAGTCGCCGGCGCCGCCGTTCTCCGGGGAGCGGCCGGTCGCCCAGCGGGTCTCGCGGGCCACGACGTCCATGTCGGCCACGTAGGTGCCGACGTCGCAGGCGGTCACGTAGCGGCCGCCGAGGGACTCCACGAACCGGCCGTAGGCCAGCAGCAGTTCCTCGGACTTGAGGGCGTCGGGGTCGCCGATGATGACGGCCTTGCCGCCGCCCAGGTCGAGCCCGGCGAGCGCGTTCTTGTACGACATGCCGCGCGAGAGGTTCAGCGCGTCGAGGACGGCCTCCTCGTCCGAGGCGTACGCGTGGAACCGCGTACCGCCGAGGGCCGGGCCCAGGGCGGTGGAGTGGATCGCGATGACGGCCTTCAGGCCGGAGGCTCGGTCCTGGCACAGCACGACTTGCTCGTGGCCGCCCTGTTCGCTGCGGAACAGGGTGTGCAGGACGCCGTCGGTCATTTCGGTCACGGTGGTGACTCCCATGGAAGAGATGCGGCGGGAAAGACGCCCGCCCTGCGGGTGGGGGAGGGCGTGCTGGGAGCAGCGTAAGACCTCCGGGGTCCCGTGCTCCCCCCAGTCCGGAGATCGGGACGCCGGAGGGGTGAGAAGGGGCGGTGGGCGGTCCGCCGGAGTAGCGCCGGGCGGGGCGGGGGAGTACGAGAGCGTGAGCGAATCCCCCGATCCCCGGCTGCCGTCCGCCCGCTCGGCCCCGACCGTCCCGTACGCCTCCTACCTGCGCGTCTACGAACCCCTGACGGCGTTCCCGGAGCCCGAGCGCACCCACTGGGCCGACTACGCCCGGCGCGGGGCCACCCCGACCGCCCAGGACGAACTGCGCCGGTCGCTGGTGGACTTGGTCCGGGTGCCCGTGGTCGGCGTCCCGGTGCACGAGAGCGCGGACGCCTTCACCGCCGAGGTCGACGGGGTCCTGCTGGTCTGCCCCTGGCGGACGAGGCTGCGGGGCTGGCTAGCGCTCCAGGAGCTGCAGGCCGAGTTCCCGCTGCCGGTGCTCGACGCCGCCCTGCCCGCGGCCGTCCGCCGCCGCGCGACCGAGGAGTACGAGCTCTGGCGCGGGCGCAATCCCGATGCGCGGCCGTGGATCCGTACGGGGGTCTGGCAGGTGCCGCTGCGCTGGTTCGTGCTGGTGGCCGACGAGGAGCGGGAGTACGTGCCGGGCGAGGGGCTGCGCTACCGGACGCCGATGGTGCAGGCCCGGCGCCGGCTCGCGCGGGGACTGCGGACCCTGCGGGAGGCCGAGGGGTACGGGATGCTCGCCGAGGGGCTGGTGGAGGTCGGCAGCTGGCTGGAGGAGTTCCACCCCCGCTCGATGGTGGAGCTGGACTACGGCGGGCTGCTGCACGCCCTGCCGGCGGACCGGCTCGACGCGGACCACTCGGCGGCGGACCTGGCGGCGGGGCTCACGGCCCTGCGGGCCGGGGACCGGGACGGGGCGGCGCGCACGTACGGGGCCCTGGCGGAGCGGTGGCGGGCGGTCCGGGAGAGACTCTTCGCCAATTGAGAGGTGCGATTCCGTTTCTGGCCCGAGTGACCTGCGCGACCCCGGTAGCGACCCCGGCGCCGCTTGTCCATCGGCCGATCGGCCGACCACGGAAGAGAACGGCCAGCTCAAGGCCGTGATGCCCTCTTTTGGGTCTTTGTTCCGGGACCTACGTCCCGATACGGGCCATTGGCCCAAGCGTGACGGACCGCACTATCTACACCCTTGCGCCCTTCCCCTACCCTCGTGCCAAAATAGGACAAGGAGTCCGGGGAGGGTTCCTTCCGTCCAACTAAGGGCGGAATGCTCGGTATTGCACTCTACGGGGGGTCTGACGACTCCTGATCGCTCTGTGACTGATCGTCACAGTGGGGTGACTGTCCGTTATGGGACGGTCCATCGGCTTCCGCCGCTGATGAACACCTCGGAGGGCAATTCCATCGGTTTGGCCGTCGAGGCTGGACAGATGGTGTAGTTGTAGTGCCGAGGACAAGCCGTTCGTCCTATAACCGACTCGGCCCGCGTATGTCCATTTCGGGCACCGCGGGCCAAGGTGCAGAATTTAGAGGAAAGAACCGAGATGGTTCGGTTCTCCCGAGGAGGCCGCTCATGACCGCTCGCACCCCTGATGCCGAGCCGCTGCTGACCCCGGCTGAGGTTGCCACGATGTTCCGCGTGGACCCGAAGACGGTCACCCGTTGGGCCAAGGCTGGCAAGCTCACGTCCATCCGCACCCTGGGTGGACACCGCCGCTACCGCGAGGCTGAGGTCCGCGCACTGCTTGCGGGAATTCCGCAGCAGCGCAGCGAGGCCTGAGGTTACGCAGCACCACTTATTGCCGGGTGTTTATCGGGTCCCCCAATCCGATGATCCCCACAGAGCTTCAAACGGCCGGACCTGCCCCAACAGGTTCATCAGTCGTTCGATCGCGCTGGACTCCGCCGGGTCCAGCGCGATCTTTTTTATGCCCTGGTCAGGGCGTTATCGAGCGGATGTGCGGAGGCGGCCGGGGTGGGTGCAATGGCACATATAAAATCGAGCGGGCGTAGGGGTGCCATAAAAGCGTGCGTCTCAAAAACACATGGGGTGACTCCCGTCACAGATGATCACTCTTGTGGATCAGGCAATGCACCCCGTAAAGGGACGTGTCGCACAGGGCGCATCCCCCGGACGGGCGATTTGTCGGGAGCGACGGCGCGGTGCGGCCGGAGGCGGGGCGGCCCGGGGTGGTCCGGAGCGGTCCGAGGTGGCCCGCGTCTCCCCGTAGGCCCCGCACGGGGCTCCAGACGGCCCCCAGCGGGCCGTTGGGGGGTCGCGGAGCGACTGGTGGGGCTTCGGGGCGCTGCCGGGCCCGATCGGGCTCGTGGGGCGGTCTGGTGGGCCGTTCGGTCCAACGGCTCCGTACGGCGGTCAGTGCGCCGCCCCCCACGCCGCCCGATGCTTGCCCGTGCCGCCCCGGAAACGCGTCAGGGCCCGCATCCAGAAGATGCGGGCCCTGACGATCTTGCGAACCTGACGGGACTTGAACCCGCGACCTCCACCTTGACAGGGTGGCGAGCTAACCAACTGCTCCACAGGTCCTTGATTTGCGGCCGCTGGGCGGCTGCGAATCAGACTGTACCGCAGCTCAGGGGGTGCAGTCGAACCCGATCACCGACCGGGCCCCGGGGCGGCCGCGTCCACCGCCTTCACGATGCGCTTGTCGGAGATCGGATACGCGGTTCCGAGGGCGTGCGCGAAGTAGCTGACCCGCAGTTCCTCGATCATCCAGCGGATCTCGGTGACCTCCGCCGGGACCGGCCTGCCCTGGGGCAACTGCTCCAGCAGCCACAGGTATTCGTCCCGCATCTCGTGGACCTTCTCCATGCGCGTGGTGTCGCGCTGGACGCCCGTGGGCATCTGCTGGAGCCGCCGGTCGACGGCCACCAGGTAGCGCATCAGGTCCGGCAGCCGGCGCAGTCCGGTCAGCGTGACGAAGCCGGCGGGCATGAGGGCCGCGAGCTGTGTCCTGGCGTCCTGGACGTTGGCCACCAGGGCGAGGCTGCCCGTGGTCTTCAGGCGGCGTTCGCAGGCCTGCCAGGCGGCCAGCACCTGCTGCACCTGCGTGATCGTCCGTACGGTCGTGTCCACCAGGTCGGTCCGCACGGCCTCGTAGAGCCTGCGGAAGCCCGCCTCGTCCCACGCCGGTCCGCCGTGCTTCGCGATCAGGTGGTCGGCCGCCGCGGTCGCGCAGTCGTCGAACAGCGCCTGGATGGAGCCGTGCGGATTGCGTGACAGCGCCAGCTTCTGCTGGTTGCTCAGGTGGTCCGAGGCGAACTTCGCCGGGTTCACCGTGATGTTCAGCAGGATGAGGCGCCGGGTGCCGAGCCGCATGGCCTGCTGCTGCTCGGCCTCCGTGTCGAAGAGGCGTACGGAGACGCTCGTACCGGCGTCCACGAGCGCCGGGTACGCCTTCACCGGCTGGCCGGCCCGGCGGGTCTCGAAGACCTTGGTCAGCGTGCCGATGGTCCAGTCCGTCAGCCCGGTCTTCTCCACCGACTCCCCGCCCTCGCGCTCGGCGGTGGCCGCGGCGGCCTTCGAGAGCGCCTGGCGGGCCTTGGGCTTGAGCCGGAGCCGCAGGGCCTCCAGGTCCTTGGCCTCGGCGAGGTTCTTGCGGCGCTCGTCGACGATCCGGAAGGTGATCTTCAGGTGGTCGGGGATGCGGGTCAGGTCGAAGTCCTCGGCGCTGACCGGGACCCCGACCATCCGCTGGAGCTCCCGGGCCAGCGTCACGTGCAGGGGCTCCTGCAGCGGGTGCGAGGTGGCCAGGAAGCGGGTCGCGTAGTTCGGCGCGGGCACGTAGTGCCGGCGGATCGGCTTCGGGAGGGACCGGATCAGCTCCGTGACCACCTCCTCGCGCAGACCCGGGATCTGCCAGTCGAAGCCCTCGTCCGTGACCTGGTTCAGCACCTGGAGCGGGATGTGGACGGTCACGCCGTCCGCGTCCGCACCCGGCTCGAACTGGTAGGTCACCCGGAACTTCAGCCGGCCCTGCATCCAGGAGTCCGGATAGTCGGCCTTGGTGACCCCGGCCGCCTTCTCCGTCAGGAGCATCTCGCGCTCGAAGTCGAGCAGCTCGGGCTCGTCGCGCTTCTTGTGCTTCCACCAGGAGTCGAAGTGCGCCCCGGAGACCACGTGTTCGGGGATCCGCTGGTCGTAGAAGTCGAAGAGCGTCTCGTCGTCGACCACGATGTCGCGGCGCCGGGCCCGGTTCTCCAGCTCCTCCACCTCGGTGAGGAGCTTGCGGTTGTCGGCGTAGAACTTGTGGTGGGTCCGCCAGTCGCCCTCGACCAGGGCGTTGCGAATGAACAGGTCGCGCGAGACCTCGGCGTCGATCCGGCCGTAGTTGATCTTGCGCTGCGCGACGATCGGCACGCCGTACAGCGTGACCTTCTCGAACGCCATCACGGCCGCCTGGTCCTTCTCCCAGTGCGGCTCGCTGTACGTGCGCTTGATCAGGTGCTGGGCGAGCGGCTCCACCCACTCCGGCTCGACCTTGGCGTTCACCCGGGCCCACAGCCTGGAGGTTTCCACCAGCTCGGCCGACATCAGGAACTTGGGCTGCTTCTTGAACAGCGAGGAGCCCGGGAAGATCGCGAACTTGGCGGACCGGGCCCCCAGGTACTCGTTCTTGTCGGTGTCCTTCAGGCCGATGTGCGACAGCAGGCCGGCCAGCAGCGAGATGTGCACGCTCGTCTCGGGGGCGTCGGCCTCGTTGACGTGGATCCCCATGGACTTGGCGACCGTACGCAGTTGCGAATAGATGTCCTGCCATTCGCGGATCCGCAGGAAGTTCAGGTACTCCTGCTTGCACATCCGGCGGAAGGAGGACGAGCCGCGCTCCTTCTGCTGCTCCCGGATGTAGCGCCACATGAGCAGGAACGAGAGGAAGTCGCTCGTCTCGTCCTTGAACCGGGCGTGGTTCTGGTCCGCCTGGGTCTGCTTGTCCGAGGGCCGCTCGCGCGGGTCCTGGATCGACAGGGCCGCCGCGATGACCATGACCTCGCGGACGCAGTTGTTCTTGTCCGCCTCCACCACCATGCGCGCGAGGCGCGGGTCCACGGGGAGCTGGGAGAGCTGGCGGCCCATCGGGGTGAGCCGCTTCTTGTGGTCTTTCTCGTGCGGATCGAGTGCGCCGAGCTCCTGGAGCAGCTGCACGCCGTCGCGGATGTTGCGGTGGTCCGGCGGGTCGATGAAGGGGAACTTCTCGATCTCGCCGAGGCCGGCCGCGGTCATCTGGAGGATGACGGAGGCGAGGTTGGTGCGCAGGATCTCGGCGTCCGTGAACTCCGGGCGGGTGAGGAAGTCGTCCTCGGAGTAGAGGCGGATGCAGATGCCGTCGCTGGTACGGCCGCAGCGGCCCTTGCGCTGGTTGGCGCTGGCCTGCGAGATCCGCTCGATGGGCAGCCGCTGGACCTTGGTGCGGTGGCTGTAGCGGGAGATGCGGGCGGTGCCCGGGTCGATCACGTACTTGATGCCGGGGACGGTCAGGGAGGTCTCGGCGACGTTGGTCGCGAGGACGATCCGGCGGCCCGTGTGCTGCTGGAAGACCCGGTGCTGCTCGGCGTGCGAGAGGCGCGCGTAGAGGGGGAGGACCTCGGTGAAGCGCAGCTTGCGCTTCTCCAGCGCGTCCGCGGTGTCGCGGATCTCGCGCTCGCCGGAGAGGAAGACGAGGATGTCGCCCGGCCCTTCCGACTGGAGCTCGTCGACGGCCTCGCAGATCGCGGTGATCTGGTCGCGGTCGGAGTCCTCGGATTCTTCCTCCAGGAGGGGCCGGTAACGGACCTCCACCGGATAGGTCCGGCCGCTGACCTCGACGATCGGGGCCTCGCCGAAGTGCCGGGAGAAGCGCTCCGGGTCGATGGTCGCCGAGGTGATGATCACCTTGAGGTCGGGGCGCTTGGGCAGCAGCGTGGCGAGGTAGCCGAGCAGGAAGTCGATGTTCAGCGACCGCTCGTGGGCCTCGTCGATGATGATCGTGTCGTACGCGCGCAGCTCGCGGTCCGTCTGGATCTCGGCGAGCAGGATGCCGTCCGTCATCAGCTTCACGAAGGTCGCGTCCTGGTCCACCTGGTCGGTGAACCGGACCTTCCAGCCGACGGTCTGGCCGATCTCGGACTTCAGCTCCTCCGCGATGCGCTCCGCGACCGTGCGGGCCGCGATCCGGCGGGGCTGGGTGTGCCCGATCATGCCGCGGACCCCGCGCCCCAGCTCCATGCAGATCTTGGGGATCTGCGTGGTCTTTCCGGAGCCGGTCTCGCCCGCGACGATCACGACCTGGTGGTCGCGTATCGCCTCGGCGATCTCGTCCTTCTTCTGGCTGACGGGCAGGTTCTCGGGATACGTGACCTCGGGCATCCGCGAGGCACGGCCGGCCAGTCGCGCGGCGGCCTTTTCGGCCTCCGCGGCGATCTCGTCGAGCACGGCCTGCTTGGCCTCGGGCTTGCGGATGCGGCGGGCGCCTTCGAGGCGGCGGCCGAGGCGGTGCGCGTCACGGAGGGAGATCTCACCGAGAAGCGTCTGCAGGGCGGCGAAGGAAGTAGACATACCTGGTCGAGGATCTCACCCGTAGGTGCCGGGTGGCGAACGCATTTGTGGGGCTGACCCGTACCATTTCGGGACGAGTCCCCCGAGCGTTACCCCGACGTGTCCCCAGCGACACCCCGACCACCTCCCAGCGAGAGGCCGCCCACGATGTCCCGCAGCCACCGCCTCCGGTGCGTGTTCGCGGTACTCCTGGGCTGGGCCCTCCTGGCCGGAACCTTCCAGGTGGCGGCCCCGGCGACAGCCCGGGCGGCGGCGGTGACGGGGGTGCCGACGGTCCCCGCGCTCCCGGCCGGCGCGTCCCTCGTGGCGGTCCCGTCCGGCGTGGCGGCCCCCGCCGCCCCGGCAGAGCCGGGCTCCTCTTCCGCCGCGGCCTTCGCCGCTCCGGCCGGGCCCGCCTGCGCTCCGGAGTTCCCAGGCCGGGACGGCGCACCCGCCCTGCCGGCGCGGGCCGGGTCCGACCACGCGCAGCCTCAGGCCCCGCCCGCGGGGCCCGCGCCCGAGGCGGCGCTCCCGGCGCGGGCGATACCCGTACGGGTCCTCGTACGCGGGCCGGGTCAGCCGGCGCCGTCCCTGCTGGAGCTGTCCGTGATGCGGGTCTAGGAGGACCGGCCGCATCGGCCGCCCGGTCCGCCCCTTCCGCCCGCACAGCTCTGGAGCACCCGCATGCCCGCTTCTCCCTCCCGGTCCTCTTCTTCCCGTTCTTCCCGTTCCTCCCGCAAGCCCCTGCTGATCTCCGCCGGGGTCGCCCTCGCCGCCGTCACCCTCGGGCTGGTCTCCTGGCAGGCCACCAAGCCGGAGGACGGCAGCGGGAGCGGCTCCCGGTCGTCCGCGGCCTCCTCCCCGGAAACCCCGGAGGCCGGATCCGCCAAGGATCCCGCCGCGCAGCTCAAGGCCCTGGCCCGCCGGGAGGCCGGCGACAAGCTCGCCGCGGGCCGGGCCGACGCGCCCGTCGTGCTGATCGAGTACTCCGACTTCAAATGCGGCTACTGCGGAAAGTTCGCCCGCGACACCGAGCCCGAGCTCGTGAAGAAGTACGTGGAGGACGGCACCCTGCGCATCGAGTGGCGCAACTTCCCGATCTTCGGCGCCGAATCCGAGGCCGCCGCCAAGGCCGCCTGGGCGGCGGGGCAGCAGGACCGCTTCGCGCAGTTCCACGCAGCCGCGTACGCCGAGGGTGCCAAGGAGAAGGGCTTCGGAGCGGAGCGGCTGACCGAACTGGCGCGGGAGGCCGGGGTCCCGGACCTGGAGCGCTTCGAGAAGGACAGGACGGGGGAGCAGGCCACGGCCGCCCTGGCGAAGGACCAGGAGGAGGGCTACCGCATCGGCGTGACCTCCACCCCGTCCTTCCTGATCAACGGGCAGCCCATCGCGGGAGCCCAGCCCCCGGCGGCCTTCGACGCCGCCATCGCGAAGGCCAAGGCACAGGCGCAGGCGGCCGCGAAGTGACCGACGCCGGATACCTGGCCGCCCTGCTCGGCGGCCTCCTCGCGCTGCTCAGCCCGTGCAGCGCGCTGCTCCTGCCCGCCTTCTTCGCGTACTCCATCGACTCCGCCTCCAGGCTGCTGGCGCGCACCGGGATCTTCTACGCGGGCCTCGCGAGCACCCTCGTACCGCTGGGGGCCGCGGGCTCGTACGCCGGACGGTTCTTCCACGGCCACCGCGAGGGCCTCGTGCTGGCCGGCGGCTGGCTGATCATCGGGCTCGGCCTCGCCCAGATCCTGGGCCTGGGCTTCGCCTCGAAGCGGCTCTCGGAGCTGTCGGGGAGGATCCGGCCGACCACCGCCCTGTCGGTGTACGCGCTGGGCGCCGTCTACGGGCTGGCCGGCTTCTGCGCCGGGCCCATCCTCGGCAGCATCCTGACGGTGGCGGCGGTCAGCGGCAGCCCGGTCTACGGAGGCCTGCTGCTGGCGGTGTACGCCCTGGGCATGGCCGTGCCGCTGTTCGTCCTGGCCCTGCTCTGGGAGCGCTTCGACCTGGGCCGCCGGCGCTGGCTGCGCGGCCGCGCCTTCTCGGTCGGCCGCTTCGAACTGCACACGACCTCGCTGGCCTCGGGCCTGTTCTTCGTGCTGCTCGGCACGCTGTTCCTGGCCTACGACGGGGCGAGCGCCCTGCCGGGGCTGCTGGACGTGGACGATTCCTTCGCGGTGGAGCAGCGCGTCCAGGCGGTCGCGGACGCGGTCCCGGACTGGGCGCTGCTCGGGCTGGTGGCCGTGGCGGCGGCGGGCGCGGGCCTGGTGCAGTGGCGCCGGCGGTCCAGGGCGGCGGAATGACGAAGAAGGCCCCGTCCGATGGACGGGGCCTTCTCGTATTCACTGGTGGCTGGGGCCGGGGTCGAACCGGCGACCTATCGCTTTTCAGGCGATCGCTCGTACCAACTGAGCTACCCAGCCACGAAACCGTTTCCGGCTTCAGCGAACCTGACGGGACTTGAACCCGCGACCTCCACCTTGACAGGGTGGCGAGCTAACCAACTGCTCCACAGGTCCTTGCAATGTGCGAGCACAAGTCTCGCACACGGTAATGCGTACCCCCAACGGGATTCGAACCCGTGCTACCGCCTTGAAAGGGCGGCGTCCTGGGCCACTAGACGATGAGGGCTAAAGGCCCGCCGGGCACTTTCCAGCGCGTCGGGGACGTGAGAAGCATATGGGATCCCGGCGGCGATCGCCAAAACGGTTTCCGCGGGCGGGTCAGCAGCGGGTCAGCAGCGGGTCGGCAGCGGGTCGGAGGAGACCCGGGAGGTCAGCCCCAGCCGAGCTCGTGGAGCCGCTCGTCGTCGATGCCGAAGTGGTGGGCGATCTCGTGGACCACCGTCACGGCGACCTCGTGGACCACCTCGTCCGTGCTCTCGCACATCCGCAGGGTCGGCCCCATGTAGATCGAGATCCGGTCGGGCAGGACCCCGGCGTACCACTCCCCGCGCTCCGTGAGCGGGGTCCCTTCGTAGAGGCCGAGGAGTTCCGGGTCGTCGGAGGCGGGCTCGTCCTCCACGAAGACGGCCACGTTGTCCATGACCCGGGTCAGCTCCTCGGGGATCGAGTCCAGCGCTTCGGCCACCAGCTCTTCGAACGCGTCACGCGTCATCTCCAGCACGGGGTCATTCTCCCGTGCCGCGCTCCGATTGCGGCTGCTCGTTTCCGGCGGGCCGGGACCCGGCGCGCGAGAATGACCCGGTGGCGACCTGTGAACCCGTGGCGACCTGTGAAGCGGAGTGCGGATGACCCGGCCGGCGGAAGGGGCCGAGGCCATCGACCCGGACGTCGACCTGCACGTACCGGCGCAGCGCGCCGAACCCCGGCGCCTGGTGCTCGCGGCCGTGGCGGCGGGCGGCGCCGCGGGCGCCGCGGCGCGGTACGGGGTCGGGCTGCTGTGGCCGGCCGCGCCCGGGGCCTTCCCGTGGGGCACCTTCTGGATCAACGTGTCGGGCTGCGCGCTCATCGGCGTGCTCATGGTGCTGATCAGCGAGGGCGGCCGGTCGGCGCATCCCCTCGTACGGCCCTTCCTCGGGGTCGGGGTGCTCGGCGGGTTCACCACCTTCTCCACCTACGCCGTGGACTTCGCGCGGCTCCTCGACGCCGGTGAGGCCGCTACCGCGCTGGCGTACGCCGGGCTCACGGTGGCCGCGGCGCTGACCGCGGTGTGGGCGGCGGCCGTGGTCACCCGGCGCGCGGTCGGCGACGGCCGGGGGCGGGGATCGGGACAGGGGGCGGGGCGGGGATGAACTGGCTGATCGTCATGGTGGGCGCGGCCGTAGGAGCGCCCCTGCGGTACCTGACCGACCGCGCGGTGCAGGCGCGGCACGACTCGGTGTTCCCCTGGGGCACCTTCGTGGTGAACGCGGCCGCCTCCCTGGTGCTGGGGGCGCTGACCGGGGCGGTGCTGGACGGGGCCGCCTCCTCGCGGCTGAACCTGCTGCTCGGGACCGGGCTGTGCGGGGCGCTGAGCACCTACTCGACGTTCTCCTACGAGACGCTGCGCCTGGCCGAGCGGGGCTGGAAGTTCCTGGCGGCGGCGAACGTGGCGGCTTCGGTGCTGGTCGGGCTGGGCGGGGTCACGCTCGGCCACCAGGTGGCGGTACACCTGTTCGACTGACGGTGGCTCCGCCCGCCTCCCCCAAGGCCTGTTGGGGCGTGTCCCGAACGGGGCAGAGGGAGTTGGGCACATCGACCCGCTCATCGCGGACCCTTGCCAGCGTTCCGGAGGTGCCCCCGTGCGCCAGTTGTCCGTTTCTCTTGGTTCCCTCGGCTTCCTCGGTTCCCCCGGTTCACCCCGATCTCCCCGGCCCTCGCGGTCCTCCCGCTCGCTCCGCCTCGCCGTCGCCGCGCTCGCGGTGGCCGCGACGGCCGGATGCATGAGCGTCGGGGAGGACGCCGCGCAGCCCGGGCCCTCCGCGTCGGCGGGCGTCCAGGGCGGCAAGTCCGGCGGGGGCGCCTCGTCCGGGAAGGGCGCCGGGGGCCAGGGCGGCGGCCACGGCTCGAAGGGCGGTACGGGGAACCAGGACGGCAAGGCCGGGGGGCCCGGGACCACCTCCGGCGCGGCCGGGGCCTCCCCCAGCCCCGGGGCCCCGGCCGGCCCGCCCGGGGCGCCCTCGCCGTCGGCCGGTCCGGGTGGTGGAGCGGGCGGCCAGGGCCCCCAGCAGCCCCCGACGGGCGGTTCCGGCTCCGCGTCGGGCTCTGGCGGAGGCAGCGCCTCCGGAGGCGGCCAGCCCGCCTCCCCGAGCCAGGAACCGCCGGCCTCCCCGCCGCCGGTCACCCCTCCGCCCGTGACGGAGCCCACACCGACCCCGGAGCCCCCGAAGCCGGAGCCGACGGGTGAGCCGGGCGGGCAGCCGTAGGCCCGAAACCGGTGCGGCCGCGGTGCGATCCGCCTGCCAGGGTCTGGCGGGCGGATGGTTTTTCCGCAGGTCAGAGCCTTCTTTGGGGGAGTGACTTGCCAGACCCCGGGGAGGGTGCGTATGGTTATAGATCGTTTGATCCCATTGCCCGGCGCCGAATCCGAAGAGCGCCGTGTGGCGCGTACTCTCCCCAGCCGTGGCTGACCGCATTGAGGCGGTCGATTTGCGAATTCACGGAGTTTGGGCGCGTGCCGAGACTCCGGAAGGTTTCGCATTTCGCATGTCCATTTCCAGTTCTGACCGCTCCGTCATGCCCGAGAACGACTCCACCGAGATCGTCGACGCCGAGACCCTCGCGGTCACCGAGGCCATCGAGGCCGTAGTCGCCGACGAGATCATCGAGGCCCTCGAGGCCGACGTGGCGAACCACGAGTCCGACGCCTCCTTCGAGGACTCCGCCGACGACTTCCGCGACGACGAGGCCGCGGCCGACGACGCCGAGCCCACCGTGACCTTCGGCGACCTCGGTCTGCCGGACGGCATCGTGCGCAAGCTCGCGCAGAACGGTGTCACCGCCCCGTTCCCGATCCAGGCCGCGACCATCCCGGACGCCCTGGCCGGCAAGGACATCCTCGGCCGTGGCCGCACCGGCTCCGGCAAGACCCTCTCCTTCGGTCTGCCGACCCTGGCCCGCCTGGCCGGTGGCTTCACCGAGAAGAAGAAGCCCCGCGCGATCATCCTGACGCCGACGCGTGAGCTCGCGATGCAGGTCGCCGACGCTCTCCAGCCCTACGGCGACGTCCTCGGCCTCAAGATGAAGGTCGTCTGCGGCGGTACCTCCATGAGCAACCAGATCTTCGCTCTGGAGCGCGGTGTCGACGTCCTCGTCGCCACCCCGGGCCGTCTGCGCGACATCATCAACCGCGGCGCCTGCTCCCTGGCGAACGTCGAGGTCGCCGTCCTCGACGAGGCCGACCAGATGGCCGACCTGGGCTTCCTGCCCGAGGTCACCGAGCTGCTCGACCAGGTCCCGGCCGGCGGTCAGCGCATGCTCTTCTCCGCCACCATGGAGAACGAGATCGGCACCCTGGTCAAGCGCTACCTGACCGACCCCGTCACGCACGAGGTCGACAGCGCGCAGGGCAACGTCACGACCATGACGCACCACGTCCTCGTCGTGAAGCCGAAGGACAAGGCGCCGGTCACGGCCGCCATCGCCGCCCGCAAGGGCCGCACCATCATCTTCGTCCGCACCCAGCTGGGCGCCGACCGCATCGCCGAGCAGCTCATCGAGTCCGGCGTGAAGGCCGACGCGCTGCACGGCGGCATGACGCAGGGCGCCCGTACCCGCGTCCTCGCCGACTTCAAGGACGGCTACGTCAACGCGCTCGTCGCCACCGACGTCGCCGCCCGCGGCATCCACGTCGACGGCATCGACCTGGTCCTGAACGTGGACCCGGCCGGCGACCACAAGGACTACCTGCACCGCTCGGGCCGCACCGCCCGCGCCGGCAAGTCGGGCGTGGTCGTCTCCCTCGCCCTGCCGCACCAGCGCCGCCAGATCTTCCGCCTGATGGAGGACGCGGGCGTCGACGCCTCGCGCCACATCGTCCAGGGCGTCGGCGCCTTCGACCCCGAGGTCGCCGAGATCACCGGTGCCCGTTCGCTGACCCAGGTCCAGGCCGACTCCGCGAACAACGCCGCCAAGCAGGCCGAGCGCGAGGTCGCCGACCTCACCAAGCAGCTGGAGCGCCTCTCCCGCCGCGCCGTCGAGCTC
This sequence comes from Streptomyces sp. NPDC104226, assembly GCF_055584085.1. NCBI lineage: Bacteria > Bacillati > Actinomycetota > Actinomycetes > Kitasatosporales > Streptomycetaceae > Streptomyces > Streptomyces sp. NPDC104226. The sequence continues at coordinate 389,850 of NZ_JBVJMS010000010.1, forward strand.
CGCGAGGAGGCCGACCGCCTGGTCGCCCGCTCCGCGCGTGAGCGCGGCGAGGACGCCGAGGGCGTGGCTGCCGCCGTCGCCGAGGTCGCGGCACAGGCCGAGGCCGAGGTCGCGGCCGTCCTGGCCGAGCCCGTCGTGGAGGAGCGCCCCGCGTTCCAGAGCCGTGACGAGCGTGGCAACTACGAGCGCCGTGACAACCGTCGCGACGACCGCGGCGGCGACCGTGGCGGCTTCCGCCGTGACGACCGCGGCGACCGCGGTGGCTTCCGCTCGGGCGGCGACCGTCCCGCTGGTGGTGGCTTCCGTCGTGACGACCGCCCCTCGGGTGGTTTCAACCGTGACGACCGCGGTGGCGACCGTGGTGGCTTCCGCCGCGACGACCGTCCGTCCGGTGGTGACCGTGGTGGCTTCCGCCGTGACGACCGTCCCTCCGGCGGCTTCCGCTCGGGCGGCGACCGTCCGGCCGGTGGTGGCTTCCGTCGTGACGACCGCCCCTCGGGTGGTTTCAACCGTGACGACCGCGGTGGCGACCGTGGTGGCTTCCGCCGCGACGACCGTCCG
>NZ_JBVJMS010000010.1:390508-411241 GCF_055584085.1 Streptomyces sp. NPDC104226
CGTCCGGTGGTGACCGTGGTGGCTTCCGCCGTGACGACCGTCCCTCCGGCGGCTTCCGCTCCGGTGGCGACCGTCCGGCCGGCGGCTCCTCCTTCGGCGGCCGTCGCGACGACAAGCCCCGCTGGAAGCGCAACGACTAATCGCAGCCAGTGAACTGACTGCCTGACACAGGGCCCCGACGACACCGGTCGTCGGGGCCCTGTGGCGTTGCTGCCGGGCTCCGCGGACGCTTGCCGCACTACAGGAGGGGCGGCCTGCGGCTCCGTGATCCCGGGCCCGCGCCGACATCCCCGGGCCGGGCAGCCGATTTACGATCGGCTGTCCGGCGCTCTGCGGCTATGCTCTGGGGGGAGCACGCCGAGGGCCATTAGCTCAATTGGCAGAGCAGCGGACTTTTAATCCGTTGGTTGTCGGTTCGAGTCCGACATGGCCTACTGCTCACGACGCCCCATCCGGTTCGCCGGGTGGGGCGTTCTCGTGTCCTGAGGGGGAGTCAGGGACCCGTGGCCCGGTCCGCTCTCCGGGCTGGTTTTGAGGCTCTGACCTGCGGTGATGTGGGTTCTGAGGGTGGTGGGGGCGTTAATTGGCGGGAGGTCCTCCCCGGATGGCGTAGAGTTGTGTTTACCGACGCGGGGTGGAGCAGCTCGGTAGCTCGCTGGGCTCATAACCCAGAGGTCGCAGGTTCAAATCCTGTCCCCGCTACTCAGTACGAAGGCCCGGTCCCCTTTGGGGGACCGGGCCTTCGTCGTATCCGTGGCAGCTGTGTTTCCGGGTATCCCCGTATCCGCGGGCAGGCGCGCGGCCCCGTCACCCGAACGGTTGCGCTCGGCTCGCCGTACGGGCCCTGCTGCCCCCAGCCTTGGGGGGCGAGGCGGACCGGGCGGCAGGAGAGCAGCGTGGCGGGGCTGGGCCGGCAGGGCAGGGGCGAGCGCGTCTTCGGCGCGGTCGCCGGCAGCGCCGTGGTCCGCCGGATCGTCAAGATGCTCCCGGGCGCCCTGATCGTGCTCGGCTTCCTCTTCGACGTGCTGACCCCGCCCAGCTTCACGGGCTCCCCCTTCTTCTCCGCGGCCCCGCTCATCGCGGCCCCGCTGTTCACGCTCCGGGCCACCGTCCTCACCGGGATCGCGGCGAGCTTCGCCGTGATCGTGCTGCACCTCTACAACGGCACCACCTTCAAGGTGGAGGCCATGACCGAGCTGGCCACCGTCCTGACCGTCTCCGGGCTGGCCACGCTGATCAACCTCGTCGTGCGGCGCGGGACCGAGCAGCTCGCCTCCGCGCGCGGGATCGCCGAGGCGGCCCAGCGCGCCGTGCTGCCGGTTCCCGCCGAGCGGATCGCGGGCCTCCAGGTCGCCGCCTCGTACGAGGCCGCGCAGGCGGACGCGTTCATCGGAGGCGACCTCTACGCCGTCCAGGACACCCCGTACGGGGTGCGCCTCGCGGTGGGCGACGTACGGGGCAAGGGGCTCGGGGCGGTCGAGGCGGTGGCCGTGGTCCTCGGGGCGTTCCGGGAGGCGGCCGAGGACGAGCCCACCCTGGAGGGGGTGGCGCGGAGGCTGGAGCGGGCGCTCGCCCGGGAGGGGAACCGGCGCGACAGCCTGGACGCGGTGGAGGGGTTCACCACGTGCGTGCTCGGCGAGATCCCGTCGGGCGCGGGCCTGCTCCGGCTCCTCAACCGGGGCCACCCCGAACCGCTGCTCCTGTACGCGAACGGCGGCCTTGCGGAGCTGCCCCCCTTCGAGCCGGCGCTGCCGCTGGGCATGGGGGAGCTGGGCGGCTGGCCGGACCGGGCGCAGGAGTGGCCGTTCCCGGAGGGCGCGACGCTGCTCCTGTACACGGACGGGCTGACCGAGGCCCGCGACGGGGCGGGGGCCTTCTACGATCCGGCGGCCCGGCTGCGCGGGCGGGTCTTCCCCGGGCCCGACGAGTTGCTGAGCGCGCTCGCCACCGATGTGCGCCGGCACACGGGCGGCGCGGCCACGGACGACATGGCCCTCCTGGCGGTGGCCAGACCGGGGGCGGGGCAGCCGAACCGGCGCCGGACGGTGCGCGTGGTCCCGAAAGGGGACGGAGCGTGACCGAAGAGGCGCTCTCGGCAAGCAAGCTGACGGACCATCAATGTGAAGATGTGGCGCAAGAGGCGAGGGGGAGGGGTGATTTTTGCCCGAGTTGATCCATGAGTGTGGCGAGAAGTCCTGGCCAGAGCCATGCGGGTGGTGGCTGATTGTCACTAACGATCAATCGCAACTGCTTGGAATCACTCCCCCTTCTCTATTACCGTTCGATAACGCAGAGCGGTCGTCCCAGCCGTCGCAAGAGACGGCACCGTGCGCGTGCTCGCCCATGAGGAGTGTGCCCCGGTGGCCTCCAACTCGCCTGCCCCTGAAGGCATCGACGTCCAGGAGCAGCCCACCGCCGGTGCCTGGGGCGAGTGGAACCCCACCGAGGACTCGGCCCGCCCGCCCCGTGGCAAGCACCGCGTGCTCAAGCAGCGCGGGGGACTGGCCCGTTCCTCCACCGTCCTCGGCGTCGGCGTGATCGCCGCGGTCGGCGCGGGAGGCATCGCCACCGCCCAGGACCGGCCCCAGGTCGCCATATCCCTGCCCTCGCTCCCGGACCTGCCCGACCTCCCGCAGGCCCTGGGCGGCGCGGACCAGTCCGCCGGGGACTCCGGCGCCGGCTCCGCGCCGACCGCCGGGCCGGGCCGGTCGGGGATCATCCCGCAGCAGGCCGACCGCCGCTCCGACGCGGGCGAGCTGCTGCGCAGCCGCATCCTCCAGCAGGCCGACTCCCAGCACGAGGCCGCCGCGGCCCAGGAGCGGGCCGAAGCCGAGCGGGCAGCGCAGGAGGCCGCGGCCCAGCAGGCCCGCGATGCGCAGGCGGCCAAGGAAGCGGCCGAGAAGGCGGCGACGGAGGCGGCCGAGAAGGCCGCCGCCGAGGAAGCGCGCCGGGCGCAGGAGGCCAAGGAGGCCGCCGAGGCCAAGGCGAAGGCGGAGCGCGCCGCCCGCTCGGCCGGCGCCTTCTTCCTGCCCACCTCGGCCTACACGCTCACCTCGCACTACGGCGACTCCGGTTCGATGTGGTCCTCCGGCCACCACACCGGCCTCGACTTCGCCGCTCCGACCGGCACCCCCGTCAAGGCGGTCGGCGCCGGGAAGGTCGTCTCGGCCGGCTGGTCCGGGGCGTACGGCTACCGCATCGTGCTGGAACTCCCCGACGGCACCGAGATCTGGTACTGCCACCTGTCCTCGATGTCGGTGACCGGCGGCTCCGTCGCCGGGGGCGACACCATCGGCCGGGTCGGCGCGACCGGCAACGTCACCGGCCCCCACCTCCACCTCGAAGTCCGCCAGGGCGGCGTCACGGTGGACCCGCTGGCATGGCTGACGGCACGGGGCCTGAACGTCTAGGACCCGGTACGAGGCCCAGCGCGGGCCCGCCGAACGGCCGGCCGGGCACCGCCTCCGGCGAGCCGGGCACCCCGGCCGGGGTCGGGCCCAGGGGGTCGAAGCAGGGCGGGAGGAGCTCCTCCAGCGCGGCGGCCCGGGACAGCGCCGGGCCCGCCGTCGCGCGGCGCAGCCACAGCCGGCGCAGCAGCTCGCGCTCCCGCCGCGCGAAGTCGGGCTCCCGGTCCGGGCCGCCGCTGCGCGCCCGGTGACGTAGCAGGGCCAGCGCGGCCGCATCGGCCTCGTACAGGGCGACCGCCCGTCCCGCCGGGCGGCCCCCGGTGCTCCGGGCCAGTGCGCGGGCCAGGGAGCGCGCGGGCACCGACGCCAGCGCGGGCACCTCGGCCGGGCCCAGCCAGCCGGCGGCCGCGTACACGGCGAGTTCCCCGGCGACGGCCCGCAGCCGGCGGCGCCGTATCCCCACGGCCAGCCACACCAGCAGCCCGAACACCGGGACCATCACGCAGCCGTAGACCACGTAGAACCCGGACTCGCCCAGGTCCGAGGAGCTGTTCCACAGCGCGTGCAGCCCCATGGCGGAGGCGAGGCCGAGCAGCGGCAGGCCGATCCTGCGCGTGCGGCGCACGGCGAGTGCGGCGGCGCCGAAGCCGAGGCCGGTGGCCACGGTGAACAGCGGGTGGGCGAAGGGGGACATGACGCCCCGGACGAAGAAGGTCGCCACCGTCACGGAGTTCAGCACCCCGGTGCCGTTCTTGACGTCCTCGTCGAAGGCGTTGCCGAGGTAGAGGATGTTCTCGGTGAAGGCGAAGCCGGTGGCGGTGAAACCGGCCATCACGAAACCGTCGGAGGGGCCGTTGAACCGGCGCCGCCCGAACAGGAACACCAGCAGCAGGGCGGCCGCCTTGGCGCTCTCCTCGACCACCGGGGCGATCGCCACCGAGCCGAGCTGGTCGCCGTAGGAGGGGTCGGCGGTGGCCGCGGCTATCCACTGGGTCGCGAAACTGTTGGCCAGTATGGCGATCAGCGCCGCGGCGCACGCCCCCCAGCCGAAGCAGAACGCCACCTGCGCCCACGGGTGGGGCGCGGCCCGCCCCACCCAGCGGAACGCCGCCACGAGCGGTACCACCGGTAGCAGGGCCAGGCCCAGACCGACGAAGAACCCGGGCGTACCGGTCTGTTCGCGTACGAGTTCCAGGATCGCGATGCCGCAGACGCCGAGCAGTACGACGAGTGCGTACGTGCGCACGGCGCCGGCGGTACGCGGCACGCGGTGCAACAGCCTGGGCGGCCGGGTCGCTCGGGGCACGTGATGACTCTACCGAGCGGACCCGACACGCGGAGTGATGTCCTCAGTTCTGGGCGTTACCCGTGCGCCGGAACAGCAGATCGTGTACGACGTGTCCCTTGTCGAGGCCCTGGCCCTCGAAGCGGGTGAGCGGCCGGAAGTCGGGGCGCGGCGCGTAACCGCCGTCGGCCTGGGTGTTCTCGAACTCGGGCTGGGCCGTCAGCACTTCGAGCATCTGCTCGGCGTACGGCTCCCAGTCGGTCGCGCAGTGCAGGATCGCCCCGGGTGCCATGCGGGTGGCGGCCAGCGCGAGGAACTCGGGCTGGATCAGGCGCCGCTTGTGGTGGCGGGCCTTGGGCCAGGGGTCCGGGAAGTACACGCGGAGTCCGGCGAGGGAGTCCGGGGGCAGCATCTCGCGGAGCAGGATGATGGCGTCCCCGTTCGCGACGCGGACGTTGGTCATCCCGCCGCGCTCGGCGAGGGCGAGGAGGTTGCCCTGGCCGGGGGTGTGCACGTCGGCGGCCAGGATCCCGGTGCCGGGGTCGGCGGCGGCCATCTGCGCGGTGGCCTCGCCCATGCCGAAGCCGATCTCCAGGACGACGGGGAGCCCGTCGAACATCTTCTGGAGATCGAGCACGTCGTGCCCGTCGATGTCGAGCCCCCAGGTCCCCCAGAGCCGCTTCAGGGCCTCCCCCTGCCCGGTGGTCACCCGGCTGCGACGGGGCTGGAAGCTCCGGATCCGCCGCTCGTGGTGCGAACCCGCCGGATCGGGCGCGGGCCCGTCGGGGAACCGCGGCTCGGTACGCCACTTCGGGGGCACGTAGGTGGAGGTCGCCTCCGGCGCGGGCTCGGCGGCGGGATTCTGGGGACTCAGAGACTCAGACACAATCCCCGGATTCTACGCGCGCGCCGCAGATCCGGCCGTCCGGCCGATCCCCCGTCGGCGTTTGAGGCGCGGGGTCCGGGGCGGAGCCCCGGGGAACGGTGGAAGGGCGGGTAGGGGACTGCGTCCCGCCCAGCGGCAACGGCCGCCGGCCCGGGCAACGGCCCCCGACCCGGTGCCGAGCCCCGCAGGGTTACGCGCTGCGCAAGGACTTGAGCGCCCGCCCGGCGATCTCCCGCCCGATCGGCAGCGAAGCGGTGGCCGCAGGCGACGGTGCATTCAGCACGTGCACCGTCCGCTCCCCCTCCCGGATCAGGAAGTCGTCCACCAGCGCCCCGTCCCGCAGCACGGCCTGCGCCCGCACCCCCGCCGCGGCGGGCACCAGATCCTCCGCGCGCACCGCCGGCAGCAGTCGCCGTACCGCCTCGACGAACGCCGCCTTCGACAGCGACCGCCGCACCTCACCGGCTCCGTACCGCCAGTGCCGCGCGGCCATCCGCCAGGATCCCGGCCAGGCCAGCTCGTCCGCGAGGTCCCGCGGCCGGACCACGCCCCAGCCGTACCCCTCGCGCGCCAGCGCCGGCACGGCGTTCGGCCCGACGTGGACCCCGCCGCCGATGCCCCGGGTGAGGTGGACGCCGAGGAAGGGGAACGCCGGGTCCGGCACCGGATAGACCAGCCCGCGCACCAGGTCGGGCCGGGTCAGGTCGTAGTACTCGCCCCGGAAGGGCAGGATCCGCATCTGCGGGTCGTCCCCGGCCAGCCGTGCGATCCGGTCGCACTGCAGTCCGGCGCAGTTCACCAGCACCCGCGCGCGCACCACCACGCCGCTGCTCGTCCGCACCGCCACGCCCGAGGCCCGGCGCGAGATGAGCTCCACCGCCCCGCCGTAGACGATCTCCGCCCCCGAGCCCTCCGCGAGCTGCTGCGCGACCCGCCCGTAGTCCACGATCCCCGTGGTTCCCACGTGGATCGCCGCGAGCCCGCGCACTTCGGGCTCGTACTCCGAGATCTGCGTCGGCCCCAGCTCCCGCACCGGGATGCCGTTCTCCCGGCCCCGCTGCACGAGTGCGTGCAGCCGCGGCAGCTCGTCCCGCTCGGTGGCGACGATGAGCTTGCCCGTCACCTCGTGCGGGATGCCGTGCTCCGTGCAGAACTTGACCATCTCGGCCGCGCCGCTCACCGCGAAGCGCGCCTTGAGGGAGCCCGGCTTGTAGTAGATCCCGCTGTGGATCACGCCGCTGTTGCGGCCCGTCTGGTGCCGGGCGGGGCCGTCCTCCTTCTCCAGGACGACCACCCGGGTCCCCGGAGCGAGACCCGCGAGGGCGTGCGCCGTCGACAGGCCGACGATTCCGCCGCCGATCACCAGCACATCGCAGTCCAGTCTGCCCCTGCCGCCTACGCCGCCCACGCCGCCGCCCACACTGACACCTCCCACCCCTGCATAGTGCACCCCTCCACTGACAGCGGGGCCACGCGGGTCCTATGCCGGGGTCACCAGCAGAGGCCTGGCCCGCTCGCGCAGTTCGGCGACGCGCGGTTCGTCCCCGTACGGTTCCAGCCGGTGCAGGAGGTCCCGTACGTACTCCGTCGTCCGGGCCGACGAGATCCGTCCGGCGACCTCCACCGCCCGGGTCCCCGCCGCGCACGCCGCGTCGAGGTTCCCGGACTCCAGCTCGGCCACCGCGCTCACGACGAGCCGCAGCCCGTGTGATCGTACGTACTCCTCCGTCGGACGGGACAGTGCCTGTTCCGTGAAACGCCGTACCTGAAGCGGGAGTTTGAGGTCGCGGTAGCACTCGGCCGCATCCGCCGCGAACCGGTCGTAGGAGTAGAAGCCCAGCCAGGTCGGATCGGCGTCCCCGTCCCGGGCCCGTTCCAGCCAGCCCTCGGAGGCCCGCAGCGCGGACCCGGCGGCGGCCGAATCGCCCGCCTTCGCGTGCGCCCGGGCCTCGACGAGGCGGAAGAAGCTCATCGTCCGCGCGGTGGCCAGCCCCCGGTTGCGTTCGACGGCGGCCTGCGCCAGGTCCACGCCCTCGTCCGGGAAGTCCCGGTAGGTGGCCTGCAGGGACATCGACGCCAGCACGTACCCGCCGAGCGGTACGTCGGCGGCGGCGCGGGCCAGGCGCAGCGCCTGGATGTAGTAGCGCTGGGCCGCTTCCTGCTGCCCGGTGTCGAAGGCCATCCAGCCGGCCAGCCGGGTCAGTTCGGCGGTGGCGCCGAAGAGCGCGCGGCCCACCTCGTCGGTGTAGGAGCCGAGCAGCAGCGGCGCCGCGTCCACGCGCAGGCATTCGGGGACCATCGAGGAACGCCAGTCGCCGCCCCCGTACTTGGAGTCCCAGCGGCGGGCGTCCTCGGCGGCCTCGCGCAGCTTGGTCACATCGCTGTGGCCCACGCGCTGCGGGCTCCCGGCGTCGGGAGCGGGCGGCGCCGGCGTTTCCCGCGGCGTTTCGCGCGGAGGCTGGGCGGGCACACCCCCGACGTGGGCGCCGGGCGGCGCCGGAAGGCCTTCCGGCGGGGCCGCGCCCGGCACCGGTTCGCGACCCGCCGGTTCGCGTGCCACGGAGCTGTCGGCGGGAGATATCAGCCATCGCGAGGCCGGCGTCGCGTAGGCGGACACGGAGAAGGAACCGGCGAGCGACTGCCAGATCCCGCCTCCGCCGCGCCGGCCGGCGAGGTCGAGACGGTAGAGGTCGGTGGCGGAGCGCACGGCTGCTCCGACGTCGCGCGGGAAGGCCAGCCCCACCTCGGGTGCCGGATCCGCGTCCGCGAGGCCGATCTCGTGCAGGGGCACGGGCCGGCCGAGCTTCGCGCCGATGGCGGCCGCGATCAGGTGCGGAGCGGCGCCCTGCGGCACCATGCCCTTCGACACCCACCGGGCGACCGAGGTCTTGTCGTAGCGGAGGGTCAGACCGCGCTGAGCGCCGAGGTCGTTGACCCGGCGGGCCAGCCCGGCGTTGCTGATGCCCGCGAGGGCGAGGACGGCGCCGAGCTTCTCATTGGGCTCGCGGAGCTCCCTGGACATGCGCCACCCCTCGTCACACGCGGAACGCATACAAAGCCAACGCAGCCGGGGCATAGGCGCCCGGCATTTCGTAAACCCAGCGTAGTTCCCCGCCTCCCAAGCGTTAAGGCCCCCTGTTCCGTATGGCGGGATTGTTGTCCGTATGCACAGTCGGGCCGGGGTCCGGGGGCGGGGCGCACGTGTCGGCGCGTGCTCCACCCGTGTGGCCGTGCGCCCGGCCGTGCGCTCTGGCCGCTGTGGGGGCCCGGCGATTCGATGTGCGGTGCGTGGGTCGGCCCGCCGCGCGGACCGGGCGGGCCGGGGGATGCCGCTGCCTCAATCCCCGCGGGTGGCGGAACGGTCCGGGGGGTGGATCCCGCCCCTCGGGCCGCGCCCCGCCGGGCGGGCCCGGGCGGCGGACTCGCGGGGGCTCCGCGCAGGGCTCTCAGTACGGCCGAAGAATGGCTGAAACCGACCTATGGGGCGGTCGGAACGGAACGCCAAATACCGCATGGCCGGGGCGTGTTCGTTTATACGTGCGCCCCCCTTACCCACTCCCGCACGCCTGTCTCGTGGCAGCATGGACCCCGAGCCACCCGGGGTCCCTCCGGCCGCGCGCTGAGCGCCGGCCGCGCGGTTCGCACCCCGGTCAGGTGCCCACGGGCTGGGGAGGCGGCGGTGCGCTGGTTGGTGGGTTGGAGCAGTATCGCCGCGAGCTTCGGCACGGCCGGACGGGTCGCGGGGCACGGCGCTGCGCACGCCTCCGACCAGGGCACATACGGCTCGGCATCGGCATCGGGCTACGGCTCGGGGAACGCCTACGGCCCCGACGCGTGGGGCGACGGCCCGGTCCGCGGCGGGCTCGCCGACGCCGACCACCCCGACGAACCGGGCGCCGCCGAGGCCGACCGCACCGTCGTCCCCGTCGGAGCCCAGCTGCTCTGGGGCGACCCCGACCCCCTCTGGGCCGTCGGGGACTGGCGCCCGGACGAGATCCGCACCCTGACCGCCGACCCCGCGGACCCCTTCACCCGCCTCGCCGTCCTCGGCTGCTGCGGCGCCACCGACGAGGAACTGCGCCGCGCGCTCTACGCCGCCCGCGGCGGTGCCCTGCGCCACCTCACCCAGTGGCCCGGCAGCTACACCGCCGTCGTACAGGCCGGCCGCCGCATCACGGTCGTCGGCGACCTGGCCGGCGCCCGGCCCGTCTTCTACACGCCCTGGGCGAGCGGGACCGCGTACGCCACCGCCGCCCTCCCGCTCGCCGACCTGATCGAGGCGCAGCTCGACATCGGCCATCTCGCCGCCCTGCTGGCCTGCCCCGACAGCCCGGAGGCGCTGGGCGACGGCACACCGTACGTCGGCGTACGCCGGATCCCGCCCGGGCACGCGCTGATCCTGCGCGAGGGCTCGCGGGAGATCACCGGCTACGAGCCGGTGGCCTCCCTCGCGGTGGCCGCCCCCGCGGCCGATCCCGCGCTCGCGGTGGAGGGCGTACGAGAAGCTTTGGTCGACGCGGTGCGCGCCCGGCTCACGGCTCCGCGGCATGCTCCCGAGACGGTGCCCTACGACCCCGGGCCCGTCCCCGGAATGGGCCCGGCCGACCGCCGGGCCGCGCGCGGCGCCCCCGCACCCGTCCCCGGAGTCGGCGCCGACCTCTCCGGAGGCAGCGCCTCCGCCACCCTCGCCCTGCTCGCCGCCGGCCTCCCCGGGGCCCCGGGCGCCCTCCGCGGCCGCACCGGCGAACGCCTCCTCGCCGTCACCTTCAACGACCTGGCCACCCCCCAGGGCCGCGAACCCGAACTGGAACGCGCCCACGCCATCGCCTCCGACCCGCGGCTGCACCACGTGGTCGTGGCCGCCGCCGAGGAAGCCCTCCCGTACGCCGACCTCGACGGGCCGCTGACCGACGAACCCGGCCCCGCCCTCGTCTTCGCCGCCCGCGAGCGGCGCCGCCTCGCGGCCGGTTCCGCGGACCACTTCACCGGCCACGGAGCCCGCCAGGTCCTCGACGCCCACCCCGCCCGGCTCGCCGACCTCCTGCTCGACCGCCGCCGACGCCACCTGCTGCGCCCCACCCTGGCCCTCGCCCGCTCCGCCCCGGCCGAGGGCGACTCCCCGCTCGGCCCCCTCCTCCCCTTCCTCGTTCCGCTCACCGTGTACGCGGCGGCCCGCCGCCTGGCCCGTACGCCGTACCGCGCCGGCATGGAGTCGGCGGCGGCGCGCCTGCGCGACGGGGTCCCGGCCGCGGGCCCCTGCTCCCCGGTGGACGCCTCGCTCGCCGCCCTGACCTGGTCCCGGCCCGGCCCGGCGGCGGCCTGGCTGACGGGCGAGGCACTGGCCGAGGTGTCGATCCGGCTCACCGCCGCCGCGGGCCGCCCTCCCCTCTCGCTGCGCCCCGGAGAGGCCCGGGCCCGCGCCGTCCTGGCCCGGCACGCCGCCGACCACCGGGTCTTCGAGCAGGCCGTGGAGGTCCGCAGCCAGCGGCTGCACGCCCCGTTCCTGGACAACCAGGTCGTACGGGCCGCCCGGGCCCTGCCCGAGTCCCTGCGCGTCCAGCCCGGCGCCCGGGCGGCGGTCCTGCGCGGGGTCCTGTCCTCGGCCGGGGTCCGGGACCTCCCCCCGGGGTGGGGCGCGACGGCCCACGCCCCGAACGAATCGGCGACCCGCCTGGGGCTGCGCGCGGCCCTCCCGGACCTGCTGACCCTCTTCACGGCGCCGCTGCTGGCGGACGCGGGCCTGATCGAAGCCCGGGTCGTCCGCCAGGCCCTGCTCGACGCGGCGGACGGCCGCCCGGTCCCGCTCGACGGCATCGCCGAACTCGTCTCGATGGAACTGTGGCTGGGCCGCCTCCTGGCCCGCCGCGGCACCTGCTGGACCGGTACCTCCACCCCGCGCCGCAGGGCCGTCCCCACAGGGGTCCCGCTCCGCCGCCCGGCCCTGTCCTGAGCTGCCGCCTCAGCGGCAGCCGATGACGGAGTCGGCCCAGCTCGCCAGCGTCGGCAGGCGGCCGCCCCCGGCGCGCTCCACGACCAGGCGCAGCGTCTTGTGCCCGGAGAGGGAGACGGACACGCTCGCCGCCGGATCCTCGTAGCCCAGGGCCCGGGACTGCCACAGCCGCTCCCCGTCCGCGTACACGGAGAAGCGGACCGTGCCGTCCGTGAGCAGCGACATGCCGTCCACACCGGCCCGCGCCGAGAAGCTGACGCAGCTCCGGTTGAGGGTGATCTCCACGGAGGAGCGGGAGTTGACGGTGATCCCGTGCGAGAAGCGCTGTCCGCCGATCATCGGCGCCCAGCGCTGCCACACCCAGCTGCTCCGCCAGGTCTCGATCTCGGGGGCGTCGTGGTTCCCGTAGGCGGATTGGCCCAGGGAGGAGAGCCGGAACCCCTGCGGGGCCTGCGGCGGCTTGGGAGGCGTCGGCCTGGGGGGCGTCACCGGACTCGGCGTGGGGCTCGGCTTCGGACTCGGGACCCGGCTCGGACTCGGCGCGGGCGAGGACCGCTGCGGGCTCCGCGAAGGCTCCGGCACGACCGGTGCGGGGGCCGGCGGCGGCGCGGGCGACTGCTTCTTCGGGGGCGGTACGGATCCCCGCGGTTCCGAAGGCTGCGCCCGCGACGGCCCGGGCTCCGGCGCGGCGGGAGCCGGACTCCGCGGCGCCGGCACGGCCACGCTCGGAGCGGGGTTCGCGCGCACGGCCGGGGCGGTGTCGTCACCGGCCAGCGCGAACACCACGCCGGCGGCCGCGGCCACCACGACCCCGGCGGCGATGGCCGCCTTGGCCGGCAACCCCAGCCCCTCCGAGGCCACGGCTCCGCCGACCCCGCCGGCCCCGCTTCCGCCGGCGGCCCCACCCGCAGCCCCGGCCCCGGCGGCCCCGGCTCCGGCGCCCGCCCCGGCCGTCGACCCGCCCGCGGCCGCGGCGGCAGCCCCGGCACCACCCGCGGCGACGGCACCGCCGGCCACCACTCCGGCCGCCTTGGCCGCGTACCCGGCGGCGAACCACCCGATGACGGCGACCGGCAGCAGCGCGGGAATGCCCGCGTTGACGTCCTTGAGCTCGCCCGCGGCGAGCCGGCACTGCGCGCACTCCTCGAGGTGTTTGCGCAGCCCCAGCTCGGCCCGCATCCGCAAGCCCCCGCGGGCATAGGCCCCCAGCCGGTCCGCGTACCGGGCGCAGTCCCCGCCGGAACTCAGCGCGGTGCTCACATGGGCCTGGAGGTAGGCCTGCTTGAGCCCCTCGCGGGCCCGGCTGGCCAGGACCGCGGTGGCGTTCGCGCTCAGCCCGAAGAGCGGGGCGATCGCGCTCGGCGACGCCTCCTCGACGGTGGTGTGCCACAGCACGGCCTGCCACCGCTCGGGCAGGCTCCGGAAGGCCTGCATGGCGAGGGACTGCTCGGCCTCGTGCATGGCCCGCACGTCGGCGCCGAGTTCGAGGGTGTCGTCGCCGGCGCGCACGGGCAGCCCGACCGAGCCGTCGCCGGACCCGGCGGCCTGCTCCGCGAACAGCGCGAAGTCCTCGACCAGATGCTCCCGCTTCGCCGTTTTCGCCCAGGCGGCGGCGACCCTGCGCACGGTGGTCAGCAGGTAGGCGCGCACCGACTGGTCCGGACCCGCCCCGCCCCGTACGGCCTGGAGCGTCCGCGCGAACACCTCGGCGGTCAGATCGTCGGCGGTGTGCCCGTCGCGGCAGCAGGTACGGGCATAGCGGCGCACGGCATCGGAGTGGCGCCGGAACAGTTCCTCGTAGGCCCCGTCGTCGCCTCCGCGCATCCGCGCGATCAGGTCCCCGTCGGAGGGCGGAAGTTCCCCGCTCGCCCCGGCGGCGTGCCGGCCACCCGGTTCGCGCTGCGCCGGGACCTGCCGTGCGGGCAGGCTGCCCGCCTCGACCTCGCCGCCGGCGCCACCGTGTGGCTCTTCCCGCCCGTCAACGCTCATCGCGGAGACCCTCGCACGACACACTCAACCGGTACACCGATCCAGCGTGGCACACGGCGGACACGCGCCGAACCCGTCTCCACACCTTCCACTCATCCGGGCAAGTCCCGACGAATCGCCGTACGGATCCTCACCCGTTCGAGCGAGAGCACCGGGAAAGGACCCGGTTGACTCCCGCCCGAACGACACGAATGACCCGAACGGTCCGAGCGACCCGAACCGCACCGTCCCCCGGAGTTACGCGGTCCGGGACCGCAGCCCTTCGAGCAGGATGTCGAGCAGCCGGGCGGAAGCCGCCGCCTGCTGCGCGGCGTCGGGCAGCGCGGGCGCGGCCGTCGCTATCACCAGCAGCACATCGGCCACCGTGACATCGGCACGCAGCGCACCGGCCTCACGGGCCCGGTCGACGAGGCGGCCGACGACCTCGAGCAGCTCACCCGCGCCCGCGTCCTCGGAGGGCTCGTCCTCCACGCCGGTCCGCGCAGCGCCGACGACCCGCAGGTCCGGCGCCCCGCCGACCGCGACGGCCTGACGCTGGTGCGGAACCCGCGCGGCCTCCTCGTCCACCCCGTCGCCGCCGTCCTCGCCGGGTCCGCCGACCCGCAGCACCTGCGGAGGCAGCAGCCGTCCGGCGCCCGAGGCCACGGAGGTGCGCAGGAAGCACGACAGGGCCTGCCAGGGCTCCTCCTCCTGGCCGAGAGCCGTGCGGGCCTGCTCGGTCAGTCGCGAGGTCTCCTCTTCGGCTATCCGCCGGACCAGGACGTCCTTGCTGGGGAAGCGCCGGTACACGGTGCCGACACCGACCCGTGCGCGCCGTGCGACGTCCTCCATCGGAGCCCCGTAGCCGAGCTCGCCGAAGACCTCGCGGGCCGCGCGAAGTACGTGTTCGAGATTGCGCTGTGCGTCGACGCGCAGCGGCGTGGAGCGACCCACGCCGTGTGTGGTGGCGCCGCCGGCCATCAGCCGCCCGTGGCTGTCGGTCGCCGAAGCGGCCGACGACAGAGCGGTGGCAGAAGCATGGAAATCGGAAATGTGCATATGTATCCCCCGGTAATCATTTGTCTCCCCCCGGAGACACTCCCCGCCTTCATGTCGAGGGGGGCCACGGTCATGAGGGCCCTGGTCCTACTCCTCGACGAGTTACGAACATAGTTGAGCCAGAGTCAATTCAGAAGAGGCAGCCCCGGACGGAGCACCGCCCGATCGGAGCATTCGCCCTCAATTTTCCCTTCGAACCCCCCGGAATCACTCATTCCGTGCCGTCTGACCTGCGCACCTTCCACTCCACCCGCACCCCCTGACAGCCCCGCCCCGCCGTCCCCTGCGGTCACACAATTTGTCGGGCCTGTGGACAAACTCCCGGCCACGTTGCGTCATGGGACGGTGAAGGCTGCTAACTCCCGGGGCGCGGCCCCCGGTACCCCGCCCCGTACGCGGATCCTCGTCGTCGGCGGCGGCTACGTAGGCATGTACACGGCGCTCCGGCTCCAGCGAAAGCTGAGAACCGACGAGGCCGAGGTCACGGTGGTCACTCCCGAGCCCTACATGACGTACCAGCCCTTCCTCCCCGAAGCGGCCGCCGGCTCCATTTCCCCGCGCCACGTCGTGGTGCCGCTGCGCCGCGTCCTGCCGAAATGCCGCATCGTCATCGGCGAAGCCCGGCACATCGACCACGCGGCCCGGACCGCCACCGTCACCACCCTCGCCACCGACGAAGAGGGCGAAGGCCCGGTGGAGATCGAGTACGACGAACTCGTCCTGGCCCCCGGCTCCGTCTCCCGCACGCTCCCCATTCCGGGACTCGCCGAATACGCCATCGGATTCAAGACCGTGGAAGAGGCCATCGGCCTGCGCAATCACGTCATCGAGCAGATGGACATCGCCTCCTCCACCCGCGATCCCGCCCTGCGCGACGCCGCCCTCACCTTCGTCTTCGTCGGCGGCGGCTATGCCGGCGTCGAGGCGCTCGGCGAGCTGGAGGACATGGCCCGCTACGCCGCCCGCTACTACCACAACGTCAAGCCCGAGGACATGAAGTGGGTGCTGGTCGAGGCCAGCGACCGCATCCTCCCCGAGGTCGGCCCCGAAATGGGCACCTACACGATCCGCGAACTGCGCCGCCGCGGCATCGACCTGCGCCTGGAGACCCGGCTGGAGTCCTGCGAGAACCGGGTCGCCGTCCTCAGCGACGGCGCCCGCTTCCCCACCCGCACCGTCGTGTGGACCGCCGGCGTCAAACCGCACCCGATCCTCGCCGCCAGCGACCTGCCCAAGACCGACCGCGGCCGCCTCGCCTGCACCTCCTTCCTCACCGTCGAAGGCGTCGAGCACGCCTGGGCCGCCGGGGACGCCGCCTCCGTCCCCGACATCACCGCCCCGGAGAAGGGCGTCCCCTGCGCCCCCAACGCCCAGCACGCCGTCCGCCAGGCCAAGGTCCTCGCCGACAACCTCGTCTCGTCCCTGCGCGGCGGACTCCTCACCGAGTACGCCCACAAGTACGCGGGCTCCGTGGCCTCCCTCGGACTCCACAAGGGCGTCGCCCACGTCTACGGCCGCAAGCTCAAGGGCTACCCGGCCTGGGTCATGCACCGCGCCTACCACCTCAGCCGCGTCCCGACCCTGAACCGCAAGATGCGCGTGCTCGCCGAGTGGACGCTCTCCGGCCTCTTCAAACGCGAGATCGTCTCCCTGGGATCCCTCGAACACCCCAGAGCAGAATTCGAACTCGCGGCGGGCGGAGGCCCCAAGGACCCTCCCAAGAAGACGGAAGGCTGAGGCTGTCAGTCCCGTCGGCCACACTGGACGTGTGACCATAGGTGGGCTCACACCTGCACAGAGTGACATCAGCGTGACATCCGAGTGCCACCCGATTGCCACCGAGTGACACAGCGACCACGAGCGACACCACGAGGCTTGAAAGCAGTGAACTTCACGCGCTGGAGCGCCCGGTTTCCCGGAACGCAGCGCCGCGCCGCGGCCCGGTCCGAACACGCAGCCGCCCAGGCCAAACGGGGCGAGGGCTCGGTCCCGGCCGCCCGCGGCGCGGCCGGCCACTCGACGGCCGGCCCGGACGGCTGCCCCGCCGACCCCACGGTCCGCGGCACCGGCTCCACCCCCGGTACCGGTCCCGCCGCAGCCGTCGCGGACGGTACGGGAACCCCCGCACCCTCCCTCGACGAGCTCTCCGTACGCGACGTCCTCGACCGCCTCCCGGCCCTCGTCGCCCTCGTGCACGGCCCCGAGCACCGCGTCGCCTACGTCAACGACGCCTACACCGCCGGCTTCGGTGCCCGCGCCCCCGGCGCGCCCGCACACCTGGCCCTCCCGGAGCTCGGCGAGCTCGGCCTGCTCCCGCTCCTCGACCAGGTCCAGCGCAGCGGCAAGCCCCGTACCGCCAAGAACCGCACCGCGCCCGGCGGCACCAGCTCGTACACGGTCACCTGCACCCCGATCGAGTTCCCCAAGACCAAGGCCGACGCCGCCGACGGATCCCCCGCCCACGCGCATGCCGTCGCCGCGGGCGGCACCGGCTCCGGCTCGGGAACGGGCCCGGGCGTCGAGAGCGAGCCGGAAGCCCACACCGGCACCGGCGTCCTGATCCACCTCGCCGACGTCACCGACCACGCCGAGGCCGTCGAGCGGCTGCGCGCCAGCGAGCGCCGCCAGCGCGAGGCCGCCGTCACCCTCCAGCGCTCCCTCCTCCCCCAGGAACTCGAACAGCCCGACGACCTGCGCGTCGCCGCCACCTACCAGCCCGGCGGCACCGAAGCCGCCGTCGGCGGGGACTGGTACGACGTCATCACCCTCGGCGCCGGCCGCACGGCCCTGGTCATCGGCGACGTCATGGGCCGCGGCGTCCGCGCCGCCGCCGTCATGGGCCAGCTCCGCACCGCCGTCCGCGCGTACGCCCGCCTTGACCTGCCCCCGCACGAGGTGCTCCAGCTCCTCGACGGCCTCGCCGCCGAGATCGACGCCAGCCAGATCGCCACCTGCGTCTACGCCGTCCACGACCCCAACGAGGGCCTCCTCGCGTACGCCTCCGCGGGCCACCTCCCGATCCTCGTCCGCGACGAGGACGGCACGGTCCGCCGCGCCGCCGACCCCACCGGCCCGCCGCTCGGCACCGGCGGCTGGCTGCACACCTCGGGCACCATCGCGCTGGGCCCCGGCTCCACCGCCGTCCTCTACACCGACGGCCTGGTCGAACGCCGCGGCGAGGACATCGACGAAGGCGTCGCCGCCCTGGAACGCGCCCTGTCCGGCGCCCAGGGCACCCCCGCCGTCATCTGCGACCGCCTGATGCGCGCCCTCGGGGTCGACGCCGATCACGACGACGACGTCGCCGTGATGGTGCTCCAGCAGCCCGCCCGCACCGGCGCCGACGCCGAGCTCTTCCACAACGCGGCCCTGGAGCTCCTCGGCGGCATCGAAGCCGCCCCCCGGGCCCGCGCCTTCGCCCAGGGAGTCCTCGCGTCCTGGCGCTTCCCGGTCGAGCTGTGCGACCTGGGCGTCCTCGCGGCCAGCGAACTCGTCGCGAACTCCCTCCAGCACGGCACCCCGCCCATGCGCCTGCGCCTGCGCCGCACCGACCGCCGGCTGATCATCGAGGTCACCGACGGGGACGACCACCTCCCGCGCCGCCGCCGCGCCGAACCGGCCGACGAGACCGGCCGCGGCATCTCCATCGTGGCCACCATCGCCTCGGCCTGGGGCTCCCGCCGCACGCCGGGCGGCGGCAAGGCCGTCTGGTGCGAGTTCGCCCTCCCCGACAAGGCCCCGTAGCCGAACATCCCGTAGCCGAACACGCAGAAGGCCCCGGTCACCGACCGGGGCCTTCTCCGTCCCACCTGCTCACGATCTCCCTACGCGGCCACGGGCTCGGTTTCCTTCACCCGCTTCACCACCACGGTGCTCCCGGCCAGCGACGGGTTGTCCTGCACCGGCGTCAGCTGCTTGCCGAGCCGCAGCGCCAGCCCGGCGATGCCGAGCGAGACCAGGACGAAGATCCCGATGTAGAGCATCGGCACACCCGCGGCCAGCGGCACACCGAGCGGCCCGAGCGCCAGAGCCAGCTGCTTGACCAGCGCGAAGGCCGAGTTGTACTGGCCCACGGACCCCTCGGGCGCCAGGTCGGCCACCAGCGGCGCGAGCGTCGGCGACAGCATGGCCTCCCCGATGCCGAAGAGGGCGTACGTGGTCACGAACGCGGCGGCGGCCACGACGGCACTGCCGTGCCCCAGCCCGGAGAAGGCGGCGATGATCCACGCCACGGTCCAGAGCAGACCGACGAGCGCGATCACCCGGGACCGGCGGTGGTTCTCCACCAGCCGCAGGACGACGAACTGGGCGAGCACGATCGCACCGGTGTTGGCGGCGAGCGCGAACCCGAGCGTGGACGGGGAGATCCCGGCCGCCTCGGTACCGAAGGCGGCGAGCCCCGACTCGAACTGCCCGTAGCAGGCGAAGAACAGCACGAAGCCGAGGACGCAGAACTGCACCATCGCCTTGTGCTCCATCAGCCGCTTCCAGCCGCCGCCCGCCTGGGCCGCGTCCTTGGCCAGCGCGGTGCTGATGGCCGGCGCCTGCGGCATCCGCACGGTGGCGATGACCCCGGCCAGCACCAGGAACATCACGGCCTCGATGCCGAAGAGCAGCGTGAAGCTGCCCGGACGGCTCTCGTCGACGATGAGCCCGCCGATCAGACCGCCGATGCCCAGACCCAGGTTCTGCATGAAGAACTGGAGGGCGAAGGCGCGGGTCCGGGTGGAGGGGGTGGAGCAGCGCACGATCATCGTGGCCAGCGCCGGCTGCATGACGGCCTGGCCGGCACCCAGCGCGAGCGCGGACAGCAGGATCGCGACCACACCGGTGGAGAGCCCGAGCGACAGCGCGCCGAACGAGGCGACGACGGCCGCACCGATGACGACGGGGACCGGACCGCGCCGGTCGATCACCCGCCCGGTGAAGGGCAGCGCGAGGAGCGCACCAAGGGCGAACGCCATGAACGTTCCCGTCGCCCACATGGGGTCCAGTTCTCGCACCTTCGCCGCGTAGACGTAGAGGAACGGAACCGTGAAGCCGATACCGAACGCGGTCAACGCGTTCCCGGCCTGGATCCGCCGCATCGCAGCGCCCATCACCTTGGTCACTTCTCACCACCTTGATTGCTGAAGCTTGAAGACTTCATACCTAAAGTTCGATGCTTAACACTACACACCGAAGGAGTTAGATGCCAACGACCCCCGTGCCATACTTCGGACCATGGGTGACACCCCCGACGGCACTGCGCCCGTCCACGAGCCGAGCCTCGACGAACAGATCGCCGTCTATCAGCGCGAGTTCCAGGACCTCGACCCCCAGGTCGAGAAGGTCGTCTCGGCCCTCAGCCGCCTGAACCGCCGCATGAACGTCGCGTACGGACGCCAGACCGCGGCCCTGGGCATCAGCAATGCGGAGTGGGAGGTCCTCAAGGCCCTCGTCCTCTCCGGAGCCCCGTACCGGATGGGTCCGAGCGAGCTCGCGAAGCAGCTGGGCCTCACGCCGGCGGCGATGACCCACCGGATCGACCGCATGACGGCGGAAGGACTGGTCACGCGCGAGCGGGACGAGAACAACCGCGTCCGCGTGATCGTGGAGCTCACCGCGGAGGGCCGCAGCAAGTGGCTGGACGCGATGCGGGCGGCGACGGTCTTCGAGGAGGACCTGCTCCAGGACCTCTCCACGGCGGAGCGGGGCGTACTGGG
Organism: Streptomyces sp. NPDC104226; assembly: GCF_055584085.1. Classification (NCBI taxonomy): domain Bacteria; kingdom Bacillati; phylum Actinomycetota; class Actinomycetes; order Kitasatosporales; family Streptomycetaceae; genus Streptomyces; species Streptomyces sp. NPDC104226. Next base: position 410,769 of record NZ_JBVJMS010000010.1, read on the forward strand.
CGACATGCTCACCCGCCTCCTGACCCGCGTAGAGGACCTCCAGTCCCCGCACTGACCGCCCAGTGACCCGGCCCAGCTGCTCGGGTTGACACGGACCCCGTGGGTCCGTAAGGTTCTTCGAGTTGTCCCTGAGCCGAAAGGTTTCTGAGACAACAAATCCCGCCGCCTCGTTGCGGCACCCAACTCTGCAAGATCTCCCACTGGGAACGTATTCGGCATGCCCGAATTCATTCCTGAAGGTCGATTATGAATCGCCCGGGAAATCCACTAGAGTTCAGGAGTCGGAAGGGCCCAACAGCCCGGAAGACAAAACCCGCTGACTGGGAGTCAGGCCCGAAAGAGTCTGATAGAGTCGGAGACACAAGAACGAAACGAAGCGCCCGGAGGAAAGCCCGAGAGGGTGAGTACAAAGGAAGCGTCCGTTCCTTGAGAACTCAACAGCGTGCCAAAAATCAACGCCAAAAAGTTGATAC
>NZ_JBVJMS010000011.1:0-332117 GCF_055584085.1 Streptomyces sp. NPDC104226
GCTGGGGGTGTTTGGGGGGGGGGGGGGGGGGGGGGGGGGGGTGGGGTGGGGGGGGGGGGGGGGGGGGGGGGGGGGGGGGGGGGGGGGTTTTCCAGGGGAACCCCCCCCCCGCCCCCGCTCAACTGCTGTCCGCCAGACGCCCGACCGGCAGCAGGAGCGTGGTCACCGCGCCCCCGCCGGGGGCGTTGGAGAAGCGCAGCTCGATGTCCAGCACCTCCGCCTGCCCGGCGGCGATGGTCAGACCGAGCCCGTGGCCCCGTCCGCGTCCCGGATCCCCGGTGCGGAACCGCCGCGGCCCCTGCTCGATCAGCTCGTCCGGGTAGCCGGGCCCGTGGTCGCGTACGGTCACCAGCGGGCCGGTGACGGTCACTTCGACCGGCGGCCGCCCGTGCTTGTGGGCGTTGACCAGCAGGTTGGCCAGGATCCGGTCGAGGCGGCGCCGGTCGGTGAGCACCACCGCGTCCCGCTCGATCCGTACCTCGACGTCCAGCCGGGTGCTCGCCGCCGCCCGCTCCACCGCGCGGCCGAGCTCGACCCGGGCCAGGTCGGCCCGTTCGACGCCCGAGTCCAGCCGGGAGATCTCCAGCAGGTCCTCGGTGAGCAGGTGCAGGGCCTGGAGACGGTCGTTGATCATCTCCTTGGGTCGGCCCTCGGGCAGCAGCGCGGCCGCGGCCAGGGATCCCGTGAGCGGGGTGCGCAGCTCGTGCGCGACGTCCGCCGTGAACCGCTTCTCCGCCTCCAGCCGGGCCTGCAGCGAGGCCGCCATCGAGTCGAGGGCCTGGGCCACGTCCCGTACCTCGTCGCGGGAGCGCGGGCGCGGCCCCTCCCCGTCGGCCGGGAAGCCGACGCGTGCGTCGAGGTCCCCGGCGCTGATCCGGCGGGCCACGGCGGCCGTGGTGGCGAGGCGGCGGCTGATGCGGCCCGCGAGGAAGATGCCGGCGAGGGCGACCACCCCGGCGGCGAGGACGGCGGAGACCAGGATGGCGGTGTCGATCTCCCGGAGCCGGGCGCGGGTGCTGTCGTAGGGGACCCAGACGGCGAGGGGCTTGCCGTCGGCCGGTCCGGCCGCCCACATGACCGGTTTGCCGTCGTGGGTGCCGGTCATGCTGCCCGTCTCCCCGCGGGCGACGAGCTCGCGCAGCGGGGCCGGGAGCCCGGGCGGGTCGACGGCGCTGTTCCCGTCGCCGCGCGAGGTGCCGTACTCGTACTGGGACAGGGCGTAGTCCAGATCGCGGTTCACGTCCTTGCGGACCTCGCCGACGAGCTGGCGGGCGACCACGTTGTGCACGAGGATCCCGAGCGCGGCCGCGACGGCGCAGCACACCGCCGTGGTGGTCATGGCGATCTTCCAGCGCAGGCTGCTCGTTCGGCGCATCGGGGATCCGGCCTCCTCAGCCGTGTCCGGCGCCGGGGCCCGCGGCCGGGCAGGGGGCGTCGTCGTCGCCCCGGTTCGGGCACTCGTCGAGGGTGAGCTGGGAGAGGTTCATGATCCCGGCCTCCGGGTCCCACACGTAGTCGGAGATGGAGTCCTTCTTCGGGTTCGAGGTCGGCTCGCGCACGGCCAGGTGCTCCGCGGCCACCTCCACGCCCTCCAGGACTCCGCGCCGGGACAGGATGCGGACGATGGTCCCGTCGTCCTGGACGGAGTACACGCGCAGCTCGCTGAGCCGGCCGTCGATGTCCAGGGCGGTGATCAGCTCAGGCCGGCCGTTGCCCGTCACGTCGGCCACCACCGCGGGCCGGACGGGGCAGTCGGGACCGCCGTCCACAGCCTGTGTGCAGAGCGCGATGCGCTGGATCGCCCGGGGGTCCACGAGCCGGCCGGTGCCGGCGTCCGCGGCGTTGGCGGCGGTGATGTCGGCCCGTACGACGTCCACGGCGTTCACGCCCTGCATGGACAGCGAGGGGACCTTGGCGAGGCCGGGGACGGCGGTGGCGGTACCGGCCTGCTGGCCGGGGGCCGGCGGGTCGGGACGGATGTCCTTCCACAGGGTGCGGGGGGCGTGGGCCGTGCCGAGGTCGCCGTCGTTCGTGAGGCCCTCCACGTCCGCGCAGCCCGTCGCTGCCGCGAGGCCGGCCGCCACGAGGAGTATCCGGCTGCGCCGGAGGAAGGGCCTCATGTGCTGATGCTCTCCCGCCGTGAGCGGGGCGGCCCGGGGGCGGGGCCATTGGAGGGACGGCGCGGCGCCGTTTCCCCTACGGGGAGTCCGTGGGGTTGGCGATGGCTCTGGCTGCGGTGAGTTCCTGGTGGACCGGGGAGAGGACGGAGGCTTCGTCGACCTCGGGGGGCGGGGTGGGGCGGAGCTGGGTGGGGGTGTCGGTGCGGCGGACGCCCCGGGCCAGGGCGCGGAGGTCCTCGGCGATCGCCTCGGCCTCCCCGGGGGCAGGGGGCTGCGCGCCGTGGTTGACCCGGACCCGGGCGGCCGTCGTGGCGTCGACGATCCGCTCGACGGCCACCACCAGCGGCCACCACACGGCGGCCCGTTCCCCGGTCGGCGGCGGCTCGGTCAGCGCCCGCTGGAACTCGCTGCGCACGCCGGACAGCTCCCGGTAGATGCGGCGGCGGGCCTGGAGCCGGGCGGTGCGGGCCGCCTGCAGGCCCGCGTCGGTGTCGGGGACGGGGCCGAAGGCGCGCTCCACGTACCGGGCGGCGTCGTCCACCGTGTCGGCGAGCCGGTCGCCGAGCCGGGTGTGCCAGCTCTCGGGCCAGAGCATGTACCCGGCGATCAGGGTGATGGCGCAGCCGATCAGGCTGTCGAGCAGCCGGGGCCGGACCAGGTCGAAGCCCTGGTGGTTGAGCAGGTCGGAGAGGAGCAGGATGACCGGGGTGATCGCCGCGGTCTGGAAGGCGTAGCCCTTGACCGAGAAGACCGGGATGAGGGCCGCCAGGACCGCCATGACGGGCACGTCCCACCACCCCCGCGGCACCTCCGAGAGCACGGCGGCCGCGACGACGAGCCCGCCCGCGGTGCCCAGCGCGCGCAGCACGGCCCGGGAGAACACCGAGCCGAAGTCGGGCTTGAGGACGAAGGTGACGGTCAGCGCGACCCAGTAGGAGCGCTCGATCTCCACCACCGAGACGAGCGACTGTGCCAGCCCGATGCAGAGGGCGAGCCGCAGCCCGTACCGCCAGGAGGCCTCGGAGAACATCATGTCGCGCACCGACCGGCGGGCCCGGACCCGCAGTGCGGCGGGGCGGCCGAGCCGGTCGTCGACGTTGTGCATGTCCGGCTCGGCCAGTGGAACGATCGTCGCGGCGTGCCGCAGGGCCGCGTCGATGGCCCGCTCGGACTGGCCGTCGGGCGCGGGCAGGTCCAGTACGGGGATGTCCGTACGGCCCTCCTCTACGGCCGTCGCCAGCTCCCGTACGGCCGCCGGGATCGCGGGGGAGAGGGGTCTGCGGCGCAGGTGCGCGGCCGGCGCGGCCTCGACGAGCGGGATCAGCACGTTCAGCTGGGCCAGCATCCGCACGAGCGAGGGGCTGTGGCCGTGCACCCGGGCCCGGCGGCCCAGCACCAGGTCGTAGGCCTGGTTCAGGGCCTGGGTGAGCTGCTGGCGGCGCTCCTCGTACGCGGGTCCCGGACCGCCCGCCGCCTCCAGAGCGTCGGCCAGGGCGCGGTAGGCGGCGGCGACGGCGGCCCGCTCCGGCTGCCGTCCGCGCAGGGGCCAGCCGAGCAGGGTCAGCAGGAGGACGAACAGGCCGCCGGCGCTGAGCAGCAGCGGAGCCGTCCACCAGGGGCTGGGCATCGGCAGGCCGGCGCCGACCACGGCGTTCAGCAGGAGCAGCAGCCCGGAGACGGAGGCGACCGTGCCGATGGAGGAGATCATCCCGGAGACCAGGGCGATCAGGGTGAGGACGCCGACCGCGACCCAGCCGTGCCCGAACACCAGGGTGCCCAGGGCGACGCCCACGGCCCCGAAGAGCTGTGGCACGGCGATGTTCAGGATCCGCATCCGGTAGGCGTCCGCGGTGTCGCCGATGACCCCGGACAGGGCGCCCATCGAGACGAGCGCGCCGTACTCGGGCTCGTCGAGGGCGAAGCCGACGGCCAGCGGCAGGGCCAGGGCCACGGCCGCGCGCAGCGCCGCGGCCCAGGGGATCGGTGCGGAGCTCGGCCGCAGGCCCTTCAGCAGCCAGGCGGGCGGTGCCAGCGGTCCGAACCGTCCGGCTGCCGTCGCCCCGGTGCGTCCGGTCGGCCCCGCCCGTCCGGCCGCCCGGGCCTCTCCGGTCGGCCCGCGCTGTCCGGTCGGCCCGCGCCGTCCGGCCCGCCCGGGCGGTATGTCTTCGGTGCGTTCGGTGCTCATTCCCGCTTCCGTGCCGCCGCTCGTGAATCGGTTCTTCTGTGCTGCTCTAAGGATTCTTCTACGGATTTGCGTGCCAATCCGCCCGTTCCGAGCTTATGGGGTGCGCCGCAGTCGGCCCGTCAGCCAGGCGGCCAGCGCGGTGGCCAGTCCGACGGCCAGCACCACCCAGACGGTGGTCCGCAGGAACGCGGTGAGCGCGTCGTACACCGCTTCGGCGGCCGCCCGGTCGATGTCGGCCGGCAGGTCGTCCAGGGTGAGGCTGCGGCACAGGGCCACGGCCGCCCACAGCAGGAGGGCCCCCACTGCCAGCCCCAGTCCGGTGGCCAGGACGGCCCGGCGGCGCCGGACGGCGACGGCGATCGCGACCGCGGCCAGCACCACGGTGAGCACGGGGAGCCAGACCCCGGCGATCTGCAGCATGCGGAATCCCTTCCGGAGCGCGCCGAGGTTGTCGTACTCCATGACCTTCACCGAGAGGTGGGTTTCCGGGATGCGGTCGGCGAAGGGCACCCCGTTGGCGACGAGATCGCCCTTGATGCTGGCGATCACGGGCGCGAGATCGATGGTCACGGCGTTGCCGTCACCGGTGGTGAGCGCCTGGAAGAAGGCTCCGTGGGCGGCGCGGTTCGCCGCGTCCCAGGCGGTCCGGTAGGCCGGGGTGCCGACGAAGGAGTGCAGGGCCTCGCCGAGCAGGGCGTCGACCCCGCCCTGGAAGGGGCCGGCGTCGATCTGCCCGGAGAGGGCCCGGCCGGCCTGGGTGACGACGACGTTCTGCACGGCGGGATCCGAGGCGAGCGGGGACATCGCCGCGGTGTAGCGGTCGGCGCTGCCGAGTTCGTGGTCGGCCCAGTACGCGACGGCGCTCGCGGGCACCAGCAGGGCCACGAGCGCGATGAGTACCGCCGAGAGGAAGGTCCGCACGTCACCAGGGAAAGGGGGCCGGGCGCGCGGCGCGAGCCGGGTTGCTGCGGGCGGGTGGTGGGGCTCGGCGCGCGCGGGGCGGTGTGCTCCGGCGCGTTCCTCTTGCCGTCGGTAATCTGGACATCTAATATCCAGGTTATGAAGATGAGCGAGGGCGTCGAATGGGCCCTGCACAGCTGCCTCAACCTGGCCTGGAGCGGTGACGGCCGGGCGGTTTCGGCGGCCCGGCTGGCGGCCTGGCACGAGCTGCCCGCCGCGTACCTGAACAAGCAGCTCCAGGCCCTGGCGCGGGCCGGCATCGTCAGCTCCACCCCCGGCCCGCGGGGCGGCTTCCGCCTCGCCCGCCCGCTGGACTCGATCACGCTCATGGACGTGGTCGCCGCCGTCGAAGGGCCCGACGAGGCCTTCCGGTGCGTGGAGATCCGGCAGCAGGGCCCCGGCCGCGACGAGGAGCCGCCCGCGGCCGACTGCGCCATCGCACACGCGATGGGCCGGGCCGAGCTGGCCTGGCGCCGCGCACTGGCCGCGCAGACCCTCGACGAGATCCGGCAGGAGGCCGAACGGCAGGCCCCCGAGGCCCCCGAACGCCTCCGCGACTGGCTCGCCGCCCCCGCCGCCCCCGCCGTACATCGGACATCGGACAACTGACCCAGGAGCTTGGAATGACGCGCAGCATCACCAACCCGGCAGAACTCCACGACCCCACCGGCTACGGCTACAGCCACGCCGTCTCCGCGCCCGGGGAGCAGGTCTTCATAGCCGGCCAGTACGGATCCGACCCGACCGGCCACGTGGTCTCCGGCGGCTTCGACGCCCAGGTCGGGCAGGCCTTCGCGAACCTCCGCACGGCCCTGGAGGCCGTCGGCCTGGGCCTCGGCGACGTGGTCCGGATCGGGACGTACGTCGTCGGGCACGACCAGGAGAAGCTGGAGGTGCTGCTGAAGCACCTGCACGCCGCCTGGGGCACCGAACTGCCCGCCCAGACCCTGATCGGCGTGGCCGCGCTCGCCCTGCCGGACATGCTCTTCGAGATCGACGCGGTGGCGGTACGGGCGCGCTCCGGCGCGTAGCGGGGGCCCTGCCGCGGACTGCTCCGGTTGCCGGTCCCGGGTTGCGGGTGTGCCCTGGAGGATGGGAGAGAGGAGCCCGTCATGGCACATGCGGCACCCACCGCCCCCCGGGGGCACCGGCAGCCGGCGTCCGGTACGGCGGCCCACACGATCAGCAAGTCGGCCCTCGCGCGACCGCTGCTCATGGGACTGGTCTACGGCGTCTACGCCGCCTTCATGAAGCGTCAGATGGGGCCCGTCGACGCGGGCAACGTCTTCTACGGGATCCTGTGCGGCGCGATCTTCGCCGCCTGCCTGATGGTCCTGGCCCGGATCGGCCCGCGGCTGGCGCAGGAGCCGCACGCGGCGGCGTACGGGATCTTCGCGGGCATCTCCTTCGGCTACCTGTACAGCCTGGCCGGCGAGTCCATCCTGAAGAGCTCGGGGCTGGGCCTGCTCGTCGGCGCGGGCGTCGGCGTGGCGGCCTTCTACCGCTACCACAGCCGGAGCTCGGCCTAGGCGTACCGAAGCCCCGGCTCCCGCATGCTGCGGGGGCCGGGGCTCCGTCGTGTGTGCCGGGGCGGGTCAGCCGGTCGTGAAGTAGCCGAGGAGGTCGGTGATCACGTGGTTGGGGCCGCCGTAGCTGTTGAAGATGCTCACCCTGCCGCCGGGGCCGACCGGGGTCGTCACGTGGTTCGGGACCGTGCGGCCCGGGAGGGTGTTGAGGCTGCTGGCGGCCGGGAGCTTGCCGCCGAAGGCGTAAGCCGTCAGGAAGCCCGGCGCGGGGGTGTCGGTCGCGGTGACGTTCAGGACCGCGCCGACGGCGTTGGCCGGGAGGCCCGAGACCGTGGTGGTGGCGCCGGGGGCGAGCTTGCCGGTGGTGCGGGTGTCCGCCAGACGCTTGGGGACGACCGGGGTGAACAGGGCCTTGGCGTCCTTGGCGCCGTAGTACCCCACCACGTCGAGCACCAGGTGGGTCGAGCCGGCGTTCGTGTAGAGGGTGATGGTGCCGTTCGGGCCGACGGGGACGATGGCCTGGTTGGACTTGTCCTTGCCGGGCTCGACGTTCAGGTTCGAGGTGGCGGGGCGCTTGGCCGGGTCGGGATAGGCGATGACGTGCGCCTGTTCCTTCGCGCCGGTGCTCGTCAGGTTGAGCGCGACCGCCTTGGCGTCCGCCGGGATGCCGTTGACTCCGGCGACCTTCACCGTGCGGCGCTTGCCGCCGCCCAGCGCACCGCCTGTCTTGCGGGTGTCCAGGACGCGGGTCGGGGTCAGCGGGGAGAAGCGGTCGCCGGCGTTGGGCTGGTAGTAGCCGACGAAGTCCACGATCAGAGAGGCCTGGCCGGCGTTCAGCTGCGCCAGGATCTGTCCGTCGGCGCCGACCGGCACGGTGACCGTGTTGGACGAGGTGCCGCCCGCGCGGACGTTCACGTTCGAGGTGGCCGGACGTGCCTGGCCCGAGGGCCAGACCGAGAGGTGGGTGTCCTGAGTGGCATCGGTGACGGTCACGTTCAGGACGACGGAGGCCACGGCCCCGGCCGGGAACCGGTGCCCCAAGTGGACGCCGTCGAACACCGGCACCGTACGGGGGTACTCGTGACGGATGGGGGAGCGGTCGGTACGGGTGTCCAGCAGCCGGAACGGGTTGGTGGGCGCGGACACGTACCCGGAGGGGGCGTAGTCCACCTTCACGGACCGGGTCGCAGTGGACTTCACCCCCTTGACGTCCGTCACGGTGACCTTGACCTCGTACGTGCCGGGCTGCTTGTACGTGTGCCTGCGGGTCTGGAGGGTCCCATGACTCTCGCGGTCGCCGTCACCGAAGTCCACGTCCACGAACTCGACCCCCCAGGGGGCGACGGTCCTGCTGGGGTCGACCCAGAAGGTCAGCGGCCGGAGGAGGTGGTACCGACCGTGGTCCGGAGCCGGCAGGATCGGCACGACGGCGACGGCGGTGGCCAGTTCACCGGGGACGGTCACCCGGATCCTTTGCTCCTTGACGGCCTTCCGGCCGTTGCCGGAGGTCGCAGTCATCTTGACCACGCACGCGCACGGTGAGCCGTACGTGTGCGTGGTGGCGCCGGCGGCCGCGTCGCCCGGGCGGACGACGACCGGTGCGGTCCCGTCTCCGAAGTCCACCGTGTAGGTCATCGTCGCGGGCCACGTGCTGTCCGAACCGGGCTTGAACGTCACCTTGGTTCCGGTCGGCGCCCAGGGGTTGTCGATCCCCATCCACGCCGAGGTGAGGCCGTCGTGGGTTTCGGTGGTCCCGCGGTCGAGGTAGCCGCCGTTCTTGCCGGTGTTCGGCACGCGCGGGTCGTCCGTGGTGGGAATGCCGTTCTTGTCGACGGGCAGGACGCCCGGCGCCGTCGCGTCGGCGGAGTCGATCGCCGGCGAGTCGGGCCCGGAGAGGCTCGCGGTCGTGGGGAGCAGGATGTCGCGCGCGCCCTGCCCGCTGGCGGCCAGGAACGCCGCCGCGGTCGGATACGTGGTGCCGGCCCACTCGTAGGCGACCGTCGAGTAACCCTCCGAGCCCGCGATCAGGTTGGAGTCGGCGCGGGTGCCCGAGGTCGCGCTCTGCTCCACGGAGAGCTGGGGGGTCGTGCAGGCGGTGTTGCCGGAGGCCGTGAGCACGTTGTTGAAGACCGAGGAGCCGGTCGAGGTGCCGCTGACGGAGACGGTCTTCTTGCAGGCCCCCGTTCCCTGGGTGCTGGTGACGTTGTCGATGTGGTTGTTGGTGATGACGGTTCCGGGCGCGTCCACCACGGAGAGCGGCCCCGTGCCCCGCAGTGTGATGCGGCTGAGGACGGTGCGCTGGGCGCCGCCTCCGATCACGGCCTTGCGGAACGAGCTGCGGCTGACGCGCACGTCCGTGCTTCCCCCGCCGATGTCGAGCGAAGCTCCGCCCCACTTCGGTTCGTCGACGACCTCCTGCAGCGCGACGTCGTGGGAGTCGGCGACGCTCACACTTCCGCGTACCCACATCCCCTTGACCACGACGTGGGAGGCTCCGCTGATGGTCAGCACCTCGGCGGCGCTCTGGTGGTCCCGGTCCCCGTACGTGAAGACGTAGGTGACCGGCTTGCGCGGCTCGCCCGAGCGGTTGACCGTGAGATCGTCCTCCTGCTGCCAGGGAACGCGGCTGACGTGCACCGTCTGCCCGGGCTTCGCCGCCTTGACCCCCGCGGCGAACGTGCAGAACGGGACGGCCTTCGTGCCGCTCCCGCCGTCCTCGCAGTTCATGACGTTTTCCACGTACAGGTCGGTCGGGAGATCGGCGGCGGTGGCGGCCGGCATGCCGATGAAGGTGACCAGGCCTGCGGTGAGCAGGACCAGCGCACGACTGGGACGCAACGGGTGACTTCCTTCGACGAGACGCGTACTTCGGTCGGTGCTGGGACCGCTCGTGTCGCCGGAAGGTTGTACGGGGATCGGATGTTCGCGGGGGTCGGTACTTTCGGCCGGGCATATCCGGACAAAAGGCCGAGGTGGTGGGGTGGGGTGGTGGCTGATGCTGGTGGAGGCGCCGGTTCCCGTGCTCCGTGGTCGAACCTCACGTGACCACTCTCCGTTGCCGAGGGCGCGGGAACCGGTGCCTCCTCATGTGCTTGTGTCCTGACGCCCCTGCGCGGGGCCGGACCTACGCGGCCGTGTCGTCTCCGGCCGGGTCCTCGGCGGCGGTCTTGGCGGAATCGGGTTCCGGTCGGCGGACCGGCGGGGCGGGCGGAGCCGGCGGGGAGTAGCGGGCGGCCTCGGCGCGGAGCATGGCGTTCAGGGCGAGGTACGGGTCGAAGGGCATGGCGGAACCTCACGGTGTTCGGGGGTGTGGGGGGACGCGCGCCCAGGTGCCCGGGGGCAGGGGGAACTGCCGGGTGTGCCCGGTGTCGGGTGCGCGGTGCTGCTGCTCGGACGCTCGGCGCCGTCAGCAGCGCAGGACCACACTCCGTACCGCCCGCAGGGATGCCGCCGGTGCGGCGGCCGCCGACGGGTGCGGGAGCGCCGCCGGGGGGCCTGACCGGGGAGGTTTCACGTGGAACGCCGGGCGCTGCAGGCCCCGGACGCCGGGGACGCTGCGCGCGGGAACCCGTACGGCCACCCGTACTTCGGGATCGCCCGCCGGATCGGCCGGTGCCTCGGTGGGCTCGGCCGGGGCGGTGGGGGCGGAGCGGGAGCCTTCGGCCGTCGCGGTGGACGGGCCGCCGGATCCGCCGACGCCGAACAGGCACAGCAGCACGGCGCAGAGCACCGTCAGGACCGTCATCAGGGCCCTGCCCGGTGCCGTCCGCGCGTATCGCGCGTGCCGCGCATGCGGCGTTTGCGGCGTCCTGCTCATGCGGAGGGTGTGCCCCGACACGCGGGCCAACTCTCCTCCGGGACAGCAGCGTCCCCCGACCGGGGGACGAAGACACCCCCCACGGCTGTCAGGTGGCCGCAGGGGGTGTCCGTCTTCCGGGGGTCGCCCGCCGGTCAGCGCGGGGTGCGGCGGTGGTCGGTGAGCCGGGCCAGGACGGCCGTCTCGCCGCTGATCAGCCGGAGTTGGGCGCGGCCGGACGGGCCGCCCCGTCCGGCGAGCCCGGGGGAGACCCGGGTCACGGTGAACACGGCCGTACGCCGGTCCGCGCGCGCCACCTCGATCGACTGCCCGCGTCGCAGTTCGCCGAGCCGCGGCAGGTCTCCGGAGACCACGGCGGTGCCGGCCGCGCCCGGGGCCGGGCCCGCGGAGTCCCACACGGCGCTGTCCTGGACGTGGGGCTTGGCGTCGGCGGCGCCGGTTTCGCGGTCCGCGGCGTACGGGCCGCCCGGTGCGTCCGGCCCGCCCGGCCCCGCGTCCGCCCCGTCGGCCGGGGTACCGGCCGTCAGCGGTACGTCCGTTCCGAGCGCCGGGATGAGCAGGCGCAGCGGCGGCGAGGCCGGCAGGGCGGTGACCCCCGACCGCCCGGGCCGCCGGGCGCCCTTGCCGGTGGTGTGCCCGCCGGAGTGCTCCATCTGCCGGGCCAACCGGCGCGGGCCGGACAGCCCAAGGACCCGCGAGGGCAGGGCGTCGCCGGCGGTCGGGGCGGCCGGCCGCCCGCCTTCGGTGGTGCGCAACACCCCCAGGCCGGTGCACAGCAGAGCCGCCGTCAGTACGCCGACCACCCAGTGGGCGCGGGGCATGGGATTCCCTCCTGGTCCGGCTCGGGCGGCCGGTCCCGAGAGCAGTGGACCCTTCCCTGCCCCCCGTCGGCGCGCGAAACACCGCGAACTGACGTCACGTCATCGTCGTGGCGGTCTTCCGGGGGCACGTCTTCGCAGCTGGAGGCCGGTGGGCCGGGGCCGGACCGGGTGGGGAGGACGTGCGCCCGAACGGGTGAGAACGTCCAGGGCGAACCTCGGGAATGTCGGATCGACGGCACGTTCTGCCACATGCGAAAACCTGCCAGACAGGACGATATGACGGGTCGTCGGCCCGACCATCGCGATGGCCCGGGCCCTGGCGGACCGGCTGCCGTGAGCCCGCTCAGTGCCCGGAGGGCGCCGCCCTGCGGTAGCGGACCTCGGGTACCGGGAAGCCGTCCACCTCGTCGACGGAGAGACCGCCGTCGGGGCGGAAGCCGGCGCGCTCGTAGAACCGGCGGGCCCGGGCGTTGCCTTCGAGCACCCACAGCCGCACTGCGGAGTAGCGCGCCGACCGGTGCAGCACCTCGGTCAACAGCGCCCGGCCGACTCCGGTGCCGATGACGTCGGGCCGCGCGTACAGCGCGTAGAGCTCGGCCTCGGCCGGCTCCGCGCCCTCGGGATCCGTGTCCTGGGCGGGCCCGAAGGCGGCCCACCCGACGACCGCCCCGTCGGGGCCCTCAGCCACGAGGTTGGTCACGGCCCCGGCTCGATCGGCGAAGGCGGCCCGCCGCTGCCCGGCGTACGCGGTGACGCTGAGGCCGTCGAGGTGCGCCTGGGGCATCAGCCCGACGTAGGCGTGCTGCCACCCGCTCACGCGCACGGCGGCGACGGCGTCGATGTCGGGCTCGGTCATCTCGCGTACGCGTACGTGTATCCGGGGGCGGAGCTCATCCGCGGCGGTGGCGTCCATCCGGGGAGTCTGCCAGCGCGGACGCCGCCCGGCACCGGGGTTTCAGGGCCGGCCGGAGGCGTCGAGCCAGGGCCTGCGCCCCGGTCCGGTCGGGTGGGTGCCGGTGACGGCCATGACCGTCGAGTAGAGGCTGGTCTCGGCGGTGATGAAGAGGCGGTTGCGCTTGGCTCCGCCCCAGGCGATGTTGGACACCGTCTCGGGGACGGCGAGCCGCCCGATCAGGGTGCCGTCGGGGTCGTAGCAGTGCACGCCGTCGCTCATGGCGGCCGCCCAGAGCCGGCCGCCGGCATCGAAGCGGAGGTTGTCGAAGCGGGCGCCCGGGCGGGCCGCCGCGTCGGCGAAGACCGTGCCGTCCGAGAGGGTGCCGTCCTCGCGCACGTCGAAGACGCGGATCCGGCCGCCGCGGGTGTCGGAGACGAAGAGCTGCCGTTCGTCGGGGGAGAAGACGAGCCCGTTCGGGGCCTCGAAGCAGTCGGCGACCAGGCGGACCTCACCGGTGCCGGGGTCGATGCGGTAGACGTTGTTGGAGCCGATCTCGCTCTCGGCGATGTAGCCCTCGTAGTCGCTGTTGATGCCGAAGTCCGGGTCGGAGAACCAGATCGAGCCGTCGGACCTGACCGCGGCGTCGTTCGGGCTGTTCAGGCGCTTGCCCTGCCAGCGGTCGGCCAGCACCGTCACCGTGCCGTCGTGTTCGGTCCGCGTCACCCGGCGGTTGCCCTGCTCGCAGGTGACCAGCCGGCCCTGCCCGTCGAGGGTGTTGCCGTTGGTGTGCCCGGCGCCCCGCCGGAAGACGGAGACGGCTCCGGTCTCCTCGTCCCAGCGCAGCATCCGGTCGTTGGGGATGTCGCTCCACACCACCTGCCGCCACGCGGGTACGTAGACGGGTCCCTCGGCCCAGCGGCTGCCGGTGTGCAGGACCTCGAGCGCGGCGTCCCCGTTCATGCACCGTCCGGTCCGGAACCGGTCGTCGAACATCTCGTACATGAGATTCCCCCTCATCCCGCATGAACCATCAGAGGCCGAATGTCCTTCGGCTCAATGGCAACACTGCAAGATTGTGTATGGCGTGCGCAATGCCATTCCGAAGATGGAGGTGTGGATCACAGGGGTCGCCTTCTCACTGGGGCCGACCGGTCCCGGCCGAAAGGACGAGGCGGGACGAGGACTCCGCCGGTCATTCTTCAAAGGGAAGTAAAGACACCGCGGCCGGCCCGGCACCCAGCGAAGGAGCACCATGTCAGCGACCCCCTCCTCCCCCGCCTCCTCCCTGAAGGCCCTGGCCCGGCGCGTCATGCGGGGCCTGAACCGCCCCGCCGCCGCAGTGCTCCTGGAGCCGGAGAACCTCCTGGTGCACACCCCCGGTCAGGGCGCGGTCTGGCCGCGGGGCAGCAGGCAGGCCGTCGCCTGGTACGTGGTGGGCGCGGCCGGCGACGTGGTGGACATCGAGCTCGTCACGATGGACGGCGGCCAGGCGAGGACGGAAGCCGTCCTCGCGACCGGGATCCAGACCCACCACACCGGCGCCACGGTGACGGTCCCCGACCTGGCCCCGGGCCGCTACCTCGTCCTGGTCACGGCCGCCGCGGGCGGGCTCGACGCCTACAGCAGGCCGGTCACCCTCACCGATTGAGGTCCCGCAGGGCCGTGTTCAGCTCCAGGACGTTGACGCGCGGCTCGCCCATGAAGCCGAGGGTGCGGCCCTCGGTGTGGGCCTTCACCAGCTTCGCCACCTCCTCGACCGGCAGGCCGTTGCGCTGGGCGACCCGGGCCGTCTGGAGCTCCGCGTACGCCGGGGAGATGTCCGGGTCCAGGCCGGAGCCGGAGGAGGTCACCGCGTCCGCCGGGATTCCGTCGGGCCGCGGGGTGTAGCCCGGGACGGTGTTGTCGAGCAGGACCTTGGCCTTGGCCTCGTGTACGGACTTCAGCAGCTCCGGGCTGTCGGCCGCCTTGTTGGTGGCGCCGGAGACCTGCAGTTCGTACTGGGTGTTGACGGTGTTCTTGGCGAGTCCCGCCGCCGGGCGGCCCTGGAACCAGCGCAGGTCGTCCCCGTACGACTGGCCGATCAGGGAGGAGCCGACGACCTTGCCGCTCGCGTCCTCCACCTCGGAGCCGTTGGCCTTGTGGCCGAAGGCGGCCTGGGCGATGCCGGTGACCGCGAGCGGGTAGAGCACCCCGCAGAGCACGGTGAGGACGAGCAGGGCGCGCAGTCCGGCGCCGAGCAGGCGGGCGGTGTTGCCTACGGAGTTGTTCATGGGGATCAGCACGTTCCTAGATTCAGCAGGGCCCTGGTTCGGCAGAGCCCTGATTCAGCGCAGGCCGGGGATGAGGGAGACGACCATGTCGATGAGCTTGATGCCGATGAACGGGGCGATGAGGCCGCCGAGTCCGTAGAGGGTGAGGTTGCGCCGGAGCATCTTGTCGGCGCTGGTGGGCCGGTACTGGACGCCCTTCAGGGCGAGCGGGACCAGCGCGATGATGATCAGTGCGTTGAAGATGACGGCGGAGAGGATGGCCGACTCGGGGGAGTGCAGGCCCATGATGTTGAGCTTGTCGAGGCCGGGGTAGACCACGGCGAACATCGCGGGGATGATCGCGAAGTACTTGGCGACGTCGTTGGCGATGGAGAACGTCGTGAGGGCGCCTCGGGTGATCAGCAACTGCTTGCCGATCTCGACGATTTCGATGAGCTTGGTGGGGTTGGAGTCGAGGTCCACCATGTTCCCGGCCTCCTTGGCGGCCGAGGTGCCGGTGTTCATCGCGACGCCGACGTCGGCCTGTGCGAGGGCCGGGGCGTCGTTCGTACCGTCGCCCGTCATGGCGACGAGCTTGCCGCCGGCCTGTTCCCGCTTGATGAGGGCCATCTTGTCCTCGGGCGTCGCTTCCGCCAGGAAGTCGTCCACGCCCGCTTCCTCCGCGATGGCCTTCGCGGTGAGCGGGTTGTCGCCGGTGATCATGATGGTCTTGATGCCCATGCGGCGCAGCTCGTCGAAGCGTTCGCGCATGCCCTCCTTGACCACGTCCTTGAGGTGGATGACACCGAGGACCCGGGCGCCCTTCTCGTCCTCCAGCGCGACGAGCAGCGGGGTGCCGCCGGCGCCGGAGATCTCGTCCACCTTCGCGCGCGCGTCGGGGGCGACCGTACCGCCCTGTTCGCCGACCCAGGCGATGATCGAGCCGGCCGCGCCCTTGCGGACCTTGCGGCCGTCCACGTCGACGCCCGACATGCGGGTCTGTGCGGTGAAGGGGATCCATTCGGCGCCGGTCAGTTCGCCCTGGTGGCGTTCGCGCAGGCCGTACTTCTCCTTCGCGAGGACCACGATCGAGCGGCCCTCGGGGGTCTCGTCGGCCAGCGAGGAGAGCTGGGCGGCATCGGCCAGTTCGGCGGCGACGGCGCCGGTGACGGGGACGAACTCGGAGGCCTGGCGGTTGCCGAGGGTGATGGTGCCGGTCTTGTCGAGCAGCAGCGTCGAGACGTCGCCGGCGGCCTCGACCGCGCGGCCGGACATGGCCAGGACGTTGCGCTGCACGAGCCGGTCCATGCCGGCGATGCCGATGGCGGAGAGGAGTGCGCCGATGGTGGTGGGGATGAGGCAGACCAGCAGGGCGGTCAGCACGATCATCGACTGCTTGGCGTGCGCGTAGACGGCGAAGGGCTGGAGGGTGACGACGGCGAGCAGGAAGACGATGGTGAGCGAGGCCAGCAGGATGTTGAGCGCGATCTCGTTGGGGGTCTTCTGCCGGGCCGCGCCTTCGACCAGGTTGATCATGCGGTCGATGAAGGTCTCGCCGGGCTTGGTCGTGATCTTGATGACGACCCGGTCGGAGAGCACCTTCGTACCGCCCGTGACGGCGCTGCGGTCGCCGCCCGACTCGCGGATGACCGGGGCGGATTCGCCGGTGATGGCGGACTCGTCCACGGAGGCCACGCCTTCGACGACGTCGCCGTCGCCGGGGATGACGTCGCCGGCCTCGCAGACCACGAGGTCGCCGATACGGAGCTCCGTGCCCGGGACCTGCTCCTCCGTCGAGCCGTTGAGGCGGCGGGCGACGGTGTCGGTCTTGGCCTTGCGCAGGGTGTCGGCCTGGGCCTTGCCGCGGCCCTCGGCGACGGCTTCGGCGAGGTTGGCGAAGACCGTGGTCAGCCACAGCCAGGCGGTGATCGCCCAGCCGAAGAGGTTGCCCGGGTCGGTGATCGCCAGCGCGGTGGTCAGTACGGAGCCGATCAACACCACGAACATGACCGGAGACTTGACCATCACCCGGGGGTCGAGCTTGCGCACGGCGTCCGGGAAGGACTTCAGGAGCTGCTTCGGGTCGAAGATGCCGCCGCCGATCTTGGCCCTCTCGGGCTTGTGACCGCTGGGCAGGTCCCCGTGCGGGGCTCGGCCGGGGGTGACGGTGGGGGTGACGGTGCTCATGAGGCGAGCCCTTCGGCGAGCGGGCCCAGCGCCAGGGCCGGGAAGTAGGTGAGGCCCGTGACGATGAGGATCGTGCCGACGAGCAGGAAGGTGAACAGCGGCTTCTCGGTGCGCAGGGTGCCCGCGGTGGCCGGGACCGGCTGCTGTTCGGCGAGGGAGCCGGCCAGGGCCAGGACGAAGACCATCGGCAGGAAGCGGCCGAGCAGCATGGCCAGACCCGTGGTCGTGTTGAACCACTGGGTGTTGGCGTTCAGGCCGGCGAAGGCGGAGCCGTTGTTGTTGCCGGCCGAGGTGTAGGCGTAGAGGACCTCGGAGAAGCCGTGCGCGCCGCCGTTCGACATCGAGTGGACGGGGGTGGGCAGGGCCATCGCCAGGGCCGTGAAGCCGAGCACCACGGCCGGGGTGATGAGGATGTAGCAGGCCGCGAACTTGATCTCGCGGGTGCCGATCTTCTTGCCCAGGTACTCGGGGGTGCGGCCGACCATCAGGCCGGCGATGAACACCGCGATGATCGCCATGATCAGCATGCCGTAGAGGCCGGAGCCGACGCCGCCGGGTGCGATCTCGCCGAGCTGCATGCCCAGCAGCTGGATGCCGCCGCCCAGTCCCGTGTAGGAGGAGTGGAAGGAGTTGACGGTGCCGGTCGAGGTCAGCGTCGCGGCGACCGAGAAGATCGCGGAACCCGCGATGCCGAAGCGGGTCTCCTTGCCCTCCATCGCCCCGCCCGCGGCCTGCAGTGCCGGACCGTGGTGGGCGAACTCCGTCCACATCATCAGGGCGGTGAAGCCGACCCAGATGGTGACCATCGTGGCGAGGATCGCGTAGCCCTGCTTGACCGAGCCGATCATCCGGCCGAAGGTGCGGGTCAGCGCGAAGGGGATGACCACCATCAGGAAGATCTCGAAGAGGTTCGAGAAGGGGGTCGGGTTGGAGAAGGGGTGGGCGGCGTTGGCGTTGAAGTAGCCGCCGCCGTTGGTGCCCAGCTGCTTGATGGCGTCCTGCGAGGCGACCGCCCCGCCGTTCCACTGCTGGGTACCGCCGAAGAACTGGCCGACCTCGTGGATGCCGGAGAAGTTCTGGATGACCCCGCAGGCCACCAGGACGACGGCGGAGACCGCCGCGAGCGGCAGCAGGATGCGGACGGTGCCGCGCACCAGGTCCGACCAGAAGTTGCCGAGCTCGCCGGTGCGGGAGCGCGCGAAGCCCCGTACGAGGGCCACCGCGACGGCCATGCCCACGGCTGCGGAGACGAAGTTCTGCACGGCCAGGCCGCCGGTCTGCACGAGCGGGCCCATGGCCTGCTCACCGGCGTACGACTGCCAGTTCGTGTTCGTCACGAAGGAGGCGGCCGTGTTGAAGGCCTGGTCCGGCTTGATGGAGACGAAGCCGAGCGAGCCGGGCAGGTGGCCCTGCAGGCGCTGGAGCAGGTAGAGGAAGAGGACGCTGACCGCCGAGAAGGCGAGGACCGAGCGCAGGTACGCCGGCCAGCGCATCTCGGCGTTCGGATTGGCGCCGACCGCCTTGTAGATCCACTTCTCGGGGGCGTAGTGCTTCTTCGAGGAGTAGACGCGGGCCATGTAGTCGCCCAGGGGGCGATAGGCGAGGGCCAGGGCCGCTATGAGCGCGAGGAGCTGGAGCACCCCGGCGAGGACGGGACTCATCGGAGCTAGAACCTCTCCGGGAAGACGAGGGCGACGACGAGGTAGCCCAGCAGGGCGACGGCGACCAGCAGACCGACGATGTTCTCGGCGTTCACAGCTTGGCCACCCCCTTGGCGACGAGGACCACCAGCGCGAAGACCGCGATCGTGGTGACGACGAAGGCCAGATCGGCCATCGTGAGCTCCCGGAGGGTGCGAGTGCTTTTTTCGGACACCTCCGAGTGGAGCGCCTTTTCGGCCGTTCACAGCCGTCCTTGACGGGCCCCATACGCCCTTCGGTACGGCCTTGACGGGTCCCTAACGCGGGTGGGCGCGGGGGCCCCGGGGCGCGAGGACGGCGGCGTCGGAGCGGTGTGACGTCGGCGTCGGGCCGGTGCGCGAAGGGCGGCAGCGCGGAAGGGGCGGAAGATCGAATTCCACAGCTCGGAAATCATTTTCCGTCATACGGTATTCACGTATGCTCTGGCCGTCCGTCCGTACCCGGACGGCCGACCCCTGCCAGGAGGAATGCCGTGTCCGAGAGTCGTGTCGCCCTGATCACCGGTTCCTCCTCCGGAATCGGTGCCGGCATCGCCCGCAGGCTGGCCGCGGCCGGCATCCGCGTGGTCCTGAACTCGGCGCGCAGCGAGGACGCGGGCAAGGCGCTCGCCGCCGAACTGCCCGACGCGGTCTACGTACGGGGCGACGTCGCCGACGCCGACGACGCGCGGCGGATCGTCCGGACGGCGATCGACACGTACGGACGGCTCGACATCCTGGTCAACAACGCGGGCGTCACCCGCTTCGTCCCCCTGGGCGACCTGGAAGCGGCCGACGCCGAGGCCTGGCGGGAGATCTTCGAGGTCAACGTGATCGGCACCTGGCAGATGATCACCGCTGCCGCCCCCCACCTGCGGGAATCCGGTGCGAACGGCTCACCGGCCTCGATCGTCAACATCTCCTCGGTCTCCGCGACCCGCGCGCTCGGCAGCTCGATCCCCTACGCGGTCAGCAAGGCCGCGGTCAACCACATGACCCGGCTGCTGGCCTCCCAGCTCGGACCCGACGTCCGGGTGAACGCGATCGCACCCGGCCTCATCGACACCCCCTGGTACGAGGGCGAGGACCAGGTCTGGGAGAGCTCGCGGGAGTGGATCACGCAGAACACGCCGCTGCGCCGCGTGGGCACCCCCGAGGACGTGGCCGACGCCGCCCTCTACCTGGTCGACGCCGCCTACACGACCGGCGACGTGCTCACCGTCGACGGCGGCCGGCACGTCGTCTGACGCGCCCCGCGCCCCGCCCGCTCCCGGCCATCCCCACCGGATTCCACATCGTGGACAACTACCCTCGGAATATGAACGCAGAAGCCGACGCACGCGACGCCGCCGCCAAAGCCACCGTGAAGCAGGACGACCGCAGCCACGTCTTCCACTCCTGGTCGGCCCAAGAGCTCATCGACCCGCTCGCCGTGGCCGGCGCCGAGGGTTCCTACTTCTGGGACTACGACGGCAACCGCTTCCTCGACTTCTCCAGCGCGCTCGTCTACACGAACATCGGCTACCAGCACCCCAAGGTGGCCGCGGCCATCGCCGAGCAGGCCGGCAAGCTCTGCACCGTCGCGCCCGGCTTCGCCGTCGACGTGCGCTCCGAGGCGGCCCGGCTGATCGCCGAGCGCACCCCGGGCGACCTCGACAAGATCTTCTTCACCAACGCGGGCGCCGAGGCCGTGGAGAACGCCGTCCGGATGGCCCGGGTGCACACCGGCCGCCCCAAGGTGCTGTCCGCGTACCGCTCGTACCACGGGGCCACCTCCACCGCGATCAACCTCACCGGGGACGCGCGCCGCTTCGGCAACGACACCGCCACCGCGGGCGTCGTGCACTTCTGGGGCCCCTTCGCCTACCGCTCGCCCTTCTATGCGGCCACCCCCGCCGAGGAGTGCGAGCGCGCCCTGCGCCACCTGGAAGACACCATCGTCTTTGAAGGCCCGCAGTCCATCGCCGCGATCATCCTGGAGACCGTCGGCGGCGCTCCCGGCGTGCTCGTGCACCCCGACGGCTACCTGGCCGGGGTCCGCGCGCTCTGCGACCGCTTCGGCATCGTCTTCATCCTCGACGAGGTCATGGTCGGCTTCGGCCGCACCGGGAAGTGGTTCGCCTCCGAGCACTGGGACGTCACCCCCGACCTCATCTGCTTCGCCAAGGGCGTGACCAGCGGATACGTCCCCCTCGGCGGGGTCGCCATCTCGGCCGCCATCGCCGAGACCTTCGCCCGCCGGCCCTACCCGGGCGGGCTGACGTACTCCGGGCACGTGCTGGCCTGCGCCGCCGCCGTCGCGACGATCAACGTCATGGAGGAGGAGGGCGTCGTCGAGCAGTCGGCCCGCACCGGCGCGGAGCTGCTCGGGCCGGGCCTCGCCGCCCTCGCCGAACGCCACCCGTCCGTCGGGGAGGTGCGGGGTCTGGGCACGTTCTGGGCCCTGGAGCTCGTACGGAACAAGGAGACGCGCGAGCCGCTGGTGCCGTACAACGCCGCCGGCGCCGACAACGCGCCGATGGCCGAGTTCGGGGCGGCCCTGAAGAAGGCCGGCCTGTGGCCGCTGCTCGCCGGGAACCGCATCCACGTCGCGCCGCCCTGCAACGTGTCGGCCGAGGACGTGGCCAAGGGGCTGCGGATCATCGACGAGGCCCTGACGGTGGCCGATGCGCACACCGTCTGACCTGCGCCGCTCATAGGGTCGCCCAAACCGTGGGTGCCTGTTCTCGGAGGATCCGCTCTCTTACGAACGGCATGTGAACGTGCTGGAATCAACAGGCACCTACGGACCGGGATGCACGTCAGTCCCGGGGCGGTCCACGCGGGGAATCGGCGTGACCGAACGGCGGGGGGCGGGCTGCGCGTCCGCCGGACGCCGGGCGTACGGGATCCAGAACGACCGGACTCCGTGTTCCCGAGTACCCGAAGGAAGACAGCGCATGAGCAAGCACATCCTCGGCCAGAACCAGTACGGCAAGGCCGAGAACCGCATCGTCAAGGTCACCCGCAAGGGCAGCGACGGTTCCTGGCACGAGATCCGCGACCTCAACGTCTCCGTCGCACTGCGCGGCGAGTTCAGCGACGTCCACCTCACCGGCGACAACGCCAACTGCCTGCCCACCGACACCACCAAGAACACGGTGTACGCGTTCTCCAAGGAGTACGGGGTCGAGTCCCCGGAGGCCTTCGGCATCCTGCTCGCCAAGCACTTCGTCTCCTCCCAGGCCCCGATCCGCGGGGCGCAGATCCGCATCGAGGAGTTCGTCTGGGAGCGGATCCCGGTCCCGACGCGCAAGGAGCAGCACTCCTTCGTCCTCAAGGGCACCGAGGTGCGCACCGCGCAGATCACGTACAGCGAGGACGCCGGTCTCCAGGTGATCTCGGGTCTGAAGGACCTGACCGTGATGAACTCGACCAACTCCGAGTTCCACGGCTTCATCAAGGACAAGTACACGACGCTGAAGGAAGCGTACGACCGCATCCTGGCGACCAAGGTCACCGCGCGCTGGGCGCACTCGGCGCTCGCCGCCGACGACGCCGACTACGACTACGACCAGTCGTACAAGAAGGTCCGCAAGCACATGCTGGAAGCCTTCGCGGAGACCTACTCGTACTCCCTGCAGCAGACCCTGAACCAGATGGCCGAGCGCGTGCTCGACAACTGCCCCAAGGTCAACGAGGTGCGCCTCAACCTCCCCAACAAGCACCACTTCCTCGTCGACCTGGAGCCCTTCGGCCTCAAGAACGACAACGAGGTCTACTTCGCCGCCGACCGCATGTACGGCCTCATCGAGGGCACCGTGCACCGTGACGGCGTGCAGCCGGTCATCGCGACGAGCGACTGGATCGTGGCGTAGCGCCCGATCCGCCCACACGGCAGTTCGGCCCGGACCGCGTCGCGGGGTCCGGGCCGTTCCGTATTTCAGGCTCAGTGTGTCCGCGCTTCCGCGTGTCCGCACTTCCGCGTCCTAGGCGGGTGGCTCCGGCTGACCCACGAGCAGGTTCCAGCGTCCGGAGCGCCCCGTCAGCGTGGTCGCCGACCCAGGGCGTACGTCGAGCCGCCAGAAGGCCGCCGCCGGCAGTTCCAGGGCCCACACCACGGCCGCCCGTACGACGCCCTGCCCGGCCACCACCGCACAGTGCGTCCCCGGCTCCAGCGCGCCCAGGTGTGCGCCGACCCGGGCGACGAGCGACTCCACCGACTCCCCGCCGCCCGGCGGCGCGTACGAGGTGTCGGTCATCCACCGCCGCAGCCCCTCGGGGTCCTCCGCGGCCACCTCGTCCATGGTCCGGCCGGCCCAGGCGCCGTGCTCCTGCCCGCTCAGTCCTTCGTGGCCGGGGCAGGGTTCCGCGTGCGGGAAGCGGGGATGGGGCCCGGACTGCTCCAGAGGCGGAACCACGAGGCGGACTCGTACGGTGGTGGGGTGCACCGTCCGATGGTGCCGGGCTTTCGCACCGCGTTCAACCACCGGCCACCTGCCGGGCGCAGACATGACAATGAACCCGGCGAGCGTCTTCCCACCCAGGGCAAAACCCTTGCAAAGGAAGAACATTGACCCTACGTTCGGCCGCCCGCGCCTCCGTACTCGTGCTCTGCACGGCACTTGCGACATCCTTCGCGCTCCCGGCGCAGGCCTCCTCGATCGCCGCCATCCGGCCCCGGGCCGAGACCGCGCCGCTGTACGACGACGAGGCCGGCGGCGACGCCAACGCGGACGACCCCGCGATCTGGCGCAACGCCGCAGACCCGGGCCGCAGCCTGGTGATCGCCACCGCCAAGCAGGGGGGCCTGCGGGTCTACGACCTGGAGGCCCGGCAGGTGCAGTCGCTGCCCGCCCCGGCCGGACCGGGCGCCGACGACGCACCCGGCCGCTTCAACAACGTCGACCTGGTCACCGGCCTGCGCCTGGGCGGCGCCCGGGCCGACGTCGCGGTGGTCAGCGACCGGGGCAACGACCGGCTGCGGATCTACCGGATCGACCGCAACCGGCCCGGCGGCCCGCTCACCGACGTCACCGACCCGGCGGCGCGCCCGGTCTTCTCCGCCGACCAGGCCGAGATCAACGAGCAGAAGACCGCGTACGGCCTGGCCACCTGGACGGACCGCAGGACCGGCCGGTCCTACGCGGTGGTCAGCCAGCGCAACCGGACCCGGATCGCCCTGCTGGAGCTGGTCGCCACCCCCGCGGGCACGGTCGGCTACCGCCAGGTCCGCACGCTCGACCTGCCGTCCTCCTTCCGCCTGCCGAACGGCGCCGCCTGGACACCCTGCGCCGAGCCGGGCGAGCTGCCGCAGATCGAGGGCATGGTCGTCGATCCCGCGGACGGCACCCTGTACGCGGGGCAGGAGGACGTCGGGATCTGGCGCATCGACGCGGGCCTCTCCGGCACGCCGAAGCTGATCGACAAGGTGCGCGAGTACGGAGTGCCCGGCACCTACGACGAGGCGACCGAGGAGTGCACGCCCGGCGCCGACCCCGGCTACGGCGGCAAGCGCCTGAAGGCCGACGTGGAGGGCCTGACGCTGGTCACCGAAGCCGGCGGCGACGGCTACCTGCTCGCCTCCAGCCAGGGGGACGACACCTTCGTCGCCTACGACCGCGAGCGCGCCGAGCACAACGAGTTCGAGGGCGCCTTCCGCATCACCGCGGCCTCCGCCGCCCTCGACGGCTCCGAGGTCTGCGACGGCGCCGCCGCCCTCAACGCCCCTCTCGGCGCGCGCTACCCCCGCGGCCTGCTCGTCGTCCAGGACGGCCGGGAAACCCCCGGTGACGGCGACCGCGAGGCGACCGGCTTCAAGTTCGTCGACCTGGGCAAGGTGGTCGACGCCATCGGCTGAGGCCGTAGGCTCGCGGCGGCCTCCGGGCCGTCGCGTGGCGCACTTTCGGCCTGGCTTTCGGATTTGTTGCCGAACGGGCTCTTGTCCCCGCCGGAACTCCCAAGGAGGCTGTACAGCCTGCGAGTTGACGTCTCGCGTGCAAGTGACTGAAAGGCTGGTGACGGCGCGGTGACGACGGCGACCCGAGAGCTCGGGGACCACCGAAGACCCCAAGACCGCCGGGAGGCGCCGCGCCGCCCGTATCTGCGTCCGGCGCACCTGCCGGACCGGCAGCAGTGGCGGGAGGTGCGGGAGTGGCGGGGCTGGACGGGCGCCGCGCCGTTCTGGCTCAACGCGGTGATCCTGCTGCTGACCCCCTTCACCGCCGCCCCCCTGCTCGCGCAGATCGGCATCATCGCGGGCCTGACCGCCATGGGCGGCCTGGCCCGCCACCTCTGGTCGGGCGACTACGGCCATGCGGCCATCCACTCCGCCGCCGTGCTGATGGGCGCGGCGGCGGTGACGGTCGTGGTGGTCTGACAGGGGGCTAGCCCCCCGAACGGCCTTACCGGTCACCGGATGTGACGGCCGAGGATGCTCAACCATCCTCGTTCCATGACCACTTACCGCAGCAAGACCGCAATCGTCGCCCTCTGCGCCACGGCCGTGGCGGCCACGCTGACCGGCACCGCCGGCGCCGCGGCCGCCGGCCCGGCGACCTCCGGCGGCGTGACTGCCGCCACCCGGAGCGCCGCACCCGCCCTGGCCTGGACGGCCTGCACCCACCCGGGCCACCTCGACGGCCAGCAGTGCGCGAAGCTGTCCGTCCCCCTCGACTACGCCGACCCGGCCGGCCCGCACGTCGACCTCGCCGTGTCCCGGCTGCCCAGCACCCGTCCCGCCGCCCGGCGCGGGTCGCTGGCCGTGGTTCCCGGCGGACCGGGCGGCTCGGGCGTGCAGCGGCTCTCGCAGAAGGGGGCCGCGCTGGCCGGGCAGATGGACGGCGCGTACGACCTCGTCGCGCTCGACCCGCGCGGGGTCGGCGGCAGCGTCACCGCCGCATGCGGCCTGGACGCCGCCGACCGGCGCCTGACGACCCTGCGCTCCTGGCCCGGCGCCGACGGGGGGATCGCGGAGAACGTCGACCGCTCCCGCAGGGTGGCCGAGGCCTGCGCCGCGAACGGCGGCGCGGTGCTGCGCAGTTTCACCACCGCCAACCAGGCGCGCGACATGGACCGCTTCCGGGAGGCCCTCGGCGAGCGGAAGCTCTCGGTCTGGGCCGTCTCCTACGGGACCTACGTGACGGCGGTGTACGCGCAGAAGTTCCCGCAGCGCACCGACCGCCTGGTGCTGGACAGCAGCGGGGACCCCGATCCGACGCGGGTCGCGCGCGGCTGGCTCGCGAACATGGCGCAGGGCGCCGACGACCGCTTCCCCGACTTCGCGGCCTGGGCGGCGGACCCGGCGCGGGCGGGGGAGGGGCTGCGGCTCGCCGAACGCCCGGACGATGTACGCCCGTTGTTCCTGGAGCTCGCCGCGGAGCTGGACCGGTCGCCGAAGCCCTCGAACGTACCCGGTCTGCCGCTGACGGGCACGATGCTGCGCCAGGCCCTGCAGACCGCCCTCTACGGCGACGCCCAGTTCCCCGCCTTCGCCCGCCTCGTCCGCGAGGCCCGGGACCCCGCGGCGGTCCCGGAGCTGCCCAGGGATCTTGCCGCGGTCCTCCCCGACTCGGACGCGTCGCTGATGGTGGGGGTCATCTGCAACGACGTGGCCTGGCCCGAGGACGTCTCCGGGTACGAGCGGGCCGTGGCCGCGGACCGTGCGGCGCACCCCCTGACGGCCGGGATGCCGGCGAACATCACCCCGTGCTCCTTCTGGAAGGACGCCCCCGCCGAACGCCCCACCCGCATCACCGACCGGGGTCCCTCGAACATCCTGATGGTCCAGAACCTCCGCGACCCCTCGACCCCGTACGCCGCCTCCCTGAAGATGCGCGAAGCCCTCGGCTCGCGCGCCCGGCTGCTCACCGTCGACCACGGCGGCCATGGGGTCTACCTCGGCAACGGCAACGCCTGCTCCGACCGCACGGTCACCGCGTACCTCAGGACGGGGCAGCGTCCGCTCCGGGACTCGGCGTGCGCGTCCTGAAGATCCGGTCCAGGTGGTGGTGCAGCACGGCGACGGCCGACTCGGGGCCCCGCTGGCCGACCAGGATGCTGGTGCCCATGGTCGCCGCCATGGCGAGCAGGCTGATCGCCTCGATGCGCGCGTCGGCGTCCGGGTCGGCCAGGCCGGCTTCCTGGGCCTGGGTGATCAGCCCGGCCACCGCGTTCTCGGCGGCGTCGGGGTTGTCGATGAAGGGCTGGGCGGCGAGGGCCTCGTCGGTCACGGACAGGATCGAGTAGGAGCTGTAGAGGAGGTGGAAGGTGCGGCCCTCCTCGTCCGTCGGCAGGGAGGCCAGCAGCAGCGCCTCGACCGTAGCGCGCGGGCCGGGGGCGGGGCCGGCGGCGGCGAGGCGGGCGCCGACCCGGGCGGTGAAGCGGTCGGTGAGGTGCTGGAGCCCGTAGAAGAGCAGCTTCTCCTTGGTCTGGAAGTAGTACTGCACCAGGCGCAGGGAGACCCCCGCCTCGGCCGCCACGTCGCGCATGCCGACCGCGTGCAGCCCGCGGCGTCCGGCGACGCGGATGAGTGCCTCGGCGATCTGGGTGCGCCGCTCCTCGTGGTCCACGCGTTTCGGCATGTTCTGTGTCTCCGCCCGTCGGTGCCGGTGGGTGAGGGGCCCGCGGCTCGTTTTCATGGTACCGCCGTACCAACATCATGGTACGGTCGTATCACGAAGAACGGATCCCCGGTCCTCCAGGAGGTGCCCCGTGCCCCAGAACAAGCCCCGCCGAGACATCGGCCGCTACGTGAGCGACGAGCTTCGCGACCGCTACTTCGCCGCCTGCGACGCCCTGTACGCGAAGGGAGCGCCCGCCCGCTACGAGACGGACGTCGAGACGAGCTTCGGGACCACGCACGTCTACCGGTACGGACCCGCGAACCCGGCGGCGGAATCCCGTACGCCGGTCGTCCTGATCCACGGGTCGGGCGGCTGCTCGGCCCAGTGGTACCCCAACACCGTCGCCCTCAGCGCCGACCGGCCCGTCTACGCCCTCGACACCCCGGGCGACCCGGGCCGCAGCGTCCAGCGCGAGGTGATGTGGCAGCCCGAGCGCGCCGCCCAGTGGATGGACGAGGCCCTGGACGCGCTCGGCCTGGACCGCGTCCACCTGGTCGGGTCCTCCTACGGCGGCTGGCTCGTCATCAACCAGGTGCACCTGCGCCCCGGCCGGCTCGCCTCGGTCACCGCCCTGGACCCGGGAGGCCTGGAGAAGGTCGGGCTGCGCTTCTTCGTGTGGATCTTCGCCAGCCTCTTCGCGACCTTCGCGCCGAAGTGGATGCGCCCCCGCCTGGCCAAGTGGCTGGAGCAGCCGGTCCTGGTCGTCCCCGAACTGCGCCGGATGATCCAGACGGGCGTCCGGGCCTTCCGGATCAAGCGGCCCGCCCCGCTGCCGCTGTCGGACGCCGAACTGGGCACGGTCCGGACGCCGTTCTATCTGATCATGGGCAAGCGGAGCCTGCTCGTACACCCCAAGCGCCAGCTGGAGCGGGTGCCGCGGGTGATTCCCGGAGCCCGCGCCGAGATCGTCTCCGCGACGGGGCACGGGCCGCAGATCGACCACCCCGAGCTGGTCAACGCGCGGATGCTCAGCTTCTTCGAGGACGTCGACTCCCTCGACTCGCCCGACTCCCTCGACCCGGCCGCGCGCAGGGCCGCGTAGGTCCGCGTAGGTCCGCGTAGCGGAGCCGGAGCCGCTCAGACGGCGGTCCGGAAGCGGAGCCGGTACTCCGTCGGCGTGGTGTCGAGCGTGCGACGGAACGCCCGCACGAGGGTGTCGGCCGTGCCGAACCCGCAGGCGGAGGCGATCCGTTCGAGCGTGGCGTCGGTGGCTTCGAGCTGGCTCCGCGCCAGCTCCACGCGGGCCGACTCCACGTAGGCGGCCGGGGTCATGCCCAGCTCGGACTTGAAGATCCGGGCCAACTGCCGCTCACTGACGTGCGCGTGGGCGGCGATGTCGGCCAGGCTGAGCCGGTCGCCGAGGTGCCGCCCGATGAAGTGCCGCAGGTCCTCGCCGCGCCGCGTCGCGGAGACGGGCTCCAGGGGGACGCTGAACTGGCTCTGCCCGCTCGGCCGCTTCAGGTACATCACGAGCTGCCGGGCCACGCGCAGGGCGACCACCTCGCCGAAGTCCTCGGCCACCAGGGCGAGCGAGAGGTCCAGGCAGGCGCTGATCCCGGCGCCGGTCCACACCTCGCCCTCCCGGATGAAGATCGGGTCGGCGTCCACCTCGACCTCCGGGTGGTCGGCGGCGAGCTGCTGCGCGGTGGACCAGTGGGTGGTGGCCCGCTTGCCGTCGAGCAGCCCGGCCGCGGCCAGCAGATGGGCCCCCACGCAGACGGACGCCACCCGGCGTGAGCGCGCGGCGAGCGTCCGCACCCGGTCCACGACCTCCGGGTCGGTGAGGGCGCGGACCCGGCGCTCGGCGTCCAGCTCGACCGCGCCGGGCACCAGGAGCGTGTCGATGCTCCGCGCGGCGGCCTCGTCGAAGGTCAGGTCCGGCAGGATCCGCACCCCGGCCGAGGTGGTGACGGGGTCGAGCGTCCGTGCGGCCAGGACCACCCGGTAGCCGGCCGCGTCCTGCGTCTCCCGCGGCACCAGGGAGAACACCTCCGGGGGTCCGGTGACGTCCAGCAGGTCGACGCCCTCGAAGAGCACGATCACGATCAGCCGGGCGACGGGCCCCAGGGGCGGGCACTGCGCGTGCTCCGAGCACTGCGCAGGCTCCGAGCGCTCCGCGTACTCCTCGGAACCGATGTCCATCCGGTGTCCACAGCTCTCCATGACGTCTCCGTGGGTGCTTCTCGGTGCGCGCTCGCGAGCGGGTGTGTGCAGCGCTCACATGGAGCGTAAGCGATGATTACGTTCCATGTGAGCGCTGCTACCATCGACGTCATGTCAACGGCCCGAGAGCGCATGCTGGAAGCCACCGAGGAGCTGCTCGCCACCAAGGACGCGGCGGCGATCTCCACCCGGGCCATCTGCGACCGGGCCAAGGTCGGCATGCCCGAGATCTACCGCCAGTTCGGCGACAAGGAAGGGCTGCTCACCGCGGTGGCCGACATCGGCTTCGAGCGCTTCCTCGCCAACAAGCGGCGCAATCCGCAGACCGACGACCCGGTGGCGGACCTGCGTGCGGCCTGGGACAGCCACGTCGCGTTCGCCCTCGGCAACCCCCACCTCTACCGGCTGATGTTCACGCCGTCCGGGACGGCCAGGCCGCAGGCCATCGGGGAGGCGCAGGCCCTGCTCCTGACGGCCGTGGGGCGGTGCCGCGACGCCGGCCGGCTGCGCACGACGCCGGAGCTGGCCGGACAGTCGATCCTCTCGGCGAACGTGGGCGTCTGCCTCATGGCCCTGTCCTTCCCCGAGCTGTACGGGGGCCCGGACGTCTCGGTGTCGGTCCGCGACGCGGTGATCGGCAAGGTCACCGGCGACGAGCGGGAGGACACCAGGATCGGCGCCGCGACCGTCCTCGCCCAGGCTCTGGTCGACACGCTCACCGGGTCGGCGCCGGCGGACGGGGAGCCGTCACCCGCCTGACCTTGCGGCCCTGCCCGCGGTCGGCGATGATCTGGTCTTTCCGTCGGGCGGGGGCGTTGTCGGTGAGCAACTGGGTCTTTCTCGTCGCGCTCGTCGCGCTGGTCGTCCTCTGCGTCTCGCTCGGGATCCACCTCCACGCGCGCCCGCTGCTGAAGCGGGGCGTCCGGCACTCCGCCGTCTGCGTCGACGTGGGCCAGGTCGCGGCGGGTTCGATGATCATGCTGGAGTACACCCCGGTGGGCGCACCCGCACGCCGGTACACCGTGGGCCCGTTCGTCTTCCCGCCGGTGCAGGTCGGCGGCCGGATGGACGTGATCTACGACCCCAGGCGCCCGCAGACGGTGACCCTGCCGGACCGCCTGCCCCGCGGCACGCGCGGGCTGGGCGTCACCAGCATCGTGTCCGGCGCCGTGCTCGCGGGGTGCGTGCTCCGGATCGTGCTCGCCGTACAGGGCTGAGCGGTCCCGGGCCGAGCGGTCCCGGGCCGTGCGGCCCCGGGCCCGAAGGGACGGCCTACGCCCGCTCCCCGCGGGTGAAGCCGTCGACCAGCGCGACGAACTCGTCCTCCTTCTCGAAGAAGGCGACGTGCCCGGCCTCGATCTCGGCGTACGAACTGTGCGCGATCGCGGCGTGCAGCGCGCGGCTGTTCTCCACCGGGACGGTGATGTCCAGGGTGGCGCCGATGACGAGGGTCTCCGCCTCGACGAGCGGCAGCAGCGCGCGGATGTCGATGCGGGTGTCGAGGTCGACGTGGCGCAGGGTGCCGGGGGTGGGGGGCAGGTTCGGGACCAGGAGCTCGACCTGGTCGCGGCCGATCGCGTTGAGGAAGCCCCGGCTGAAGCCGGTCATGGCCACGGCGCGGCCGAAGGCGGCCGGGTCGGAGACGCCGAGCTGCTTCCACAGGGTGAAGATGTTGCGCAGGTACTCGTCCCCGTCGGTGTGGGCCCATCCGGCGACCAGGATCAGCCGGCGCACGAGGTCCGGGCGCAGCGCGGCGACGGCGGCGGACACCGGCGCGCCCATGGAGAAGCCGAGCAGGTCCACCGGCCCGGTGCCCGCGTCCTCGATGACGGCGATGACCTGCGCGGCCAGCCCCTCCACGGTCAGCGGGCCGCCCTCGTCCCGGGTGCGGTCGGTGCCGGAGAGGTCGGGGGTGATCACCGTGTGGCCGGCGGTGAAACGGGGCAGCGTCTGCCCCCAGTTGACGGCCGAGCCGCCCGAGCCGGTGCCGTGCACGAGGACGAGTGCGGGGCCCGTGCCGGTGCGCTCGTAGTAGACCTCGGCGTCGGCGACGCGCACGGTGGCGCTCAGGGTGGTGGCGGTGTCGGCGGGGGCGATGAGGGTGGCGGTGGACATGGCTGCTGTTCCTCCTGGTGGTGGGGCCGCCGGGGGCGTCTTCCCTCCGGCGGGACCAACAGTGCCGTCGGGCCGCGGGCGGCGGGAGAGACCCCGCGAACCTGGGACCGGCGATCCCAGGATGGGCGGCGGCTCCGTCCACGACGTGATCACCGCGTGGGCCGCGCCGTAGGCGTCCGGCAGGATGACCGGCATGATCATCGACCGCCCTGGGCTCGCCG
This sequence comes from Streptomyces sp. NPDC104226, assembly GCF_055584085.1. Lineage (NCBI taxonomy): Bacteria > Bacillati > Actinomycetota > Actinomycetes > Kitasatosporales > Streptomycetaceae > Streptomyces > Streptomyces sp. NPDC104226. The sequence continues at coordinate 31,541 of NZ_JBVJMS010000011.1, forward strand.
ATTTCCTCCGCCGTTCGCGCGACCGGGTGCGCCCGCAGGACGTGGGCCTCACCGCCGGGCCCCGACGGCGTACGCCGGGGCTGCGGCGCGAGGAAGTGGCCCAGCTCGCCGGCATGTCGGCCGACTACTACATCCGGCTGGAGCAGGCCCGCGGCCCCCAGCCCTCACCGCAGATGCTGGCCGCCCTCGCCCGCGCCCTGCGCCTCGACGACGACGCGCGCGACCACCTCCACCTGCTGGCCGGGCACCGCCCGCCCGCGGCGCGGGTCACCGGGGACGAGGTCGGCGCGGGGCTCCTGCACCTGCTGGACCAGTTGCCCGGCATTCCGGCGCAGGTCCTCAGCGACCTGGGCGACGTACTGGCCCAGAACGAGCTGGCCCGCACCCTCCTGGGCGGGGTGTGCACGGTGTCCGAACACGGCCGCAACGTCGTCTGGCGCTGGTTCGCCGATCCGGCCGCGCGGGCCGCGTACCCGGCCGAGGAGCACGAGCAGTACAGCCGCCTCCACGTGGCGGACCTGCGGGCGGCCGTCGGCCGGCGCTCCTCGGACCCGGCCTCCACCCGGCTGGTCGAGCGCCTGCGGGAGGCCAGTGCGGAGTTCGCCGCCCTGTGGGAGCTCCACGAGGTGGCCGTGCGTAGGCACAGCCGCATGCGGGTGATCCATCCGGTCGTAGGACCGGTGGACCTCGACTGCCAGGTGCTCCTCGCCCCGGAGGGCGACCAGCGCCTCGTGTTCCTGACACCCCCGCCCGGAACGGACTCGGCCGACCGGCTGAGCCTCCTCCGGGTCGTCGGCACGGAACAGTTCACGCGGTCCTGAGGCCGTCAGGCCGCGCGGCACAGGTCCGAGGCCGTGGGGGCCGTGCGGTGGGTGCGGACGGTGTGCACGGCGGACGGGGTGGACGGGGTGGACGGGACCGACGTGGCGGCCGCGGTCTTCGAGCGGTGCTGCGCGAAGACGACGAGGCGCAGGACCGCGAACCGTGCGACTCCGGCGAGCGCGGAGGCGGAGAGGTAGACGACCTGTTCGCGTACGGCGCCGGGCGAGGCCTCGAACTGCCGCAGGACGAGTGCGGCCGCGCAGGTCACCCCGTACGCGGCCGCCGCGGATCCGGCCGACTGCGCGTGCTGGCGCCAGGTCGCCCGTCCGCCGGCGCCGAAGGTGAAGCGGGCGTGCAGCTCGGTGGCGAGGAGCGTGGAGGCCACGGTGACCAGGGCGTTGGCCAGGACCCAGGGGATCCAGGAGGCGAGGCCCGCGACGGCGAAGCTGGAGGCCACCCCGACCCCTCCGCCGCAGACCACGAAGCGGGTGAAGGCGGTGAGGGCGCCGGTCGCGGGCCGCTTCCCGCTCTGCACTGTCTCCATGATCCGACCCCTCCGACGGTGACCCCGTGAACGCGTGGGCTGTGGCCGCGCACCCGTCAGGTGCGCCGTAGTGGCGCCATGATGGCACCACTACTAGGCGTTATGGCGTTACGCCTGCCCTGAGTGGCGCCATCGGGATGGTCAGGCGAAGGCGGCGACGGTCAGGGCCAGCGCGGAGCCGGCGAAGACCACGGTGTGGCGGACGTTCTGCAGGACCCGGGTCCAGGAGGGGAACGCGCCCTCCGCGGCCTTGAGGAAGGCGGGGACGTCGACGCGCAGCAGCTCGGAGTCGCCCTTGCGGCGAAACGCGGCCTGCACGGACTTCACGGCGCCGAGCTGGCTCTGCAGGATCAGGACGTTCGCGAGGAGGGCGAGCGTGGAGAAGATCCAGGTCAGGGTGGTGCCGAGCGGGTTGCCGGCCAGGTTGAGGACGGCGGCCGCGAGGCTCGCGGCGGCGAAGGAACCCGGGGCCCACCACTCGTGGCCGCTGGCGTCGAAGCGGAGCTTGTTCTCCTCCAGGACCGCCGGGCGGATCCCCTGGCGCTGCAGCTCGGTGACGGCGGCGGCCTTGGCGACGGCGCCGAAGCGGTGGCGCAGGAGCGGGATCGAGGCGAAGGCGGCGGCGACGAGGATCTGGGCGACGGCGGCGAGCGTGTGCGTGTTCATGGGCTTCTCCCTCTCGGCGGCGTGAGGACTTTTACGTTGTTCAAGTCCCGACAACGAGAACTGTAGGGGGCGACTTGAACGCTGTGCAAGTCCCTTCTTGAACTTTGTGCAAGAGGGGCTTTGATGTCCTATCGTGAGCCCATGCCACGCGACACGCTCACCCGCGAACAGATCGTCCGGACCGCCGTCGAGCTGCTCGACGCCGAAGGCCTGGAAGGCCTCAACATGCGCGCCCTGGGCAAGCGGCTGAACTCGGCCGCCACCGCCGTCTACTGGCACGTCAAGAACAAGGACGACCTGCTCACCCTCGCCGGCGACCAGGTGTGGGACGAGGTCCGGCTGCCCGACCTCGACGCGGTCGACTGGCGCGCCGCCGCCACCGCCATGGCCGGCGACCTGTACGGGATGTTCACCCGGCACCCCTGGCTGGTGCAGGCCTTCGCGACCCACCTCTTCCACGGCGTCGGCAAGGCCCGCCACGACGACCACACGCTCGCCGTCTACGAGAAGGCCGGCTTCGACGGCCCCCGGGCGGACCGGGCCGCCGCGTCCGTCTTCACGTACGTCCTCGGCAACGCGGCCCCGTCCGCCGCCACCACCTCCCTCACCCGCCGGATCGAACGCGAGGGCGGCGATGCCGGGGAGGTCTTCGGCGCCGTCATGCGGCAGGCGACCGAGGCCGCCTCGCAGTTCCCCCGGCTACGGGACCGGATCGAGTCCGCCTCCGCCCCCGACTACGCCGAAGCCCCGGACGACACCTTCGACTTCGGCCTCCAGGCGCTGCTGGACGGCCTGGCGGCCCGAATCCCCGGGACCCCCGCCGCCGTGTGACCGCGGGAGCACGAACCGGCCCCGGCCCTCGTCACCGACTGGTGACCCGCACCGGGACCTGGTGCGAACGGCCTTCGTCTCATTCCGTGTACGGGAGCCAGGCGTTGTCGTTCGCGTTGTACCAGTAGTCGTGGCCGGTGTTCAGGGCGACCGTGCGGAACGGGCGACCGTGGTCGTCGATGCGGGTGGTGCCCTTGCGGTCGCCACTGCTCCAGGCCAGCTCCAGGTACCAGCTGACGTCCTGACCGAGCGTGGCGGCGTCGACGTTCAGCACCTGGGGGTCGGTGGCGGAGACCTTGTACGGGAAGTCGGTCGAGGCCGTGGTCCGCTCGCCCTCCTTGCCGGGTACGGGCCGGGCCCTCGGGGCGGGGTCGTCCAGGTTCACGGCGAAGGAGGCCGGCACCAGTGCGCCGCCGCAACCGGATCCCATGGTGTACGCGTTCCAGCCGGGAGCTTTGCGGCCGCTGACGACGCGGACGTACAGCGCGTGCAGGACCGCGGCCTTGCCCTCGGTGCCCTGGACGGTCAGCTGCATGCGCAGGTGCCCCGCCGGTACGGCGCCCAGGGCCCGGGCCCAGCCTTCGGTGGCCTGCCCGGCGGGCGGCGGGGGGACCGTGCCGGGGGCCTTGTTCAGGGCGAACCACTGGTCGCAGGGGCTGTCCCAGTTGTCGGGCAGGACGTTGACCGTGAACGGGGCGGCGGGGGAGGCCCCCTCCCCGGCGGCGGCCGGTGAGGTGGACGCGGACGGTGCGGAGTCGGACGCGGATGCGGATGCGGACGGTGCCGGGCCGGACGGGGGTGCGGATTCGGTAGCGGGCGGCGTGGGCGCCGACGCCCCGCCGGACGCCAGGGCCGGGCCCGCCGCCGCCCGCTCGCCCGAGGGCGGCTGGACGGCGCCCTGGCGCGAGCCCCCGTGCCCCGTACCTCCCATGGAGGAGACGGCGGCGGCGGTCCCCGCCACCGCGGCGGTGGCCACGGCGGCCGCAAGGGCGAGCAGCACCCGAGACCGCCGCCGGGCCCCCGGCACGGCCCCCCGGGCGGAGCCCGCCCGGGGGCGGCCGCCGCCGACATGCGCGGGGGCCTCCGGCCCTGGCCCCGCGGCGGGTACCGCTGCGGCTGCCGCCTCCGCTGCTGGTGCCGCTATCTCTGCCTCCGCTGTTGGTGCCGGTGCCGGTGCCGCCTCCGCTGCCGTTGCCGCTATCTCTGCCCCCGCCGCTGGTGCCGGTGTCTCTACGGGTGCCGCCGCGGGAGCGGAGCCAGGTGCTGGAGCGGGTGCCTCCGCAGGGGCGGGTCCGGGCTCCGGGGCGGGTGCCGGTGCCTCCGCCGATGCCGAGGCCGGTGTCGCGGCCTTCGCCGCCGCGGGAGCAGGGACAGGTGCCGGGGCGGCTGCCTCCGCAGCGGCAGGCCCGGGCGCCGAGGCGGACCCGGCTGCGGTCGCCGGGCCCGCTGCGGGGCCGCCGGCCCCTGCCTGAGGCCGGACCTCCCCGGCCTGCCCGGCCGCCGAAATCTGCCCGGCCTGCCCGGCCTGCGAAGTCTCCCCGGGCTCCCCGGCCTGCCCGGCCACCACCTCCGCAGGCGCAGTCGGCACCCCCGCCGCGACGTCACCGCCCCGCAGGGTCTCCGCGTTTGCCGCTGCCGGCGCCGTGGCCGGTCCCTCCGTCGTCCCCCGCCGCCGCTCCACCAGCGCCAGCAGCCACTGGTGGTGCAGCGCGAGCAGTTCTTCGGCGGAGGCGCCGCAGACGCGGGCGAACCGCTCCACCGGTGCGTAGTCCGTGGGCACCGCCGCGCCGCTGCAGTAGCGGTGCAGCGTCGAGTTGCTGGAGTGCAGCCGCTTCGCGAGCGTGCCGTAGCTACGCCCCGAGCGCTCCTTGAATCCGCGCATCAGCTCCGCGAACCGCTCCGTCTCCGTGGCCATTCCAGCCTCCCCCTCATCCCGGCTCATCCCGGACGCGCGTTCCAGGCTCACCCGATTGCCCAGGTGAGAGGGGTCGGGAGCGTTCCAGGGTTTCTACTATCCCGGTCCAGCCACCACTGGGACAAAACCCGCCCCACAGTGGCGTCATCAACCCGCCGCTCCGCCGATCGGACCGACGGCCTGATGACGCAGTCGCTACGGAGGGCCCCACCGCGGGCCCCCACCCCACCGCACCGACCGACACGGAGAGTTCCCATGCGCACCTACCGACTCCGCACCGCCGCCCTGGCCACCGTCACCGCCGGCCTCGCTCTGGCCCTGACCGCCTGCGGCGGCTCGGACAGCGCCGGCGGGCCGACCGTGAACCCGGCCGCAACCACGCACACGGACCAGCAGGCCCCGGCCGGCACCGCGACCCCGTCCGGGGACGGCGCCTCCGCCGCCCCTTCCGACGGCAAGGCCACGGGAAACGGCGCGGCCACCGTCACCCCGGCGAAGGCCGGTCCGGCCGGCAAGAACAAGGGCACGGGCGACACCACCGGTGACGCCTACGCCTACGGCCACCCCTGCTCGGCGCGCAACCTGACCGTCAAGGTCACGTCCCCGGCGGGCACTCCGGCCACCGTCCGCATCATCACCGTGACGAACAACGGCTCCACCTCCTGCGGCCTGGACTACTTCCCCACCGTCGGCTTCAGCGCCAAGGGCAGCGCGCTCGGTCTCCAGGCCACCGCCCCCGGCGGCCTGGGCGGCGCCCCGGCGTACCCGGTACGGCCCGGCGCGACCGCGTACGCGGCCGTGAACCTCAACCCGTCGGGTGCCAACGGCCCCGTGGCCGACGAGCTCAACGTCCTGGCGGACGCGGAGCACATGGCGAACGCGGACGGCGTCAGCCTCCGGCTGGCCAAGCCGGGCAGCGTGGCCGCCCCGAAGGTCGGCCTGTACCGCGCCAGCACCCGTGACGCACTGACCGCGTTCTGAACGCACCTCCGGGGCCGGGCACCGGTCTCCCTGGGTCTGCCAGTACCAGGCCCGGCCCCGAGCCACCCCCTGGTCTCACGGGCATGGGCATGGACGACGGCGTAGGCATCAGCGGGCAGGCGCACCTGCGGGACCTGACCCGCCCGGCGCGGGCCGGCCGCCGGACTGCTCGTCGCCTGCACCGTCGTACCCGGCTCCCCGACGGCTGCGCGGCTTGCCCGCCTGAGCGTGGGTCAGACGACCTTGCTCAGCTTCTTCCATTCGTCATAGGAGATGCTCCAGTCGGCGTACCCGTTGCCGGGGCCGTCGACGTTCTTGATGGCTTCCCGGCCCTTGATCGTGAGGAGGTCGCCGAGGACGGTGTTGTCGAAGAGCCACTTCGCGTCGGCCGGGGTCATGCCGATGCAGCCGGCGCTGTGGTTGGTGTTGCCGACGTACTTCTGCGCCTCCGGAACCCCTTCGTGCATGTAGGCGCCGGTGTCGGTCACCCGCATGCCCCAGTTGACCACCACGTCGTAGTCCACCGGCCCGCCCACGGACGCGGAGGTCATGTGCACCTTGGGTTCCTGGGACTTGAGGGCGTACGTGCCCAGCCGGGACTGGCGGCCCTTGACGGGCTGCCCGCCGGACATGGGGAGGGACTTCACCACCTTGCCGTCGCGCTCGACGATGAGGCGGTGCGTGTCGAGGTCGGCGGTCAGCTGCTGGTCACGGCCGATCTTGAACGTGCGGTCCAGGTCCCGGTCGAAGTGCGCGCCGCCGGGGTCGACCGTGGTGAGCGTGCCCTTGACCGTGACGTCCGTACCGGGCTTCCAGGGGTCCTTGGGGCGCCAGTCCAGGCGGTCGCGGCCCGAGGGCGTGGTCACCCAGCCCCAGGAACCCTCGGTCGGGGTCGACGCGGTGACCGTCAGAGCCTTCTCCACCGCGGCCTTGTCCTTCACCGGCTTCTCGAACTCCAGGGACACCGGCTGCCCGGTGCCCACCGTCTTCCCCGCCGCCGGAATCAGGTCGAAGTCCAGCAGGGCTCCGGTGGTCACCTTCGGCGGAACGGCCGGCTCCGGCGCAGCGGCGTGCACGCCCGCCACGTCGGCGGACGCCTTCGCGTCGTCCGCCCGCACCGCGTCCCCGCCGGAGCCGCAGGCGGTGAGCAGCAACAGCCCCGTGGCGACGGCGAACAGCGGGGCCGTGGAGGGACGGGGGCGGACACGGCGGACACGCATCATGGTGGACGGCTCTTCTCTGCAAAGGACTGATACAGCCGTGAGGACGGCTGTCGGAGGCCGTCCGGTTCTTATCTGCTTATGACCGTTGTGTGACGAACGGCAGTCCCGTAAATGCGTTGACGCCCTCCGAAGGCGCCCTGTTAGCCTGACGCCGTCGTTCTGATTCCTTCTGGGCCCGTGTGCCCTGGAAAAGGGTGTTTGATGTCCCGGCCCGCGCCGAGTGCGCCTCGCCACACCGCGTAACCGTCCGCAGCTTCCCGCCGCCCGTTTCCCCGGGCTGCTCCCGGACGTGTCCTCCGGTGCTCTGACCTGCCCGTGCGCCGCCCTGCGCGGCATCATCGGGCTGCCCTCTGACGAGGCCGCTCGGCCTGCTCTTGCTGCTTTGACCACTTCCCAGCAAGGAGCATCCGGGTGTCCAGCCACACCGCCAACACCAGCAACAACACTCTCAGCCTCAGCACCTTCGCCTGCGCGTGGTGCGGTCTGACCGTGTCCGCGTACGCCGCCGACGGCGTGCCGCGCAACCACTGCCCGTCCTGCCTGCACTCCCGGCACGTCCTCGACCACGTCGAGGGCGGTCCGAGCGACTGCGAGGGCCGGATGTCCCCGATCGCCATCGCCGTGCTCCGCACCGGTGACTGGATGGTGATCCACCGCTGCGTACGGTGCGACGAGCTCACCTCCCACCCGGTCTGCGGGGACGACAACCAGCTCATTCTGATGCGCATGGCGGTCCGCCCGCTGGCCCAACCGCCCTTCTCGCTCGAAGCGTTCGGAACCCTCTGACCGCCCGGACGGGAAAGGAGTACGGCCATGTCACGCAAGAACAGCCGCAGTAACAGCCGCAGCAGCAACAGCCGCCGTCAGCAGCGCCGCCCGCAGCGGCACAAGGGCGTCCTGCACACCCGGGGCGGCCACCGGTCGCACGACTTCCGCTGCGTCTCCTGCCGGTTGGACGTCTCGCTGGACGCCCCCGGCACCGCGCACCGCAACCACTGCCCCCACTGTCTGGCCAGCCTGCACGTCGACCGGAAGATCCCCGGCGACCGCGACGCCGACTGCCGGGGCCGGATGGAGGCACTGGGCATGTCCGTCCGTACCGACGGCGAGTGGCTGATCATCCACCAGTGCGCCACCTGCGGCGAGCTCTCCGCCAACCGCATCGCGGGCGACGACAACCCGCTCGCCCTGGTCCGGCTGGCCCTCAGACCCCTCGCCGACGCCAAGGCCGCCGGCCGCGCCCTGCTCACTCTGTAACGCGGACGGCGCACCGACGAGTGCTTTGGCGGCCAGAAGGCTCACAGGTGGCCTGTGGCGTCTCGCGGGACCTATGTCCTATCCCCTCCACGTCGGTGGTGGTTTAGGCTCTCAGGGAGGCTTCTGGCGTGATCCGGCAGAGGCCTCCCTCGCGTCACAAGAAACCCGCCTGAGCGTTGCGCGGGAAGCCCCCCACGGGGCCCTCAAGCGGCCCCTGGCGCCTCCCTGAGCCCGTCCGCAGGGTGAGGGTCCAGGTCGTACCCCTGCGTGCGACGGCGGCGCTTCCAGCGCATCGTCAGGGCCTCAGCCACCGCCCTGACCTGCGATAACGCGATAGATTCAATGGATTCCCCCCACCCCCACCCCCTGGAGCGATCCTTGTCCAGCCCTGCCCGAAACGCGGCTGCCCCCACCCTGGAACCCACCCCCACCCCCACCCTGCAAACCACCCCCACGCCCACCCCGGAACCCACCCCCGCACCCGCCCGGCGACGGCTCCTCGTCTTCCTGGTCCTGGCCGCACTCACGGCCCTGCCCTCGCTGTCCTCCGACATCTACCTGCCCGCGCTTCCCGACGTCGCCGGCACCTTCGACACCACCGCGGTCGTCGTCCAGCTGACCCTGACCTCCTGCCTGATCGGCATGGCCCTGGGCCAGCTCGCCGTCGGCCCCCTCTCCGACCGCCTCGGCCGCCGCCGCCCCCTCGTCGCCGGCATGACCCTCTACACCGCGTCCTCGATCGCCTGCGCCCTCGCCCCCACCGCGGACGCGCTGATCGGCCTGCGTTTCCTCCAGGGCGCGGCGGGCGCGGCCGGGATCGTGATCGCCCGCGCGATCATCCGGGACCTCTACGAAGGCGTGAAGATCGCCGAGGTGTTCTCCACCCTCATGCTGATCTCCGGCGTCGCCCCCGTCGTCGCCCCCCTCTTCGGCGCGCAGCTCCTCCACTTCACCGACTGGCGCGGGATCTTCGCCGCACTCGCCGTGCTCGGCGCCCTGCTGACCGCGGTGATCGTGGTGGGCCTGCCCGAGAGCCTGCCCGTGGCGGCGCGCCGGGTGCGGGGGGTCGGGCTCGCGCAGATGCGGGAGCTGCTCGCGGACCGTGTCTTCGCGGGCTGTCTGATCGCCGCGAGCGGGGCGTTCGCCGCGTTCTTCGCCTATCTCGCCGCCTCCCCGTTCGTCCTCCAGGACCTCTACGGAGCCACCCCCCAGGCGTACGCCCTGCTGTTCGGTCTGAACGCCGCCGGCATGGTCGGAGTCGGCCAGCTCAACGGCCGCTACCTGGTCCGCCGGTTCCCCGTCCACGCGATCGTGACCGCCGGACTGGCCCTCCTGACCCTCGCGGGCCTGGGCATGCTGGCCCTGGCCTCCGGACTGTTCGGTGACGCGGGGCTCCTCCCCGTGTGCGCCGTCCTGTTCGTCCTGGTGGCCAGCCTCGGCCTGCTCGTCGGCAACGCCAACGCCCTCGCGATGAACCGCACCCGCACCGCCGCCGGATCGGCCTCCGCCCTCCTCGGCGCCACCGGCTTCCTCGTCGGCGCCCTGGTGTCCCCCCTCGCGGGCCTTTCCGCCAGTGCCGTCCCCATGGCCCTCATCCAGACCACGATCGCCGGGGCATCGCTGATCGCCTTCACCACCCTCACCCACCGCAGCCTCTCCGCGGCCCGTCAGTAACCCCACCCCCGGCGGAACCCGTGGGCGACCTTCAGTTCGCGAACTTGGCCAGTGCGCGGAGCCCGGCGAGGATCTCGTCTGCCGTGGGGGCGTTCGCCGGGTCGCTGAGGTGCTGGATCATCAGGCCGGACATCAGGGCCAGTTGGACGCCGCCGAGGCTTCGCACGGTGGCCTCGGGGACCTGGTCCTCGGGGACGCCCTCCAGGATGGCGGCCATGCCCCGCCGCCCCTGGGCGGCGCCGCCGGCGAGGGCGGTGCGCAGGTCGGGCTGGCGCTGGGCCTGCATGAACAGCTCCATCGAGGCGAGCCACAGGTCGGGGTGGGCTGCGAAGTCGTCGATCAGGCTCTGCCACATCCGCGCGAAGTCGTGCTCGGTGGAGCCGTCGGCGTCCGGGACGATGGCGCGCCCCATGGCGTCGCCCCATTCGTCGAGGATCTCGAACAGCGCCTGGTTCAGCAGGGCTTCGCGGGAGCCGTAGTGGTAGCCGATCGCGGCCGTGCTCACCCCGGCGGCGGTGGCGATGTCCCGGATGCTGCTGCGGTCGTACCCCTTCTCCCGCAGGCATGCCTTCGCGCCGACGAGGAGGGCTTCGCGGTTTCCCATGCGACGGACGCTAGCACTCGTTGCCCGAACGACTCACTCGATCGATCTATACAAACGTATTGCTCGGTCGAGTAAACCTCTCTACTGTTCCTTCCATGACGAACACCAAGATCGTTTCGAAGTGGTCGGCGGTCGTCGCCGTGTCGATGGGCCTCGGACTCGCCCTGACCGCCCCGGCCCCCGCCCACGCCGCCCCCGTGGGCGCCGCGGTCGACCGGACGGTGGTCGCCACCACGAACGGCAAGGTCCGCGGTACCGCCGACGGCGGGGTCCTCACCTTCCAGGGCATCCCCTACGCCGCACCCCCCGTCGCAGACCTGCGCTGGAAGTCCCCGCAGCCCGCGGCGCGCTGGACCGGAGTGCGGGAAGCGGCAGCCCCCGCCCAGGCCTGCGCCCAGCCCGTCGGGATTCCGATCGGCATCCCGAACGACAACGAGGACTGCCTCTACCTGAACGTCACCACCCCGACTGCGAAGCGGGCCGGGAAGCGGCCGGTGATCGTATGGATCCACGGCGGCAGCCTCATGTACGGCGCCGGCCACCAGTACGGAGGCGCGAGCCTGGCCGAGCAGGGCGCGGTGGTCGTCACGATGAACTACCGCCTGGGCGTGATGGGTTTCCTCAGCGACCCCTCCCGGCCCGGCGCCGACGGCCTCGGCCTGGAAGACCAGCAGGCCGCCCTGCGCTGGGTGAAGGCCAACGCCGCCGCCTTCGGCGGGGACCCGGACAACGTCACGATCGCGGGCCAGTCCGGCGGCGGCTACAGCGTCTGCGGCCACCTCGCCTCACCCGCCTCCGCGGGCCTCTTCCACCGCGCCGTCGTCCAGAGCGCCCCCTGCGCCACCGGCGGATCCCGCACCCGCGCCGAAGCCGAGGCCGACGCCCGGCGCGTCGTCGCCGCCCTGGGCTGCGAGACGAACACCGCCGACTGCCTGCGCGACAAGCCCGTCTCCGAACTCCTCGCCGCCTACGGCCCGTACAACGAACCGCGCCCGGTAACCGGTACCGCGCTCATGCCCCTCTCCCCGGCCGAAGCCCTGCGCACCGGCAGGTTCAACCGGGTCCCCGTCCTCGTCGGCGTGAACCACGACGAGGAACGCGGCAGGATGCTCGGCCAGGAACTCGCCTCCGGCACACCGATGAAGCCCGAGGAGTACGAGCCGGCCGTCCGCCGGCAGTTCGGCTCCGGCGCCGACGCCGTCCTCTCCCGCTACCCGCTCACCGCGTACGGCTCCGCGGGCGAGGCACTGGCCGCCGCCCTCACCGACTCCGCTTGGTCCACGCCCACCCTGGAGACGGCCCGGCTCCTCTCCCGCTGGACCCCCACCCGGACGTACGAGTTCTCCGAACGCGACACCCCGTGGTTCGAGGGCTTCCCGACCCCCAGCTTCCGGCAGCGCGCCGCGCACATGACGGAGCTGCCCTACCTCTTCGACCGCCCGCCGCTGTTCGAGGAAGTCCCCTCGGACCAGGCCCGCTTCCGCACCCGCATGCTCCGTACCTGGACCCGCTTCGCCGCCACGGGCACGACCGACTGGCCCGACTTCCGCACCGGCCGCGACTACGTCCAGACCCTGTCCTCGACCACCTGGAAGCGCGCCGACTTCGCGGCGGACCACAACACCGCCTTCTGGCAGAACAGCCACTGAGGACCGCCGACCCGAAGTTGCCAACCCGAGGCCGCCGGCCCGGAGCCCTTCACCGGCGTCGTGAGGCCTCCGCGCCGGCGCGCTCGCGGGCGGCCCGGATCGCTGTGGTGAGGCCCTCGATGTCGTACGCGCCGTGGTGTCTGCGGCCGTTGACGAAGAAGGTCGGTGTGCCCGCCACGCTGCTGAGGTCGGCGGATTCGACGTCCTCGGCGATCCGCGCGGCCCCGCGACGGTCCTCCAGGTCCTCCCGGAAGCGGTCCGCGTCCAAGCCGATGAGGGCGGCGTAGGCCCGCAGGTCCTCGATGCGCAGGTCGCCCTGACGGCTGAGGAGCAGGTCGTGCATCTGCCAGTACCGGCCCTGGCGCGCGGCGGCCTCGGCCGCTTCGGCGGCGAGTTCGGCGTGGACGTGCACGTCCGTGAGCGGGAGGTGGCGCCACACGTACCGCACGTCCCCGAAATCGCGGAGGAGTTCGCGGACGACGGGCTCGGCCTTCCCGCAGTGGGGGCACTGGTAGTCGCCGTACTCCACGACCGTGATCGCCGCGTGCCGCGGACCCCGGACGTGGTCGCGGTCGGGGTCGACGGGGACGGCGAGATCGACGATGGTCTCGGCCTTCCCCAGCAGCAACCGGGCCCGCACGGCGGACGGCAGCAAGCCGATCAGGGCGGTCAGCGCGAGGGAGGCGAGGAGCGAGACGAGCAGCGTGCTGAGGACGCCGATCTTGGCCTCGTCCAGCCGGGGGCCGCTGAAGGCGAGCGAGGCGATGAGGAGGGAGACCGTGAACGCGACTCCCGACAGGGTGCCGCTGGTGAGGGCGGACCCCCAGCCGACGGGAAGCCGGACCCGGCCGCGGGAGGCGAGGGTGACCAGCGCGGCGCCGCCGACGATGCCGAGGGGTTTGCCGACGGCGTAGGCGAGGAGGATGCCCAGGGTGACGGGCGAGGTGAACGCGTCCACCAGCCGGTCGCCGCTGATCTCGATGCCGGCGTTGGCCAGGGCGAACAGCGGAACGACCACGTGGCTCGTCCACGGGTGGTAGGCGCGCTGCAGGCGCTCGTTGGGGGAGACCGCGGAGGCGATCCCGGCCCGGGCGGTCCGCTCCAGCTCGGGCGTCGGCTGCTCCCGGAACGACAGGAACACTCCGCTGGCGTGCTCCAGGTCGGTCCGCGTGGCGGGCGCGGCAGAGGTGAGCAGGCCGAGCACGAGCCCGACCACGACCGGCTCCACCCCCGATTCGAGCACGGCCACCCAGGCGACGGCGCCGAACAACGCGTCCACGGCACCGCTGCGCACGCCCAGCCGGCGCGCCAGGAGCATGAGGAGCAGCGCCCCGGCGGCGGCGAGCAGCGCCGGCACGGCGACGCGCTCGCTGTAGGCGAAGGCGATGACGACGAGGGAGACGAAGTCGTCGACCACGGCGATCATGAGGAGGAACACGCGCAGTGCCGGCGGCATGCGGCGCCCGAGTACGGCCAGCAGTCCCAGCGCGAAGGCGGTGTCGGTGGACATCGCGACGCCCCACCCGCCTTCCGTCCCGTGGCCCGCGTTGACCACGAGGAACAGGACGACCGGGAGCGCCATCCCGCCGATCCCGGCAGCCAGCGGCAGCGCCAGCCGTCGGCGCTCACGGAGCTCTCCCCGGTCGAACTCGCGCCGGGCCTCCAGCCCGACGACGAAGAAGAACAGCGTCATCAGCCCGCTGTTCACCCAGTCGCGCAGGCCGAGTGAGATCTCGTACGAGCCCGCGCGCAGCGAGAGGGGGGTGTCCCAGAACGACGCGTACGCCCCGGGTGCCGCGTTGGCCCAGCCGATCGCCGCGAGCGCGGCGGCCAGCAGGACGACGGTGCTGCCGGTCTCGGTGCGCAGGAAGGCGCGCAGGGGCGAGGTGTTCGTGCACGGGGTCTGACCGGTGTAGTCGGCGGAGGCGTGGGGGTCCGGGGGGCCGGAGCCCTTGGCTTCGAGGGGCATCGTCACTCTCGCGGTCGGTGGGCGTCGCGGCGGCCGCCCGGAGGAGGGGCCTTTCGCCCCTTGATAGCAAAGGATCCCTAACAGGACATTTACGACATGAGTGATCGGCATCGCAATCCGGCATCCCACCCGCGTCCACGGAAGACCGTCCGCCCGTCGACCGGGCTGGCCGTGGGCATCGTGGTCGCCTACCTCGCCTACTACCTGCTCGTGGGCTGGGTCATCGGCACCTTCGCGGGGGACCGGATCGTCGCGGGCGACGTCCTGGCGACCGCCGCGAGCATCCTGTTCGCGCTGGTCCTGCCGATCGGGATCGGAGCCCTGACGCTCGTCGGCTTCACCCGTGCCGTCGGCTGGACCCGGAGCGTCTTCGGCCGCAGGTCCGATCGTGGGCCGCGCTGGATGTGGCTGGCCCCGGCGCTCGTCTGCCTCGCGATCGTCGGCCATGTCGGCACCATCGAGTGGAGCGCCTGGTCGGCCGGGAGGATCGCGGCGCTCGCGGCGGCCGGCGTCTGCATCGGCCTCGCGGAGGAACTGATCACGCGGGGTCTGGTCGTGAAGGTCCTGCGCGACGCCCGCCACACCGAGCGGTACGTGATGATCGGCTCGTCCCTCCTCTTCGCGCTCATGCACACGGTCAACCTGCTGTCCGGGATGACCCCCGCCACCGTGGCGGCCACCGTCGTCTACACCTTCGGATTCGGCGTGTGCATGTACCTCACGATGCGGGTCACCGGCACCATCTGGGCCGCCGTCGCGCTGCACGCGCTGACCGACCCGACGACCTTCCTCGCCTCCGGAGGCGTGGACGAGGCCGTGGCGTCCGGTAGCGCCGGAGCGTGGTCGGCCGTCTCCGTCGCCGCCACGATCCTCATCGTCGTCCTCGCCGTCGTGGCGGTCTTCCTCGTGAAGGGCCGCATCCCCACCTCTGCGGACACGACGCGTTGACCTGCGGCTGAGCGCCGGCGCACCCGCTCCGAGTGGTCGGCCCCCGCCGATGCTGTCAGGCTGGTGCAAACGATCACCGGAGGTTCCCGTGCTTCTCGACGGTGTGATGCTGCTGTGGTTCCTCCAGGTCGCCCTCGCGGTGGTCTTCGTCGCCGTGGACATCCAGCGGACCCCGGAAGCCACGGTGATGAAATGGGGCTTCGTCATCGTCACCGCCTTCAGCGGGCTCTTCGGCGCCCTGCTTTACGTCCTCGCCTGCCGCGAACCGCTGCCCGGGACGCACGAGCAGTACGTGGCCGCGAAATGGCGCCAGGTCGTCGGGTCGACCATGCACTGCGTGGCCGGTGACGGCATCGGCATCCTCGCCGCCGCGGTGATCACGTACACCCTCGGTGTCCAGCCCTGGGCGGAGCTGGTGTGGGAGTACCTCCTCGGGTTCCTCTTCGGCTGGATGGTCTTCCAGGCCCTCTTCATGAAGAGCATGTTCGGCAGCTACCGCGAATCCATGAAGAAGACCTTCATCGCCGAACTGCTCTCCATGAACGCGGTCATGGGCGGCATGACGGCGGTCATGATCCCGTGGATGACCAACACCATGCCCCACCCGAGCCCCACCGGCCCCACCTTCTGGTTCATCATGTCGATCTCGCTGTGCGCCGGCTTCCTCGTGGCCCTGCCCATGAACTGGTGGCTGGTCGACAAGGGCCTCAAGCACGGCATGCTCACCGTCCGCCGCGACGAGCCGGTCCCCCTCGCCGCAGGAATCGCCCTGGCCGGGGCCGCCCTCTCCCGCCCGGAGCCGCCACCGAGCCACGCGACGCACGAGCACACCGCCCCGCCCTCACACCCGACGACTGCCGGAACCGGCGGCCACGGCGGCCACGACCACCACTCCATGGCCCCGAAGGTCGGCCGCGGCCGCCTCGCCGCCATGACCGTGGTCAGCTTCCTCGTCCTCGCCGCAGGCGTCGTGATCGCCGGCATCTTCGGCCACCTGACCATGTGAGCCCCGAGCCCCCACCCCCGACCAGCCCCCGACCACAACCCGGCCCCCCGAAACCGGAAGGGGCCGTAGAGCTGCAGGCTGCGGAGCTGAGCCTCCCCGAGGGCTCCGTATGACACTGAACATGCGAGGACTTTGCTCTGCTGGAGGCGGGCCCCGCTGTCCTCCCGGTCAGTGCGGTGATCGCAGTGGTGGTCGGCCTTACCTCCCAACTCCTGGCGAAGTAGGGCTCGAAGCCCTTCATGGTCCTGGGCTCACTCTGCCTGGCCCTGGCGGACGCCCACTTCACCTACGCGGGCTCGACCCTCGGCCCTGTGCTGGTGTTCAGCGCGGCTATGGGCATGATGTTCGTCTCGCTGGCCTTCTCTCCGACGTCCGGCCCGTCGAGTCCGGCGTGGCCCGGCCTCCTCGACGCCACCCAGCAGGTCGGCGGCTCGCTGGGCCTCTCCATTCTGGTGACCGTCTTCGGTACCGCCAGTCGTAACGAGGTCGACCAGGAGATCCAGGCCTTCCTCGCCCGGGCGGACCCGGCCGAGAAGGCGCTCTTCGCCCGCGCCGACGGGCTCCCGCCCGCCTGGGGCAACCAGATCCTCACCCGGAACGGCTCAGGGGTGGCGGGATGATGCCGGGCGGCTAAACAGAAAAAATCCGGCCGTTCTATTTGTGATGCGCGCGCCGAATCGTGAATTCCATGTCTATCCGAAGTTTTTCTCCTCTAGCTTGACCGCATGAGCGAAGATGATTCCCTTCCGTCAGCTCCTCTGTGTGCTCTGGTGCCGGACGAGGAGTGGGCACGACTGACGCGGTATCCGGAGCAGACCTACCTCGCGGGCCGCGCCCTGTTGCGGCAGGGGGAGCGGGGGACGCATGTGCTTGCTCTGGTGGACGGGCTGGTGAAGGTCGTCAGGACCGAGTCCGACGGGCGGCAGCGACTGCTCGGTTTCCGGGGACGGGGCGAGATCCTGGGAGAGATGGCTCTTCAGCCCGAAAGCGTCCGGATGGCCGATGTGTGGGCGCTGAGGAAAAGCAGGGCATGCATTGTGCCCGCACAGGATTTCCATCGCTTCGTCCAAGAGGCCAAGCTCGCCCGCCCTATTTTTGAATTAGCCTGGAATCGTATGCGCGAACAGGCCGAGCTGTGCGAGGGGGCAGTTCATGAACGTCTCGCCCTGGCCCTGCTCCGCCTGGTTGCGGCAGCCGGTGAAGGAAAGCAAGGGAAGCACTGCTTCTCCCTCACCAGGGAGGAGCTGGCCCAGCACATCGATGTGGGCCGCAAAGCCGTCAGCAAGGCGCTGGAACGGCTCGGCCCCGACTGCGTGAGCGTGGGAAACCGCCGAATCGAGGTTGTCAGCGTGGAGGGCCTGCGCAAGGTGGCCGACGGCCATGCGGGCGGCTGACACCCCCGTCGGAGATGTGGTCCTCATCACTCCCTATCGGGTCCTGGGGAACGGAACGGCTCCCCGCCCGCTGTGAAGCTCGACGTCACGCGACAGCGTTCCCGCCCGGCCCGAGAGCGGCCGGGCGGGCTTCACGGAGGAGTGACATGCCCGAGTTCAGCAGCGCCCTGCCCCAGCGGATCGCCGCCCCGTACACCCACAGCAGGCCACTGCCTCCCTACCGGGGCATTCTGGCCGTCGACGCGAAGGACTTCACGGGCCGCCCGGCGATCGAGCACGAGGCCGTCAGCCGGGTCGTCCCCGAACTCCTGAAGACCGCGCTGCACAGGTCCGACCTCGGAGACCTGTGGGAGGACCGTACGTTTCCGGCCACCACCGGGGACGGCTATGTCTTCGGGTTCGACCCGGCACGCATGCCCTTCGTCATCCACCCCCTCCTGCTCACCCTCCAGGAGGTCCTGACCGACTTCAACGTCCTCTCCCACGGGGCGGTGCCGATCAGGCTCAGGGTCAGTCTGCACGTCGGCCCGCTGCCGGAGACCGGGGACGAGTTCGGCGGCAACGGCACAGCGCGCAACGACACGCACCGGCTGCTCGACTCGCGCCCCGTCAAGGCCGTGCTCACCTCCCATAACGAGAACATCACCCACGTCGCGGCCATCCTCTCCGAGCGGTGCTACGAGGACGCGGTCGCCGGCGGGTACACCGGGCGCCACCCCGACCACTTCGTGGAGGTGGCCGCGACGGTCGAGGGCAAGTCGTTCTCCCGACGGGCATGGCTCTACGTCCCCCAGCCCTCCGGCCCCCTCTACGAGGGCACCTCCGTTGAGGACGCCGCTCCGGAGCCCGCGCAGGAGCCCTCCCCGCAGGCCGCGGACTCGTCCGGCTACGACACGACGGCCCGCCGCACGGATGCCATCGCCGCCCCCCGCGGCAACATCAACACCGGCACTGTCCACGGCGGTCAGAGCGTGAGCAACCATCACGTGGCCGGTGACCATGTGGCGGGCGACCGGATCGCCGGTGACTACGTGGAGGGCCACAAGATCGGCAAGATTCGCCGCTTCCAGGGCGACCAGGTCCGCGGCGACAAGCGCCAGGGGCATAAGTGACGGGGGACGGGAGGGTGGGGGCGGCCGGGCTGCCCGACCCCGGACCCCTGCCCGAGGAAGGGACGCCGCGTTCCGAAGCGGACTACGACATCAGCGAGTTGGTCGGCGGGGCCAAGGAGTGGGCGTCCGTGATCTACGCCCCCGGAGGGAACATCAACAACGGTTCCGTGTACGGCGGGCAGGGCGTACGCAACGGCTCCAGGCCGGAAGGGCGGCTACGGGAAGGCAGAGTGCGTGAGGGCCCGATCCCGGACATGGAGAGAGAGGCCGCCGCGCTCGGTTTCGCACGCCCCGACTGGTTCGAGACAGCCCTCGCGAAGCTGAAGCAGGGGCCCCTGTTCCTGGTCGGCCGACCAGGAACAGGCCGTCGTACCACGGCGCTCAACCTGCTGCGGGAGAGCTGCGGGGCGGGTGCGCCACTGCGGGCACTGGACGGCATCACCGAACTGGACCGCTGGAAGCCCACCGACACATCGGCGCGGGGCTATCTCATAGACGGCCTGTTCCCCTCCCGCCCCCTTTCCCCGGTCATGCTGAGAAACGTGCGGGAGCTGCTCAAGAAGGCTCAAGCGTGCATGGTGATCGTCCTGCCCGACGACACGGCCCTGCTGCACCGCCTTGAACGGGACCTCCACATCAGCCCCACCGTGTGCTCCCCGCCGTCACCCTCCCTGGTGTTCGGCAGCCGCTTCGCGGCGGTGGTGCCGGACCGGTGGGAGCGGGACCGGCTGCTGTCCGCGCTTGCCAGCCGTCATGACCTGGGCGAACTTCTGGTGCCGGAGCTGGTACCCGCCGAAGTGGTGGAGCTGGTGACGGCCCTCGTTGAGGCCGACGGCGATCCGGAGGCTCTCGGCGACCTGGGGCTCCGGCTGAGCTACCGGGCCGAGCGGGAGGTCCCGGAGCTCATCAAGAGTTTGTGTGACGAGCCGGAATCACTTGCCTTCCTGCTGGCCGCTTCGGTCTACGAGGGGCTGGACCAGCAGATCGTCAGGAACGAGGCCGACCGGTTGACCAAGCTGGCGGGCGATCGACTGACGGCGGTGCTGCCCGGCACAGATGCCGACGGGGCCGCGAAACAGGACCGGCCCAATCCGAAGTTCGTCTTCCGGCACTCCCTGACAGAACTGCTGCACGCCGTGCGTGCGGTCCGTCAGGACCGCGAGATCCGGGCGGAGGGAGCCTACTCGCACAGTGTGGAGGCTGTGGCGTTCATCAGGCATCGCCAGGCCGAGGCCGTTCTCAGACATGTGTGGCGTGAGTACGGGCAGTTGTCAGAACTGCTCGTCGAGTGGTTGCGGGACGTACCCCGGTCCGGCGGGCTCGCCGAACCGGCGGGCCGGGCTATGGGGCGGGTGGCGAGCTGGGGCGGCGGGCGCAACGCCCTGGTGCACCTTCGGGAACTTGCCCGGTCGGATCGTGCGACCAGTCGGCTCGTCGTGGCGAACGCGCTGGGTGTCGCGGCCGAGGACCCCGTGCTCGTCGCTGAGGTTCGTTACCGATTGCATAGCTGGAGCACGGCGACCGACTTCCGTCTCAGGACGACGGTGGCGCACGCATGCGGCGAGGAATTCGGTCTGGCCCGCCCCGACCTGGCCCTGCGGCTCCTTCAAAGCCTCTTCCACGCGGCACAGGTCCAGGAGGGAGAGGAATACCAAGTGAAGGTGGCGGTGGAAGCGGCGATCCTGCGGCTGTTCCAGGCCGGCAACGAGACGAAGGTATTCGACTTGCTCCGGAAGTGGCTGGACGACGAGCGGTACGACCAAGAGCAGGTGCTCTCGCTCTTCAGTCGGATGCTCTGGTCTCCCCAGTGGTTCATGAGGAACCTCGCCCTGTGGACGCCGCAGGGGCAGGTGCTGGCTGACTTCACGGGCCGCGCCCTGAACACGGAGAGTTCCTTCGAAACGACGTGCCGGACGTTGCTGCGCTGGGCGGAGTCGGGCCAGTGGGACGACGAACAGTTCCGGGCCGTCGAGAACCTGTTCGCGGCCATGGCCCAGTCCGTGCGCTCCGGTGAATTCCGATTGTTCGTAGAAATGGACCAGGCGGGCGCGAACGGCTGGCCCGGCCTCGTCACCGCCCGCGACGCACTCCATCGGTGGCGGACCGGCGCGCACAGGGAGGCAGCATGAACGACGACACCACAGACCGTCTCTTTCACCGGCTGGACAGGGCGCCCTGGCGGGAGATCCTCGGCCATCGCTGGTCCGCGCCGAAGGACTGGGCACTGGTGCTCAGGGACGAGGCGGGGGAGTACTCCTTCCTCGGCCGGCGAGGGAACCCGGAGGGTTCCGGCGCCTATCCACCCCTGGTGGACGAGGCCCCCGCTCCCCACCTGAACGGGAAGTACAGCGACGTCTTCCGGGTGGACACGACGGAGCACGTGGACACGCGGGCGGTCGGCCTCCCCACGGTCTACGGCACAGAGTCGGTCGACCTCTGGGTCTCCTGGTGGGTCCACGACCCCGTACGCGTCGTCCGTGCAAGAAGTCTGCACGGCTGGCACCTGGTACGGACCCATCTCGCCTCTGTCCTGCGTTACTTGTCGGAGGCCCAGGCCGCCTCCGACAACGGGCTGGGGGCGCCGGAGATCATGCAGCATCTGGGCCTGCCGCAGCGCCTGGAGGAGCACGGTCTGAGCTACCGGGTGTTCGACGTGCGGCTCCGGGAGAACGGTGAGGAACTGCTTCTCGGCCGACGGGAAAGCGACGGGGTCCGTTACTCCTGGACGGCCAGCCGTCGGGGCGAGTACGAGTTCTGTCTCCAGGCACTCCACGCCGGCCCGGTGTCGCTGGCGGCACTGTGGCTGCTTCGTCACCCCGAAGAAGTGCGGCAGGTGCTGGACTGGGCGGTTGGCCACCAGGATCTGCTGACTCCGCCGCGTTCCGACTGGCAAGAGGAGCTGGCCTCCCTGCTGGGCACGTTGACCGAACAGGAGCGCAAGGAGCTCTCCGGCCTGCTGCGTGACCGGATCGGGGCGCTCGGGAGGCCGGTTCCTCGCGAGTACATCTGACCCTGTGGAGATGTACTCGAATATCGAATCTATGGGCGGGTGTGTCGCTTTCGGTGACGCACCCGCTCTTCTTGTTCGTGCCGCTCCGCAAACCCTTTCTGTGTGTGACTCGGGTTACTTGATTCCTGGTCCTCCGGAGCAGCGCCGGGGATGAATCCGCGGGAATCTCGACGTGTCGAAAGGAGGGCGTCCGCACGATTCCCGGGCGTCCACGGAAGGAAAGGGCGACATGCGAGCAGAAGAACCTCAGACCCCGGACAATGTCATGGCATTCCGTCAGCGACGGGAAACCGCAGGCCCGGCGCCCGAGCCCGAGGCGGCCCCGGGCGCCGCCTCTCGGGCGGCGATCTCCCCCGCGACGGTGCTGAACGCCGAGCGCGGCATCATCAACACCGGTACCGTCCAAGGCGGTCAGCACGTCACCACCATCGAATTCTCCGGCCACACCGGCGGAGGAACCGATGGCGACAGTTGATCTCCCCGACGAGACCGAGCCCGACTTCGCCAAGTTCGCGATGGCTGTGGCGGGCCGGGGGCCGGCGATCTGGGCCCCCAACGGCGTCATCAACACCGGATTGCTGACCGGCGGCCAGCACCAGCGGCTCGCACCTTCGGTGGAGGGCGGCGCGGTCCCGGGGCCGATGCGGCAAGGCCCCGTACGGGCGAAACACGTGCAGGCGGCGCGGCGGTGCTTCGTGGCGCCGCCCGGCTTCGAGGAAGCGCTTGCGGTGCGCGAATCCGGCATCGTGGTGCTCGTCGGCGAGGCTGGGACGGGGCGGGAGACACACGCGCTCAACCTGCTCGCACACGGCCACGAGGCCCCCGTGCTTGTCCAGGTCGACGGAACGGCCAACCTCTCCCGGTGGTCGCCGCGCGCCCAGGGCGTGGACGGATACCTGGTGACAGAGCTCGCGGATCCCTTCGCGCTCCGGGCGTGGGACCTGGCCCGCCTCGAAGGGCTCCTGACGGAGGCGGGCGCCCGCCTCGTCATCGTCCTGGTGGAGGCCCCCGGCCTGGTGGGCGCACTGGAGGACCAGCTCGGCGTGCCGGTCCTGCGCCACCGGCCGCCGGACCCCCGGAAGGTCTTCACCACCCACCTCGCGGACGGCTGCCCCGACGAGGCAGTACGAGCCCGGTTGCTGCGGGCCCTGGAACCCGGCGATCTCGACGAGCTGTTACCCGACGGCCTGCCGCCACGCCACGCCGCACAGGCCGCGGCCACCCTGCGGCGCCTGGGGGCGGCGGGCGGCCCGGCCCCGGGGGAGCTCATGCGCATCCTGGCCGGCGCCGAGGGTCCCGAGATCCTGGCCCGGGCCCAGCGAGATCCCGCCCTCCTGGCCTGTCTGCTCTCCCTCGGCGTCTACGGGGGACTGCACCGTGCCGTGGTGATGGAACGGGCGCGAGAACTGCTGCGGCTGGCGGGCCCGGACAGGATGCGGGGACCCGGCTCCTATGGTCATCCGGGCGAGGAGCCTCCTACGAGGCCGCCAGCCGAAGTCCTGCGGATCCTCGGAGCCCATCGTGTGAGCCGCGCCGATGACGAGGCCACCGACACGGTGTCCTTCTTCTGGCCCGCCGTGAGCGGGGCCGTGTGGGACGGCCTGTGCCGGGACCGTGCGGACCTCGTGCCGGTGGTACACGCCTGGCTCGCCGACCCCGGCCCGGAGGAGGACCAGATCGAGCGGGCCGGCCGGGCCGTCGCCGCTCTGGCGGAGGCCACGAGCGGCAAGTCCCTGGAACTGCTGCCCGCGCTGGCCTCCACTCCGGTCTTCCCCGCCCCGCGGGTGGCTGGGCGATGCCTGGCGACACGTTTCCGGGACCGGGAGGTGGCACAGACGGCGGCCGACCTGCTGGACCTGTGGAGCGTCACGCCCGAAGCCTCCTTGAAGCACGCTGTGGCGTACGCCTGCCAGGAGCCCGAGGGGCTCGGAGACGAGCAGGCGTTGCGACTGCTGGAACAGCTCGTCGAGACCCTGGGCGCCGGACCGGACGACCTCTCCGTCTTCGAGGCCACCAAGGGGGCACTCGTACGACGCTTCGAAAGAGGCGCCCACACCACCAGGGTGACCGTCCTGCACCGGATGCGGGACTGGGCGCGGACCGACGGCACGGCCGGCCTGCTGACCGCCTGCGCCTTTCCCGTCATGGCCCGCACCGACTCCCTGTGGTGGAGCGGACGGGCTCTGGCCCGCGCCGGCTCGGCGGCGGTCACCGTCCACCTCGTCGGACACTCCCTGAACGAGTCGGTCACCTTCTCCGGCATGGGAGATGCCCTGCTCACCTGGTGCGCCGGGGCGGTCGGCGCCAAGGGCCGGTCCCGGGCGGTCGCCCGGCTCCTCGACGGGCTGGTGACCGCTCGGGAGCCCGGCGTCCTCCGCTGGCTCCTGGCCGTGGAAAGAGGCCCGGACGCGATGCCCGGCAAGGCACCCGCCGCCCGCGCGCTGAAGACCTGGCGAGACAACACCCCGGCCTCGCAGGCTGGTTGAACAGGAGGCGACCCATGACTTTCTTCTCTCGCCCCGGCATCCTCACCACCGTCGAGCGCCGCTGCGCCGGAAACGAACCGACGCCCCCGCTGCGTTTGTTCGACGGCACGGAACCGGCGGGCATACCCCTTTCCCTGGACCGGGCCCGTGTGTTGCTCTACGACCGCACGGCGTGTTCTCTGGCACGGGCTTCCGTGTGGCACCAGGTCGCGGAGCGCTTCCGGACCGGAGGGCCCGACTGGCGGGAGGCGGTGGTGTGGCTGGGGCTCCCGGGACTGCGCCGCAACGCATTCCGGATCACCCGGTCCCGCCGTGCCGACCGCGAGGACGTCGAGGCGGAGCTCGTCACCTGCTACCTCGAAGAACTGGCGAAGCTGGACCCGCGGGACCCGGAACCCGCGAGTGCGGTGCTGCGGTCGGCCTGCTCCCGCGCCTGGGAGGTCTGGCGCGACACGCACCGCGAGAACGCGGTGGAGGACGTGGAACACGCGGGCGGTACTTCCCCCGGTGCGGGCAGGGACGACGTCTGGCGGGCGGACTACGACCCGACCCCGCGCCGTTCGGGGCTCTCCGCGAGCCTGCGGATCTCCGTACCCGCGCACCGTGTCGAAGGCGTACGGATCGGCGCTCTCGCCAGTGCATGGGGCGTGGCCGGTACGGCCACGAGCGTCGGGTACTCCGGACGGGGCCGCCAGGTCGCCGCCCTCTCCCTGCGCCGGCTCGGGAGGGAGGGATGAGCGACTGCCGCGACACCCCCCTCACCTTCCGCGAGATCTTCGACCTGCCGGTGAGCGTCGACCTGCGCACGGCGGCCCGGGCGTTCGGTATGTGCATGGGCACCGCCTACCGGTTGGTCGCCCGAGACGAGTTCCCCTGTCCCACGGTGCCCGTCGGCCGCCGCCACCGGGTGCGGACCGTGGAGTTGCTGGCCGCGCTGGGCATTGAGGAGCGTCCTGTCTTCGCCGACGAGGTCGCCGACGGCGTGGCACTCACGCTCTTCGACTGATTCCTCTCCCGCTCTGCCGGCGGTCGAGGCCGCCGGCAGAGCCCCACTCCCGGACCGCCACCGAAAGGAATCCACCATGCCCACCTGCCTCGTCATCGACGGGACCGCGACCACCACTTACTCCGCCACCGCCTGCCTCCCGGAGGAGCGGCACCGGTCCGCCGTCCTCCACGAGGAGATCGTGCGCCCGGTGTGCGAACAGCTCGGCCTCACCCTGTTGAGGGCGGGCAGCCTCGCCGAGGCCGGTCTGCCCCTGGACCAGCTACTGCATCTGCTCACTGAGGCGGACGTCGTCGTCGCGGACCTCGGCGGTTCCGACCCGGACTTGGCCTTCGCCCTCGGCGCGCGCCACGCCCTCGGCCGGCGCACCGTCCACGTCACCCAGGACGCCGAGTGCCGTCCCACCCCCCGGACGGTGCTCCGCCTGGTCTTCCCGTCCCATCCGGACAGCACGGCGACTGCCCGGAAGCAACTGCTGGATGTGCTGGTGGCAGACCCGGTGCGGACGGACGGCCTGAACGAGACGGGCTCCGCGACCGGAGCGGAAAGCGGCCCCGACGACAACCTCCCGGGCATGTTCGATCTGATCGTGGAGGCCGAGGCCCAGATGGAGGCGCTCGCCGACGACATGGCCGACGTGGAAGCGGCCATGTCGGACCTCGCTGAGCTCATGATGCTCCTCGGGGAGGAAATGACCCGGGTCAACCACTCCGGGGCCACGGCGAACAAGATGATGGCCGTGGTGAACCGCCTGGCCAAGGCTATCGAGGGACCGACCGGAGAGCTGGAGGCTGCGGCGGACCGCATTGCCGAACGCATGCGCACCTCCTGCACCGCCTTCCAGGTGTTCCTGGACTGGCTGGCCACCACTCCTCGCGCTGAATGGTCGGAGGACGCGGAGGGAGTGCTGGAGCAAATCGCCCTGACGGACTGGGGCGCCGAGATCGAATCGGCTTCTGTCCAGGAGGGCATGGCCATGATCAATATGTTCGGTGCCGCCAGTCGCCTCATGCGCCGCCCTGTACGCAGGATCACGTCGGCCTTCCGGAAAATGCTCCACAGCATCGCCATGATGAAGGAACTGCAGTCCAAGGCAGTGGAGTTGCGCCGCTCCTGAATAGTGCCCCCCGCGGCGGGGCCCCTGGCGTTGTCGAACTCGCCAACCATCACGGCGGTGGCCGACGTTGAATCGAAGGGGGCGTGTGCGCTTCCCCCTCCTGCTCAACACCATCCGGCAGTGGTGGGTTCGCTCGCCCTGTCGACCCTGGTAACGGCCTTCGGCACCTTGAGCCGCAACGAGGAGGCGGAGACCCTGGTCTCCGCCTCCCCTGCCCGGGTGGGCCCGTGCGGCAGGCCGATTCTCCAGGGCTTCCCCACTGGGGCTGCTAGACCCTCATCGCCGTCGTCGCGGCCGAACGCCGGTCGCCGATCGCCGGTGGCTGGTCGCGCCGTTGTTCCCGGTTCCGGTTCCGGCGTCGAAGCTGCTGGCGGGGCGGCCTCCGGTGCCGGACCGGCAGGCTCTGTGCGGGATCCTGTTCGTGCTCCATGCCGGGATCCAGTGGGAGTACCTGTGTGTGGGACCCGGCTCCACCTGGTCCTGCCGAAGAAGCTGCGGTTGGCCAGACAGCTCGACTGGTCGCGGACGGGGGAAAGACTCAAGCCATGTCCGGGCCGCTCGACGCGGCCCAGAAGCGGGCCCAGCCCGGTCGACCAAGTAGGGCCGGGCAGCAAGCACCACGTCCTCGTCGACGGACAGAGCATCCCGCTCGCCGTGTCGCTGACCGGCGTACCGCAACGATGTCACCCAGTCGATGCCCCTGATCGCCAAAGTTCCGTCCGTCGCGGGTTTGGTCGGCCGGCCCAGGCGACGGCCGACGGTGCTGGCGGGCGCCTGGGCCGGGGCGCTCCCGGTGGCAGACGAGCCGCGCCCTTGGCGCTGAGGCCAGTGCGGTCAAGGCGTGACTGCGGCCGGATCTCCGAAGCACGGCTAATGAGTTCCGAGAACCAGTCCGCCCGGGTGTCTCCTCTGTACCGGCTTTCCTTCGTGGGCCCCAGTCGAAATGGAGAGTCTCGACTTCCTGGGAGTCCGTCACGGCTGTCGATCCGACCAGGGCCTTCGTCAGGAGCACTCCACGTGTTCTTCCCACGAGAGCTGGGAGCCCTCGGTCCTCAGGATCCGTTCCCCTTGCGACACGAACAGCGATGTCGGCCACACCAGCTCGTAGTTGCTCAGATGGCACGCGAGTCTCGATAGGTCTAGACAACAAACAAGCCCCAGGTCGCTGACCTGGGGCTTCGTTGTGGAGCGGATGACGAGAATCGAACTCGCGCTATAAGCTTGGGAAGCTCATGTTCTACCATTAAACTACATCCGCATAGTGGACCAGTTGCCTGGAGCGCTATCTTCCCTCACTCTACCCCATGATCTTCCCCTGGTGAATTCGTCCCGGGGGTGGTGTCGCGTCCGAGGTGTACGGAGGGGCGTGGGGGCGGGAGTTGGGGCGTACCGTGTGTGTGCGGAGCGGCGGCTGGAGTGGGTCTTGTTCATCCCCTAATGTGGCGATTCATCGCAGTACGGCTGGTTGGGGAAAGGGACTCGATGGAGCACACCGTCGTCCGTTGTGCCGAAGGGCACGTGTTCAGCACCGCTTCGTTCCCGCTGCAGCACCTCGGTGCCGGCCGGATCGGGCCGGGGCGGCTGTTGCGGTGCCCGCGCTGTGCGCGGCTGCGGCATGCCGTGCCCGTGGTAGCGGCGCCGAAGCGGTAGACAGCGGGAGACAGCGGTAGACACCGGCGCGCGCGGGACCGCCTCGATTGGGGCGGCCCGCGCGCTCTGCGTATCCTCGGGACGTGCTTCTCTCTGATAAAGACATCCGGGCCGAGATCGACAGCGGACGGGTTCGCATCGACCCCTTCGACGAGTCGATGGTGCAGCCCTCCAGCATCGATGTACGTCTCGACCGGTTCTTCCGGGTCTTCGAGAATCACCGCTACGCCCACATCGACCCCGCCGTCGAGCAGAGCGACCTGACCCGAATGGTCGAGCCCGAGGGGGACGAGGCGTTCATCCTCCACCCGGGTGAGTTCGTCCTCGCGTCGACCTACGAGGTCATCTCGCTGCCCGACGACATCGCCTCCAGACTGGAGGGGAAGTCCAGTCTCGGTCGGCTGGGGCTGGTGACGCATTCGACCGCCGGGTTCATCGACCCGGGGTTCTCCGGGCACGTGACGCTGGAGCTGTCGAACCTCGCCACGCTGCCGATCAAGCTCTGGCCGGGTATGAAGATCGGGCAGCTGTGTCTGTTCCGGCTCAGCTCGCCCGCAGAGTTCCCGTACGGGAGCGAGCGGTACGGATCGCGGTACCAGGGCCAGCGCGGCCCGACGGCCTCGCGGTCCTTCCAGAACTTCCACCGGACCCAGGTGAGGCACGAGGCATGAGTGACGGAGCGAGTGGCGGAGTGAGCGGCGCAGTGCGCGAGAACCTCGACTACGAGGGCTTCGGGCGGGCCGTGCGGGAGCTGGCGCAGACGATCGCCGACGACGGCTACGAGCCGGACATCATCCTGAGCATTGCCCGGGGTGGTGTGTTCGTCGCCGGCGGGCTTGCGTACGCGCTCGACTGCAAGAACATCCACCTGGTGAACGTGGAGTTCTACACCGGGGTGGGGACCACCCTGGAGATGCCGGTCATGCTGGCGCCCGTGCCGGAGGCGATCGACTTCACCGACAAGAAGGTGCTGATCGCCGACGACGTCGCCGACACCGGCAAGACGCTCAAGCTGGTGCACGACTTCTGCCTCGGGCACGTCGCCGAGGTCCGGTCCGCCGTGATCTACGAGAAGTCCCACTCGCTCGTGAAGTGCGAGTACGTGTGGAAGAAGACCGACGAGTGGGTCAACTTCCCCTGGTCGGTCGAACCGCCCGTCGTGAAGCGCGAGGGACAGGTTCTCGACGCCTGAGCGTGTGAACGTCCGGAGGGCCCGTCGCGCGGTGCGCGGCGGGCCCTCCGTGTGTGCGTGGGCGTGCGTGGGGCTAGATCGTGCCCAGCTTGATGATCGAGAGCAGGGCGATCAGCTGGATCGCCGACGCGCCCAGGGCCTTCGGCCACGGCAGGTCGTGCGAGGTGCGGATCAGGGAGGTGAAGAGCACGCCGGCCGCCACCCAGGTGGCCCAGCCCAGGATCTGGACGAGCATGTTGTCGCCGCCCAGGAACATGGCGAACAGCAGGCGCGGTACGTCCGTCAGGCTCATGACCAGCATCGACAGGCCCACCGTGGGCTGCCACGACCCGTCGCCGCCCAGCTGGCGGGCCAGGGTGTGGGTGACGGCGCCGAGGACCAGGCCGCAGATCACGAAGGCCACGCCCGCCGAGAGCACGATGGGGACGGCCTTGGAGAGGGTGGCGTTGATGACGTCCTTGCGGGTGTCGTCGAGGCCGAAGACCGCGAGCAGCCCGTAGAGGAAGGTCACGATCAGCGCCGGCCCCCAGACGGCGTAGTCGCGCATCTGCAGGAAGGTCGGGCCCGGGCGGGTCACGATGCCCCGGATCAGGTCCTTCCACGGCAGCCGCGGACCGGTGGGGGCGGCGGACTGGGTCGCGCCCGCCTGATAGGTCCCGCCCTGGTTGTACGGGTACGGGTCCTCGCCGATGGCGAAGGCCTGGGTGTACCCGGGTGAGTCGCTCGGGCCGCCGGCTCCGTGGGCGGGGGGACGGTCGTAGCCGTATCCCTGGCCCTGACCCGGACCCTGCCCGGCGTGACCGCCGTGCGGGTCGAAGTATTCGGGCTCGCCGTGGCCCCCGGGAGCGGCCTGCTGCGGCCACTGCTGGGGTGCGTAGGGCTGCTGGCCGTACGGTGCGGGCGCCTGGGGCGCCTGCTGCGAGCCGTACGGCTGCTGCCGCGGGGGTTGTTGCGGGGTGCGGTTGTTGTCCCGGCCGCGTCCGATCCTGAATCCAGCCACGTGATCGAAAGTACCCGCTCCAGGGCGGGCGAGTGGCCGGGCCGGGGCAAGAAGCCCCCTTTGCGGCTGAGCTGTGACATCCCCTAGGGGGTACCTGGAGGGGCTCCTCAGGGTGGGGGAGTGGGGGATCGGGGCGGGTTACGTGGCTGCGCGGCAGTCTGCCGATGGCCGTTACATCTCCGACGGAATACGGACATAACCGGCCCGTAGCTTCGTAGACGTAGCCACCGCCACGAAGCCGAACGAGCACGAGAAGAGCCCCTCATGCGTAGCCCGCACCGTCGCACCTCCCTCCGTACCGCCGCCGTCGTGGCCGGTGCGGCCGCCGTCCTCGCCCTTCCGGTGGGGTCCGCCTTCGCGGATTCCCCGGCGGTACCGGACGCGCAGGTCCTGCCCGGCGTCGAGCAGCCGTCCGTGGACCCGAGCGTCCCGCCGACCACGCCTCCCACCACGCCTCCCACCACGCCGCCGACCACCCCGCCCACCACGCCTCCGACCACCCCGCCGGTGAAGCCCTCGGTCCGGGCGTACGTCACGACCGTGAAGCTGGCCGACGGATCCGTCGCCAAGGTCTACAAGATCGGCGAGGGCCACTTCGAGGCCGACATCCTCGCCGGCGGCGTCAAGCTGGACACCCTGGTCAGCAAGGGCGGCAAGCCCGCGAGCGGCCAGAACAACGGCCTGCACGTGGTCCTCCAGCCGAACGGCACCGTCACCTCGTGGGTCGAGGGCGACACCAAGCCGAAGCCGAAGCCGGAGGAGAAGAAGGAGACGAAGAAGGAGGCGAAGAAGGAGAACGTCGTCAACGTCGCCATGCCCGACGGGCGCAACGCGAAGCTGATCGACGGCCCGAACGGCAAGCGCGTGGAGATCTCCATGCCGAACGGGAACCTCCTCGGGACGATCGACCTGAAGCACCCGACCGCGACGAACGACGGCTGGACGTACAAGCTCGTCCAGGACGGGAAGCGCGTGAAGTTCGTCGTCATCGACGGCAAGAACGGCGGCAACAGCTGGGTCTACGACTTCACCAGCGGCACGCTGATCGAGAAGTACGAGGTGGACCGCAAGGCCGTCACGAAGGACGCGAAGCCCCTCGCCAAGCCGGTCGAGAAGCCGGCCGAGAAGAAGACCGTCGAGCGGGTCGTGCCGAAGGGCGGCGTGAAGGCCGGTGCGGAGGGTGTCGCTCCGGTGTCCGCCCAGGGCGAGGGCGACGGCACGCTGATGCTGGCCGCCGGCGGGGGCATGGCGGCGGTGGGCGCCGCGGGCCTCGGCTTCGCGATGCTGCGCCGCAACCGGTCCGACCAGGCCTGACCGGGTAGGACCCGGGCCTGACCGGCCCCGGAACAGCGGAACGGCCCGCCCCCCAAAGGGGGCGGGCCGTTCCGGCGTGCGGTGCTGCGGGGGCTACTTCGCCTCGGCGTCGGTCTCCGGCGCGGGCTCCTCGGCCTTGGCCGGAGCAGCGGCCTCGGCGGCCTCCGTCTTGGCCTCCGCCTTCGGCTCCGTGACGGGCTCCACGGCCTCCGCCGCAGCCGCAGCCTCAGCCTCGACCACCGGCTCGGGCTCGACCACCGGCTCCGGCTCCGGCTCGACCACCGGCTCCGGCGTCTTCACCGACTCCAGCAGCAGCTGCGCCACGTCGACCACCGTGACGTGTTCCTTCGCCTGGCCGTCGTTCTTCTTGCCGTTCACCGAGTCGGTGAGCATGACGAGGCAGAACGGGCAGGCGGTGGAGACGATGTCCGGGTTCAGGGACAGGGCCTCGTCGACGCGCTCGTTGTTGATGCGCTTGCCGATCCGCTCCTCCATCCACATCCGCGCGCCACCGGCGCCGCAGCAGAAGCCCCGCTCCTTGTGGCGGTGCATCTCCTGCTGGCGCAGGCCCGGCACGGCCGACATGATCTCGCGCGGCGGCGTGTAGACCTTGTTGTGCCGGCCCAGGTAGCAGGGGTCGTGGTACGTGATGAGCCCGTCGACCGGGGTCACCGGCGTGAGGCGGCCCTCGTCGATCAGGTGCTGGAGCAGCTGCGTGTGGTGGATGACCTCGTACTCGCCGCCCAGCTGCGGGTACTCGTTCGCGATGGTGTTGAAGCAGTGCGGGCAGGTGGAGACGATGCGCTTCGCCGACTTCGGCTTCTTCGTCTCCGGGTCGTCGTCGTCCTCGCCGAACGCCATGTTCAGCATCGCGACGTTTTCCTGCGCCAGCTGCTGGAAGAGCGGCTCGTTGCCCAGGCGGCGCGGGGAGTCGCCCGTGCACTTCTCGTCGCCGCCCATGATCGCGAACTTGACGCCCGCCATGTTCAGCAGCTCGGCGAAGGCCTTCGTGGTCTTCTTCGCCCGGTCTTCGAGCGCGCCCGCGCAGCCGACCCAGTACAGGTAGTCGAACTCGGAGAGGTCCTCCGCGTCCTTGCCGATGATCGGGACCTCGAAGTCCACCTCCTTGGTCCACTCGACGCGCTGCTTCTTGGCCATGCCCCAGGGGTTGCCCTTGCGCTCCAGGTTCTTCAGCATCGTGCCGGCCTCCGACGGGAAGGCGGACTCGATCATCACCTGGTAGCGGCGCATGTCGACGATGTGGTCGATGTGCTCGATGTCCACCGGGCACTGCTCGACGCACGCACCGCAGCTCGTGCAGGACCACAGGACGTCGGGGTCGATGACCCCGTTCTCCTCGGCGGTGCCGATCAGCGGGCGCTCGGCCTCGGCGAGGGCCGCGGCCGGGACGTTGGCCAGCTGCTCCGGCGTCGCCTTCTCGTTGCCCTCCATGTCCTTGCCGCCGCCGGCGAGCAGGTACGGGGCCTTGGCGTGCGCGTGGTCGCGCAGCGACATGATCAGGAGCTTGGGGGAGAGGGGCTTGCCGGTGTTCCAGGCCGGGCACTGCGACTGGCAGCGGCCGCACTCCGTGCACGTGGAGAAGTCGAGGATGCCCTTCCAGGAGAACTGCTCGACCTGGGAGACGCCGTAGACGTCGTCCTCGCCCGGGTCCTCGAAGTTGAGCGGCTTGCCGCCGCTGGTCATGGGCTGGAGGGCGCCGAGCGCCGTCGCGCCGTCGGCGTTCCGCTTGAACCAGATGTTCGGGAAGCCGAGGAAGCGGTGCCAGGCGACACCCATGTTGGTGTTGAGCGAGACCACGATCATCCAGATCAGCGAGGTGCCGATCTTGATCATCGCGGTGAAGTAGATGGCGTTCTGCAGCGCGCCGAGCGACATGCCCTTGAACGCCAGCACCAGCGGGTACGAGACGAAGTACGCCGGCTCGTACGAGTCCACGTGGTGGATCGCGCCTTCGAGGCCGCGCAGGCACAGGATCGCGAGGCCGATGGTCAGGATGATGTACTCGACGAAGTACGCCTGCCAGGCCTTCGAGCCGGCGAAGCGCGACTTGCGGCCGGCCCGCGAGGGCAGCGACGCGAGGCGGATCCCCATCAGGACGAGGATGCCGAGCACGGTCATCAGGCCGATGAACTCGATGTAGAGCTCGAACGGCAGGAAGCCGCCGACGATCGGCAGCACCCAGTCGGCCTGGAAGAGCTGCCCGTACGCCTGCAGCAGCGTGGGCGGCAGGGTCAGGAAGCCGATCGCGACGAACCAGTGCGCGAAGCCGACGAGGCCCCAGCGGTTCATCCGGCTGTGGCCGAGGAACTCCCGGACCAGGGTGATCGTTCGGGACTTCGGGTCGTCCGTACGGCTGCCTGCCGGTACGGGCTGTCCGAGCTTCACGAAGCGGTAGATCTGCGCCACGGCTCGGGCGAGCAGCGCGACGCCGACCACGGTCAGGACCAGCGACACGATGATCGCGGCGAGTTGCATGGGAGGGCTCCTCGGGCGGCACTTACTAAGCGGTAACTTATCCAGTCAAGGCTTGAGGTTACCCAGTCCCGACGCCGCAATGTAGCCGAGCGTGCGGTGATCTGCGTCGCTCAGGGTTGCCTGTGCCGCCAGGCCGCCCGCGGGGTCTGCGCGAGGATCGCCAGGTCCATCCCCAGCCAGTGGTTCTCCACATAGTGCCGGTCGAGCAGGTCCATCTCCTCCCACGGCAGGTCCGAACGTGCGCTCACCTGCCACAGCCCGGTCATCCCGGGCCGTACGAGGAGCCGCTCGGGCCGGTCCGTCAGGCCGTTCCCGGGGCGCGGTCCGACCAGTGACATCTCGCCCCGCAGCACGTTGAGCAGCTGCGGCAGTCCGTCCAGCGCGCACCGCTCCAGCGCCGCCCCGGCCCGGCCCTTGCCGATCCGCAGCCGCCACGCGCGGTAGGGGCGCCCGGCCAGGCCCGCCGCCGGCTCGCGTACGAGGACGCCCGCGCCCTGGGTCGCGTACAGCAGTCCGGCGGCCAGCAGCAGCGGGACGAGGAGCACCCCGAGCAGGAGCGCCGCTCCGGCGAGGTCGAGCACCCGCTTGGCCGAAGGCCTGGCGGGCCGGGGCCACGGCCAGGACCGGAGCCGGAGGCGGGGCCCCGGCCGGGCGGGGAGGCGTAGCAGCAGAGGCATGCCTGCACGGTGCCGCACGCCTCCGGCGGCGGTGCGGTGCCGCGCGGCCGTGGTGCCCCGAATGGCGCCCTGAGCGTAAGGGTGGCCTAAAGGTTGAGTCCCCTCGACTCACCTCTGTTGACACGGACGGAGGGGTGGTGCACTCTTGAGTCTGTTCCACTCAAGTCAGCTGGAGGAATCAAAATGGCACGTGCGGTCGGCATCGACCTGGGCACCACTAACTCCGTCGTCAGCGTTCTGGAAGGCGGCGAGCCCACCGTCATCACCAACGCCGAGGGCGCCAGGACCACGCCGTCCGTCGTCGCCTTCGCCAAGAACGGCGAGGTCCTCGTCGGCGAGGTGGCCAAGCGCCAGGCGGTCACGAACGTGGACCGGACCATCCGCTCCGTCAAGCGCCACATGGGCACTGACTGGAAGATCAACCTGGATGGCAAGGACTTCAACCCGCAGCAGATGAGCGCCTTCATCCTGCAGAAGCTGAAGCGCGACGCCGAGGCCTACCTGGGTGAGAAGGTCACGGACGCGGTCATCACCGTCCCGGCCTACTTCAACGACTCCGAGCGTCAGGCGACGAAGGAGGCCGGTGAGATCGCGGGCCTGAACGTCCTGCGCATCGTCAACGAGCCGACGGCCGCCGCCCTGGCCTACGGTCTCGACAAGGACGACCAGACCATTCTCGTCTTCGACCTCGGTGGCGGCACCTTCGACGTGTCCCTCCTGGAGATCGGCGACGGCGTCGTCGAGGTGAAGGCCACCAACGGTGACAACCACCTCGGTGGCGACGACTGGGACCAGCGCGTCGTCGACTACCTGGTGAAGCAGTTCCAGAACGGTCACGGCGTCGACCTGGCCAAGGACAAGATGGCGCTCCAGCGCCTGCGCGAGGCCGCCGAGAAGGCGAAGATCGAGCTGTCCTCCTCCACGGAGACCTCGATCAACCTGCCCTACATCACGGCCTCCGCCGAGGGCCCGCTGCACCTGGACGAGAAGCTCACGCGCTCCCAGTTCCAGCAGCTGACCGCGGACCTGCTCGACCGCTGCAAGACCCCGTTCCACAACGTCATCAAGGACGCGGGCATCAACCTGTCCGAGATCGACCACGTGGTCCTGGTCGGCGGCTCCACCCGCATGCCGGCCGTCGCCGAGCTCGTCAAGGAGCTCACCGGCGGTCAGGACGCCAACAAGGGCGTCAACCCGGACGAGGTCGTCGCCATCGGCGCGACCCTCCAGGCGGGCGTTCTCAAGGGTGAGGTCAAGGACGTCCTGCTCCTCGACGTGACCCCGCTGTCCCTGGGTATCGAAACCAAGGGCGGCATCATGACCAAGCTCATCGAGCGCAACACCACGATCCCGACCAAGCGGTCCGAGATCTTCACGACGGCCGAGGACAACCAGCCGTCCGTGCAGATCCAGGTCTACCAGGGCGAGCGCGAGATCGCGGCGTACAACAAGAAGCTCGGCATGTTCGAGCTGACCGGCCTGCCGCCGGCTCCGCGTGGCGTCCCGCAGATCGAGGTCTCCTTCGACATCGACGCGAACGGCATCATGCACGTCACGGCCAAGGACCTCGGCACGGGCAAGGAGCAGAAGATGACCGTCACCGGCGGCTCTTCGCTCGGCAAGGACGAGGTCGACCGCATGCGCCAGGAGGCGGAGCAGTACGCGGACGAGGACCTGCGCCGCAAGGAAGCCGCCGAGTCCCGCAACCAGGGCGAGAGCCTCGTGTACCAGACGGAGAAGTTCGTCAAGGACAACGAGGACAAGGTTCCGGCCGACGTCAAGGACGAGGTCGAGGCCTCCATCGCCGAGCTGAAGGAGAAGCTCAAGGGCGAGGACGCCGCCGAGATCCGCACCGCGACCGAGAAGCTCGGTGCCGTCAGCCAGAAGCTCGGCCAGGCGATCTACGCGGACGCCCAGGCCGCCCAGGGTGCCGCCGGCGCCGAGGGTGCCCAGCAGGCCGCCGACGCCAACGACGACGTCGTCGACGCCGAGATCGTCGACGACGAGAAGCCGAAGGGTGGCGCTGCCTGATGTCGGAGGAGACCCCGGGTTTCGACGAGAAGCCCGAAGTCCCCGCCGACGGCACGCCTGACGACGCCGCCGAGCCGAAGGCCGCAGCTTCCTCCAAGGAGGAGGCCGCGGCCCCGGCCGGGGACTCCGGAGCAGCACAGTCCGGCCAGGAGACCGCCCTCCTGGCCCAGCTGGACCAGGCCCGTACCGCGCTCGGCGAGCGCACCGCGGACCTCCAGCGGCTCCAGGCGGAGTACCAGAACTACCGCCGCCGGGTGGAGCGGGACCGGATCGCCGTCAAGGAGATCGCGGTCGCGTCCCTCCTGACGGAGCTGCTCCCGACCCTGGACGACATCGGCCGGGCGCGGGAACATGGCGAGCTGGTCGGCGGCTTCAAGTCGGTGGCCGAATCGCTGGAGACCGCCGCGGCCAAGATGGGCCTGCAGCAGTTCGGCAAGGAGGGCGAGCCCTTCGACCCGACGATCCACGAGGCCCTGATGCACTCGTACGCGCCGGACGTCACCGAGGACACCTGCGTGGCGATCCTGCAGCCGGGCTACCGGATCGGCGAGCGTACGATCCGTCCCGCGCGGGTCGCGGTGGCCGAGCCCCAGCCGGGCGCGGCGCCGAAGTCCGAGGCGGCGGAGGCCGACTCGTCGTCGGACCCGTCGGACCCGTCCGGCAAGGACGCGGATGCAGCCGACAACGGCTGAGGTTGACCACGTAGAGGCACGAGAGGAGGGACACCGGGGATGAGCACGAAGGACTTCGTCGAGAAGGACTACTACAAGGTCCTCGGTGTCCCGAAGGACGCCACCGAGGCCGAGATCAAGAAGGCGTACCGGAAGCTCGCCCGCGAGTTCCACCCGGACGCCAACAAGGGTGACGCCTCGGCCGAGGAGCGCTTCAAGGAGATCTCCGAGGCGAACGACATCCTCGGTGACGCCAAGAAGCGCAAGGAGTACGACGAGGCCCGCGCCCTGTTCGGGAACGGTGGCTTCCGCCCCGGTCCCGGCGGGGGCGGCGGCTCGTTCAACTTCGACCTCGGCGACCTCTTCGGAGGCCAGCAGCAGGGCGGCGCGGGCGGCGGTTTCGGCGGCGGCGGTCTGGGCGACGTCTTCGGCGGCCTGTTCAACCGCGGCGGCGCCGGCGCAGGTGCGGGGACCCGTACCCAGCCGCGCCGCGGCCAGGACATCGAGTCGGAGGTCACCCTCTCCTTCACGGAGGCGGTGGACGGGGCCA
The DNA here is from genome assembly GCF_055584085.1 of Streptomyces sp. NPDC104226. Lineage (NCBI taxonomy): Bacteria > Bacillati > Actinomycetota > Actinomycetes > Kitasatosporales > Streptomycetaceae > Streptomyces > Streptomyces sp. NPDC104226. Next base: position 69,336 of record NZ_JBVJMS010000011.1, read on the forward strand.
CGGTCCCGCTCCGGATGTCCTCGCAGGCGCCCTGCAAGGCCTGTTCGGGCACCGGCGACAAGAACGGCACGCCCCGCGTGTGCCCGACCTGCGTCGGCACCGGCCAGGTGTCCCGCGGCAGCGGCGGCGGCTTCTCGCTGACCGACCCCTGCGCGGACTGCAAGGGCCGCGGCCTCATCGCCGAGACCCCCTGCGACATCTGCAAGGGCAGCGGCCGGGCCCGCAGTTCCCGGACCATGCAGGTCCGGATCCCGGCGGGAGTCTCCGACTCCCAGCGGATCCGGCTGCGCGGCAAGGGAGCCCCGGGCGAGCGCGGCGGCCCGGCCGGCGACCTGTACGTGGTCGTGCACGTGGACGCGCACCCGGTCTTCGGCCGCAAGGACGACAACCTCACGGTGACCGTTCCGGTCACCTTCGCGGAGGCGGCGCTCGGAGCCGACATCAAGGTCCCGACCCTGAACGGCCCCTCGGTGACGCTGAAGCTGCCCCCGGGCACCCCGGGCGGCCGCACGATGCGGGCCCGCGGCAAGGGAGCGGTCCGCAAGGACGGCACCCGCGGCGACCTGCTCGTGACGGTGGAGGTCGCCGTTCCGACCGAGCTGAACGACAAGGCCCGCGAGGCCATGGAGCTGTACCGCGAGGCGACGGAGTCCGAGGACCCGCGCTCCGCACTGTTCGAGTCCGCGAAGGGAGCATGACATGGACGGCCGCCGTAGGAGCCAGTACCAGCTCACCGATGAGACCCCGGTCTACGTGATCTCGGTGGCCGCCCAGCTCTCGGGCCTGCATCCGCAGACCCTGCGCCAGTACGACCGTCTCGGCCTGGTCTCCCCGGGCCGTACGGCCGGGCGCGGCCGGCGCTACTCGGCCCGTGACATCGAACTGCTCCGCACGGTGCAGGCGCTGTCCCAGGAAGAGGGCATCAACCTGGCCGGCATCAAGCGGATCATCGAGCTGGAGAACCAGGTCGCCGCGCTCCAGCAGCGCGTGGCCGAGCTCTCCACCGCGGTCGACGGCGCCGCCGCGGTGCTCCGGCAGCGCGAGGCCCAGGTGCACGCCTCGTACCGGCGCGACCTGGTCCCGTACCAGCCCCCGCAGCCGGGCAGCGCCCTGGTCGTCTGGCGGCCGGCGCCCAAGCGCCCGATGGACTGAGCGCGCCCGTACGGACGCGAAAAGAAGGCCCCGCCCGGTTGATACCGGGCGGGGCCTTCCGCATCCGTCAGGGCGCCCTGGGGGGCCTCTGCGCGGCTCTCAGAGCCGGCGCTCCGGGTCCTCCAGCATCCCCGAGCGGGCGATGAGGAAGCCGAGCTGTGCCCGGCTGCCGCTGCCCAGGGAGGCCGCCAGCTTGGCGATGTGGGCGCGGCAGGTCCGGACGTTCATTCCCAGCCGGCGCGCGATGGCCTCGTCCACGTGTCCCTCGATGAGGAGCTGCGCGATGGAGCGCTGCACGCCCGAGATGCCGCCGGGGGTGTGCTGGTACGTCACCTCCGCCGACAGCGGCACGGCACGGTGCCACAGCTGCTCGAAGACCTTGATGAGGTAGTCGACCAGCCCGGGGTGGCGCAGTTCCAGGGCCGTCCTGCGGTCGTCGCTCGTGGGGATGAAGGCCACCGTACGGTCGAAGATCATGAGACGCTCCATGAGCTCTTCGAGCGTGCGGATCTCGACCTTCCCCGCGGAGATCCGGTCCACGTAGGCGAGCGTGCCCTGGCTGTGCCGCACGGTGTGCTGGTAGAGCGTCCTTATGCGCACCCCGCGGTTGACGAGGGGAGCGGCGCGCTCCAGTGCCTCCGTGAGGACCGACGTGGACCGGGCGCCGCCCGGTTGTACGGTCAGCACTTCGGTCCGGCACTCCGCGGTGGCCTGGTCGAGGGCGGTGTGGATCTGGTCGAAGCCCTCCAGCACGGTGATGGCGTGGGTGTTCGAGGGGCTCTGGGAGCTGATGGCCAGAAACGGCTCGAATGCGTCGGTGAGATCTATGGTGTCCCGGCGCCGGTCCTGAATCTCCCGTTCGAGCGGATGGAGCCGCTGGGCGAGCGCGACGGACGGGGGAACCGCGCGGAGCTGGTTCGCGTCATCGGGGTCGGGCCTCAGGAGAGCGAATTCGAGCAGGCAGGGGGCGTTCTCGACCTCGCCGCGGCTCACCCGGCCGGTGCTCAGCGCCGCCGTGTAGAGACGCGTCCCCTCCGCGCACATGGACGTGACGGGGTGGGGATGTGTCGGCTTTGTGTTGTTTCTGGGCAAATCTCCACCCCCCAGGGTCCTGAACATGCAAGAACATGATGCATCGTCCCTGTGGCAGCGACGTGCCCGAATAAGCCATCGTCTGACACGCGGGGGAGAAGATTTCCATCAAGTGAGGACGAAGCCGACCATGTACAAGAGAATGCTTCGCTCGGTACTTGCCATTGGGTTCTCCGCCGCTGCGGTCATTGGGGCAGTCAACGCCTTCGGTGGGGACGTGGGGGGTACCGACGCGCCCGCCGTGTCGATAGGCAAGCCCGATCTGGGCTGGGATTCGGCGCCCAACGACTTGGGCTGGGACTCGACCACCGCGTCGACCAACGACCTCGGCTGGGACTGATGACGCCCGACGACCACGGCTTCCGCCGTGAAATGGCATCTGCCTACCGCTCCGGCTGGCAGTTCATCGATCTCACCAGCGCCATCCCTTACGTCGGTGACTCGCTGAAGGTCACCTTGTTCGGCCAGCCGATCATCGTGGTGCGGGAAGAGGACGAGGACGTCCGGGCCTACCGCTGTCTGCGCCGCCCCCGAGGCGCACCGCAGCCCGTCCGCTGCGAGATCCGGTACGGCATGGTCTTCGTCAATCTGGACCAGCGTGATCACCAACTTTTCGAGCCCGAATCCGCCGCCACCCCCCGCAGTGCCTGAAGCGATTCCCCTGTCGTCGCAGATCGCTCAGGCACTACCCCCACACAGCGACGCCATCGTGGACCTGACCACGATGGCGTCGCTGTGATGTCCGTGTCCAGTGGTTGAACCGGACATCGTCGAACGGGGCGTGGCCGGGCGCGGTACGCCCGAGCGGGGTGCCGCCGGGCCGTGCGCGGCCGGCCGTGCGCGTTACGCGCGCCCCATGGCCCGGTCCAGGCTGATCTCCACGACCACCCGGTCCGGGTTCGGCGAGGGCGTCCGCCCGTACCGCTCCGCGTAGCGCCGTACCGCCTCCGCGACCGAGGCCTCGTCCGTACGCACCACCGCGCGGCCCTCCAGGGTCGCCCAGCGCCGCCCCTCCAGCTGGCACACCGCCACCCGGGCCCCGCCCTGCGGGCCGCCCTGCGACGCCAGCACGTTGCGGACCTTCTTGCTGTGCTTGTTGCTGATCACCCGTGCCAGCCCGGCCTCCGGGTCGTAGGTCACGCCCACCGGGACCACGTGCGGGCTGCCGTCGGGGCGGTGGGTGGTCAGCGTGCAGATGTGCCGCTCCCGCCAGAAGGCGAGGTACTCCGGCGTCGGGTTGAGTACGTCTTGGGGTGGGCGGGCCGTGCCGGCCGGGCTGGGAGTCGACATGCGCGAAGGGTACGTCCCTCCACCTTGAGTGGAATAGACTCAACTTTGTGCAGGTTACTCATGTGAAGCACACGACGTAGGGAAGGGAGAAGGCGCACGTGGATGCCGAGCTGACCAACAGGAGCCGGGACGCGCTGAACGCGGCCACGACCAGGGCCGTCAAGGACGGGCACGCGGACCTGACGCCCGCGCACCTGCTGCTGGCGCTGCTCGCCGGCGAGGACAACGAGAACATCACCGACCTGCTCGCCGCGACCGACGCCGACCAGGCCGCCGTACGCGCCGGGGCGGACCGGCTGCTCGCCGCCCTGCCCAGCGTCACGGGATCCACGGTCGCGCCCCCGCAGCCCAGCCGCGAGCTGCTCGCCGTACTGGCCGAGGCCGACGCGGAGGCCGGGAAGCTCGGCGACGAGTACCTCTCCACCGAACACCTGCTCATCGCCGTCGCCGCCAAGGGCGGCGCGGCCGGCGAGCTCCTTTCCGGACAGGGCGCGACCGCGAAGAAGCTGCGCGCGGCCTTCGAGAACGCAAGAGGAGGGCGGCGGGTGACCACCCCCGACCCCGAGGGCCAGTACAAGGCCCTGGAGAAGTTCGGCACCGACTTCACGGCGGCCGCCCGCGAGGGCAAGCTCGACCCGGTCATCGGCCGCGACCACGAGATCCGCCGCGTCGTCCAGGTGCTTTCGCGCCGTACGAAGAACAACCCGGTGCTCATCGGCGAGCCCGGCGTCGGCAAGACCGCCGTCGTCGAGGGCCTGGCCCAGCGCATCGTCAAGGGCGACGTCCCCGAGTCCCTGAAGAACAAGCGGCTGGTCTCCCTGGACCTCGGCGCGATGGTGGCCGGTGCCAAGTACCGCGGCGAGTTCGAGGAGCGGCTCAAGACGGTCCTCGCGGAGATCAAGTCCAGCGACGGCCAGATCATCACCTTCATCGACGAGCTGCACACCGTCGTCGGCGCGGGCGCCGGCGGGGACTCCGCCATGGACGCGGGCAACATGCTCAAGCCCATGCTGGCCCGCGGCGAGCTGCGGATGGTCGGCGCGACCACCCTCGACGAGTACCGCGAGCGGATCGAGAAGGACCCGGCGCTGGAGCGGCGCTTCCAGCAGGTGCTGGTCGCGGAGCCGAGCGTCGAGGACACCATCGCGATCCTGCGCGGGCTCAAGGGCCGCTACGAGGCCCACCACAAGGTGGTCATCAACGACAGCGCGCTCGTCGCCGCCGCCACCCTCTCCGACCGGTACATCACCTCCCGCTTCCTCCCCGACAAGGCCATCGACCTCGTCGACGAGTCCATGTCCCGGCTCCGCATGGAGATCGACTCCTCCCCGCTGGAGATCGACGAGCTCCAGCGCTCGGTCGACCGCCTGCGCATGGAGGAGCTGGCCCTGAACAACGAGTCCGACCCGGCCTCCCGCGAACGCCTCGACAGGATCCGCAAGGACCTCGCGGACAAGGAGGAGGACCTGCGGGGCCTCACCGCCCGCTGGGAGAAGGAGAAGCAGTCCCTCAACCGGGTCGGCGAGCTCAAGGAGCGCCTGGACGACCTGCGCGGCCAGGCCGAGCGCGCCCAGCGCGACGGGGACTTCGACACCGCCTCCCAGCTGCTCTACGGGGAGATCCCGGCCCTGGAGCGGGAGCTCGCGGACGCCACCGAGGCCGAGGCGGAGGCCACCCGCGGCACGATGGTCAAGGACGAGGTCGGCCCGGACGACATCGCCGACGTCGTGGGCGCCTGGACGGGGATCCCGGCCGGCCGCCTCCTGGAGGGCGAGACCCGGAAGCTGCTCCGCATGGAGGAGGAGCTGGGCCGCCGCCTGATCGGCCAGGGCGAGGCCGTGCGCGCCGTCTCCGACGCCGTGCGCCGCACCCGCGCGGGCATCGCGGACCCGGACCGGCCGACGGGCTCGTTCCTCTTCCTCGGGCCGACGGGCGTGGGCAAGACGGAGCTGGCCAAGGCCCTCGCCGACTTCCTCTTCGACGACGAGCGGGCCATGATCCGCATCGACATGTCGGAGTACGGCGAGAAGCACAGCGTGGCCCGGCTCGTCGGCGCCCCGCCCGGCTACGTGGGCTACGAGGAGGGCGGCCAGCTGACGGAGGCCGTCCGCAGGCGCCCGTACTCGGTCGTCCTGCTGGACGAGGTCGAGAAGGCCCACCCCGAGGTCTTCGACGTCCTGCTCCAGGTCCTCGACGACGGCCGCCTCACGGACGGCCAGGGCCGCACCGTGGACTTCCGCAACACCATCCTGATCCTGACCTCGAACCTGGGCAGCCAGTTCCTGATGGATCCGTCCACGGATCCGGAGGAGAAGAAGGCCCGGGTCCTGGACGTGGTGCGGGCCTCCTTCAAGCCGGAGTTCCTCAACCGCCTCGACGACCTTGTGGTCTTCTCCGCCCTGAGCGGGGCCGAGCTGGCCCACATCGCCGAGCTCCAGATCGGCCGCCTGGCCCAGCGCCTCGCCGAACGCCGCCTCATCCTCGACGTCACCCCCGAGGCCCTGGCCTGGCTGGCGGACAAGGGCAACGACCCGGCGTACGGCGCCCGCCCCCTGCGCCGCCTGATCCAGACGGCCATCGGCGACCGCCTGGCCAAGGAGATCCTCGCGGGCGAAGTCCGCGACGGCGACACCGTCCGCGTCTCGGTGGCGGGCGACGACCTGCTGGTCGGCAAGGCGCTGTAACCGGGGCCGTACCGCCCCGGGCTCATGGCCCGGGCTGTATGGCAGTAATCCGGCGCAATACCGCCTCAGCCGGGCCCCGGCCCGCCCGGGGCCCGGCTCACCCGGGCCATACTCCTGTCCGCCCTGCGCGGATCGGGCCCTTCCGGGGTGGACACGGGGTGGGCGCGATGGGGGAGGATGGCTGCATCCGCACGAAGGGAAGTCACACGGTGAGCATCGACCCGGCCTCGATTCCGAACTTCGGAGGGCAGCAGCCCGACCCGCAGGCCACTGGACCGGCGGGCCCCGTCGTCCCCGACCAGGATCTGGTCAAGCAGCTCCTGGAGCAGATGGAGCTCAAGTACGTCGTCGACGACGAGGGTGACCTCGCGGCGCCGTGGGAGGACTTCCGCACGTACTTCATGTTCCGCGGCGAGGACGAGCAGCAGGTCTTCTCCGTGCGGACGTTCTACGACCGCCCGCACAAGATCGAGGAGAAGGCCCAGCTCCTCGAGTCCATCGACGACTGGAACCGCCGCACCCTGTGGCCCAAGGTCTACAGCCACACGCACGACGACGGCTCCGTCCGCCTGATCGGCGAGGCGCAGATGCTGATCGGCACCGGCGTGAACCTGGAGCACTTCGTGTCCTCCACGGTCAGCTGGGTCCGCGCGTCGATCGAGTTCGACAAGTGGCTCGTCGAGCAGTTCGGCCTGGAGAAGGAAGTCGACTCCGCCGACAAGAAGGACGACGAAGAGGGCGGCGACAGCGAGACCAACTAGGTCTCCGCGGTCCCCGGCCCGGGTACGTCCCGACGGCCCGCGTCCGGCCCCTCGTGGGGCCCGCCCTACGGCGCCACCCCGGACGCGAGCAGCAGGTACGGCCCGTATGCGTACGAGAGCCCGGCCAGCACCCCGGTCACCACGACCGCGGTGCGCGGCCGGGCTTTCGCCATGAGGGCCGCCACCGGCAGCAGCAGCGGGAACGCGGGCAGCAGGAAGCGCGGCTTCGATTCGAAGAAGCCCGCGCCGCCGTAGGTCATCACCAGCAGCACGCCCGTGTACACGAGCAGCGGCAGCGGGATCCCGCGGTCGGCCGCCAGCAGCCCGGCGAGCACCAGCGCGGCCGCCAGCAGGACCACCGTCACGAGCGTGGCGAGCTCCACGCTCCCGGGCGAGCCCAGCGCGTGCCGGGCGGAGCGCAGCGCCCCCGCGCCGAAGTCGAAGCGCGAGCCCCAGCCGCTCTGGACGGCGAAGTAGCCGCCGAGCGGATCCCCCCGGCGCACGCCGACGAGCAGGACGTACGAGGCCCAGCCCGCGGGAGCGGCCAGCCCGGCCGCCCACACCGCCGCGGGTGCGCGGCCCCGCCGCCGGCAGATCTCGTACGCGGGGGCCGCCGTCACGGCCGCGGCGACCGCGATCCCGGTGGGCCGGGTCAGCCCCGCGAGTACGGCGAGCCCCGCCGCCCACCCCCAGCGGCCCCGCAGCAGGGCGTACAGGGCCCAGGCGGCGAAGGCGGCCAGCAGGGGCTCGGTGTAGGCGAGGGTCAGCATGAGGGCGTGCGGCAGCGCCGCCCACAGCGCGACGAGCAGCAGCCCGGCGCGGGCCCCGAGCAGGTGCGCCCCGACCCGGTACACCCCGACGGCGGCCGCGCCCGCGGCGATCCAGGCGACGGCCAGCGCGGCGACGGTCAGCGGGCCGGGCAGGACGGCGGAGGCGCAGCGGATCAAGGCGGGGTAGAGCGGGAAGAACGCGGAGTCGCTCTGCACGGACCCGATGCCGGGATAGATCTGGGTCCGCCCGTAGCCGTGCTCGGCGATCCGCAGGTACCAGACGGAGTCCCAGGACTCCCCGAGCACCCGCAGGGGGCTGCGACCGGACCACCAGGCCACCACGGCGACCGCCGCCACCCCGGCCCCGCGCACGGCGGCGTACACCCCGAGCGCGAGCAGCGGAGCGGGCATCCGGCCGCCCCGGCCGAGACGCTGCCCGGGCCGTGCGCCGCTCGGCAGCGTCTGCGTCGTCGCCATGCGTCCCGACTCTCTGGAGGGCTCCCGGCCGAAGCCGCCACGATGCAGAAACCCTACGACGCCGGGCCCCGTCCCCCCGGGGGCCGGCCCCGGCGTGCCCGGCCGGCCCCGGCGCGAAGCCGGCTCAGAGCCGCCGCAGTCGCTCCACCGCCTCCTCCAGGACGGTGGTGCGCTTGCAGAAGGCCCAGCGGACGTGGGTGGCTCCGGCGGCCTTGTCGTCGTAGAAGACCTGGTTCGGGATGGCCACCACCCCGCAGCGTTCCGGCAGGGACCGGCAGAAGGCCAGGCCGTCGCGTTCGCCGAGGGGGGTGATGTCGGTGGTGACGAAGTAGGTGCCCTGCGGGCGGAAGACCTCGAAGCCGGCCGCCGCGAGGCCGTCGGAGAGGAGGTCGCGCTTGGCGGCCAGGTCCGCGCGGAAGGAGTCGTAGTACGCGTCGGGCAGGGCGAGGGCCTCGGCGATCGCGTACTGGAAGGGGCCCGAGGACACGTACGTCAGGAACTGCTTCGCCGAGCGCACCGCCGTGACCAGCTCGGGCGTCCCCGTCACCCAGCCGACCTTCCAGCCCGTGAAGGAGAAGGTCTTGCCGGCGGAGGAGATCGTGACGGTGCGCTCGCGCATGCCCGGCAGGCTCGCCAGCGGGGTGTGGGCGCCCTCGAAGACCAGGTGCTCGTAGACCTCGTCCGTGATGACGAGGAGGTCCCGGGAGACGGCGAGGTCGGCGACCGCGGCCAGCTCGGCGGGGGTCAGGACCGTGCCGGTGGGGTTGTGCGGGGTGTTCAGGAGCAGGAGGCGGGTGCGCGGGGTGACCGCCGCGCGCAGGGCGTCCACGTCGAGGCGGAAGTCGGGGGCGCGCAGCGTCAGCGGCACCCGGACGGCCCCGGCCATCGCGATGCAGGCGGCGTAGGAGTCGTAGAAGGGCTCCAGGGCGATGACCTCGTCGCCCGGTTCGAGGAGGGCGAGGAGCGAGGCCGCGATGGCCTCGGTGGCCCCGGCGGTGACGAGCACCTCGGTGTCCGGGTCGTAGGCCAGGCCGTAGAAGCGCTGCTGGTGGACGGCGATCGCCGTACGCAGCTCCGGAACGCCGGGGCCGGGCGGGTACTGGTTGCCCCGGCCGTCGCGGATCGCGCGCGCCGCCGCCTCGGCGATCTCGGCGGGGCCGTCGGTGTCGGGGAAGCCCTGCCCGAGGTTGATCGCTCCCGTGGCGGTGGCCAGGGCGGACATCTCCGCGAAGATCGTGGTGCCGAAGGCCGCCAGCTTGCGGTTGAGGAAGGGGCGGGCGGGGAGGCCGGGGTGCTCGGGATCGCTCATGGGCGCAATCCTGCGGGGAAGCTCTGGACTTGCTCAAGTGTGCTTTGGGCCGCGCAGGGCGCGGGAATCCCCCCAGCACGCGGGACGAAGGGGATCCCGCACCCCGGGGAACCGGGGGAGCAGAGAGGGGTCGGGGGATGATCCTCGGAATAGTGATCTTCGTGGCGGTGGTCGTGGTGATCGTCGTGGTGGCGGTCAAGGCGGGCCGTGGGGGCGGCAGTGGCCGCGGCGGTGGCAGCGGGGACGCGGGCTGGTGGGCCGGGAGCGGCTCCTCGGGCCACTCCTCCTGCGGTTCCTCCTCGTCCAGCTGCGGTTCTTCCTCCTCCAGCTGTGGCTCCTCCTCGTCCAGCTGCGGCTCCTCCTCGTCCTGCGGTGGCGGCGGAGGATGCGGTTCCAGCTGACACGGGGCAGCATGGACTCATGGATCCATGGGTTCCGACGCCGGACCACTTCGTACCGCGCCCTGCATAGGTGAGGCGCCCGCCGGGCACAACTTCCGTCGGGCGTCTTCTTGTTCGGACGTCACGGCCGCGCATTACGGCGTACGGGCGGCATGTTGCTGAACACGTGAACTGTGTAGCCCCCGAGGGGATGTAAACCCCTGCAACTTGGGTAAAAACGCTGTGAGTGCCGTGCCTTTCATGATTCCCTCGGTTGAGTAGACCAGTCCCCGGACCTCCCGGGACTTCCTGTGGACCCGTGCCGGTGTCCCCCCACCCGTTGACTACCGCTGGCGGGCCCCGGCCCATCTCCCTCGCGCGTTTGCGGAGCCGACTCATGCTCACGACCCTCCAGACCACCTATACCGACACGCGTGCCGCCGATCTCGCCTGGGCCCTGGGTCGGGAGCGGCTGCCCGCCCTGGCCGTACTGAACCTCGAACTGGATGGCGCGAAAGTGGAGTTGCGCCTGCTCGGGGCCTCCCACCAGGTGCTTCTGGAGGAGGGTGACGTGCTCTGCTCCGAGACCGTCGCCTGTATGCCCGGCAGCAGCACCCCGCTTCCGCTCGGCGTGGCCAAGCGCGTCGGCGACTGGGAGTACGAGTTCGCCGCGCGGGTCGAGAACCTCTCGCGCGGCTCCTTCGCGGGGCGGGCGCAGGAACTGCTCGCGCTGGTCGCGGACCACCCGAACGGACTCGCCGGCACCTTCCCCGGCAGCCCGCACGCCTTCACCGCCATGCTCGCGCAGCGCTACGAGGGCCAGGTGCGGTGGCGGACCTGGCACGCGTACCCGCAGGAAGGGCAGTTGGTGGCGACGCGCACCCGGGTCGGCGTACGGGCGTCCGGCCAGGCGGCGGCTCCGGGCGGGAGCGCCGGCGCCGGCGCCTCCGCACCCGCCACGGCGCAGGCGGCCGCGGAGTCTCCGGTGCTGATCTAGCCCGGAAGGGCCGCCCCGGGCGCCGGCGCGGATCCGGAGGTCTCGGGGTCACGGGGTCGCGGAGTTGCCGGACGGTTACGCCAACTGCCCGAATCAGTGCGCCACTTACACCCATGTGGGTGACCGGATGTGAGCGGGCGGTGACGTACGGTTCGCTTCATGATCGACCGTTCCGCCCCGCGCGGGGTGCTCCGCACCCGGTGGCGCCGCCCCCCGGCCCCGGAGCCGCGCGGGGTGGGCCGCGCCCCCGGTGTCCCGGCCACCCTGCCCGTACGGCCCAGGACCGGCCGACTCCTCGTCCTGGCCACCGTGTTCGTCTGCGCCGCCTGCGGGCTCGTATACGAACTGGAGCTGCTCGCCCTCGGCTCGTACCTCATCGGCGACTCCGTCACCCAGGCGTCGGTCGTGCTGTCCGTCATGGTCTTCGCCATGGGCGTCGGATCCCTGCTGGCCAAGGCCCTGCGCACCCGCCCCGCCTTCGGCTTCGCCCTCGTGGAGGCCGGCCTCGCCCTGCTCGGCGGACTCTCCGCCCTGGCGCTCTACGCCAGCTTCGCCTGGCTGGGGGAGTCCCGGCCCGCACTGGTCGCCTTCTCCTTCGCCATCGGTGTGCTCATCGGCGCGGAGATCCCGCTCCTGATGGTCCTGATCCAGCGCATCCGCAGACAGGACGCGGGCGGCGCCGTCGCCGACCTGTTCGCCGCCGACTACGTCGGCGCCCTCGTCGGCGGCCTCGCCTTCCCCTTCCTGCTGCTGCCCGTCCTCGGCCAGCTCACCGGCGCCATGCTCACCGGCACCGTCAACGTCGTCGCCGGCGGCGGCCTCGTCCTGTGGCTGTTCCGCCGGGACCTGACCCGCCGCGCCCGCTGGCTGCTCGTCGCCGTCAACCTCGCCGTCCTCGCCGTCCTCGGCTGCGCCACCGTCCTCGCCGACGACTTCGAACGCGTCGCCCGCCGCGCCGTCTACGGCGGCGAGGTCCGCGTCGCCGTCCAGACCGGAGTGCAGGAACTCGTCCTCACCGGTCCCCCGAACGGCTCACCGCGCTCCCTCGACCTCTTCCTCGACGGCCGCCTGCGGGTCAGCGGCTACGACGAGTACCGCTACCACGAGGCCCTCGTGCACCCCGCGATGACCGGCACCCACGCCAGCGTCCTCGTCCTCGGCGGCGGCGACGGCCTCGCCGCCCGCGAGGTGCTGCGCTACCGCGACGTCGCCTCCGTCACCGTCGTCGAGCTCGACCCCGGCGTCGTGCGGCTCGCCCGCACCGACCCGAAGCTCTCCGAGCTGAACGGGCGCGCCTACGAGGACCCCCGCCTCGACGTCGTCACCGCCGACGCCTTCCGCTGGCTGCGCGCACCCGCCGCCCGGGCCCGCTTCGACGTCATCGTCTCCGACCTGCCCGACCCCGGGATCACCCCCAGCACGAAGCTGTACTCGCAGGAGTTCTACGGGCTGGCCGCGCGGGCCCTGCGCCCCGGCGGGCGGCTCGCCGTCCACGCGGGGCCCCCGGGCACCAGGCCCCGTACCTACTGGACCGTCGAAGCCACCCTGCGCGCGGCCGGCCTGCGCACCGCCCCGTACAGCGCGGGCGGCCGCCTCTCGGGCTTCGCCGCCGGCCCCGACCGGGTGCTCGGCGCGACCGCCGCCTCCGCGGCGAAGCTCCCGCAGGACTGGGGCTTCGTGCTGGCCGCCCGCGAGGGCGTGCCCCCGCTGCGGGTGGACCGGGAGACGCCCGTCCTGCGCTCCCTGTCCACGCAGTCCCTGGCCGACGCGGCCCGGGACACGGAGCGCACCCGGGTGGCGGGGCTTCCGCCGTCGACGCTGCCGCACCCGAGGTACTCGTAGGCCGGGGTGGTCGTGGTACTCGTGGCCGGGCTGCCGCGTCGGTAGGCTCGTTCGCATGGAGCATCAGGTGTTCGTACCGGTCCCCTCCGCCGACGTCCGCGCCGTGCTGCGCGACCCCGCCCGGCTGGCGCGATGCGTGCCGGGGCTCCAGCAGGACGCCGATACGGAGGCCGGGCCGCTGTCCGGCCGGCTGAAGGTGCGGGTCGGCGGACACACCGTCACCTACCGCGGCACCCTGTCCGTCACCGAGCAGGACCCGGACCGCTTCACCCTGACCGGCGAGGGCACCGAGGTGCGGGGGAGCGGGACCGTGAAGCTCGCCCTCGCGCTGCTCCTGACCGGGGCGGACGGCGGCACCCTGCTGGAGTTCACCGCCGAGGCCGCCGCCGACGGCCGCGCCGCCGCCTTCGCCCCCGACGCGGCCGCCACGGCCGCGCACCGCCTCCTGGACCGGGCCGCCGGGCACCTCGCGGCCCTCGCGGTCGACGGCGGCACCGGGCCCGCCGACGCGGGGGCGGACGTGGACGCGGGAGCCGACCCGGTGAACTCCGACGCCGGCCCCGACTCCGACTCCGACCGGGAGGACCCCGGCCCGGGGTTCACCGAGGTCACCGCGTCCGTGTTCGACACAGAGGTCCCACCCCCGTCCCTGGACCCGTTCCTGGAGGGCACCTTCGAGGGCATGGCCGACCTGGGGGACCTCGGCGGCCCCCCGCGCCCGCCCGCCGAGGCCGCGCACGCCCGCCGCACGATGATCGGCCGCAGCGCGGAGGAGGTCGACCACGCGCCCCCACGCGGTCGCTACGCCCCGGTCCCGGCCCCCACCTCCGCCTCGGCCGGTGCCGGCCTGCGCTGGATCGCCCCGGCCGCCGCCGTGGCGGTGGCCTCGGCGGTCCTCCTGGGCCGCGCCCTGCGCCGCCGCCGCTGACCCGGGGACCCGCCCGCATCCCCGCACGGCCCTGATCACCCCGCCGGGCTGACTAAGGTCATGGCATGAGTACGCAACTGCGCGCCGGCGGCGCCGAGGTGACCATCGACCAGGAGAACGGCTGCCGGATCAGCAGTCTGCGCATCGACGGGACGGAGCTGCTGAGGCAGGGGGACCACTACGGGTCCTTCCCCATGGTCCCGTGGTGCGGCCGGACCAGGGACGGGCAGTTCCAGGACGGTGCGACCCTGCACCAGCTCCCGCTCAACCACCCGCCGCACGCCATCCACGGCTTCGGCCGCGACGCCGCCTGGAGCCGCGCCCGGGCCACCGCCACCGAGGCCGCCTTCACGTACCCGCTCGCCGATCCGTGGCCGTACGAGGGCCTGGTCACCCAGATCTTCGAGCTCGGCGAGAACGCACTGACGCTGACGATGGGCATCGAGACCTACGGGGACTCCTTCCCGGCGCAGGCCGGCTGGCACCCCTGGTTCCGGCGCAGCCTCACCGAGGGCGGGTCCGACGTGCGCATCGACTTCGAGGCCGCCTGGCAGGAGGAGCGCGGAGCCGACCACCTGCCCACCGGCAACCGCATCGACCCCAAGCCCGGCCCCTGGGACGACTGCTTCGGCATGCCGTACGGGGTCGACGTCACCCTCACCTGGCCCGACGCGCTGGAGCTGAAGGTCACCAGCCGCTCCGAATGGGTGGTCGTCTACGACGAGGAGCCCGAGGCCGTCTGCGTGGAACCGCAGTCGGGTCCGCCGAACGGGCTGAACAGCCTCCCCCAGCTGGTCACCCCCGTGGACCCGCTGGAGATCTCCACGACGTGGACGTGGCGGCGGCTCGGGTAGTGCCCAATTAAGCTCGGGGCCATGAGTGACGTACGCGATGCGCTTCTGCAGCAGATCAAGGACAAGGCCGTCGTGCACGGCAAGGTGATCCTCTCCTCCGGTCGTGAGGCCGACTACTACATCGACCTCCGCCGGATCACCCTGGACGGCGAGGCCGCCCCGCTGGTCGGCCAGGTCATGCTCGACCTCACCGCCGACCTGGAGTTCGACTGCGTCGGCGGCCTGACGCTGGGCGCCGACCCGGTCGCCACCTCGATGCTGCACGCCTCCGCCGCGCGCGGCGCCCGCCTGGACGCCTTCGTCGTCCGCAAGGCGCAGAAGGCGCACGGCATGCAGCGCCGCATCGAGGGCACCGACGTGAAGGGCAAGCGCTGCCTGGTGGTCGAGGACACCTCGACCACCGGCGGTTCCCCGCTGACCGCCGTCGAGGCGGTCCGCGAGGCCGGCGGCGAGGTCGTCGCCGTCGCGACGATCGTCGACCGCGGCGCGGCCGACGCCATCGCGGCCGCCGGCCTGCCCTACCTCACGGGCTACCAGCTGGACGACCTCGGTTTGTCCTAACCCTTGGACGGTGGGTCGTGCTTCCGCACAACTGGTGACTTAGGTCCCCGGACCTCCGGAAGTAGGCCCTGACCTGCGCCTTTGCGGTTCGGTGGAGTGTTTCACGTGAAACACTCCACCCGGATCGGGGCTCGCGGTGCCGTCGTGGAGGTGGAGTGGGGGCGCGAGTCTGGAAAGATGGGCACGACGGCAACGTCGCCCCCAGGTCAGGGCCCGCAATAAGCACACTCCCCGCACATCCAAGGAGCGGACAGATGCCCATCGCAACCCCCGAGGTCTACAACGAGATGCTCGACCGGGCGAAGGCAGGCAAGTTTGCCTACCCGGCGATCAACGTGACCTCGACCCAGACCCTGCACGCTGCACTGCGCGGCTTCGCGGAGGCCGAGAGCGACGGCATCATCCAGATCTCCACCGGTGGTGCGGAGTTCCTGGGTGGCCAGTACAACAAGGACATGGTCACCGGCGCCGCCGCCCTGGCCGAGTTCGCGCACATCGTGGCCGCCAAGTACGACATCACCGTCGCGCTGCACACGGACCACTGCCCCAAGGACAAGCTGGACGGCTACGTCCGCCCGCTGCTCGAGATCTCCGCCGAGCGCGTGGCCCGCGGCCTCAACCCGCTGTTCCAGTCGCACATGTGGGACGGCTCCGCCGAGACCCTGGCCGACAACCTGGCCATCGGCCAGGAGCTGCTCGCCAAGGCCGCCGCCGCGAAGATCATCCTCGAGGTCGAGATCACCCCGACCGGTGGCGAGGAGGACGGCGTCAGCCACGAGATCAACGACGAGCTGTACACCACCGTCGAGGACGCGCTGCGCACCGCCGAGGCCCTGGGCCTGGGCGAGAAGGGCCGCTACCTGCTGGCCGCCTCCTTCGGCAACGTGCACGGCGTCTACAAGCCGGGCAACGTCGTCCTGCGCCCCGAGCTCCTCAAGGACCTCCAGGCCGGCGTCGGCGAGAAGTACGGCAAGTCCTCGCCGTTCGACTTCGTCTTCCACGGCGGCTCGGGCTCCACGGCCGAGGAGATCGCCACCGCGCTGGAGAACGGCGTCGTGAAGATGAACCTCGACACCGACACCCAGTACGCCTTCACCCGCCCGGTCGTGGACCACATGTTCCGCAACTACGACGCGGTCCTGAAGGTCGACGGCGAGGTCGGCACCAAGTCGAAGTACGACCCCCGCACGTGGGGCAAGGCCGCCGAGGCCGGCATGGCCGCGCGCGTCACCGAGGCCTGCGCGAACCTGCGTTCCACGGGCACGAAGCTCAAGTAGCAGCGCTCAGAGCGGCAGCGGCTCGCGCCGCGGCGGCCTACCGGAAGGGCCCGGCTCCATCGTCCACGGACGGCGGGGCCGGGCCCTTCGCGCATGCCGGCGTCCGCCATCCGCCAGACTGGGGCGCATGTCTCTTCACCAGAACCTCCTCGGGGGTCCCGCCCCCACCCACCTGCCCGACGAGCCGGGCATCGCCGCCATCGCCGCGGGCACCCCGGCCGTCGAGGTGGCCGCCGCGCACCCGACGTCCTCCCTCGCCTGGGCCCTCCTCGCCGACGAGGCCTTCGAGGCCGGCCGCACGGTCGAGTCGTACGCGTACGCCCGTACGGGCTACCACCGCGGCCTCGACGCGCTGCGCCGCGCGGGCTGGAAGGGCCACGGCCCGGTGCCGTGGGAGCACGAGCCGAACCGCGGCTTCCTGCGCGCCCTGAACGCCCTGGCCCGCGCGGCCGGCGCCATCGACGAGAAGGAGGAGTACGAGCGCTGCTCGACCTTCCTGCGCGACTCCTCCGAGACGGCTGCGGACGTCCTCGGCGCCTGACGCGGACGCTCCCGCCCGGGTGGGCTCCTCACGGGCCCGCCCGGTGGCGGGACGTGACGTACGCCACTGACTATTGAAGCCCTGCGGCACGACGGACCTATGATGCGGGCAGGGGACCGGAGCTCCACTCACCTCACGGAAGGAGCGGACCGCTACCCGGAAGCACGTATCGAGGAGACAGCGATGTCGCACGCCCTTGATGCCTCCGGAGACGGCGGTTCGGACACCCCGAACCTCGACTTCGCCGGCACGACCCCCTACGAGGACTACGTCCAGGCGGACGTCCTCACCCACCTCCAGCACCCGCGCTCGGACGACCCGGGCGAGATGGTCTTCCTGGTCACCACCCAGGTCATGGAGCTGTGGTTCACGGTCATCGTCCACGAGTGGGAGACCGCCGCGAAGGCGCTCCGCGAGGACGAGCTCCCCGTCGCGATGGACGCGCTGAAACGATCCCTCCGCGAGCTGGAGGCCCTCAACGCCTCCTGGCGCCCCCTCGCCCAGCTGACCCCGGGCCAGTTCAACGCGTACCGCGCCGCCCTCGGCGAGGGCTCCGGCTTCCAGTCGGCGATGTACCGCCGGATGGAGTTCCTCCTCGGCGACAAGGCCGCCTCCATGCTGGTCCCGCACCGCGGCGCCCCGCGCGTCCACGCCGAGCTGGAGAAGGCCCTCCAGGAGCCCAGCCTCTACGACGAGGTGCTGCGCCTCCTCGCCCGCCGCGGCCTCCCCGTCCCGGCGCACGTCCTCGACCGCGACCTCTCGCAGCGCTACGAGCCCTCGCCCGAGGTCGAAGCCGTCTGGACGTCCCTGTACGCGACCCCGGACACTCACCTGGACCTGCACCGCCTCGGCGAGGTCCTCACCGACGTCGCCGAGCTGGTCTGGCGCTGGCGCAACGACCACCTGGTCGCCACCCGGCGCGCGATGGGCGCGAAGACGGGCACCGGCGGCTCGGCCGGCGTGACCTGGCTGGAGAAGCGGGCGCAGAAGAACGTCTTCCCCGAGCTGTGGACGGCGCGCAGCCATGTCTGAGCCGACCGTGAACGAGACCCCCGACCTCGCGGCCCGCGACCTGGCCGCCGCCGATCTCGCCGCCCGCGATCTCGCCGCCGCCGATCTCGCCGCCCGCGCCGAAGCGCTCGACGCGGCCGACCCGCTCGGCAAGCTCCGCGACCGCTTCACCCTCCCCGAGGGCGTGGTCTACCTCGACGGCAACAGCCTCGGCGCGCTCCCCGCAGGGGTGGCCGCCCGCGTCGCCGAGGTCGTCACGGAGCAGTGGGGCACCCGCCTGATCCGCTCCTGGACCGAGGGCGAAGCCAACTGGTGGAACGCCCCCGAACGCATAGGAGACCGGATAGCCCCGCTGGTCGGCGCCGCAGCCGGCCAGGTGGTCGTCGGCGACTCCACCAGCGTCAACCTCTTCAAGGCCCTCGTCGGCGCCGCCCGGCTGGCCGCACCCGGCCGGACCGAGCTGCTCGTGGACGCCGCCACCTTCCCCACCGACGGCTACATCGCCGAGTCGGCGGCCCGGATGACGGGCCTGCGCGTCGTCCCGGTCGACCCGGCCGCCGCCGCGGCGGCGATGGGCCCGGACACCGCCGTGGTCCTCCTCAACCACGCCGACTACCGCACCGGCCGCCTGCACGACCTGCCCGGCCTCACCGCGGCCGCGCACGCCGCCGGGGCGCTCGTCGTCTGGGACCTGTGCCACACCGCCGGGGCGCTCCCCGTCGGCCTCGACGCGCACGCGGTGGACCTCGCGGTCGGCTGCACCTACAAGTACCTCAACGGCGGCCCCGGCGCCCCCGCGTACCTGTACGTCGCCGCCCGCCACCAGCACGCCTTCGATTCCCCGCTGCCGGGCTGGAACGGCCATGCGGACCCGTTCGCGATGACCCCCTCCTACGAGGCCGCGCAGGGTGTGGCGCGGGGCCGCGTCGGCACCCCGGACATCCTGTCCATGCTCGCGCTGGAGGCCGCCCTCGACGCCTGGGACGGGGTCGCGGTCGAGGACGTCCGCGCGAAGTCCCTCGCGCTGACCGACTTCTTCCTCGACTGCGTGGCGGCGTACGTCCCCGCGGGCAAGGTCGAGCTGGTCACCCCGACCGGGCACGACCGGCGCGCCAGCCAGGTGTCGCTGCGCACGGAGAACGCGGACGAGGTCATGCGCGAGCTCATCTCGCGGGGTGTGATCGGGGACTTCCGGGCCCCGGACGTCCTGCGGTTCGGATTCACCCCGCTGTACGTCGGCTTCGCGGACGCGGAGCGTGCGGCGCGCGTACTGGGTCACATCTTCGGGTGAACCGGTAGCGAAACGTCACATCACCGCGCGGGCGGGGCTAAGGCCCCGCCCGCGCCGGTATCTCCCCGGCCTGCCACGGAGGGGGCCGTTCCGGCCTGATACGGTCCCGCTCTGCCGCAACACCGGAACACCAGTCCCCCTTGTCCCTCGCGTTACCGGAGGTTGAGCCGATGACGGACCCCGCAGTCGAACGGGACGCCGCCGAGGCCGCCTCGGCCTTCTCCCATCCGCCCGTAGCCCCCGACGCGACGGCCGCCTACGGCGAACACCCCGACCAGATCGTCGACTTCCACGCCCCCCGCGGGGAGCGGGCGCAGCCCGGCGTCGCGCGTTCCGCACCGCTGGTCGTCGTCCTGCACGGCGGGGCCTGGCGCGCCCCGTACGACCGGCAGCACATCACCCCCTTCGCGGACTTCCTGGCCCGGCAGGGTTTCGCCGTCGCCAACGTGGAGTACCGGCGCGGCCAGACCCGGGAATCGCAGCCGCTGCCGCATCAGGACGCCGAGGGCCCGGTGGCCGGCCGCTGGCCCGATACCTTCGACGACGTGGCCGCCGCCATGGACGCCCTCCCGGAACTCGCCGCCGGCTGCCTGCCCGAGGCCGACCCCCGCCGCATGGTGCTGACCGGCCACTCGGCCGGAGGCCACCTCGCGCTGTGGGCCGCGGCCCGGCACGTGCTCCCGCAGGACGCCCCGGCCGGCTGGAGGCTGCCCTCGCCGCCGCTGCTGCGCGGAGTGGTGGCGCTGGCCCCGATCGCGGACTTCACGGTCGCGGAAGAGCTCGGGGTGTGCGGAGGTGCTTCGGCGCAACTCCTGGGCGGGGAGCGGCCGTTCATCGCGCGACGCCCGTACGCCGACCCGGCGGCACTGCTCCCGACCGGCATCGCGACGGCGGTGGTCCAGGGGCGGAGCGACATCGTGGTCCCGGAGTCGGTGTCGGAGGCGTACGTCGCGGCGGCCGCACTGGCGGGGGAGATGGTCGGACTGACCCTGCTGGACGGGGTCGGCCACTTCCCGCTGATCGACCCGGCGGCGGACGGTTGTGCGGTCGTCGCCGAGGAAATCTCACAACTGGCCTGGTGACCCCGTGGCCGGTCAGTCCCACTGCTCGTCCGCCAGGGAGCTCACCGGGGCGGGCTTGCCGATGACGGCCAGGGCGATGAAGAAGTTGATCTGGCCGATCGCGATGGTGAGGGTGGCGAGCGCCTTCTCGTCGTAGTGCGCGGCCACTTCCGCGTACAGCTCGTCGGTGACGCGCTCCCGGCCGTACGGGGCCGGCTGGAGGGTCGCCTCGACCAGGGCGAGGGCGGCGCGTTCGGCGGGGGTGAAGTAGGGCGCGTCCTGCCAGGAGGAGACGGCGGTGATCCGCTCCTCGCTCTCCCCGGCCTTGCGCAGGAAGGCGGTGTTCAGGACGGTCAGGTAGGTGTTCCCGACGATCTGCCCCGCCCGGAGGTGGACGAGGCTCATCGTGCTGCGGGGGACGGACCGGTTCCCGGTGGCCCGGAAGAGGGCCGCGCTGACGTCGGCCAGCTCGGGGACGAAGTCGGTGGGGTTGGCCATCCGGGAGATGTGGGTGGTGGGAGTCGTGTCCATGAGTGCTGTGCTCCTTCGGGGCGGGCGGGGCCGGTGTCGGCGTCTCACAGCACTGACGGATGCGGGGGTGCGGATGTGACAGGTTCGCGGATTTTTCTTTTCGGCCCTCGGCCCTCGGCTTCGCTAGGGGTTGGCCGGGAGTTCGAAGACGAGCTCGATGCCGTCGGTCTCGTTGCCCCGCTCGGCGACGCGGGTGAAACCGAAGCCCGCGACGGTGGCGAGGGAAGCGGTGTTGTCGGACCGGATCGTGGCCCGGACGGTGCGGACGTCCGGCTCTTCGGCGGCCCTGGCCAGCAGGGCGGCCAGCATGGCGCGGGCGTAGCCCTGGCGGCGGTAGGCGGCCACGACGCTGTAGCCGACCTCGACCACACCGTCCGCGCTCGGCGGGCCGTGGAACCCTGCGTCGCCGATGACCGTCCCGTCCGGCTCCGACACTGCGGCCCGGGTGGTCCAGGGGGCGGCGGAGGGGTCCTTGGCGAGCTGGTCGGCGCGGTAGCCGAAGATCCAGCGGGCACGCTCGGAGACGAAGTAGGGGTCCAGTGCCACCCCGGCCTCGGCGCTGCCACCTGCGAGATCACCGTCGGCGAGCGCCCTCAGGGCCTTCGCGTCGAGCTTGACGAAGCGGACGCGCTTGGGAGGAAGTTCAGTACTCATCGGGGTGATGCTCACCCGGCGGGCTGGGGCTGTCCACCGCTTTACGGCCTGCCGGGACTCCTTGGCCTACGAGCGAAGGTCCCGCCCGGTCGTGAGACCGGGCGGGACCTTCGCATTGCAGTCGGTGTTCAGCGCCGGGCGCTCGACCTCACGAGGTGAAGTAGCCGTTCAGGTCGGCGATCACGTCCACCGAGCCGGAGTTGTTGAAGAACGTCACCCGGCCGTCCACCACCGGGACCACCACCAGGTTGGAGACGGTCTTGCCGGCCGTGAAGTTGAGGTTCGACACGTTGGGGCGGGCCGCCCCGTGCGGGTGGACGATCAGGTGGCTGTCGGACGTGGGGTTGGTGACCGTGACGTTCAGGACGACCGCGGTCACCCCCTGCGCCGGTACGCCTTCCACCCCGGCCACCTGCAGGCTGACCAGCCCGCCGGAGCCCACGGGGCCGGGGCGGGCGCCGGTGCCGTTGCGGGTGTCCAGGAGGCGGACCGGGGAGCCCGAGGAGAACGTGGAACCGGTCGCCGCGTAGTAGCCGGTGACGTCGGCGATCAGGTCGACCGAGCCGGAGTTGTTGCGCAGGTCCACCTTTCCGTTGACCACCGGGACGACCACGAGGTTGGGCACGATCTGTCCGGGCGTGAAGTTGAGGTTCGATACCCCGGGCACGGGCTGACCGTTCGGGTAGACCGTGACGTGGCCCGCCTCGGTGGGCTGGACGGCGGTGACGTTCATGACGACGGCGGTGACTCCGGTGGCCGGGACGCCCTTGACGCCCGCGACCTTGAGGGTGACCACGCCGCCCGTACCGACGCGCTGCTTCTTCGCGCCGGTGCCGTCACGGGTGTCGAGGAACCGGGACGGGGTGATCGGGGTGAACGAGGAGCCCGTACCGGCCTTGTCGGTGTAGTAGCCGGTGACGTCGGCGATCAGGTCGACGGTGCCGGCGCTGTTGCGCAGGTCCACCTTCCCGTTGACCACCGGCACCGTCACGAGGTTGGGCACGATCTGCCCGGCCGCGTAGTTGATGTTCGACACCCCGGGCAGCGGGCGGCTGTTGGGGTAGACGGTGACGTGGCCCGGCTGGGTCGGCTGGACGGCGGTGACGTTCATGACGACGGCGGTGACTCCGGTGGCCGGGACGCCCTTGACGCCCGCGACCTTGAGGGTGACCACGCCGCCCGCGCCGACGCGCTGCTTCTTCGCGCCGGTGCCGTCCCGGGTGTCCAGGAACCGGGCCGGGGTCAGCGGCACGTAGCGGGACTTGCCCGGAGTCGAGGCGGCCGTGACCGTGTACGCCTTCGGGAGGTAGCCCGGCGAGGGCACGCCGTCGGTGTAGCCGACGCCCTCGCGGAGCAGGTCGTAGGTGCCCGCGGGCAGATCGGTGGTGTCCACCTGGACGTTCAGGGCGGTGCCCTCGGCGTTGACGGAGACCGGGATCAGGGGCCGCTCGCGGCCGCCGCCCAGCAGCTTGAGCTTCGTGCCCAGGGTGAGGCCCGTACCGCCGACGACGGCCTGGGACCGCGTGCCGGTGACGCTCGTGGCGGGGCTGATGCCGGTCGGGAGCTGGGCCGAGGCGGGAGTGCAGCCGCTGTCGCAGACGCCCTCCATGGTGAACTCGACGGGGGTGGAGGCCTTGCGGGGGCTCACCAGCAGCACCGTCGAGGCGGCCGGGGTGCCGTAACCGGCCGAGCAGCGCACGTTGAACTGGCCCACGGAGCCGATGCAGTCGAACTTGTGGATCTCGTTGTTCCACTCGGAGGCGGCGAGCACGTCCGTGAAGGGGTGCTCACCGTTGGTGGCACTGGTGGTCCCGACGACGTTGAAGGCCTGGCCGCCCTTCATGTCGAGTACGGCGCAGTAGGCCGTGGAGGACTCGGAGAGCACCGCGCTACGGGCCGGGAAGCCCTCGGGGGAGACCCGGTTGGCCGTGCACTCCGGAGCCCATCCGGCCGCCGTGCCCACCTTCCAGGTGTCCACGTTGGTGTGGATCGGCTTGTCCGTGTAGCCGGTTGCGGTCAGGACCACGAGGTACGAGGTCGAGCCGGTCACCTGGCAGGACACCCCGCGCTGCCAGCAGACGATCTTGCCGGTGGGGTCGAGGACGGCCGCCGTGGTGGTCGGGTCGTACCGTCCCCCGAGCGTCCGCGCGCTGAGCCACATCTTGTCGGTGGCGGCAGCGGGAACGCGCAGGCAGCGGGCGTCCAGGGCCGAGGTCAGGTCGAAGGGGGTGGAGGGACCGCCCACCTTCGTCGAGCCGGGCGCGGCGCAGTTCGCCGTCGGCGAGACGTCGCGGCGCACCAGCGTGTACGTGTCCGCTCCGCCCCAGCCGACCAGCAGGGCCGTGTAGGCGGTGCCGGGGGTGAGGAGGCAGCTGGTGGTGGTGCTGGCGTACGTCGTCTCGCACGCCACGTTGCCCTGGGGATCGACGATCCGGACCGTGGCGTTCAGCTTGTTCTGGTTGTTGGTGTAGTCGAGCAGCTCGGCGGCCGCGTGCTTGTCGGCGGGCAGGCTCAGGCAGGCCTGGCGCACCTCGGCGGGCAGGTCGACCCGGGCGCCGGTGGAGGCGCCGAAGACGGTCTGCGGCCACAGGGCGCAGCCGGTGGCCTCACCGGTGCGGTGGACCACCAGGCCGTACGCCTCGGCGGGCTCGCCGCTCAGCACCACGCGGAACGGGGCGGTGCCGGCCAGCTTGCAGACGACCTCCGCGATGCCTTCGCACTGCTGGGCGCCGGAGGCGTCGTAGACGGCCGTGCGGGCGTGGTCGCCGTCGGCCGGGGGCCGGCCGAGGAGGTACACGCCCTTGCCGGTGGCCGTCGGCAGGGTCAGGCAGTGCTGCTGCCCGGGACCGCCGAAGGTGCCGGTCACCGGGCCGGACACCAGGCCGTCGTCCCGGGTCGCGGTGCAGCCCCGGGTCTCCTTCGCGGAGTGGAAGGCCATCCCGAAGGCGCCGGTGTCGCCGGTGCGCGGGTCGACCGCCCAGGTGTAGTCGCCGGCGGCCAGGGTGCAGCCCGTGGCGCAGTCGCCGACCTGGGTGCCCGCGGCCGTGTACAGCTGACCGTAGGGCACGGAGCCGGTGGAGACCGGGGCGTAGGTGTACGCGCCCGCCGACGGGACGCGCAGCACGCGGCAGCGCACGGCGGAGGTCACGTCCGGGGAGACCCCGTAGGCCTGGGGCTCGACGACCGGGCAGCCCTCGGGCTTCGAGAACCGGGCGGCGGTGAAGGTGTACGGCTCGGCCGAGCCGTAGGACTGCAGGACCGACACCCGGTACGGGGCGGGGCCGGTCAGCGTGCAGTCGAGCGCGTCGCCCTCGCGGTTGAGGGAGGTGCAGATCTCCTTGCCGGAGGCGTCGAAGACGCTCTCCAGCACCCGGTAGGAGGTGGCGTGGGTGCGCACCACGTCGTTCGCGGCGAGGCCCAGCGTGTAGCAGTCACCGGCGGAGCCGGCGGGCAGCGAGCGCTGGAACACGGTCGGGGCGCCGAGCTTGGAGTCGGCGGCGCCGACCGGAACGCAGGCGGTGCTGGAGAGCAGCGGGGCGTACGCGACGGAGGCGCCGGTCTCGTTGCTGCTGTTGTTCATCAGCGTCAGCGTGTACGTGCCCGCGGTGGTGGTGGGGCAGCGCAGGGCGCCATCGCTGGACGGGCGGACCGACTCGCAGGTGACGGGCGAGTCGTCGGGCGCGAGGAGCCGGGGATAGAGCGATCCCTGGGCGGCGACGGCCTGGATGAGGACCAGGTCCTTCTGCTGCGGCAGGGTCAGCGCGATCCGGACGGTCGTGCCCGACGGGACGGCGCAGTCGGCGATCTCGTGCGGCTTCAGCGTCGTCGGGCAGGGGCCCGACGGGTCGGCCTGCGCGAGTGACCGTACGGCGGCCGCGCGGTCCGCCTTCGGGTCCGGCTTCGGCGCGGCCTGCGGGCCGGAAGCCCGCGGCGCGGCGGCAGGTGCGGTGGCCGGATCGGTGGTGGTGGTGCCGGGTGACGGGGCCGCGAGGGCGGACCCGCTCTGGCCGGTGAACGCCGTCAGCACGGCGAGCAGAAGGGCGCCGGAGGCGAGGGCCGTACGGCCCCTCCCCCTGGTCGCGGACATTGCAGACATACCTCTGCCACGTGGCAGCAAGCTCATGAACCCCCCAGTTCAAGCAGGCCCGGCTCCGTTGTGACGTCGGGAGCGCGCGGGCAGGGCGGAGCATATCCCGCCGTGGGGCATGGCCGAAAAGGGATTGTGTGCGGTGGCTGAGATCGCAAAGCTCGATCGAGATCAACAGAAGTGGGGGCCGGTGCGCAATCGCCGACCCGTAATATCCGCCGTCCTCGTGGCGGCGAGTGCGGGGCTCGTTCCGGGAACGGCCCGGCGGCGGGTTCTGCCGCCCCGGCCCGTTTCCTCGTCCCTGCACTGGACGGCCGGGCAGACCGTGCCGAACCTGGTCCAGACGTCCGGCGGCAAGGGCGACGTCATCGACTTCTGGAACCAGGGCTGGAAGCCCGTCGACGTGGTCGTCGACTGCCTCGGTTTCTACGACAAGAACTGATCGGCAGGCGCCGCACACACGGAAAGGGGCGGTGCGCCGTACGGCGCACCGCCCCTTTCCGGTCGCTCCTAGAGGAACGAGTTGATCTCGATCGTCTCGGTGCGGCCGGGGCCGACGCCGATCGCGGAGATCGGGGCGCCCGACATCTCCTCCAGGGCCTTGACGTACGCCTGGGCGTTCTTCGGGAGGTCCGCGAAGGTCTTGGCCTTGGTGATGTCCTCGGACCAGCCGGGGAGGTTTTCGTAGATCGGCTTCGCGTGGTGGAAGTCCGACTGCGAGTACGGGAGCTCCTCGACGCGCTTGCCGTCGATCTCGTACGCGACGCAGACCGGGATCTCCTCCCAGCCGGTCAGCACGTCCAGCTTGGTGAGGAAGAAGTCCGTCAGGCCGTTGACGCGGGTCGCGTAGCGGGCGATCGGGGCGTCGAACCAGCCGCAGCGGCGGTCACGGCCGGTGGTCACACCGCGCTCGCCGCCGATGCGGCGCAGGGCCTCGCCGTCCGCGTCGAACAGCTCGGTCGGGAACGGGCCGGAGCCGACACGGGTGGTGTAGGCCTTCAGGATGCCGATGACGCGGCTGATCTTCGTCGGGCCGACGCCGGCACCGGTGCAGGCGCCACCGGCGGTCGGGTTCGAGGAGGTGACGAAGGGGTACGTGCCGTGGTCGACGTCGAGCAGCGTGCCCTGGCCGCCCTCGAAGAGCACGACCTTGTCCTCGTCGAGCGCGTTGTTGATGATCAGGGTGGTGTCGGCGACGTACGGCTTGATCTGCTCCGCGTACTGGAGCATCTCTTCGACGATCTGGGCCGGGTCGATCGCGCGGCGGTTGTACAGCTTCGCGAGGAGCTGGTTCTTGCCCTCCAGCGCCGCTTCGACCTTCTGGGTGAGGATCGACTCGTCGTACAGGTCCTGGACGCGGATGCCGACGCGGTTGATCTTGTCCGCGTACGTCGGGCCGATGCCGCGGCCGGTCGTACCGATCTTGCGCTTGCCGAGGAAGCGCTCGCCGACCTTGTCGAGGGTGACGTTGTACGGCGTGATCAGGTGCGCGTTGCCGCTGAGCAGCAGCTTCGAGGTGTCGATGCCGCGCTCGTTCAGGCCGCGCAGCTCGGAGAGCAGGACGGCCGGGTCGACGACGACACCGTTGCCGATGACCGGGGTGCATCCGGGGGAGAGGATGCCGGAAGGGAGAAGGTGCAGCGCGTACTTCTGGTCGCCCACGACGACCGTGTGGCCGGCGTTGTTGCCGCCCTGGTAACGCACTACATAGTCAACGGATCCACCGAGCAGGTCGGTGGCCTTTCCCTTGCCCTCGTCACCCCACTGAGCTCCGAGCAGCACAAGAGCGGGCACAGGCGTACACCTCTTCCGGATGGGGCATGTCCAAGGTCAGGGGGCGTACGACGATGTACACCGCAGGCTGAGCCGTCGGACCGGTACCCCGGAATAGACGAAGGCCCTGGCGCAATAGCGCAAGGGCCTCTTGCACAAAGATGCTACCCGAGGAAGGACCGAGGTGTCGGCTCCAGAGCCCACCATGAGCCATGCGGGCGCGCCGGTAGGCGGCCTGCTCGTGCTCGTCGACCCGGTCGCCCGCCGTCTTGACGGCGAGTCCGTGCGAATTGCGAAAGATGTGTTGTCAGCGGGCGCGGCGGCGAAGATTTGCCTCCCGGACTCACAGGAGGAGTTTGCGCGGGCCCTCGCCCGCCGGGGTCATCGGCAGCCGGTGATCGTGGGCGACGATCGCGCACTCGTACGGGCCGTCGGGCTGCTGCACCGTGAGCGGGCGCTGTCCTCGGGGGCCGTTTCGCTGATTCCGGTGGGGCCGGCCGGGTCGCTCGCCCTGGCGCTGCAGCTCGGCGTGCCGCTGTCGGCCGTGTCGGCCGCGCGGGCGGTCCTGGACGGGGCCGTCGGCATGCGGGACCTGCTGGTCGACGACAGCGACGGGGTGGTGCTGGGCGGGATCGGCATCCCGCCGCCGCCCGTCGGGGCCGGATCCGGGCCCCGGCCGGGCTCACGGGCCGGGTCCGGGGGCGTGCCGCGGCCGGCCGGGCCGTCGGTGTGGAACGCGTACCGCTCCCTGGTCCGTACGTTCGGCCGCCCGCCGGTCGGGGCTTCGGCCGGCGGCGGGTCCGGTCGCGGGCACCGGCTGCGGGTGGAGGCGGACGGGGTGGTCCTGGCGGACGTGGTGGACGGGATGGTCGAGGACGTCGCGGTGTCGGCCCGGGAGGGCGACGGGCTGGCGGACGTGCTGGTCCGGATGGCGGGGGCGGGGTCGGGTTCCGGGGCCGGCCCCGGGTCGGGACCGGCTTCCGGGTCCGGCTCCGGTCCCGGGGCGGGCCGGGTGGTGCGGGTGCGGGCCTCGGCCGTGACCGTGTCCGGGGAGGATTTCCGCTACCGGTCGGACGTCGCCGTCACCGGCCCGGTCCGACGCCGTACGTGGACCTTGCACCCGGGCGCCTGGGGGCTGACACTGCCGCTGCAACGCTGACGAGGGGGACCAGGGGGACCAGGGGGACCAGGGGGACGGGGAGGCGGGGCGGATGGCCCGGACCGGGAGTCTTCGTGTGGTGACCGGGGAGCATGAGCCTGCGGGCGGGCAGGACGGTGAGCCGCCGGTGCCCGGGCCGCCCGGGGAGGCTGCCGTCCGGGAGGCGCTCGCGGACTGGCGGCAGGATGCGCTGCTGGTCCTGCTGCTGCCGGTGCTCTGCTGGCCCGCGCTGATCGGGGCGCTGGTCACCCGCCCCGCGCCCTTGGGGGCCGCCCTGCTGGGGCTGCTGTGCGTGCCCGTGCTCGTCGCCGTCCGGGAGCTCCGCGTCGTCCGGCGCGTGCGCCGTGCCCTGAGGGACCCGGAGCTGCGCTGGAC
Organism: Streptomyces sp. NPDC104226; assembly: GCF_055584085.1. Taxonomy (NCBI): domain Bacteria; kingdom Bacillati; phylum Actinomycetota; class Actinomycetes; order Kitasatosporales; family Streptomycetaceae; genus Streptomyces; species Streptomyces sp. NPDC104226. The sequence continues at coordinate 98,193 of NZ_JBVJMS010000011.1, forward strand.
CCCGTACGACGTCCGGGTGCTGCGGGGGTACGGGCTGCCGCCGCTGCTGGTGCTCCGCAGCGGCTCCGGGGGCCGCGGCCGTCGCGGGCCGTGGGTGCTGACCCTGGGGCTGCTGGGGCGGCGGGTGCTGCCGCCGCGCGCGTGGCCCCGTACCGAGTCGCAGGCGCCGGAACGCTTCGTGTGGCTGGCCGGGGATCCCGGGCCGGGGGCCGTGGTGTGGGCCCCGCGCGCCCGGGAGCTGGGCCGGGCGCGCAGGCTGTGGCGGCGGGGCGGGCTCAGGCGGAGGCGGCCGCCTCGATGAGGTCGCAGACGGGGCCGGGGAGTGAGGCGAGGGAGGCGTGGCTCGCGTCGAGCTCGACGGTCTTGCGGGGGTTCATGCGGGCGGCCATGCGCCGCTCGTTGTCGGGGTGGATCATGCGGTCGGCGGTGGAGACCTGGTACCAGGACGGCTTCGCGCGCCAGGCGGGCGCGGTGACGGCGTCGCCGAAGGTGGAGGCGAGGGGGGCCTTCTGGGTCACGGCCATGACCAGGGCCTCCTCGGGGGTGAGGTCCTGGGCGAAGCTCTCGTGGAACTTGTCCTGCCTGACCCACAGGTAGCCGTCGGAGTCGGGCGCGATGTTCTCGACCGCCGCGGGCGGCTTCTCCTGGGTGATCCCGCCGGGGCTCTCGCCCGCGTCGGGAGCGAAGGCGGCGACGTAGACCAGCCCGGTGACGTTGGGCAGGTCGCCCGCCTCGGTGATGACGGCTCCGCCGTACGAGTGGCCGACGAGCAGCACCGGCCCGTCGATCTGCCGGACCATCTTGCGGGTCCGCTCGGCGTCGTCCGCGAGGGAGGTCAGCGGGTTCTCGACGGCGTGCAGGTCCGTGTACCCGCGGCGGTGGAGCTCGCCGATGACCTTGGCCCAGTGGGCGGCGCCGCCCCAGAAGCCGTGGACGAGGACGATGGCGGGGGTGCGGGCAGGCGTGTCGGCCATGAGGTTCTGCTCCTGAGTCCGGTGTTCCCCGGTCCCGTGCCGGGCCGGAGGCCCCCCGGGCCACGCTAGTGCCGGAGAGGGGCTACGGCAGGTTCAGGGTGGCGCGGTGGGTGCGCCAGCGGTCCATCAGGCCCAGGAGTTCCGCCTGCATGAACTCGAAGAACGCCGCCGTCTCGGCGACCCGGGCGCCCGCGGGGGAGTCGGGGCCGAGGCCGGCCGCGCCGTCGCGGAGGGTCTTCTCCCAGAGGGTCAGGATCTGGTCCCGGCGGGTGAAGGTCTCGTACCAGAGCTCGTTGTGCAGCACGTAGCGATCGCGCCGCGAACCCGGCTCGCGCTCCCGGCTGACCATGTTGACCTGGGACAGGTAGGAGACGGCTCCGGACACCGCCGCGGGGCTGATCCGAAGGGCCTCGCCCAGCTCCGCCGAGGTCATCGCGCCGCCGTCGCTCGCGAGCAGCTGCGCGAACACGCGCGCCGCCATCCGCTGCATCCCCGCCTCGGTCAGCTGCGCGGCGAACCGCTCGACGAAGCGCGAGACCGCCTCGTCGTCCCGGGCGGCCCGCTGGTCCAGGGGCTCCGCACCGTTGATCACGCCGTCGTCGTTCACGTCTTCCGCCACCCCCCGACTTTACGTGATTCCCGACCTTCACAAAATTGTGAAAGAAGCGTACGTTCAAAAACATGACGAAGGCAATCAACGCCGCCGGACTCCACAAGGCGTTCGGGCGCACCCGCGCACTGGACGGCCTCGACCTCGCGGTCGCCACCGGCGAGGTGCACGGATTCCTCGGCCCCAACGGCGCCGGAAAGTCCACCACGATCCGGGTCCTGCTCGGCCTGCTGCGCGCCGACTCCGGCGCCGTCGCACTGCTCGGCGGCGATCCGTGGGCCGATGCCGTCGCACTGCACCGCCGCATCGCCTACGTGCCCGGCGACGTCACCCTCTGGCGCAACCTCTCGGGCGGCGAGGTCATCGACCTCTACGGGCGCCTGCGCGGCGGCGGCCGCGCAGACGGAGGCGGCCTCGACCGGGCGCGCCGTGCCGAGCTGATCGAGCGGTTCGAACTCGACCCGACCAAGAAGGGGCGTACGTACTCCAAGGGCAACCGGCAGAAGGTCGCCCTCGTTGCCGCCTTCGCCGCCGACGTGGAGCTGCTCATCCTCGACGAGCCCACCTCGGGCCTCGACCCCCTGATGGAGGAGGTCTTCCGGAGCTGCGTCCGCGAGGCACGGGCCGCCGGCCGCACCGTCCTGCTGAGCTCGCACGTCCTCAGCGAGGTCGAGGCCCTCTGCGACCGGGTCAGCATCATCCGCAAGGGCCGCACGGTCGAGACCGGCAGCCTCGCCGAACTGCGCCACCTGACCCGTACGTCGATCAGCGCCGAGCTCGCCGCCCCACCGAACGGGCTCGCGCACCTGCCGGGCGTCCACGACGTGCAGGTGCAGGGGCAGAGGATCCGGCTCCAGGCCGACACGGACAAGCTGGACGCCGTACTGCGGTCGCTGGCCGCCTCGGGGGTGCGGTCCCTGACGGCGACCCCGCCGACCCTCGAAGAGCTCTTCCTGCGGCACTACGCCCGGTCCGGGGAGACGGAGGCACTGCGATGAACCACCGTCAACTGGCCGGTACCGGGGCCCTGCTGCGCCTCGTCCTGCGCCGCGACCGCATCATGATGCCGGTCTGGATCCTGGCCGTGGCCGGTCTGGTGCTCAGCCTGCCCGCCTCCCTCGCCTCGGTGTACGAGACCCCGGCCGAACGGGCGCGCCTGCTCGCCACCATGAGCGCGAACGGCTCGCTCCGCGCCCTCTACGGCCCGGCCTTCGGCGACTCGGTCGGGGCGCTGACCGCCTGGCGGGGCGGGGTCTTCGCCGGGCTGCTCGCCGGGGTCATGAGCCTGATCATCGTGATCCGGCACACGCGCGAGGAAGAGGAGACGAGCCGTCAGGAACTGTTGTCCGCAGCGATGGTGGGGCGCCGGGCCCCGCTGACGGCCGCCCTGCTGGCGGCCCTCGCCGCCAACACCCTGGTCGCCCTCCTCGTCGCGGCCGGCCTTGCCGGGCGGGGCGCGGGCGGAGCGCTCGCCCTCGGGCTGGGGATCGGCGCCACCGGGATGCTGTTCGCTTCGGCGGCCGCCGTCACGGCGCAGCTCACCGAGAGCGCGCGACTCGCCAAGGGGCTCGCCGGGGCCTTGCTCGGCGCGGCCTTCGTCCTGCGCGCGGCGGGCGACGCGGGCTCTGCGGACGGTTCGTCGGCGCTGACCTGGATCTCCCCGCTGGGCTGGCTGGAGCACGTACGGGCCTTCGCGGCCGAACGCTGGTGGGTGCTCGCCCTGTTCGCGGCGGCCTTCGCCGCCCAGACGGCCGCGGCCTACCTGCTCGCCGGCCGCCGCGACCTCGGCATGAGCTTCCTGGCGGTCCGCCCGGGCCCGCCCGAGGGGCGGCTCGGCGGTGCCGGAGCGCTGGCGTGGCGGCTGCAGCGGGGCGGGCTGCTCGGCTGGAGCCTCGGATTCCTGCTGGCCGGTGTGGTGTTCGGGGGCATGGCGGACGGGGCCGCCGAGCTGGTCGGCGACAACGCCAGGACCCGGGAGATCATCGAGCGGATGGGCGGCGCGGGCGCAGGGGCGGGCGGAGGAGCGGGCCTCACCGACGCCTTCCTGGCGACGATGGCCGGGATGCTGGGGCTGGTGGCCGCCCTCTTCATCGTGTCGGCGGTACTGCGCCTGGGCGCCGAGGAGTCGGGGCAGCGCGCGGAGCCCGTGCTCGCGCATGCCGTCGGCCGCCTGCGCTGGGCCGCCGGTCATCTGGCCGTCGCCTTCGGCGGCTCGGCGCTGATCCTGCTGCTGGGTGGGCTCGGCCTGGGCATCGGCCATGGCGCGGGTCTCGCGCAGACCGTCGGGGGCGCGCTCGCGCAGCTCCCCGCAGTGTGGGTGATCGGGGCCGTCGCGGCCCTCCTGTACGGCGTGGCCCCCGGCTACGCGTCGGCCGGCTGGGCGGTGGCCGGGGCTGCGCTGGCCCTCGGCTGGATCGGCCCGGCGCTCGACCTCCCCGGGGCGGTCCTCGACCTGTCCCCCTTCGCCCACCTGCCCCGGATCCCCGGCTCCGAGGCCCTGACCTGGGCTCCTCTCCTGACGCTGACCGCGCTGGCGGCGGCTCTCCTGGCCGCCGCCCTGACCGCCCTGCGCCGCCGGGACCTGACGGCCTGAGCCCCGGCACTCCGTGATCCATGCCCGTCCGAAAAGTTGTCCACAGCTGTGGACAACTTTTCGGAGCGTCCTAAGCGGGGGTCACCAGCCGGGTCTCGTAAGCGAACACCGCAGCCTGCGTGCGGTCCCGCAGTCCCAGCTTGACCAGGATCCGGCTCACATGCGTCTTGATCGTGGACTCGGCGATGATCAGCCGGTCCGCTATCTCGGCGTTGGACAACCCCTGCGCGATCAGCACCAGCACCTCGGTCTCCCGCTCCGTCAGCTCCGTCAGTTCCGTCACCGCCGCCGAGCCCACCTGCGGCCGGGTCTCCGACAGCTTCGAGAACTCCGTGATCAGCCGCTTGGTCACGGAAGGCGCCAGCAGTGCCTCCCCGGCGGCCACCACCCGGACCCCGTCCGCGAGTTGGCGGGCGGAGGCGTCCTTGAGGAGGAACCCGGACGCGCCGGCCCGCAGCGCCTGGTACACGTACTCGTCGAGGTCGAAGGTCGTCAGGACCAGCACCTTCGCGTCCGTGTCGGCGGCCACGATCTCCCGGGTCGCCTCCAGGCCGTTCATCTCCGGCATCCGGATGTCCATCAGCACCACATCCGGCTTGAGCGCCGCCACCTGGGCGATGGCCTCCCGTCCGTTCACCGCCTCCCCGGCCACTTCGATGCCGTCCATCGCGTTCAGCAGGACGGAGAAGCCCTCGCGGACCATCATCTGGTCGTCGACGATGAGCACTCTGATCGTCACAGCGGATCCTTCGCCAGGTCCGGGCGGCTGCCCGCCACGGGTATGAACACCGCCACCTCGAACCCGCCGGAGGCCAGCTCCCCGGCGGTCATCTCGCCTTCCAGCATGGCCACCCGCTCGCGCATCCCGGTCACCCCCTGCCCCGCCCCCGGAGAGGGCCGCACGTCACCGGTGCCCGCCTCGTTGACGATGCGCAGGCCCAGCCCGCCCAGTACGTACGAGACCTCGACCGAGGCGCCGGCGCCCGGTGCGTGCCGCAGGGTGTTGCTCAGGGCCTCCTGGATGATCCGGTAGGCCGACAGCTCCACGCCCGGAGGCAGTTCGCGGACCGCGCCCGTCACGGTCTTGTCCACACTCAGCCCGGCCTCCCGCACATTGGCCAGCAGCCCGTCCAGCGAGGCCAGCGTCGGCTGCGGGGCGTCCGGCGCCTCGTAGTCCGCGGAGCGGACGACGCCCAGCACCCGGCGCAGCTCGGTCAGGGCCGCCACCGCGTTCTCCCGGATGGTGACGAACGCGGCCTCCAGCTCCGGCGGCGGATTCTTCACCCGGTAGGGCGCGGCCTCCGCCTGGATGGCCACCACCGACATGTGGTGGGCGACCACGTCGTGGAGCTCCCGCGCGATCGTGGTCCGCTCCTCCAGCAGGGTCCGCCGGTCCCGCTCGACGGCCGTGACCTCCTGCTGCGCGCTCACCTCCTGCTCGGCCTGCCTGCGGACGTTGCGGATGGTCACCGCCAGCAGGGTGAGGGCCGAGGCGAAGGCCATCGGGCCGATGTTGAGGGTCTGGCCCCTGCCGAGCACGAGGGAGATCCCACTGCCGAGCAGGACCGTCAGCAACCACATCCACCCGGCGGTGCGCGGGCTGGTCCGCATCGACACCAGGGTCACGGTCGCCAGGTACGAGGCGAACGTCACCGGGATCCACGGCCAGTTGGAATCGCCCTGATTGGGCAGGGAGAAGACCAGGGTGACCGCCATGGCCGCCCAGAACGCCGCCACCGGCCGCACCAGGGTCAGCATCACCGGGATGCCCGCCAGCAGTCCCATCACCAGGGAGACCGCCTGGGGCAGTCCGCTCGTGACCGTGGCGAAGAGCACGACGAAGAAGGCCACCGTGCAGACGGTCGCATGCGGCAGGTGCGCGGCCTCCGTCCGTATCCGCTGCGGAAGCCGCCGGACCACGGGCCCGTCCGTGCGCATCGGGGGCAGCGGGCGGTAGGCGAAGGCATCGGTGACCAGAGTCTCGCGCAGGCTCTGGATGAAGCCCGAAGCCAGTCGGATCTCTGGGGTCCGGGGGGTCGCCCCGGGGGTCGTCTCGGTCATGTTCTCCACGGTAGGCGGGCCCCGGCCTGGCCCGCGTCGCCGCTGAAGGGGATTTCCCGGGGTCCCTCTCAAGTACTACCGGGGCTGCTTCAGTAGCCCGTCGGACGGATGAGGCCCGTTTCGTAGGCGAACACCGCGGCCTGGGTGCGGTCCCGCAGCCCCAGCTTCACCAGGATCCGGCCCACATGCGTTTTGACCGTCTGCTCGGCGAGGATCAGGTGCTCGGCGATCTCCGCGTTCGACATGCCCTGGGCGACCAGGGACAGCACCTCCGTCTCGCGCTCCGTCAGCTCGTCGATCCGGGCCTTCGAGGGCGCCCTGGGAGCCCCCAGCCGGGAGAACTCGGTGATCAGCCGCTTCGTGATGTTCGGAGCGAGGAGCGCTTCGCCGGCCGCGATCACGCGGACCGCCTCCGCCAGCTGATCGGCGGAGGCGTCCTTGAGGAGGAAGCCCGAGGCGCCGGCGCGCAGCGCCTCGTACACGTACTCGTCGAGGTCGAAGGTGGTCAGCACCAGCACCTTCACCGCGGAGCCCGGGACGCCGGTGATCAGGGAGGTCGCCTCGATACCGCCCATCCCGGGCATCCGGATGTCCATCAGCACCACGTCCGGGACCAGCTCGGCGACCTTGGCCACGGCCTCGGCGCCGTCGACGGCCTGACCGACGACCTCGATGTCGGGCTGGGCGTCGAGGAGCACGGTGAAGCCCTGGCGGACCATCATCTGGTCGTCGGCGATCATCACCTTGATCGGGGCAGCAGTCATGAGTCCTTCTCGTTCGTCTGGAGGCCGGCGGGGGCCGCGCCGCCCGGGGCCACGGGATCCATCGGCAGCACGGCGCTCACCTCGTACCCCCCGTCGGGGCGGTGGCCGGCGGCCAGCTCGCCCCCCAGCATGCCCGCTCGCTCCCGCATCCCCAGCAGCCCGTGCCCCGCTCCCATGGTCGGCGGCGCCGCCCGGGTGGGAGCCGTGTTGGCGACGCACAGGTGCACATCGCGGGGCCCGTAGGCGATGCCGACCTCCACGCGGGAGCCGGGTGCGTGCCGCAGGCAGTTGCTCAGCGCCTCCTGCACGATCCGGTACGCCGTGAGCTCCACGCCCGGGGACAGCGGCCGGCGGATGCCCGCGATCTCGGTGGTGACCTCCAGCCCGGCCGCCCGCACGTTGTCCACGAGGCCGCCGAGCTCGGCGAGGGTGGGCTGCGGATGGTGCAGTTCGGCCTCCCCGTCCGGATGCTCGGAACGCAGCACCCCCAGGACGCGGCGCAGCTCCGTCAGGGCCTCCACGGCATTCGCGCGGATCCCGGCCAGGTTCTCCTTGAGCTCCTCCGACGGGTTCTCCACGAGGTAAGGGGCCACCTGCGCCTGGATGGAGATCACCGACATGTGGTGCGCGACGACGTCGTGCAGCTCGCGGGCGATCCGGCTGCGCTCCTCCAGCAGGGTGCGGCGGGCACGCTCCTCCTCGGTGAGGGTCTCCTGCTCGACGAGCCGGGTCCGGGCCAGCCGGGTCGCGCGCAGGGCATAGCCGAGGAGACCGGTGAAGGCGAACAGGAGGATGGTCCCGGGGGCGCTGGTACCGCTGTTCTCGGGCCTGAACAGCCCCTCCGCCAGCCCGGTGCACGCGACTGCGACGGTGACCGCCCCGACGTTCACCCGGGGCGGCACCCGCAGGGCCACCAGCAGCAGCACCGGGGCGAAGGCGAACATCCCGGCGGGCAGCCACGGCCAGCTCTGGCCCTGGCCGACGTGGCCGTGGATCTCCCCGGCGATCAGTCCGGCCCCGATCAGGCCGAGCCAGTACCCGGCCATGGGCCACCGCATCGCGATCACGACGGATCCGCCGACCAGGGTCGCGAGCAACTGCCGGACGGAACCGTGGACCTCGTAGTGGTTGCCGAGCTGCTCCGTGGTGACGGTGTAGAAGGCCACCGCAAGGTAGACCAGCACCACGTGCGGGAGCCAGGCCAGCCAGCGCGGCTTCGACATCTTCGGGAGGGGATCGGCCTTCAGGTCCACGAGCCCGCGGACCACGCTCCGCAGCACGGCCGACGCCCTGCCGGGAGATCCTCCCCGCTCCCCGCCGGCCGCGGTCGCAGCCGCGGCCGGGCGCTGTGGCGGGGCGGGGACCGGGGCCGGACGCGGGGGCTCGCTCTGCTCGTTCACGTCGTCCAGCCTAGGCACGGAGGGTCTCCTTGGAGCGGGCTGCAGGGCCGGTGACTGCGCGTTCGCCGACCGGAGTTGGGGCGGTGCGGGCAGTGGGGGAGGCGTTCCCCCGGGCCGGGGCGGAGGAGGCGACGATCCGGGAGGGGGTGACCGGAGTCCCGGAGGATCCGCGCCGGGCCCGTCCGCGAGGGCGGCCGCCGGCCTGCTCGTAGGTGTGGAAGGCGGCCCAGCAGACGGCCAGCGCGGCCGCGAACACCGGCAGCCAGAGCAGCCGGACGGCTATCCACTGCGCGGAGGCGGGCACGGTGTGCAGGCCGGGCAGATCGGTGGAGAACAGCAGTCCCACAGCGGTGACGGCCATCATCGAGGTCTGGTGCCACAGGAAGATCGTCATGGCGGACAGATTCACCAGCGCGACCTTTGCCCAGGCCCGCGGCCGGCTCATCACCCGGGCCAGCGGCTCCCGCAGCAGCAGCGCCAGCCCGCACTGGGCCAGGCCGAACGCGACGGCGGCCAGCGTCGGCGGGTTCAGGTTCGATATCGCGGCTCCGGGGACGCCGACCATGGAAGCCGGGTACCCGCCCCAGAGGATCAGCGCGGCCGTGGCGGCGACACCACCGCCCAGCAGCAGGGCGGCCGGAGTCCGCCCGGCGAAGGCGCCCCGGGACCAGGCGGCACCCAGGGTGTAGGGCACCAGCCAGCCCGCGGCCACATTGACCCAGCCGATCCATGCGGGCCCGCCGAACCCGAACCGCCAGACATCGACCGAGGCCACCACGGCCAGCGGCCACAGCGGGCTCAGTCGGGCGACGAGCGGGGTCGCGGCGGTGAGCGCGGCGAAGACGAGGAGGAACCACAGGGGGGAGAGGACGAGCTTGAGCAGGGTCCGGACCGTGTCCGTTCCGACGCCTCCGAGCAGCATGGCGCCGGACACCACGCTCCAGAGGACCAGGACGGCGGCGACCGGCCGGAACAGCCTGCCGAGCCGCTGCCCGACCCACTGCCCGTACGGGACTCCGCGGCCGCGCGCCGCCTCGTACCCCTGGGCGGCGACGTGGCCGCCGACCAGGAAGAAGACCGCCAGGGTCTGGAACACCCAGGAGACCGGGGCCAGTCCGCTCATGTGGGCCAGCGGGCTGGTGGTTCTGAGACCGCCGTCGGCACTGGTGAGCGCGGTGACCAGCCAGTGGCCCAGCACCACACCGAGGATGGCGAAGGCGCGGAGCGCGTCCACGGCGCGGTCGCGGTGGGCGGGGGTTGCGGCGTCGATGCGGTCCGCGAGAGCGGACCAGCGGGCAAGCGGTTCACGCACACGCACGGGAGACCTCCGGGACGGCGAGGGCGGACGGGGTGACGGCGGCCGGGGCGGCCGGCGCGGCGGGCGCCGCGGTGGGGGACGAGCCGGTCCGCGCCGCCGGGGAGGCGCCGAGCACGATCCCGGCCAGGCTGTTCAGGGACTCGGTGCCCGGCTTGAGGTAGTCGCTGTGGCCGCCGGAACCGGCCGCGAAGGGCAGGGCTCCGAAGGCGGGGTCCACGGGATCGGCGCCGAAGCCGATCCCGCCGACGCTGACGTGCGGGACACGGGATATCCAGTCGGCGTCGCCCCGGCCGGCCCAGACCCGAGCCCGGGTCGGCAGGTGGGCGGCGGAGTCGACCCCCGTGCCCGGACTGCCGAACAAAGCCATGTCGCTGACCTCGGAACCGGTCCCGGTACGGGCGCAGACGACGGAGCCGTAGGAGTGGCAGAGCAGCGAGAGGCGGGCCTGCGGGGCGGCCATCCGGGCCAACCGGGGAAGGAAGGCGCCGAGTTCGGCCGCGGCCTCGTCGGCGCGGCCCGTGGTCAGGACGGTCGGGCTGACCGTGCCGGGGGTGTCGTACCCCAGCCAGGCGACCACCGCGGAGCGGGGGTGCTCGGCCCGGAGGCGCTGGTCGAGGGCGACGGCTCCGGCGCGGAAACGCTGGTAGGTGTCGAGCGTCGTGTCCGACCCGGGGACCAGGACCGCGACCCGGTCGGCGCTCTCCAGATCGCCGAACACCTCTATCGCCCGGCCCTTGCCGCGCCCGTCGAAGACGAGGAACCGGGCGCTGCCGCCCGCCTCCATGGCCCGGAGCTTCGCCGCGCGGCCGGTGCGGCCGGCGCTTTCGGCCGTACGGGCCGCCTCCGAGAGGTTGGCGAGGTTGGCGGCGAACCGGTCGGGGAGGGCGGCGCCCTCCCCGAGGACGGCCGGAGCAGGCGCGGGGACGTTCGGGGAGGCGGCGGCGGACACCGGCACCACCACGGCCGCGGCGACGAGCCCGGCCAGCAGCGTGCGGCGCAGACGGCCGCTGCGGCGGCCGTCGGGACGTGCGGTGGGTCGGCGGCTCATGGGTCCGTTCCTTCGTTCGTGCCAGAGGGGCGGTGCTGCGGTGTTCTCTGATCACGAAGTTAGGAATCGGGGGTGCTCGTCGGCGTCACACTGGAGAGCCCACTTCCCGGGTAGCTCTCAGGTATGACAGGGGCGACTCAGGGTTCGGGGAAGGCAAGTTGACCCCGCCGCGGCCCTTCGGCCTCTCGGCCCTTAGACCTCTCGACCTCTCGGCCTCTCGGCCTCCCGGCCGATCAGCGGCGCCGGTACGTGAGCGGCGCCGCGGTGCTGCCGTCGAGCTCCCGCACCAGGGTCCCGTTGGAGAGCAGCCGCAGCGTGCTCCGGCCGCCCGGCGAACACGAGGGCGGCGTACCGGAGATGACCGTGGAAGGGTCGAGCCCGACGCTGTCGGCGGCAGCCGAGCGCAGCGGCGCGGTCCAGGCGCAGCTGAGTCCGGGGGCCTGGAGGGTCAGGGACATGACGGTGGCGCCGGCCGTACCGGGGGTGAGGGTGAGCTGCCAGCTCTGCCCGCCGTAGACGGTGCGCCAGGTGCCGGCGTAGGCCTCGGGGAGCGTGGCGGGAGGGACGGAAGGGGCCGAAGGGGAGGGAGTGACGACCGTGCCGGACGCGGCCGCGCCCCCCGTGGCCTGCGCGCCGGCGGAGGCGCCGGACGGGGAGGCCGCGGAACCGGAGCGGGGCGCACCGTCGCCGGCTCCGCTCATGACGGTGTACACGCTGCCGCCCGCCGCCACGGCGACGACCACGGCGACCGCGACGAGCAGGGCCGTGGAGACGGACCGGGAGCGGGAGCCGCGCCGGGAGTCGGACCAGGGGCCGGCGACGGGCCCGTGGTCCGGGCCGGTCCCGGCGAGGGAGCCGGAGCCGTCGTCCGCCCCGCGCACGGCGGTGTGACCGGCCGCAGTATCAGGCGCAGGCGAAGTGGCCGTGGCAGTGGCCGGCGCCGCGGCATCGGCGGACGGGTCCGCGTCCGGCAGCTCCGCGGTGCGCTGGGCGGGCAGGGTCACGGGCTCGGGCCGGTCCGGGCCCGCGTCCACGCGGTCCAGCAGGGCTATGGCGTGCTGCCCGAGCCGCGCGACGAGGGGCGCGGGCAGCCAGGGCTCCGGGGCGTCCTCCCGGTTCCCGGCGAGCCGTTCGAGGAGCTCGGCGGGGGTGGGCCGGGCGGCCGGGGCCTTGTGCAGGCAATCGCGTACGACGTCACGCAGTTCGGCCGGTACGCCTGCCAGGTCGGGTTCCGCTTCCGTGACGCGCATCAGGAGTGCGGCGATGCCTCCGGGCTGGTCCGGGTCCCCGAAGGGCAGCCGGCCGGTGGCGGCGTAGGAGAGCACCGCGCCGAGGCCGAACACGTCGCAGGCCGGGGTCACCGGCGTGCCGTTGATCTGCTCGGGGGCGAGGAAGCCGGGGGAGCCGAGGAGTTCGCCGGTCTGGGTGAGGGCGGGGTCGGCGGTGGCGCCCAGGGCCCGGGCTATGCCGAAGTCGATGACGCGGGGGCCGTCGGCCGTGAGCAGGATGTTGCCGGGCTTCAGGTCCCGGTGGACGAGGCCGGCGCGGTGGATGTCCTGGAGGGCGTACGAGAGCCCCTCGCCCAGGACCCGTACGGAGGCGGCCGGCAGCGGGCCGAAGTCGCGGCCGACGGCTTGGCGCAGGCTCGGCCCGGCGATGTAGGCGGTGGCCAGCCAGGGGATCTCCGCGTCGGGGTCGGCGTCGAGGACGGCGACGGTCCAGTCCCCGCCGACCAGGCGGGCGGCGTCGGCCTCGCGGCGGAACCGGGTGCGGAAGTCGGGGTGGGCGGCGAGGTGGGGGTGGATCAGCTTCACGGCGGCGGTACGGGTGCCTGTACGCGTCCGCGTGCCGGTGGGGGCGCCGGTTCCGCTTCCGGCTCCGGTTCCGCTGCCCGTGGCGGGGGCGGGGTGTTCGGCGCGGCCGAGGTAGACCTGGCCCATGCCGCCGGTTCCGAGGCGGGCGAGCAGGAGGTACGGGCCGATGCGCTCTGCGTCGCGCGGCTGCAGTTGTTCCATGACAGGTGGTCCTCCCCCTGGGACTCGCCGGAGCCCGACAATAGTGCGGCCGGGCGCGCGGCGGGTTGCGGGGGTGGGGTTGTCGCAGGTGGGCCGCCGCGGCGGGGACGGCCTAGGCCGTCGGGTTCGGACCTCGCCGGGCCCGCGGCGCCCGGACCTCGGGCCCGGCCGCACTGCCGGGGCGGCCATGCACGGACCCGTGCGCGAGCGCCCCGACAGCACGCCGAGACGCCACGGGCTCCGCCGACGGGACACGGAGGGCGGCTGCGCGGCGTGCCGGGCGGAAGCGGACGTACGAGGCTTCCGCCCGGAGCGGCGAGAGCGCGTGCCGGGGCCCGCGAGGCGGACCGACTGTGACGACAGGCCTGGGTCGTCTCTTTCGGATCTTGCCGGGCCCGCGGCGCCCGGCACCGCGCCTGGCCGCACTGCCGGGGCGACCGAGTACGCCCAGTACGCGAGCGCCCCGGCAGCACGCCCAGGCACGGCACCAGCCACCGCGGACTCGGCCGACAAGATCCGAAGGAGACGGCCTAGGCCGGCGCGTCGGGTGGGGGCGGCAGGGTGTCCAGGGCGGCCGACAGGCGTTCCAGGACGCGGACCGTTTCGGCGAAGCCGTCCTCGCCGAGGGCCTCCGCGAGCCGGGTGGCCAGGGCCGCGTGGCCCGGGCCGATCCTGGCGATGGCGGCGCGGCCCGCCTCCGTGGGCCGCAGCAGCTTCGCCCGTCGGTGGGCCGGGTTCGGGACGTACTCGGCGAGGCCCTTGGCGGCCAGCAGGTCGGCGATGCGCTGCACGCTCTGCCGGGTGATGCCCATGGCCCGGGCGATGCCGGCGACGGGCAGCGGCTCGCGGAGTACGGCCCCGATCACCTGCCACCAGGCTGCGGTCAGCCCCGCCGGGCGGGCCAGCTCCTCCGATACGGAGAGGAACTGGCCGTTGAGCCGGAACACCCCGAGGGCCGTACGGCTCAGGAGGTCCTGCCGGGCACGGAGGCCGTCGTCCCGCGGCCCCTCGGCACGCGAGCCCGCGGACGCCGAGGCGGCACCGGCCGCCCCGACGGGCGGTCCCGTCGGGGCGGAGGCCGCGACTCCGGGCGGCGTCGGGGTCGCCGAGACCGCTGCGGAAGGTTCGGCGGCCCCTGTCGGTGTGAGCTCCGCGGCCCCGGCAGGCTCCGCGGCCGCGGCCGGTGCCGGCGGGGCGGAAGCGGTGGCTTCGGACGGTGCCGGGGTCGTCGGGGCCGACTCGGCGGGCAGCGCGGCCGCAGCCGGTGCTGGCGGGAAGGAGGCGGCGCCTCCGGGCGGCGTCGGGTTCGTCGAGGGCGCCTCGGCGGCCTCCGCGGCCTCGGCGGCGGGGGGTGTCAGCGGGGCGGAAGTGGCGGCTTCGGACGGTGCCGGTGGGTTGGAGGCGGTGGCTTCGGGCGGTGCCGGGGTCGTCGGGGCCGACTCGGCGGGCAGCGCGGTCGCGGCGGCCCATGCGGGCTCCGCGGCTGCGGCCGCTGCCGGCGGGGTGGAGGACGCGCCTCCGGGCGGCGTCGGGTTCGTCGAGGTCGCCGCGGCGGGCTCCACGGGCTCTTCGGCCGCGGGGGATGTCAGCGGGGCGGAAGCGGTGGCTTCGGACAGTGCCGGGGTCGTCCGGGCTGCCGCGGAGGGCTGCGCGGTTTCGGCGGCCCATGCGGGCTGCGCGGCCTCGGCGGCCCCGGCGGGCTCCGCGGCCGTGGGGGGTGTCAGCGGGGCGGAAGTGGCGGCCGCGGCCGGTGTCGACGGGGTGGAGGCGGTGCCTCCGGCCGGTGTCGGGGAGGGCTGGGCGGTGGGGTGTGGGGTGGGCTCGTTACGCATCGCCGGGGTCCTGGTTCTGCTCCGGCTCGGACTGGGCCGCCGCCATCAGGACCGGGTACGCGCTCTCGTCGGAGTCGTGGAACAGCCGGTACCAGGCGTCGAGCACGTGCGGCTCGTACACCCCCAGGCGGGCGAAGACCTCGCGCGCGAACGCCACCGGTTCCGTGGGTCCGGCCGTGATCAGGTCCCCGTCGGTGACCGCGTCGGCGTCGACGTAGCGCTCCGCGCCCGCGTAGCCCGGCTGGCCGCCGAGGTAGAAGGGGGCCGCGCTGGTGTGCGTACGTCCGTCCAGGACTCCCGCGCGGGCGAGGCCGGCCGTGGCTCCGCAGATCGCCGCGACCGGGACGCCGGCCGCGAGGAACTCCTCGGCCTTCGCCGCGAAGGGGGCCAGCTCGTCGCCCGCGTCCCACAGTCCGGCGCCGGTCAGGATGAGGAGCGCGGACTCCTCGGGGCGCAGGTCCGCGAGGGCCAGGTCGGGCTGGATGCGGAGGCCGCCCATCGTGGTGACGGGCCGGCCGGCGGCGACGCCGACGGTGCGGACCTCGTAGCCGTGCTGGGTCAGGTGTGCGGTGGTGTGGCCCGTCTCCCAGTCGGCGTAGGTGTCGTAGACCGCGACGTGGACCGTGCGCACGGTGGAGCCCGCGGACTCCGCGGAGCGAGCCTCCGCCCCGGTCGCCGTCTCGGCCCGCATCTCCGTCCGAGTCTCCGCCTGCGTCTTCGTCCGGGTCTCGCTCATCGTGCTCGCCTCCAGTGAGTGTCGCCGTCACCGCTGCTGCCTATGACAGCATGCTGCCATCATGACAGCGTGCTGTCAATCATTCCCCAGACAGACTGCCGAGACCCGCCCCCCACCCGCATACAGACCGCCGATATCCCTCCCCACCTGCACACTTCTACGGTTGCGGCCATGACCCCTCACGTCACCTCGGGCGCCTCCGTCAAGGCCGCCGACCGCGCTCACGTCTTCCACTCCTGGTCCGCCCAGGCCCTGATCGACCCGCTCGCCGTGGCCAAAGCCGAGGGGTCGCACTTCTGGGACTACGACGGCAACCGGTACCTCGACTTCGCCTCCCAGCTGGTCAACACCAACATCGGTCACCAGCACCCCAAGGTCGTCGCCGCCATCCAGGAGCAGGCGGCCAGGCTCTGCACCCTGGCCCCCGGTTTCGCCGTGGACGTCCGCTCCGAGGCCGCACGCCTCATCGCGCAGCGGACCCCCGGCGACCTCGACAAGATCTTCTTCACCAACGGCGGCGCCGAGGCCGTGGAGAACGCCGTCCGCATGGCCCGTCTGCACACCGGCCGGCAGAAGGTGATGTCCACCTACCGCTCGTACCACGGCGCCACCGCCGCCGCGATCAACCTGACCGGCGACCCGCGCCGCTGGCCCTCCGACACGGCCGCCGCCGGCGTCGTGCACTTCTGGGGGCCGTTCCTCTACCGCTCGCCCTTCCACGCGGCCACCGAGGCCGAGGAGTGCGCGCGCGCCCTCACCCACCTCGCCGACACCATCGCCTTCGAGGGCCCGGCGACGATCGCCGCGATCATCCTGGAGTCGGTCCCCGGCACGGCCGGGATCATGACCCCGCCCCCCGGCTACCTGGCCGGCGTCCGCGAGCTCTGCGACCGCTACGGCATCGTCTTCATCCTGGACGAGGTCATGTCGGGCTTCGGCCGGACCGGCAAGTGGTTCGCCGCCGAGCACTTCGACGTCACCCCCGACCTGATCACCTTCGCCAAGGGCGTCAACAGCGGCTACGTCCCGCTCGGCGGCGTCGCGATCTCCGGCGCGATCGCCGAGACCTTCGCCACCCGCCCCTACCCGGGCGGGCTGACCTACTCCGGTCACCCCCTCGCCTGCGCCGCCGCCGTCGCGACGATGAACGCGATGGAGGAGGAGGGCGTCGTCGAGCACTCCGCCCACCTCGGCGAGAACGTGATCGGCCCGGCCCTCGCCGAGCTCGCGGAGCGCCACCCCTCGGTCGGGGAGGTGCGCGGACTGGGCACCTTCTGGGCCCTGGAACTCGTACGGGACAAGGAGACGCGCGAGCCGCTCGTTCCCTACAACGCCGCGGGCGCCGACAACGCGCCGATGGCCGAGTTCGCCGCGGCCTGCAAGGCGTCCGGGCTGTGGCCGTTCGTCAATATGAACCGCACCCACGTCGTCCCCCCGTGCAACATCACGGAAGCGGACGCGAAGGAGGGCCTGGCCCTGCTGGACGACGCGCTGACCGTCGCCGACCGTCACGTTTCGGCCTGACCCGGGCCGCGTCGACGGCTGCCGGGGGGTGCGCGAGCCTGGAGCGCACCCCCGGGACCGAGGTGGGAGGGGAGGCCCGGACGGGCCGCGAACGCCCTCCGAGCGGGCCCCGAACAGGCTCCTAGCAGCAAGGACGGCCCTGCGCGGGTGCCCCGGGTGGGCCCCCGCGCAGGGCCGGATGATCAAGAAGGGAAGCGCGGTCCGTCCGGATAACGAGCGCTAAATCCACATAGCGGCCATCGAGCGATCGGTTTCGGCCGTGCTGCCTGGCCTAAGGTGTCCGAAGCCCACAGATGGAGACGGACCCCTATGCCAGGCAGCGGAGCTGTCACCCGCAACACACTTCGCCAGCAGATCGCGGACGCGCTGCGTGACGAGGTGCTGGCGGGGCGCCTGGCGGCCGGGAGCGAGTTCACCGTCAAACAGATCGCCGAGAAGTACGAGGTCTCCGCGACCCCCGTCCGCGAGGCCCTCGTCGACCTCTCCGCGCAGGGCCTGCTCGACTCGATCCAGCACCGCGGCTTCCGCGTCCGAGTCTTCACCGTGGACGATTTCCGGGGCATGATCGAGGCTCGTACGTTGATCGTGGAAGGCATCTTCCGCAGGCTCGTGGAACGCGGCACCGCCCCCGGCTCCGGGGAACGGCTGGTCTCGGTGCGCCGCCGGGCGGAAGAGGCGCGACGGGCGGCGCTGAACGGCTCGCTCGAAGTGCTGATCGGCTACGACCTGCGCTTCTGGAGGGAGCTGAGCGGGCTGGTCGGCAACATCTACATCTCCGAGTTCCTGCACCGGATCCGGGTGCAGTGCTGGGTGTTCTCCGTGCCCTACCTGAAGGCGGAGCCGGACCTGCGCGCCGGCCTCTGGTCCGGCCACAACGAACTGATCGACGCGGTGACCCGCGCGGACGCCGAGGAGGTACGGCGCCTCGTGCACGCGTACAACCAGCACGGTCTGGACTGGGCCGACGGCCTGAAGGCGGCCGCCGCGTGAGCGGCGAGAGCGCCGTGGGCGCGGAGAGCACCGAGACCGCCGAGAGCACTGGGAGCGCCGAGAGCGCCGTCGGCGCCGACCAGGGGAAGAGGGCCTCCGCCGGTGCGCGCTGGCTCGGCGCCGTCGGCCTGTCCGTCGTCGTCCCCGCTCCGGTCCCGGAGCCCACCCTCACCAGCCTGCGCGAGCACCTCGACGCGCACTGCGGCACGGGTCCGGGCGCCTGGGAACTCCTCCTGGTCACCGACGCCGCGACCACCGACGCCGCGACCACCGACGCCGCGACCGCCGACGCCGCGACCGCCACGGCGGACGCAGACGCCACCGAGGACCCCCGGATCCGGCTGATCCGCCTCGACGCCGCCGACGGGCACGGCAAGGGCGCGGCCCTCCGCGCCGGAGTGCTCGCCTCCGCGGGCGACCGGGTGCTGCTCACCGAAGCCGCGCCGGGCACCCCGCTCGACGAGCTGGCCCGCCTCGAAGAAGTCCTGGCCCCGGGCACTGCGCAGCCGGACGAGGCGCCGCCCGCCGTGGTCCTCGGCCGCTCCCGGGGCCGCCTGGCCCGTGCCGTCGGCATCCCCGGCATACCGGGATTCCGTGCGGACACCTGCGCCTTCGCCCTCTTCGACGGCGACCGCGCCCGCGCCGCCTTCGGGGCTTCCACCCTCGACGGACCGGCCATCGACGCCGAGGTCCTGCGCTGGGTCCGCCGCCAGGGCTGGCACGTGGCGGAGGTCGAGCTCCCGGCCCGCCGGGCCGGAGCCCCGCACGCCCCCACCCCGACTCCGGCCGCGCGCCCCGACCGCCGCCAGGCCCTCGGCGACCTGTTCCGCCTCAACGCCGGCGGCCTCGCCGTGGCCGGCGTCTTCCTCCTGCTCTCCCTCTACGTCTTCCAGGGACTGTGGGCGGACCTCGACGGCGCCTACCTCGCCGACGCGCTCCAGGACCAGAACCAGTGGGAGTGGTTCGTCGGTGTCACCACCGACAACGTCACCCACTTCCGCAACCCGCTCTTCACCCTCTCCCAGGGCATGCCCGACGGCGTGAACCTGATGGCCAACGCCACGATGCTCGGCCTGAACGTCCCGCTGATCCCGGTCACGCTGCTCTTCGGTGAGACCGTCACCTTCGCGCTGGTCCTCACGCTCGGCATGGCCGCGAGCGCCTGGACCTGGTACTGGCTGATCCGCCGCCGGTTCGTGCGCAGCCGCTGGGCGGCCGCCGCGGGCGGGGCGCTCGCCGCCTTCGCGCCGCCGATGGTCTCGCACGCCAACGGCCATCCGAACTTCGTCGTCCTCTTCATGATCCCGCTGATCATCGACCGGGCCCTGCGCCTGTGCGAGGCCCACCGGGAACGTCGCAGCGTGACGCGTGACGGGGTGCTGCTCGGGCTCTTCGCGACGTACCAGATCTTCATCGGCGAAGAGCCGCTGCTCATCGCCGCGCTCGGCATGCTGGTCTTCTGCGTGGCCTACCTCCTCGTCGACCGCCGCCGCGCCCTCGCGGCCGCGCGGCCGCTGGGCTCCGGTCTGGCCGTCGCGCTCGCCGTGTGCCTGCCGCTGGTGGCCGTACCGCTGTACTGGCAGTTCTTCGGCCCGCAGAGCTACCACTCGGTCCTGCACGGGGACAACGCCGGGAACAGCCCGCGCGCCCTGATCGAGTACGCCTCCCGGTCCCTCTTCGGCGACCCCGAGACGGCCGGCAAGCTCTCCCTGAACACCACCGAGCAGAACGCCTTCTACGGCTGGCCCCTGCTCGCCTTCGGCGTCGCCGTGTGCGTGTGGCTGTGGCGGAGCAAGGCCGTACGGGCCCTCGCGCTCACCGGCTTCGCCGCGCTCCTGCTGTCCCTCGGGCCGTGGGTGCCCGTACCCCGCACGGAGATCGTGCTGCCGGGACCCTGGCGGCTGATGATCAAGCTCCCGCTCTTCGAGTCGGTGATCGAGGGGCGCGTGGCGATGGTGTGCGCCCCGGTCCTCGGCATCCTGCTCGCCCTCGCGCTCGACCGGATCCTCCGGCTGCGCACCCGCGAACTGCGCACCCTGGGCCTGCTGGGGGCGGCGGCCGCGCTGATCCCGGTCCTGCCGCTGCCGCTGACCGTACGGGACCGCGCGCCGGTGCCCGCGTTCATCACCTCCGGGGACTGGAAGGGCTACGTCAAGGACGGGGAGGCACTCGTTCCGGTACCGCTGCCGGACCCTGGCCAGGCGGACGCGCTGCACTGGCAGGTGGAGGCGGACTTCGGCTTCCGGCTGGCCGGCGGCTACTTCAACGGCCCGTGGGGCCCCGACCGGATCGGCATCTACGGGGCCACCCCGCGGCACCTCTCGAACCTCCTGCGCGACGTCCGCTACGGCGCGCAGCCGCCCGAGGTCACCGCCTCCTGGCGGCTGCAGGCCCGCCAGGACCTGGAGTACTGGAAGGCCGGCGCGGTCGTCCTGCCCTTCCAGGACCGGGACACCGAGCTGCGGGACCTGCTCACCGGGCTCCTGGGCCGGGATCCGGAGCAGGTGCGCGACGTGTGGGTCTGGAGGGTGGGCCCGGGGGAGCCGTAGGCACGGATCCGGCGTCGGTCCGGCGCGGGTCCGGCGTACGGTCCGGCGCTGATCCGGCGAAGATCCTGCGCGGGTCCGGCGACGATCCCGCGCGGGTTCCCGTCCCAAGGTTCTGCTCACCCCTTCGCTGAGCGTGTCCGGCGCACTACGCTGGCCCGATCGGCGGCAACGACTGATCGGAGGCCGAGTGGCCTGTGACCTGTGGCTGGTCCCCCTTGTCGACGTGCTGTGCCACAGCCCCGACAACCCCTTCGCGGAAGAGATCGCCTCGTACGACAAGGCGCTGGGCGAGGCCGGACTGCCGTCCGTGCCGGTGTTCGCCTACATGCCGGGGCTGTCCGGGGACGTCGCCCCGGTGGCCGGCTTCGACTACGACGCCCTGCACTTCCTGAGGCGGGCCTACCTGCTCCAGATCTGCGGGCTGCCGGTGACCCCGGTGGACGAGCTGGGCGGGGACTACGAGCAGCTGCTGGAGATGTTCGAGCCGACGGCCCAGCAGTCGCACCTGGTGTGGCACTACGACCACGCGGGGGCCTACGTCCCCGTGGACTTCGCCTACCCGCTGGCCAACGAGGAGCTGCTGGCCGGGGGCGGGCCGCTGGGGTCCGCGCAGGGCCTGCTGCGCGAGCTGGCGCTGGTGGCGCCCGTGATCGGGATAGACCCGATGAACCCGCCGCTGGCCCCGGCGCCCCCGGGGCGGCCGACGTCGCTGGAAGAGCCCGCCGGGCCGATCCCGTACGACGACAGCCCCTTCGCGCGGGAGCGGCACGTGTGGCTGGGCCTGCACGCGGCGGCGACCCGGAGCCTCGGCCAGGGCTCGATGATCATCTTCAGCTGAGACGGCCCGTACGCACGGGCGGGGCCGGTTCCGCACGGCGGAACCGGCCCCGCCCCGTTCAGCGCGGCTGCTCCGGCGGTCGCTGCCGGGGCATGTTGGGGCGGGTGCCCGGGGGGAGCGGGAAGCGGGCCGGCGGGACGTACGCCTCCGAGCGGGATCCGCCCGCGCCCAGGGACTGCATGACCAGCGGGGCGTGGCCGGAGCTGAACTCGACCATCCACTCCGCGGTCTCCGAGCGCACGAGCTCGGTCACGTCCTCCGAGAAGCGGCGCAGCACGGTCAGGCAGCGCTCCGCGGCCTCGCTGGCGGTGCCCTCGGTCGGTCCCAGGATCTCGCGCACGTTCTCCGTGGCCCAGTCGAACTGCAGGGTCTGCAGTCGCCGCTGCACGGCCTGCGCCGTCGCCACGTCCCGCATCCAGCCCGAGGTCAGGCCGAAGAACCGGTCGCAGCCCAGGCAGGCCGCGCCCAGGAGCAGCGCGAGATAGCCGTAGGAGGCCGCTCCGGGCACCGAGCCGGTCAGCTCCAGCAGCGGCATCGAGGCGCCCGCGACCGCGCCGACGGCGGCCCCGATCCGCAGGATCCGGGCCCCCCGGCGCTTCCACGCCCGGTCCGACAGGTACCACTCGGCGGTGCGCAGCGCATCGGCCTCGACCCGTCGGTAGAGCTCGTCGAGCCGCTCCGCGGGCTCGCCCCAGTCCCCGAGAGGGAACGGCCGGCCGGTCAGGTCGCCGTCCTCAGCGGGATCCCGGGGTGGCCCCTCGGGCTGCATCTCCGGCTGACTCACCCGGGCACTCCCCTGCCTGCGCTGAACGTGTGATGGTGCGCGTGTGCGCAATGGTGCGCATGCTCTTCCTACCTTCGAATGAGACGCGGTGGGCAACGATTCCCGGGATTTCCGCCCGCAAGGGGGGCGTCATCAGGTACGCGCACGCCTCGTCTCTCACTCGAAAGAGTTGGTCCTCACGGCGTAGGGCGCGGCGCCCGGGGAGCACGTAGGCTCGGATTGACCAAGCCGCCGGCGCTTGGCCCGACGCGACGGAGTGAGTACCTGTGATTCCCGGTGGTGGCATGCCCGACATGCAGCAGCTGCTCCAGCAGGCCCAGAAGATGCAGCAGGACCTCGCCGTGGCGCAGGACGAGCTGGCGCGCACCGAGGTCGAGGGTCAGGCCGGCGGCGGCCTGGTGACGGCGACCGTCACCGGTTCCGGTGAACTGCGTGCGCTGGTGATCGACCCGAAGGCCGTGGACCCCGAGGACACCGAGACGCTCGCGGACCTGGTGGTCGCGGCGGTCCAGGCGGCCAACGAGAATGCGCAGGCGCTCCAGCAGCAGAAGCTGGGCCCGCTGGCGCAGGGCCTGGGCGGCGGCAGCGGTATCCCCGGCCTTCCGTTCTAGTCCCTCCCCGGGCCTCCCCGGCCCGGTGTCCCTCCCGTCCCGAAAGAAGGCAGTCCGTTGTACGAAGGCGTGGTCCAGGACCTGATCGACGAACTGGGCAGGCTGCCCGGCGTCGGGCCCAAGAGCGCGCAGCGGATCGCCTTCCACATCCTGCAGGCCGAGCCCACCGACGTCCGCCGCCTCGCGCACGCGCTGCTGGAGGTCAAGGACAAGGTCCGGTTCTGCGAGGTGTGCGGGAACGTGGCGCAGGAGGTGCGGTGCAACATCTGCCGCGACCAGCGCCGCGACCTGTCGGTCATCTGCGTGGTCGAGGAGTCGAAGGACGTCGTCGCGATCGAGCGGACCCGCGAGTTCCGGGGCCGGTACCACGTCCTCGGCGGCGCGATCAGCCCGATCGAGGGCGTCGGCCCGGACGATCTGCGCATCCGGGAGCTGCTGGCGCGGCTCGCGGACGGGACGGTCACCGAGCTGATCATCGCGACCGACCCGAATCTGGAAGGCGAGGCGACCGCCACCTACCTCGCCCGCATGATGAAGCCCATGGGCCTCAAGGTGACCCGCCTGGCCAGCGGGCTCCCCGTCGGGGGAGATCTGGAGTACGCGGACGAGGTCACGCTCGGGCGGGCCTTTGAAGGAAGGCGACTTCTCGATGTCTGACGCAACGCTGCACGCCCTGGGACTGGATCCGGACGACTTCGCGGCTTCGATCGCGGACCAGATCGAGTCCTTCATCGTCGCGGTCACCGAGGTGGCCAAGGGCGAGGACCCGGACAGCGCCGTGCCCTTCCTCCTCCTGGAGGTGTCCCAGCTGCTGCTGGCGGGCGGCCGGCTGGGCGCGTACCAGGACGTCCTGCCCGACGAGCGCTACGAGCCCGACCTGGGCCCGGAGCCGGACGTGGACGACCTGCGCGAGCGGTTCGCCGTGATGCTGGAGCCCGTCGACGTCTACTCGGAGGTCTTCGACCCCTACGAGCCGCGCAAGGCCCCGGTCCCGCACCGGATCTCCGATGACCTGGCCGACGTGGTCGCCGACCTGCGGCACGGGCTCATCCACCACCAGGCGGGCCGGATCACCGAGGCGCTGTGGTGGTGGCAGTTCTCGTACTTCACCAACTGGGGCCCCACGGCGTCGGCCACGCTGCGCGCCCTCCAGTCGCTGATCGCGCACGTCCGCCTGGACCAGCCGCTGGCCGCGCTGGACGGGCTGGACACGGACGAGGACCTCGCGGAGGACGAGCTCGCGGAGGTGGCCGGACAGGTCATGGCCGAGGAGCTCGGCGGACTCGGCCGTAAGTGAGCGCAGAAGGACACGCAGAAGGACACGCAGAAGCCGACGCTCCGGCGAGGGAACGTCTGCTGTGATCTTTTCATCTCATGATGTGGTACGAGGCGGTCGTATTGCGGCCGCTCGTTAGACTGCACCAGCAATGAGACGGACTGAGCGAGGAGCGCACGTGGGCCTTGTCGTGCAGAAGTACGGAGGCTCCTCCGTAGCCGATGCCGAAGGCATCAAGCGTGTTGCCAAGCGGATCGTGGATGCCAAGAAGAACGGCCACCAAGTGGTCGTCGTGGTTTCCGCGATGGGCGACACGACGGACGAGCTGATCGATCTCGCCGAGCAGGTGTCCCCGATGCCTGCCGGGCGCGAATTCGACATGCTGCTGACCGCGGGAGAGCGGATCTCCATGGCCCTGCTGGCCATGGCGATCAAAAACCTGGGCCACGAGGCCCAGTCGTTCACCGGCAGCCAGGCAGGCGTCATCACCGACTCGGTCCACAACAAAGCGCGCATCATCGATGTCACGCCGGGCCGGATCCGCACTGCGCTGGACGAGGGCAACATCGCCATCGTCGCCGGCTTCCAGGGCGTGTCGGCGGACAGCAAGGACATCACCACCCTCGGCCGGGGCGGCTCGGACACGACCGCCGTCGCGCTCGCCGCGGCGCTGGACGCCGAGGTCTGCGAGATCTACACCGACGTCGACGGCGTCTTCACCGCGGACCCCCGCGTCGTGAAGAAGGCCAAGAAGATCGACTGGATCAACTCCGAGGACATGCTGGAGCTCGCGGCCTCCGGCTCCAAGGTGCTGCTGCACCGCTGCGTCGAGTACGCGCGCCGCTACAACATCCCGATCCACGTCCGCTCGTCCTTCTCCGGACTGCCGGGCACCTGGGTCAGCAACGAGAATCCGCAAGGGGACGAGCCGGTGGAGCACGCCATCATCTCCGGAGTCGCTCACGACGTCTCCGAAGCCAAGATCACGGTCGTCGGCGTCCCGGACAAGCCGGGTGAGGCCGCGGCGATCTTCCGCGCCATCGCGGACGCCGAGATCAACATCGACATGATCGTGCAGAACGTGTCCGCGGCCTCCACGGGCCTGACGGACATCTCCTTCACCCTCCCCAAGGCCGAGGGCCACAAGGCCATCGACGCCCTGGAGAAGGCGAAGGGCACGATCGGCTTCGACTCCCTGCGCTACGACGACCAGATCGGCAAGATCTCCCTGGTCGGCGCGGGCATGAAGACCAACCCGGGCGTCACCGCCTCGTTCTTCCAGGCGCTGTCCGACGCGGGCGTCAACATCGAGCTGATCTCCACCTCGGAGATCCGCATCTCGGTCGTGACCCGCCAGGACGACGTCAACGAGGCCGTCCGCGCCGTGCACACGGCCTTCGGGCTCGACTCCGACAGCGGCGACGAAGCCGTCGTCTACGGAGGCACGGGACGTTGACCGGGGCCCGGTCGGCCCCGGCTCCGGCACTCGCCGTGGTCGGGGCGACCGGAGCCGTCGGCTCCGTCCTGCTCCAGATGTTGTCCCAGCGGGCCGACGTCTGGGGCGACGTACGCCTGATCGCCTCCTCGCGCTCGGCCGGCCGCAGGCTGACCGTGCGCGGTACGGAGGCCGAGGTGCTCGCCCTCACCGAAGACGCCTTCGACGGGCTCGGGGCGGGCGACATCGCGCTCTTCCTGACCCCGGCCGAGGTGTCCGCCCGGTGGGCTCCCGTCGTCACCGCGCGCGGCGCCGTCGTGGTCGACCAGTCCTCGGCCTTCCGCGAGGACCCCGACGTCCCGATGGTGCTGCCCGAGGTGAACGGCCACGCCGCCCGGATCCGGCCGCGCGGGATCGTCGCCGGGCCCGACTGCGTGACCGCCGCGATGATCGCGGCCCTGGGCGCGCTGCACGCCGAGTACGCCCTGGCCGAGCTGGCCGTCTCCACGTACCAGGCCGCGAGCGCGGCCGGCCGGGCCGGCTCGGAGGCGCTGCGCCGCCAGCTGTCGCTCGTCGCCGGCACCTCCCTGGGGGAGCACCCCGGGGACGTGCGCCGGGCCGTGGGCGAGGAGACCGGGCCCTTCGCGGGTCCGCTCGCGCTCAACGTGCTGCCGTGGTCCGGTGAGCTCCGCGAGGACGGCTGGTCCTCGCACGAGCTGGCCGTACGGGCGCAAGTACGCCGGATCCTGGACCTGGCGGAGCTGCCGGTGTCCGTGACCTGCGTACAGGTACCCGTACTGACCGGGCACTCGCTGACCGTACGGGCCCGTTTCGAGGGCGCCGTCGAGGCGGTGCGCGCCCGGGAGATCCTGGAATCGGCGCCCGGGGTGGTCCTCGTCGACGACCCGGCCGCGGGGGAGTTCCCGACCCCGTCGGACGCCGCGGGAACGGATCCGGCCTGGGTGGGACGGGTGCGGCGCTCGCTCGACGACCCGCGGGCGCTGGAGTTCTTCGTCTGCGCGGACAACCTCCGCCAGGGTGCTGCGCTCAATGCCACACAAACTGCGGAGCTGATCGCGGCTGATTTTGGGTCCTTCACTTTGTAGGATCATCGTTAATCCCTTGATCGAGTGGATGGCCCGACGGCTGTCGTCGTACGACGACGCGCGTCCGGGTGTGCGGCTACGCAAGAAGACGATGAGAATCCCGCCGATGAATCTGCCGTGCGCGTACAACCCTCACAGGGGGACGCGAGTCCAACTGGCGTGGCAGAAGCATTGCTCGAACTCCCCGTCATACCGACGCGCGCCGGGAAGATCCCGGTCCCGCTGCGTCGGCGCCCCCGCACGCCCGGTGGGCTCCCGGTGATCGTTCCCGTTCCGCCCGCCGATACGGCGACCGGAGCCCCCCTGCTTCCCGGGGTGCCCGCAGCGCCCGGCGTCCACCCGGCCGCACCGGCCGAGGACGGCCGTGTGCCCGGCCCGCGCAGCAGCGCGGAGGGCACCACGAGCACCCGGTCGGCCGAGCTGCCCGAGGTCGTCGAGGTGGTCGCGGGGACCACCGTCGACTACCTGACGGAGACCTACCAGGCGCACTACCGCTCGCTGCTGGGCCTCGCCGCGCTGCTCCTCGACGACACCGCCTCCTGCGAGGACGTCGTCCAGGAGGCCTTCATCCGCGTCCACTCGGCCCGCAACCGGGTCCGGGACCGGGACAAGACCCTGGCCTACCTGCGCCAGACCGTCGTCAACCTCTCGCGCTCCACCCTGCGCCGCCGCATCCTCGGCCTGAAGCTTCTGTCGAAGCCGATGCCGGACATGGCGAGCGCCGAGGAAGGCGCGTACGACCTCCTGGAACGGGACGATCTCATCAAGGCGATGCGCGGGCTCCAGCGACGCCAGCGCGAGGTGCTGGTGCTGCGCTACTTCGCGGACATGACGGAAGTTCAGGTTGCCGACACCCTGGGACTGTCGCTCGGTTCGGTCAAGGCGTACGGGTCGCGGGGCATTGCCGCGCTGCGGGTGGCGATGGAGGCTGCGCAGTCATGAGTGAGGACCGGAAGAACAACGAGGCCAACGACGCCCGGGACGGCGAGCTGCCCGGCCTGTCCGGTGCGTCCGCCTCCGGCGGCCCGGAGGCCCTGCGGGCGCTCGTGCTGGGCAAGGCGAGCACGCCGGACACGGCCGAGGCCCAGGAGACGGCCGAGGCTTCCGACACGGCTGAGGCCTCCGACACGGCTGAGGCTCCCGAGACGGCTGAGGCTCAGGACCTGACCGCGGCTCAGGACACGGCCGAGGCTCAGGACACGGCGGAGGCTCAGGACACGGCGGAGGACGCCGGTTCCGAGCAGGCCGCCACCGCGGAGTCCGCTGCCGAACCCGCCGTCGCCGAACCCGCCGCCCCCAAGCTCGCCCTCGTCAAGCCCGACGTCGTCAAGCCCGCCGGCTCCGCGCCCGTGCCCGAGGAGGACGTGCTGCGCGGTCTGCTGCACGGGGTCGTCGGCGGGATCGAACCCTCCGGCAACGCGCTGGAGCGGCTGCGGTACGCGGTCCCCGCGCGCCGGGTCCGCAACCGGCGGATCCTCGTCGCCGCGGCGGCGGCCGTCGTGGTGCTGGGCGGTGGGATCCCGGTGAGCCTGCTCCTGGCCTCCGGGACGGGCGGAAGCTCCGACCGTTCCACCGTGGCGGGCCACGGCCAGAAGGGCGGGGACTCGAAGGACGGGTCGGGCCTGCACCAGAACGGCTCCGGCTCCCGCCCGAAGCCCAAGAAGACCACCGGCAAGGACAAGGACGGCAAGGACAAGTCGGACGACGGGGACGCCAGTACGATGCCGCCCCTGCCGGACGGCGGCGCCTACCCGAGCATCGGCGGCCCGAACGTCCCGCCCCGCGCCCCCGCGGCCACCCCCGGCGCCACCGGCTCCGTGGGCGGCGGCGCTCTGCCGCCCGTCTCCGTGGTCGTGCCCAACTGCGCCCAGAGCCAGATCTCCGTGTCGGGCAGTCTCAAGTCCCCGTCGTCCGGCGGCAAGGTCGCCGGCAGCTTCAAGGTCACCAACGTGTCGGGGCGCAGCTGCACCGTCCGCGGTCCGGAGTCGCTGGCGGCGGGCCCGGCCTTCCAGGGCGGCGCGCCGGTGACCGTCGTCAACCACGTCACGGGCGATGCGGCGACCGGCCTGCTGCCCGACCCGTCGGTGGAGACCCTGCGGCTGGTGCTCGCGCCGAACGCGCAGTACGAGGTCCGGTTCGCGTGGGTGCCGCCGGAGGGCGGTTGCCCCAGCGCGAACGGGGGCAACCCGCCCGAGGGCTCCGGGGACGGCTCGGGGACGGGCACCGACACGGGCCAGGGGCAGGCGGCTGCCCCGCCGCTCGGCGCCCTGGTGGCCCACACTCCCAATCCGGACGGTCCCGACGGCCCGACGACGCAGCTGACGATCGCGGACGCGTGCGGCGGAACCGTCTACCGGACGGGCGTCATCCCGCTCAAGTAGCCCTGTCCGGTCAAGCCCTCCGACCGGACGGACGGACGGACGTTACGCGGAGCCGGCCCCGGCCGGGGCGGGCTCCGCCGGGTCCTGCTCCGCCGGGGTCCCGGTGAGCAGGCCGGCCTCCGCGTCGCGCAGGGTCTCCACCTCGCGCCGGTACAGCCGGAACCACATGAAGAGCACGAACGCGGCGAAGACGAACCACTCGCCGGTGTAGCCGAGGTTCTGGAAGGCCTTCAGGTCCAGCCCGGTGTTGGCCGGAGCCTTGGCCGGCACCGGAGTCATCCCGTCGGCGGGGGTCTGCACGGTCAGCCAGGCGTCGTACAGGCCGTACGGCACGATGTTGACGAGCGAGGCGGCCCCGATCACGCCGAGCTGCCCGGCCGGCAGCCCGCCCGCGGAGTACACGCCCTTGCTGGTGGAGTTCTCCGAGGCCTGGAGCGCCCCCGTCACCTCGACCCGCCCGGTCGGCGGGGCCGGGGCCCGGCCCGCGTCGGCGGCCCCGGGCAGCCAGCCCCGGACCACGGGGACGGCCTTGCCGGTGTCGGTCTTGAGCAGGGTCAGGACGTAGAAGCCCGACTTCCCGTCGAGCCGCCGCTCGGGGACCAGCAGCTGGTCGGCGTACTCGCCGGAGACCGAGGCGAGCCGTCCGGAGGTCTTCTTGTCCACCGGGAGCAGCGAGTCCAGCGGCGCGGCCCCCTGTTCGGCGGGGCGTGCGCTGGTCGCCTCCTTGTGGGTGTCGACGCGGTCCTCGAACCGGCCGAGCTGCCAGGTGCCCATGAACAGGCAGAAGGGGACGCCGAGCGCGACGAAGACGTTGATCCCCCACCAGCGCGGGGTCAGGAGAAACCGGTGCACCCCTCCACCGTACGGGGGGCGCACCGGTCCGCCGTTGCCGGGGCTAGCGCGGCAGGTGCTTCAGCGCGAAGTCGATCTCCATCCGGACCTGCTTGATCCGCTCCTCCACGACGAGCGAGCCGTGTCCGGCGTCGTAGCGGTACACCTCGTGCTCCGCGCCGCGCGCCACCAGCCGGTCCACGTAGTTCTCGATCTGCCGGATGGGGCAGCGCGGGTCGTTGAGTCCGGCCGCGATGTGCACGGGAGCCTTCACGGCGTCCACGTACGTCAGCGGCGAGGAGGCCTCGAAGCGCTCCGGGACCTCCTCCGGGGTGCCGCCGAAGAGGGTGCGGTCCAGGGACTTCAGCGCCTCCATCTCGTCGTGGTACGCCGTCACGTAGTCGGCGACCGGCACGGCCGCCAGCCCCACCGCCCAGGCCTCCGGCTGCGTGCCGAGGCCCAGCAGCGTCAGGTAGCCGCCCCAGGAGCCGCCGGACAGCACGAGGCGCGCCGGGTCCGCGAGGCCGGAGCCCACCGCCCATTCCCGTACGGCTTCGACGTCCTCCAGCTCGATCAGGCCGACCCGGTGCTTGAGGGCGTCGGTCCACTCGCGTCCGTAGCCGGTCGAGCCGCGGTAGTTGACCCGGACGACCGCGAAACCGTGGTCGAGCCAGGCCGCCGGGGTCGCGGCGAAGGCGTCGCTGTCGTGCCAGGTGGGCCCGCCGTGGATCTCGAACACCGTGGGGAAGGGGCCGTCGCCGTGGCCGGCCGGCCGCTGGGCGAGGGCGTGGATCCGCCCGCCGGGGCCTTCCACCCACACGTCCTCGACCGGTACGGAGCCGGGCGGCCGGAAGCCGGGAGGGTCGAGCACGACCCCGCCCGCGGTCGACCGGATGACGGAGGGCTCGGCCGCGGAGGACCACTGGTACTCCACCGACCCGTCGGGCCGCGCCGTCGCACCCGACACGGTCCCGGGCGGCGTGTCCAGCCGTACGAGCTCCCGCGCGGCCAGGTCGTAGCGGAAGAGTTCGCTGCGCGCCTCGTAGCCGTGCTCGATCAGCAGCGCGGACCCGTCGGGATACCACTCGGCGCCGACGTCGCCCGGCAGGTCGACGGCCAGCCCCTCCTCGGTGCCCGCGGCCACGTCCCACACCATCGGCTCCCACCGGCCGCGCCGCTGGTGGCCGACCAGCAGCCGGGTGTCTCCCGCGACGGGTGCGAAGCCGAGCACCATGAGGCCCAGCTCCTCGGTGCCGCCCCGGGAGTCGTCCAGCTCGGCGACGGTGGCGCCGTCCAGGGTGATCACCCGCAGGGCCGAGTGCATCGCGTCGCCGTGCTCGGTGTGCTCGACGGCGAGCAGGGTCCCGTCACGGGACAGGTCGCCGACGCCGGCCGACTCGCGGTGCCGGTAGACGACGGCAGGCTCGGTCCCGTCGGCCCGGACCACGTGGATCGTGGTGCCGTCCTCGTCGGTGGAGCGCCCCACGACGGCCGTCCCGTCCCGCCCGATGGCCAGCCCGGCGGGGTAGGAGGCCTCCAGCCCGGGGGTGGCCGGCTCGTCGGGGCCGCCCGCGAAGGGCTGCCGGACCCAGGTGCCGAACTCGTCGCCGTCGGTGTCGGAGAACCACCAGACCCACTCGCCGTCGGGGGAGAGGGTGCCGTCGGTGGTCCCGTTGGGCCGGTCCGTGGCCTGCCGCTGGACGCCGGTGGCGCGGTTCCAGGCGTAGAGCTCGTAGGTTCCGGTGGCGTTGGAGACGAAGAGCGAGCGGTCGGGCGCGTCCTCGGCCCATTCGGGCAGTCCCACGCGCGGGGCCCGGAAGCGCTTCTCCCAGTCGGGCTGGTCGGTGTTGGTTGCGGTGGTGTCGGCGCTGGCGTCAGTCATGCACCCCATGTAACCGGATCGGCCGCGGCCCGTCCCCCGAGATGCCGACGGGGCCGAACGGGCGCAGGGTGGTCTGCGTACGGGGTTTGTCGTTTCATCGTTCTGTCCGTTCCGGACGAGGAGCAGCGGTCATGGCGAAGAAGGCGCATAAGGGGCAGCACGCCCACCAGGACTCCGAGCGTGCGATGGCGAAGAACACCGCGGCCGAGGCGCGCGCGAAGGCCGCCGTCCGCGATGTGCAGTCGGTCGCCGCGAAGACCCGTGGCATGCAGCAGAAGGCCCAGGCCAAGCGGGGCTGAACCGGATCCGGGCGTAGGCTGACGCGATGCGGATGATCGTCCGGGGCGCCCGGCTGCTGCACGGCCCGTACACGTCGGGACTGCACGACGTCGAGGTCGCGGAGGACGGGCGGATCGCGCGCGTGCTCCCGTACGACGACCAGAAGGAGCCTCCGGCGACAGGGGTGCTGATCGAGGCGCACGGCGGGCTGCTCAGCGCGCCCTTCGTCGAGCCGCACATCCACCTCGACACGGCCCTGACGGCCGGAGACCCGCGCCCCAACGTCTCCGGGACCCTCTGGGAGGGCATCGCCTGCTGGAGCGAGCGCAAGAAGACCCTGACCCGCGAGGACGTGATCGCGCGGGCCACCGAGGTGCTCCGCTGGCAGGCCGCGCAGGGCGTCCTGCACGTCCGCACCCACTGCGACGTCACCGACCCGGAGCTGACCGCGCTCGACGCGCTGCTGGAGGTGCGCGACCGGGTCCGGGACGTGATGACCCTGCAGATCGTCGCCTTCCCGCAGGAGGGCATCGTCTCCTTCCCCGGCGGCGAGAAGCTGCTGCGCGAGGCCGTCCGGCGCGGGGCCGACGTGGTCGGCGCGATCCCGCACTTCGAGGACACCCGGGAGGACGGGGTGGCCTCGCTGGCCGTCGCCTTCCGGCTCGCCGAGGAGCAGGGACTGCGGGTGGACGCGCACTGCGACGAGATCGACGACGAGCAGTCCCGTTTCGTGGAGGTCTTGGCCGCCCACGCGCTGCGCTCGGGGCTGCGCGGGCACGTGACCGCCTCGCACACGACGGCGATGGGCTCCTACGGCGGCGCGTACAGCTTCAAACTCCAGAGACTGCTGTCGCGCTCCGGGATCAACCTCGTCTCGAACCCCTTCGCCAACCTGAACCTCCAGGGCCGTTTCGACGCCTACCCCAAGCGCCGCGGCCTCACCCAGGTCAAGGAGATGCTGGCGGCGGGGGTGAACGTGGCCTTCGGCCACGACGACGTGATGGACCCCTGGAACGCGCTCGGCACCGGGAACCCGCTGCAGACCGCCCTCGTCGGGATCTACGCCGCCCAGCTCACGGGAGCGGACGAGATCCCGGTGGCCTTCGAGATGGTGACCGAGCGCGCGGCACGCGTCCTCGGGCTCTCGCCCTCGGAGTACGGGATCCGCCAGGGCAACCCGGCCTCCTTCGTGCTGCTGCCGGCCGAATCGCCCACCGAGGCCGTCCGCCGCCAGGTCCGCCCCCGCTACGTCGTCTCGCGCGGCACCGTCCTCGCCGAGACCCCGGCGGCTCCGCCCCGGCTGCTGGCCTGGCCCGGGGAGGCGGGGCCCTCGGAGGTGGACTTCCGACCCCGCCTACGCTGACCTGCCATGAGCTTCGTGACATGGACCCTTGACACCCCGTCCGGCCGGGCCGCGCTGGAGATCGCCTCCGAGTACACGGACGCGGCGCTGCTGAACCACTCCGTCCGGTCGTACGCCTTCGGGGCCGAGTACGCGGACCGGCACGGGCTCTCGTACGACCGCGAGCTGTTCTACGTCAGCGCGCTGGTGCACGATCTCGGGCTGACCGCGCCCTTCGACAGCCACACCCTGCCCTTCGAGGAGGCCGGCGGCCACGTCGCGCGGGTGCTGACGGCGGGGCTGGGCTGGCCCCGGGCGCGGCGGGCGCGCGCCGAGGAGATCATCGTGCGGCACATGCGCGAGGACGTCACGGCAGCCGAGGACGTGGAGAGCCACCTGCTCCAGATCGGTACGACCGCTGACGTCTCCGGGGTCGGCGTCGGCGACGCCGACCCCGTCTTCACGGCCGCGCTGCTCACGGAGTACCCGCGCCTCGGCTTCGGCGACGCCTTCTTCGCGCTGGTCAGCGACCAGGCCGCGCGCAAGCCGCAGTGCGCGGCGGCGGCCTATGTGGCGAGCGGCGCGAAGGAGCGCATCGCGGCGAACCCGCTGGACCGGCGGGGCTAGAAGAGCCCGAGGGTGTTGTCGAGGGACCAGACCTGCCAGCCCATGGCGAAGAAGGCGACCCCGGAGATCAGGGCCATCATCAGGTTCTGCCCCTGCTCGCCCCAGTCGTGGATCATCAGGATCAGGTAGACCAGGTTGAGCAGCAGCCCGGCGAGCAGGGCTATCGGGGTCAGGAACCCGACGATGAGGCCGAGGCCCAGGGCGAGTTCGGCGTAGGCGACGAGGTAGGCCATGAAGCGCGGGTAGGGCTTCACGACGAGGTCGAAGCCGCGCGTGACGAACCCCCAGCGGTGCTTCTCGGCGACGCCGGCCGCCCAGCGGATGCCGCCTCCGCCGAACCAGTCCTTCTTGTCCTTGTGCCGCCAGCTCTCCAGCCACCACAGCCCGAGCCCGATCCGCAGAACGGCGACCCATTCGGGCCCGCCGAGCCAGATGGTCTGCATCCTCGGTTCCCTTCCTCGTTCCCTCACAAAGATCTGACGATGTGTCAGTTTCGAGGGAAGGGGAGGGGTGTGGCAAGGGGTTGGCCGACAGGGTTCGGCGGTGCGAGCCGTTCAGCGGCGCACGGCGTTCGGCGACATGTGCCGTTCAGCGGCACACGACGGAGACGGCCTGGACCTGGTTGTTGCCGAAGCCCCCGCGGTTCCAGGGCTGTTCGAGCGGCTGCGTGCGTCCCGAGGCGTCCGTGGCGCGGACCAGGAGGGTGTGGCTGCCCGGGAGTGCCGTCCAGTCGGCGTGCCAGCCCTGCCACGCGTACGGGTGGCCGCCCTGCTGCTGCACCTCGGCGTCGGCCCATCCGGCGCCCCCGTCGGTGCTCAACTCCACCCGCACCACCGGCCCGTAGCCCGACCAGGCGCGCCCGGCGAGCCGTACGGGGCCGGGGCGGACGACCCGGGTGCGGGACATGAAATCGGGGAATCCGGGCGGGTTCAGCAGGGCGCGCGGGGCGATCCGGGTGACGGGCTCGCCGGGATCCTCCGCGCTCTGCTTGTACCGGTAGGCCGTAGCCTGCTGGTAGCCGCCGAAGGCGGTGTCGACGAGCTCGATGTCGCGCAGCCACTTCACGTGGGCCATGCCGTACCAGCCCGGTACGACCAGCCGGAGCGGATGCCCGTGCTGCGGCGGCAGGGGGCCGCCGTTCATCGTGTGGGCGAGCAGCGCGTCCTCGCCGACGGGCAGCGGCAGGCTGCGCCGGTATTCCTGCTCGACGCCCCGCTCCACCCCGTGGTCGGCGCCCGTGAACACCGCCTCCACGGCGTCCGGCGCCACCCCGGCCTCCGCGAGCACCGCGCGCAGCGGCACCCCCGTCCACTCGGCCGTCCCGACCGCCTCCACCAGCCAGGGCTGGCTGACCGGCCGCGGGTGCAGCCGGGCCCGCCCGTTGCCGGCGCACTCCATGGTGACCCGGCGGGTCACGGAGGGGAGGGCCCGGAGCTCGCTCAGGCTCAGCTCCAGGGGGGTCCGGAGGCGGCCGCGGAGGGTCAGGCGCCAGGTGTCGGGGTCACCTGTGTCCGGGATGTCGTAGTGCACGAGGACGTAGTGCAGGCCGGCCGGGGTGACCTCGTAGCGCAGGGCCTCCAGCGGGAGCCCGTGGTTGCGTGCGGCGAGCGCCAGTTCGTCCTGGCCGATGCCCTCTCCGGGGGCGGCGATCCGGCCAGGGGGGCTGATCCCGGTGAGGGGGCGCTCCTCCATGGGCTCATGGTCCCGCGGCGGCGGCGGACCGGCTACTCCGCGTGCGGATCACCGAAGTGGGCGGTATGAATTGATCTGTCCCTTATGTGATCGGAGTGACGCGTGGACGACTATCCACTGCTCAACCTGTTCTGGACGATGCTGTGGCTCTTCCTGTGGGTCATGTGGTTCTTCCTGCTGTTCAAGGTGATCACTGACATCTTCAGGGACCACGAGCTGCACGGCTGGGGCAAGGCGGGCTGGCTGATCCTGGTCATCCTGCTGCCCTACATCGGCGTCCTCATCTACGTGATCGTCCGTGGCAAGGGCATGAGCCAACGCGACGTGAAACAGGCGCAGGCGAACGAGAAGGCCTTCCAGGACTACGTCCAGAAGGCCGCCGGTTCCCACAGCAGCCCGGCCGAGGAACTCTCGAAGCTGTCCTCCCTCAAGGAGCAGGGACACCTGACCCAGGAGGAGTTCGACAAGGCCAAGCAGAAGCTCCTGACCTGAGGGCAGGCAGCCGTACCTGCCTAAGGGGGACCCGGCCGGGTCCCCCTTAGGCGCGCTCCGGATCAGGCCGCGGTGGCGCCCGTGGCGTCCGTGTCCTCCAGCAGGTCGATCAGGGACGAGCGGGCCCGGGCCACGCGGGAGCGGACCGTGCCTATCGGGCAGCCGAGCATGAGCGCCGCCTCCGCGTACGGCAGGCCCATGAGCTGGGTGAGGACGAAGACCTCGCGGCGCTCGGCGGGGATCGCCGCCAGGAGCTCCGCGAGCGCCACGCCGTCCTCGAAGCCGGGCACGTCGCGGGGCTGGCTCTGCTCGGCCGCGGTCTGCCAGTCGTCTCTGTCGGCGATCTTGGGGCGGGCCGCCTTGTGGCGCAGGCTGTCCACCACGGTGCGCCGCGCGATGGAGAGCAGCCAGGTGCGGGCGGAGGAACGGCCCTCGAAGCGGTGGAGGCTGCCGAGGGCGCGCAGGAAGGTCTCCTGGGTCAGGTCCTCGGCGGACTGCGGGTCCGCGCTGAGGTAGGCGACGTAGCGGCGCACGTCGCGGTGCAGGGCGCGTACGAACTGGTCCACCGCGGCGGGATCGCCGTCGCGGGCGGCCAGCGCGAGGAGGGTAACGGCCTCGTCGGGGCCGCCGGCGCGGCGGGCGCGGGCGGGGGCGGAGAGGGTGGGGAGTGTGGCGGGGGCGGTGGCCGGGCGCGTGAGCAGGGCGGTGGTCATCGACTGGTGTCCTTCGGGGAATCCGGCCGGATCCGATGCCGCGGCGCGTGGGTCGCGGGAGCGCGGGCAGGGCGGTGCCTTCGGTGCCAGGAGTGAAGGGAGCGCCCGGGGTGTCGGCAGTGACAGCTGTGACCCGAGTGCGCCCGGAGACCCTGGAGCGCGGCATCGTGCGGCCGGGAACGGGTGGTACGGCCTGCCGGACGGCATGACCGATGCCCGAGGCGCGGTACGGGTACGGACGGGTCCGTCCGTGGCGCGTCGGGGAGCCGGCTGTCAGACGACAGCGATCCCGTGAGGTGGACCCCGTGAGGTGAGGGCGTCGGCGAGCAGCAGCCTGCGGGGCGTACGGACCCGGTGGTTCCGGGCGCGGCGGACGCGCGGCCGGTGCGCGGGCGCGGGGAGCCGGAAGATCAGGCGCAGCGGTACGAGGACCCGGGCGGCGACGGCGCGCAGGACCCGGAAGGCGCCGCGTTCGCCGTGTGCGAGCCAGAGGCCGCAGATCAGGGCGGCCAGGAGGTGGCCCGCGAGCATGCCCGTCGGTGACATGGAGCCCATGGCGTGCGCGCTCGGCGCCGGCAGGGCCGCCGCCGCGAGCGACGCGGAGGCATCGGCCATGCCGTGCATGCCGTGCATGCCGTGGGTCTCGTACGTGCCGTGTGTGCCGTGCGTGCCGTGTGCTCCGGCCGTCGCGGCCGTCGCGGCGATGGCGTGCACGTCGTCCCGCAGGGTGCGCCCGGCGCCCGGCGCCGGAGTCGGCCGCGGGAGGAGGGCGGAGGGGGTGTCGCAGAGCAGGTACCGGGTCCAGCGGCGGCCCAGCGAGGCCAGCGAGGCCCAGGCCGTGGCGCCGGGTTCCCGGGGTCGGGCCGCCGCGGCCTGGGCGAGCGAGAACCCGCCGTGCAAGGCCGCCTGGGTGCCGACGGTCGCGGCGACGACGGCCGCGAGGCCGCGCTCCCGCCCGGCGAGGATCCAGCCCGTCGCCGAAGTTCCGGCGAACGCCGCGGCCATCCCCCACCAGGGGACGGAGCTGCCCGACATGAGGATGTGGCCGAGGGCCGAGAGCAGCACGCAGGTGGCCGCGAACATCGCGGCCCGTACGGCTCGGCAACATCGACCGGGTGTCATGGCGGGGCCATCGTTGCACCGGCCAGGCGGGGAGGACAGAGGGCATCAGGTTTTCCCATCGGCCGGAAACCGCGTCCTGTGGCGGTGTGGTGCACGCCACAACAGGCCCTGGGAACCCGGGTGTTCACCGGTCCGACTGCTGTCCCGGACAGCGGGCCGAGCGCTACGGCCCGGGGGCGCGCGGTGAGCACGGAGTGGGTGAGCGGTGGTGGAGAGGGCTGGGGCGACGACCGGGGCGGCGAAGGCGCCCGGAGCGTCGGGAGTGGCCGAGGCGCCGACGGGCGGGCTCACCGCCCTGCTCACCGGCGCCATGGCCTTCTCGATGCTCCAGCTCTTCCTGCTCGGCGCGCTCGGGCCGCGCCTGGTCGGGGAGTTGGGGGTCTCGCCCGCCGTGCTCGGCTGGACCACCACCGTCGGCTTCGGAACGGCGGCCGTGCTGTCCCCGCTCGGCGGCAGGCTCGTGGACCGGATCGGGCCGCGCCGGTCCCTCGTACTCCTGCTGTCGGTGTCCGCGGCGGCGCTCGCGCTGATCGGGGCCGCGCCCGGCCCCGGATTCCTGCTCGCCGCCGTCGGCCTGGGCGGGCTGCCCCAGGCCCTGGCCAATCCCGCCACCAACAAGGCGATCCTCGCCGCGGTGCCCCCCGCCCGCCGCGGGCCGGTGACCGGCATGAAGCAGTCGGGCGTCCAGCTCGGAGCCTTCGCCGCCGGGCTGCCGCTCACGGCACTGGCCGGCGGGGTCGGCTGGCGCGGGGCGGTGTGGACGGCCGCCGCCACGGCCGCACTGGCGGCGGTGTGGGCGTTGCGTGCCCTGCCCGCGGACCCGCAGGCGGCCCCGGCCGGGCCGCGCGCCTCGCTCGTCCCGCGCGGCGCCATCGCCTGGCTGGCGGTGTTCTCCCTGTTCCTGGGCTGCGGGATCGCCTCGGTCAACACGTACGTGGCCCTCTTCGGTGCGCAGCGGCTCGGCATGGGGCCCACGGCGGCCGGCGCCCTGGTCGCGGTGCTCGGCGTCGCGGGCATCGCGGGGCGGCTCGGCTGGTCCAGGGCGGCCCGGCCGGGACGGGCCGAGTGGCTGCCGGGAGGCCTCGCCGCGGGCGCGGTGGGGGCAGCCGTCCTGCTGGTCGCGGCGCCGGGCGCGGGTCCGCTGGTGTGGGTGGCTGCGGTGGCCGTCGGGGTGTTCGCGGTGGCGGCCAACGCCGTCTCGATGGTCCTGGTCATGCAGCGCGGCGCCGCCGGCCGGGCCGGTCAGGATTCCGCCCTCGTGGCCGCCGGGTTCTTCGCCGGCTTCGCCGTCGGCCCCCTCCTCTTCGGCTCCCTCGCGAACGCCGGCCGGTACGGGACGGGCTGGCTGCTGGTGGCGGCCGAGTTCGGGGCGGCGTGCGCGGTCGGGGTGACGTGGGCGGTCCGGGAACGGAGGCGGGGGCGGTGACGGTTCCGGGGGCCGGGTGGGCCGGGCGGGCGTTGGCGGAGGTCCTCGACGGGGTGGCCCGTACGGCTGCCGCGGTCGGCGAGGGCCGGTTCCCGCTGTACGCGGACCCGGACACGGGGGAGTGGACGACGACCGGCCGGGGCTCCTGGGCCGGCGGTTTCTGGGCGGGGCTGCTCTGGCTGCGGGCCCGGCACACGGGCGCCGGAGCCGACCGGGCCGCCGCCTCCGCGTGCACCGGGCGGCTGGCCGGCTGGGTGGACGCCGACACCGCCACGCGCGGGCTGATCCTCTGGTACGGGACCGCCCTGGCCGTCGAGGACGCCGGCGCGCAGGAGCTCCGCGGGCGGGCCGCCGCGGCCTGCGCGGCCGCGCTGGACGAGGAACTGGGGCTCCTGCCCTGGGGATCGGCCTTCGGCGGGCCCCGGCTGCTGGCCCGGGTGGACGGGCTGCCGGGCACGGTGCAGCTGCTCGGCGAGGTGCGCCCGGCTGCCGCAGCCGCGCATCTGCAGAGCCACCTGTCCCTGTGCCTCCCCGGCTCCGGGACGCAGCTCCGCCGCGCCCGTGACCTCGTACCGGCCTGGTCCCACGAGGCGGAGACGGGCTGGCGGGCGTGCGCGGAGCCGGGTCCGGGCTGGAGCCGGGGGCCGGCCTGGCTGCTGCTCGCGCTGGCCGACGTACTGCACCGGCCCGCCGTCGCCGCGTGCGTGCCGGGGGATCCGCGGGGGTTGGCGGAGCGGCTCGCCGACGCGTGGACGGGGCCGGGCGCGCCCCTCGTACCGGCTGCGGACGCGGCCCGGCCGGACGGGCCCGTGGACACCTCGGCCGCCGCCGTCACGGCCGTCGCGCTGCTGAAACTGTCACTGCTCCCCGGGCCCCGGGCCGAGGCGTACGCGCGCCGCGCGGAGGAGATCCTGAGCCACCTGGTCGACCGCC
The DNA here is from genome assembly GCF_055584085.1 of Streptomyces sp. NPDC104226. Classification (NCBI taxonomy): domain Bacteria; kingdom Bacillati; phylum Actinomycetota; class Actinomycetes; order Kitasatosporales; family Streptomycetaceae; genus Streptomyces; species Streptomyces sp. NPDC104226. Next base: position 138,377 of record NZ_JBVJMS010000011.1, read on the forward strand.
ATGCCGTCCGGGGCCGACTCCTGAACGGCTGCTACGACGGGGCCAAGGGAATCGCCGTCCGCCACCAACTGGTCTGGGGAGACTTCTTCTTGGCGCTGGGCCTGGCAGGCCTGGCGGGCCTGCCAGTCCTGGCCGACCTGCGCGACGTCTGACGGGAACGGAGACGGATCCGTGCTCGCTCCGCGTACGACCCCCGGGGCCGCGGTGGCGGCGCCGTTCATGTGATGCGCCTACCTCCCGTATCCGCCGAGCACCCTCCGGGCCACCCCCGTGATGTGCAGTTCGTCCGGGCCGTCCAGGATCCGGGCCGTGCGGCCCGTGCGGTAGAGGGCGGGGAGGGGGGTGTCGGGGCCCAGGCCGGCCGCGCCGTGGATCTGGACGGCCGCGTCCGTGACCTGCTGGAGCATGCGGGCGGCGGCCACCTTGGCCAGGCCCACCTCCACGTGCGCGTCCCGTCCGGCGCTGATCGCGGCCACCGCCTCGTGGACGAGCGGCCGGGTGGTGCGCAGCGCCAGGAGCGACTCGAAGACGTGGCTCTGCACCAGCTGGTGGCTGCCGAGCGGACCGCGCGACCCGGTGCGGGAGTTCACGCGCTCGCACATGAGGTCGAAGGCGCGCTGCGCCTGCCCGAGCCAGCGCAGGCAGCGCAGGGTGCGGCCCAGCTGGAGCCGCTCCGCGGCGATGGACAGGGCCCGGCCGCGTTCGCCGAGGAGGTGGTCGGCGGCCACGTGCACCCGGTCGAACTCGATCTCCCACTGGCCGGATCCGCCCAGCACCGGTAGCTCGCGTACCACCCGGAAGCCCGGCGCCGTGGTGGGAACGACGAGCAGGGACAGGCCCGTCCGGTCCCCCGGCTGCCCGTCGGTGCGGGCCAGGACGGTGACCAGATCGGCTTCGGCGGCGTGCGAGGTGAACCACTTGCGGCCGCTGACGGTCCAGCCGCCGTCCGTTGCCTCGACCGCGCGCGTGGCGGTGAGGTGCGGGTCGGTGCCCGGGGTCTCCGGTTCGGTCATGGCGTAGCAGGCGCGCAGTTCGCCGGACGTCAGCCGGTGCGGGTACAGGGTGCGCACCCGCTCGGTGCCGTGCCGCCACAGCATCGTCGCGTCCAGCAGCGGCGCCGATCCCAGCGCCGCCGGTCCGTGGTCGCTGGCCCCTTCGGCTTCCGCGAGGCGGGCGTAGCGCGCCAGACCGAGTCCCTGGCCGCCCAGTTCACCGGGGAGCGGGAGGGCCCAGAGGCCCGCCTCCCTGGCCCCGGCCTGGAGCTTCCGCAGGGCCGCGGCCGCGGCGGGTCCGCCCGCGTCGAGGACGGGCTCCTGGGGCATGACGTGCGTGCGGACGAAGTCTGCGACGCGTTGTCCCAACTCCTCTTCACCGCATGCAGGTTCGTGTGGTGCGCGCATCGCAGCCCCCTCTTCGTCCGCCACTCGGCTCTCCCTCACTTTCCTCCGGCACACCGGGAACCCGTGGGAACGGCAGTCCGACTGCCTTCCCGTGGAACTGGTCGGGCGGGCCCGCCCCTTGGTTCCCGCGTACGGGATCTACGGATCTACGGATCTACGGATCTACGGATCTACGGGATCTCCGGGATCCACGGGTCACCTGCGGCGCCGGCCGATCGCCGGGCCGGGAGAAGAGGAGAGGCATGGCGTCACCCACCGTCACCCAGACCGCTCGGCCGCTCGACGGGCTGCACTTCACCGCCTCGGGACCGCCCGCGCTCGCCGGCCCGGTGGCCGAGCACCTGCGGCTGCTGGGAGCGGTCGCCGCGGAGCCGGCCCCCGGGAGCGCCCCGGGCGACTCCGAGGGGCGCGACCCGGGCGACCCCGAGGCGGCCCGCGTCACCCTCGCGGACTGCGGTCCGGGTCTGCCCGCCCGCGCCACCGTCGCCTGGGCCTCGCCGGAGGCGGCCCGCGGGGGCGTCACCGACGAGGCGACCGCGCAGGCCGCGACCGGGGTCATGGCCGTGCACGGCCGCCGGGACGGCCTGCCGCGGGGGCTCGCCGTCGACTACGCCACCGCCGCGACGGCCGTCCTCACCACGCAGGGGCTGCTCGCCGCCCTGCTGGCCCGGGCCAGGGGGTGCCACGGCGCCGCCGCGCAGCCGCACACGTACGTGGACCGGGCCGGGCTGCTGGTGGTGTCCCAGTACCTCGCCGCGAGCGGCGCCGACGAGGGCGAAGCCGCCGAACTGGCGCCGGGCGGGCCGCCCTTCACCGCGGCCGACGGCACGCTCTTCGAGCTGGAGACCCTGGATCCGGGCGCCTGGGCCGGGTTCTGGCGGGCCCTGGACGCCCCCGCCGACGCGGTACGGGCCGGCTGGCGGCCCTTCCAGTTCCGGTACGCCACCGCCTGCGCACCCTTCCCCGCAGCCCTGCACGCCACCGCCCGGACGCACGGCTGGCAGCGGATCCGCGAGGCGGCGGCCGTGTCGGGTGCCGAAGTCTGCCGGCTGCGGAGCCTGGCGGAACGCGCCGCCGAGGACGACGGAGCCGCCCCCTGGGCCCTGGCCCCGTACGGCCCCGGCGGCCGTGTCCGCCCGCAGGGGGCGCCCCCCGGGCCCGGCCCGCTCGCCGGGATGACCGTCCTGGAGGCGGGCCGTCGCGTGCAGGCGCCGCTCGCGGCCCACCTGCTCGGGCTGCTCGGCGCCGAGGTCGTCCGGATCGAGCCGCCGGGCGGCGACCCGCTGCGCGGCATGCCGCCCGCCTGCTCGGGGATCTCCGCACGCTGGCTGGCCCTCAACCGGGGCAAGCGTGCCGTGGAGATCGACATCAAGTCCCCCGGCGACCGGCTGCGGCTGGCCGAACTGGTCTCCGGCGCCGACGTGTTCCTGCACAACTGGGCCCCTGGGAAGGCCGCCGAGCTGGGCCTGGACTCCGCCGACCTCGCGCGGGCGAACCCGGCGCTCGTGTACGCGTACACCGGCGGCTGGGGCACGGGCCGGATCGCCGACCCGCCGATGGGCACCGACTTCATGGTCCAGGCCCGCACCGGCGTCGGCGAGGCCGCCCGGCCCGAGGGCGAAGTCCCCGCGCCCTCCCTGATGACCCTGCTCGACGTCCTGGGCGGGCTGCTCGGCGCCGAGGCCGTCCTCGCCGGCCTGCTGCTGCGCGAGCGCACCGGACGCGGGGTCCGGGTGGACTCCTCGCTGCTCGGCGCCGCCGACCTGCTCACCGCCCCGGCCCTGCACCGCGCCCGGCGCGGGGAGCGCAGCCGCCGACCCGCGGGATTCCGTACGCCCCTGCGCACCGCCGACGGCTGGATCGCCCCGGCCGACGCTGACGCCCGGGCGGCGGCGGACCTCGCCCCCACACTCGCGGACCTGTCCACCGGGGCCGCCCTCCGGGCCCTGCGGAGGCGCGGGCTCACCGCGACCGCCGTCACCACCGACCTCGCCGACCTGCACCACGACCCGCGCTTCGCCGGCTCGATCAGCCGGGATGCGCACGGTGCCCCTGCCGTTCCCGACCCCTGGAGCTTCGTATGACCGTCGCACTGCACGATCTGCTGCCCGTGGGCCTGCGCCGCTCGTGGGCGGTCGACGGAACCTGCCCCGACCTCGACCTCTACAGCCTCTTCCGGGCCCGCCAGATCTCCGACCTGCACCGCACCGCGGTCGTCGACTCCAAGGGCACGCTCTGCTACACCGCGCTCGACCGCAAGGTGCGATGTCTGGCCACCGGCCTCGCGGAGCTCGGCGTACGGCCCGGCGACGTGGTCGGCGTCCAGCTCCCCAACGGCCGCAACGCGGTCATCGCCGACCTGGCGCTGGCCGCCCTCGGAGCGGTGGCCCTGCCCTTCCCCGTGGGCCGGGGCGGCCAGGAGGCCCGCGGCCTGCTCCGCCGCGCCGAGGCCGTCGCGGTGATCGCCGCCGTGGAGCACCGGGGCCACCGGCACGCCGCCGACCTGCGGGACCTGGCCGCCGAACTGCCCGCGCTGCGCCATGTCATCGCAGCCGGCGGACCGGCGGGCACGGAGCCCGAGGGAACGATTCGGCTCGCGGCGCTGATGCGCTCCGACCCGGCCGCCTTCGTCCCCGCCCGTCCCGACCCCGACAGAGCCGCCCGCATCCTGGTGTCCTCCGGCTCCGAAGCGGAGCCGAAGATGATCGCCTACTCCCACAACGCCCTCGCCGGCGGCCGCGGCAACTTCCTCGCCTCCCTGATGCCCGACGGGACCCCGCCGCGCTGCCTGTTCCTCGTACCGCTCGCGTCCGCCTTCGGCTCCAGCGGCACCGCGGTCACCCTCGCCCGGCACGGCGGAACCCTGATCGTCCTCGACCACTTCACGCCCGAGACGGCCCTCGCGGCGGTCCGCGAGCACCGGCCCACGCACGTCCTCGGAGTGCCCACGATGATCCGCATGATGCTCGACCGCCTGGAAGCCGAGGCAGCCGCGGGCGACGCCCCGCCGCTGCCCGCACCCACCGCCCTGATCCTCGGCGGCGCCCCCCTCGACGAGACCACGGCCGAGAGTGCGAGCCGCGCCTTCGGCTGCCCGGTCGTCAACCTCTACGGCTCGGCCGACGGGGTCAACTGCCACACCGGACTGGGTGCGTCGGCGCCCGAGTCCGAGGGCACGGGCATCGCCGCCGGCCGCCCCGACCCCCGGGTCGCCGAGATCCGGATCACCGACACCGAGACCCACGAACGGCTCCCCGACGGCGCGATCGGGGAGATCATCGCCTGCGGCCCCATGACCCCCATGTGCTACGTCGCCTCCCCGGACCTGGACGCCCGGTACCGCACGCCCGAGGGCTGGGTCCGTACCGGCGACCTCGGCTTCATCGACGAGGACGGGGTCCTCCACGTCGTCGGACGCCTCAAGGACATCGTCATCCGCGGCGGCGCCAACATCAGCCCCGCCGAGGTGGAACGGGAGCTCTCCTCCCACCCCCTGGTCCGCGACGTCGTCTGCGTCGGAGTCCCGGACGAGGTGATGGGCGAACGCCTCGCCGCCTGCGTCGTCCCCCGCGGCGCACAGCCCCCCACCCTCGACTCCCTGGCCGGACACCTCGCCCTGCGCGGCCTCGACCGCCGCAAGCACCCCGAGCGCCTGCTGCTGCTGGCGGAGCTCCCGCTCACCCCGGCCGGCAAGCCCGACCGGGCGGCCCTGCGCGCCCGCCTCGCGAACGGCGCCCCCGGCCCGGAGGCCACCGGGCCCCGCCCCGAGCCGGCCCCTGCCGCCGCGGCGGCCGGGGTGGGCGCGTAGACGAGGGCGGGCGCGTGGACGAGGGCGGGGCGGCCCCGGTGGGACCGCCCCGCCCTCCCGGCGCACCGGCGCCGGCGCCCCGCTCCGCGCTACCCGGCGGAGCCGCCCGCCTTGGCCATGGCCTTCTTCAGCTCGGCCCCCGCGTTGCGGTAGACGGGCAGCAGGTCCAGGTCGTTCCCGGGGTAGTTGACGATCTCCACCTGGTGCGCCCCGGAGTCCGGCAGGACGGTGCCGGTCGACATGTGCGCGTTGTCCAGGACCAGCGCCGGCTTCTTCGCCGACAGCTCGGCCAGCTGCGCCGGGGTCACCGCCTCGGGGCCGTAGGTACCCACCGTGGCGGCGCCCGCCAGCTTCGCGGACCATGCGGTGAACACCTGGCTCACGACCGCCGGGCTCTTGCCTCCGGGCCAGGCGGCCTGCACGTCCTTCGCGACCCGCCCGTACTCGGCGTCGAAGTCCGAGGCCCACTTCGCGGCGGCGCCCGACGTGCCGAACAGTGCGCCCAGCCGGGCGACTTCGGCCTTGACCTTGTCGGCGTCGTTGTCGAGGTTCACCTCCACCAGCTTCGCCTTCGACCCGGCGGCCTCCTTGATCTTCGCGGCGTACGGCTCGAACGGCGCGTAGAGCACGAAGTCGGCCCCGGCGACCGCGGCGAGGTCGGAGGGCTTGGGATCGTAGTCCGGAGCGTGGTGCACGGACTGCGGCACGATCACCTTGACGTCCTGCGCGCCCGCGGCCTTGGCGAAGGCGCCCTCCCAGGTGGTCGTCACGACGACGACGGGAGGGCCTTCCTTGACGGTTCCGCCGCGCGCGCCGTCGTCGGTGCTGCCGTCGCTGTCGCCGCAGCCGGTCACCAGGACCAGTGACAGGCCCAGCGCCGTGCTCAGTGCGAGGAGGGAAGTGCTGCGGACGCGGGTTCGCGGCGCCATGAGCTGATTCTCCGTTCGGGTACGAGGTGCACCGCGAGGACGAGCGCCCCCGCGGTCAGGACGAGGACGGGGCCGGGGGGCCAGTCCAGCCGAAGGGCGATGAGGAAACCGGTCAGGTTCACGAAGACGCCGATGCCCACCGCCCACCCGGTGATCGATTTCAGCGAGGAGCCCAGCCGGCGCGCGGCCAGGGCGGGCAGCAGGGTCAGCGCGTCGACCAGCAGGGCGCCGGTGAGCTTGATGGCCCCGGCGACCGCGACCGCGACGAGCACCAGCAGGACCGTGGTCAGCGCCCGCACCGGCACGCCGGAACACTGCGCGAGCTCACGGTCGTACAGCAGCAGCGCCACCTCGCGCCGCCGCCACCAGAACAGGCCGGGCACGAACACGGCCAGCACGCCGAGCACCACGAGATCGGCGCCGCCGACGGACAGGATCGAGCCCCACAGCAACGCGAAGGCGCCCGAGGCGTTCACCCCCGACACCGCGAGGAGCAGCAGCGCGGCGGCGATCGCCAGGCTCATCAGCAGCCCCATCGCCCCGGACAGCCCGTCCGGGGTCCGGGCCAGCGGCGCGACTCCGGCTCCGGCCAGCGCGCACGCCACCAGCGCGCACAGCATGGGATCCAGCCCGGTGAGCAGCCCGACGGCGATGCCCAGCAGTGCGACGTGCATCATCGCGAAGCGCACCGGCATGATGTCCAGCCCGACGATGACCACACCGATCACGGGCAGCCCGACGGCGGCCAGCAGCAGGGCGAAGCCGGCCCGCTGTACGGGGGCCAGTTGCAGCAGCGTGCCGAGGTCGGCGGCGGCGAGGGCGGTGCTCACGCGACCTCCCTCAGCCGTCCGGCGGCCATCTCCAGGACCCGGTCGCAGCGTTCCGCGAGGGCCCGGTCGTGCGTGACGACGACCAGCGTCACCGGCAGGGCCGCCAGCACGTCGGCTGCCTCGTCCTGCCCGGCGAAGTCCAGGGCGGCGGTCGGCTCGTCGGCGAGCAGTACGCCGGCCCCCGCGGCCACGCAGCCGATCGCCCGGGCCAGGTACATCCGCTGCAACTGCCCGCCGGACAGGGTGTGCAGCGGCCTTCCGGTCAACGGCCCCACCCCCAGCCGGTCGGCGGCCTCGGCGGCCGCGCGGGAGTCCCCGCTGCTGGCGAGGAGCTCGCCGCCCAGGAGCGGGAAGCGTCCGGCGGCGGGCTTCTGCGGGATCCACGCGCAGGCCCGCCGCCGCCAGGCCGGATCGCCCGAACGGCCGCCGACCAGGATCTTCCCGCTGAACTGCGGGTGCAGACCGAGTACGGCGCGCAGCAGGGTGGTCTTGCCCGATCCGTTGGTGCCGGTCAGCGCGACCCGCTCGCCGGCGGCGATCTCCAGGTCGACGCCGGCCACGGCCTCGACCCGCCCGTGCCGGCAGCCCACCCCCTCCATCCGCACGTCCAGCCCGCCCATCCCACGTCCCTCCGCTGTCACCGGCCGTCCCTCCGCGTGGAGTTGGTCGGCCGGAACCCCCCGCCAGTTCCGCCGATCCCCGATCTGCCGGCGGCGGGCCGGCGGCGTGGGTGCGCAACGGCGCTACTGCGGTGCCGGGTTCACGCCGTCCAGCGGGGCGGGACCGGCCATTCCGCACGGGCGTTCCGCTTTCTACAAGCGCCCGCAACCGCCCCGGGCGAGGATCGCGCCGCCACCTCCCGTGGTGATCAACACGGTTGTGACCAAAGGGAGCCGAGCCATGCCCAAGAACGCACCCACCCCTCGCCGCGCCGCCCGCCGGGCCGCCCTCCGACACCGCGCCCTGGCGACCGCGATCGTCCTGGCGGCGACCGGAACCGTCCTCGCCGCCGCCCCTCAGCCCGCCCGCGCCGCGCTGCCGGCGCGGTCGATAGCCGACCCCGTGCACTACTGGAACGACGTGCTGCAGAACGTCTTCCGCCGGACCGGCGGCGGGCCCGTCCCGATGGCCCGCTCGGCCGCGATGATGAACGCCGCGATCTACGACGCGGAGTCCTCGTACCAGTTGAAGTGGAAGGGCAGGATCACTTCGGAGCCGTACATCAAGGCGGAGAACTACGCGGGCTGGGTCGAGGGCCCGGACGAGGAGGAACGCGTCATCGGCCGGACGGCGTACAACATCCTCCTGGGCCTCTACGGCAACAAGCAGAGCCGCTACGCGGACCAGACGCAGTACCTCGACGCGCGCTTCCGCGAGCGATTCGGCACCGAGCCCACCGCCGGCGACCTGCTCGACCTCACCGTGGTCGGCCCGATGGTCAAGCAGATGACCGACGCCCGCACCGGCGACGGCTCCGACAACCCCCAGGTCTACGTGGGGGACAACAAGCCGGGCGCCTGGCGGCCGACGAGCTACCCGGACATGCCCGACGCCTCCTGCGACGAGGACAGCGACGCGATCAGCCCGTTCTACGGCCAGGTCAAGCCGTTCTCGCTGTCCTCCGGCTCCCAGTTCCGCCCCACCACCCTGACCCAGTACGGCTCGTACGAGGCGCTGGTGGCGAGCGACGCGTACAAGCAGCAGGTCGCGGCGGTCCGCGCGGCCGGCGCCGACAAGCCCACCGCGGCCACCCCGGTGATCAACCGGACCCCGGACCAGCTGGCCGCGGCCTGGTTCTGGGCCAACGACAACAACGGCACCTACAAGCCGCCGGGCCACATGCTCCAGGCCACCCGCGAGGTCGCCAAGGCCCGCGGCCTCGGGGTCTACGCCAACGCCCGCCTCTTCGCCCTCGTCTCCCTCGCCATGGCCGACACCGGAATCGCGGTCCGCGACGCCAAGTTCGCCACCCCCATCGACCTGTGGCGGCCCGTCTCGGCGATCCGCGAGGGCGGCCTCGACCCCCAGTGGAAGCCGCTGCTGAAGAGCGCGACGGGCGTCAACGTCAGCCCCTGCTTCCCCGCGTACGTCTCCGGCCACGCCTCCTTCGGCGGCGCCTGGGCCGGGGTCATGAAGCGGTACTTCGGCAGCGACGACATCTCCTTCGACCTCACCACCGACGAACCGCAGGCCCTGGTCAAGACCCGCCACTTCACCAGCTTCAGCGCGGCCGGCAAGGAGGACGCCGACAGCCGCATCTGGCTCGGCGTCCACTACCCGTGGGACGCCACGGACGGCCTCGTCCTCGGCGACAAGGTCGCGAACCAGGTCTTCACCACCAGGCTCCGCACCCTCTGAGCCCCTCCCGGCCGGATGCCGTAAGCCTTTCGTCATCCGGCCGGGCCTGGTCCCGGCCCCCGTCGGGACGTTGACTGTCCGTGAGGGCCGGACGGCCGCACACGAGGAAGGGCACGCCGGTGAACCACCCGCAGAACCACCCCCACGACCGGTCGAGGACGACGAGGGCGCGCAAGCTCCTGACCGTCCTCGCCCTCCCGGCGGCCCTCCTCCTGGGCCTGGGCCTGTACTGGTTCCAGCCCTGGAAGCTCTGGGAGGACACGACGGTGAAGGAGTCCCTCCCGGCCGCGGCCCCCTCGGCCCCGTCCTCCGCCTCCCCCTCCGAGCCTTCCGCCCAGGCTTCCCCGGACTCCCCGGCCGCTCCGCGGACCCTCGCCGAGGGCACACTGATCAGCCACGAACACACCACCACGGGCACCGCGAAGCTCATCCGCCTCCCCGACGGCTCCCACACCCTGCGCCTGGAGAACCTCGACACCAGCAACGGCCCGGACCTGCGGGTCTGGCTGACGGACGCCCCGGTGAAGGAGGGCACGGCGGGCTGGCGGGTCTTCGACGACGGCAGATACGTCAGCCTGGGCAAGCTCAAGGGCAACAAGGGAGACCAGAACTACGCGATCCCGGCCGACGTGGACCCGTCCGCGTACACCAGCATCACCATCTGGTGCGACCGCTTCGACGTCTCCTTCGGAGCGGCGACCCTCACCACCGTGTGACCCTTGACCCTTGACCCCGTACCGCGGACGCGGAGGCGGGCGAGGCAGGAGCGGGGGAAGAGCGTGGCGGGACCGCAGGCACCGGAGGGCCACCTCTCGGGGTACGCCGACCTGCTCGTGGACGCCTGTGCCACGGGACGCCGCATGACGCGCGCGGAGCTGGAGTCGCGCCGTACCGAGGGGGAGCGGGCCGCCGAGGCCGGACTTCCGCTCCGGGCGCTGATACGCGACCACCTGGCCGCCGCGCAGCTCGTACGGCCCCTCCCCGCGCCGGGCCCGCTCCTGGCGGCCGTCGAGCAGGCGGTGGACGCCTTCGTCGAGGGCTACGAACGCGCCCAGCACCAGGCGGTCCGCCAGGAGGAGGCGGCCCGCCGGGAGTTCATCGACGACCTCCTCTACGGCGGCAGCGACCTGGGCCGGCTGGCGGAGCGCGCCGAACGCTTCGGGCTGCGCCTGTCGCGGTCGCACGCCGTCGCCGTCGCCACCGGCCCCGAACCGTACGGTGACGGCTACCCCGTGGCGCGCGGGATCGAGTCGGCGGTCCTGACCCGGTTCCCGGGCCGGCAGGTCCTGCTGACCACGAAGGACGGGCTGCTGATCTGCGTGGCCCCCGGGGACCAGCCCGAGATCCTCGCCCACTTCGCCAAGAGCGCGTACGCCGCCACCGACGGGGGCCGTGTCGCGATCGGCCGCTCGCACCCGGGTCCGGGCGGGGTCGTCCACTCCTACGAGGAGGCCCTGGGCGCGCTCGACCTCGCACTCCGGATGGATCTGGAGGGTCCGGTCCTGCACGCCTCCGACCTGCTCGTCTTCCCCGTCCTGACCCGGGACCGGCAGGCCATGGCCGATCTGGTGGAGAGCACCCTCGGCCCGCTGCGTTCGGCCCGCGGCGGCGCGCAGCCGCTCCTCGACACCCTCACCGCGTACTTCGACAGCGGCTGCGTCTCCACGGAGGCGGCCCGACGGCTCTCGCTGAGCGTGCGCGCGCTGACGTACCGGCTGCAGCGCATCCACACCCTGACCCGGGCCGATCCGGCCGACCCGCTGAACCGCTACACGCTCCAGACCGCGGTGATCGGAGCCCGCCTGCTGGACTGGCCGGGCAACGACGCGTAGCCGCGCACCGGGGGCCGTACGCCCCGCACGCCCCGTGCGTCAAAGAAGCGTAAAGACTGCCGACGGCAGGCAATGTGCGCAGCACCCCTCCGGTGACACGATGCCCGTGTCCGGGGAGAACACGACACGGGTGGGGGAGGCACGTTCATGACCTTGTTTCTCGGTCTCGGCATGGCAGGCATCGTGCTGCTGGGCCTCTCCCTGGTCCTCGACGGCCTCCTCGAAGGTGTCTTCGGCGGTGCGCTCGACGGACTGCTCGACGGCTGGCTGTCGCTTCCGGTGCTCGCGGGCTTCGTGTCGATGCTCGGGTTCACCGGGGCGATCGTGCTCGGGACCACGGGCTCCGGCCCGGCGACGGCGACGGCCGCGGGCACCCTCGCGGGGGCCGGCGCGGGCTGGGCGACGTACCGGCTGAGCCGCGCCCTGATGCGCGACCGCAGCGGGGCCGCCCCGCACCACGACGCGCTCATCGGCTCGACCGGGACCGTGGTCACCGCGATCCCGGCCGCCGGCTACGGCGAGGTGCTGCTGCGCCTGGCCGGCCAGCCCGTGAAGTACGCGGCGCGCGCCGAGGGCCCGCTGGCCCGTGGCGCGGAGGTGTGGGTGACGGCGGCTCCGTCGTCGACCTCGGTCACCGTCCGCCCCGTCGAGCACTGAAGCACCCGGCCCGTCCACCGGGCCCGTCCAACCGGTCCGTCCACCGGGCCCGCCCACCAGGTCCGTCCACCGGGCCCGCCCGGTCGACCCCATGACCCACCATCACCGATCTGCTCCCACGGGGGACGCAGGAGGGATCCGCCATGAGTCCAGTCGTCACCGCGGTCGTCGGAGTCGCCGTACTCCTCGTCCTGCTCGCCCTGGTCGTCGTCACGCGCTACAAGGTCGCCGGGCCCAGCGAGGCGTTCATCATCACCGGCCGGCGCGGCAAGAAGTCCACCGACCCGGAGACCGGCCGGATTTCCACCGACACCACCGGCCAGAAGGTCGTGGTCGGCGGCGGGGTCTTCGTCGTCCCCTTCGTGCAGCAGCGCTACAGCCTCGACCTCTCCAGCCGGCACATCCCCATCGCCGTGCGCGGTGCGGTCACCCTGCGCGGCATCAAGGCCAACCTCGAAGGCGTCGCGATCGTCAAGGTCGGCGGCAACGAGGACGCCATCCGGGCCGCCGCCCAGCGCTTCCTCCAGCAGCAGGACGGCATCGTCGGCTTCACCCAGGAGGTGCTCTCGGGCGCCCTGCGCGCCATCGTGGGCCGCATGTCGGTGGAGGACATCATCCGGGACCGGGCCGCCTTCGCCGGGCAGGTCGCGGAGGAGGCGGAGGCCAGCCTCTCCGGCCAGGGCCTGGTCCTGGACGCCTTCCAGATCCAGGACATCACCACCGAGGGCTCCTACCTGGAAGACCTCGGCCGTCCCGAAGCCGCCCGCGCCAAGCAGGAGGCCGACATCGCCGAGGCCAACTCCCGCCGGGCGGCCGAACAGGCCCGCCTGAAGGCGGAGGAGGAGATCGCGGTCGCCGAGCGCACCCTGTACCTCCGCCAGGCGGAGATCAAGGCCGAGACCGATGCGGCCGCCGCCCAGGCCAACGCCGCCGGCCCGCTGGCCGAGGCCGACCGCCAGCAGCAGATCCTCGGCGAGCAGGAGAAGGTGGCGCAGCGTCAGGCCGCCCTGACCGACCGCCAGCTCGACACCCAGGTCCGCAAGCCCGCCGACGCCCGCCGCTACGAGGCCGAGCAGGAGGCCGAGGCCAAGCGGGTGGCCCGCGTCAAGCAGGCCGAGGCCGAGCGCCTCGCGGCCATCGCCGCAGCCCAGGCCGAGGCGGAGCGCGCCCGGCTGACGGGTGAGGGCGAGAAGCAGCGCCGCTCCGCCCTGGCCGAGGCCGAGGCCATCGAGGGCGCCAAGCGGGGCGAGGCCGAGCGCGCCCGCCGCGCGGCGATCGCGGAGGCGGTCCGCCTGGAAGGAGACGCGGAGGCCGCGGCGATCCTGGCGAAGGGCTCGGCGGAGGCGGAGGCGATGCAGAAGAAGGCGGAGGCCTTCGAGGCGTACGGTGACGCGGCGATGATCCAGATGATGGTCGAGGCGCTGCCGCAGGTCGTCGGCAAGGCCGCCGAACCGCTCTCCGCCATCGACAAGATGACCGTCATCTCCACGGACGGCGCGAGCAAGCTCTCCCGTACGGTCACCGACAACGTCGCCCAGGGCATGGAGCTCCTGAGCTCCACCACCGGCGTCGACCTGTCCCAGCTCCTGGGAGGTCTCGCCGCCTCCAAGGCCCCGGCCGTACCGGAGACCCCCGCCCGCAACGGAAAGGTCGAGATCACCGGCTGACCCCCGGTGACCAGCCCGCGGGGCCGCTGCCGGACGGCGCACCCCGCGGGCACCTCCGTGCCGGGCCCCGTGTCCGGGCCCGCGTCCGCGGCCCCGTCACGGGAGGATGGCCGCCATGACCCCCCTCACACCACCCCCGATGCCCTCCTCCGAGACCCCGATGGACACCGTCACGCTGGAGCGGCGCATCGCGGCCCGCCCCGAAGCCCTCTTCCCCTTCTTCGCGGACCGGGAGAAGCGGACGTCCTGGATGGCCGGGGAGCCCACCCTCTCGGCCCCGACGGCCGAGCCGCCCGGCCACCTCGTCCTCGCCTGGGCCGACACGCCCCTGGCGGCCGGCCCCACCCGGGTGGACGTCACCCTCGAACCGGCCGCCGACGGGACCGTCCTCCACCTCGTCCACAGCGGCCTTCCGCCGGAGGCCTGCGAGGTCCACGCGGAGGCCTGGCAGCACTACGTCGACCGCCTCGCGCTCCGTGCCGAGGGCGCCGACCCCGGCCCGGACCCCTGGCCCCGGCACCCCGGACGCTGACCCGCCCCGGTCAGTGCCCGGGCGACAACTGCCCGCTGAGGGTTCCGTGCAGGCGGGCGCTGTGCTCGTTCAGCCCGGTGATCTCGACGCTCTTGCCGCGCCGGCGGTACCTCTCCTCGACGGCGTCGAGCGCGGCGACGGAGGAGGCGTCCCAGATGTGGGCGCGGGAGAGGTCGATGACGACCTTGGCGGGGTCGCCCGCGTAGTCGAACCGCCCGACCAGGTCGTTGGACGAGGCGAAGAACAGCTCGCCGGTGACGGCGTAGACCACCACGCCCCCGTCGGGGTCGGTCACGGAGGTGACGTCGGCGAGGTGCGCGACCCGCTTGGCGAAGACGACGATCGCGGTGACCGACCCGGCGACGACGCCGACGGCCAGGTTGTGGCTGACGACCACGCACACGACGGTCACCGCCATGACGGTGATCTCTCCGGTCGGCATCCGCCTCAGCGTCTTCGGGGCGATGGAGTGCCAGTCGAAGGTGGCGAAGCAGACCATCACCATGACCGCGACGAGGGCCGCCATCGGAATCTCGGAGACCACCGGCCCGAAGACGATGCACAACACCATCAGGAACACGCCCGCGAGGAAGGTCGACAGCCGCGTCCGGGCCCCCGACACCTTCACGTTGATCATCGTCTGGCCGATCATGGCGCAGCCGCCCATGCCGCCGAAGAACCCCGTGACGATGTTCGCGACGCCCTGCCCCACGGACTCGCGCGTCTTGCTCGACCGCGTGTCGGTGATCTCGTCGACGAGCTTCGCCGTCATCAGCGACTCCATCAGCCCGACCACGGCCATGGCCAGCGCGTACGGGGCGACGAGCACGAGGGTGTCCACGGTGAACGGCACGTCCGGCAGACCCGGCACCGGCAGCGCGGACGGCAGCGCCCCCTTGTCCCCGACGGTCGGCACCGCGATGCCCGCGGCCACGGTGACGGCGGTGAGGACGACGATGGACACGAGCGGGGCCGGCACCGCCTTCGTGACCTTCGGCAGGAACACCATCAGCCCCAGCCCGCCGGCGAACAGCGCGTACACGGCCCACGGCACGTCCCGCAGCTCGGGGACCTGGGCCATGAACACGAGGATGGCGAGGGAGTTGACGAAGCCGACCATCACCGAACGCGGCACGAACCGGACCAGCTTCGCCACCCCGAGGGCCCCGAGCACGATCTGGAACACACCGCCGAGCACCACCGCCGCGACCAGGTACCCCAGCCCGTGCTCCCGGTTCAGCGGTGCGATCACGAGCGCCACGGCCCCCGTGGCGGCGGAGATCATCGCGGGCCGCCCGCCGACGACCGAGATCACGACGGCCATGGTGAAGGAGGAGAACAGCCCGATCGCCGGATCCACCCCGGCGATGACCGAGAAGGAGATCGCCTCGGGTATCAGCGCCAGCGCGACGACCAGCCCGCCGAGCACCTCGGTTCGCAACACCTTCGGAGCCCCCCAGACCGACCGCACGGACAGGGGAGCAGGAGCGGAAGACACGGTGACGGACCTCTGGTTCGGCGAATGAACCCGAACCAGCCGGACGGGTCGGCGGAGAACGTCTCCAGACACACAGAAAGGGCCTGACCCGCGATGCGGATCAGACCCTTGACCTGGTCTTACGAAGTCGGGGTGGCGGGATTTGAACCCACGACCTCTTCGTCCCGAAGCATTTCGGGTCAAGGAGCGAGCTGCCCATCCTACGCTGCTGACCTGCGGAGAAGGTCCGTGACCGTCCACGGACGTCCGCCAGCCCTCGTACCGGTTGTCACTCACGTAGACACTCACCTGGTGTCCACTCCTGAGGTTGTGTCCTATTCGGTAGGGCTCACCGGCGAATGGCGAAACAAGTAGTAATTTTTCGTAGAACCGTATTTGCGTCTGGCGTAGTCTGCGCTATGGATTGCTAGCGCAGTTCGAGCCAGTCCAACGTCGGAGAATCGAGTTGACTTTCGGCGGGTTTCCTTTTCGTGTGACAGTGCTCCATTGTGGTTGTCGCGCAGGATATCTGCCAGCTCTCGAAGATTGTTTACGCTAATCCATGCCAGCTCGGAGATAAATTCCGAGACTGCGACCGCGTCGCTGTGCTTACGGTCGGGATATTGACGTTGAAACAAGGCTCGGACTGTATCGGTATTGATGGCCGTGTCGAGGATCTCGGTACTTTCGAGAACATCCCTTTCGGCGCGGGCGGCGGAATGTGCTGCATCTCGATTTAGTGTCTGGAATTGCCTGTCGGCTACGTACAAGAGGCCGCTCAATGCGTGGAAATCTCTCACCAGGTCGGCGGGGATGCTTTCCTCATTTTTGTAAGCTAGGTGGTGGGAAATGTTTGCCCATGCATCCATTAGGATCGTGCGAGCCTGTACTTCGAATTTGATTTGTTTGATTTCGTCGTATCTGGGGCCCGAGTGTGCGGCGGACAGCCGGCAAACGTAGTGATGTGACATGTATCCGAAAGAGGATGCGTCGCCCTGATTGACCTTATCCTCTTCTGATATGACCTCGAAGGTGTGAGTGATTAGATCTTTCAATTTGAGGAGGTCGGTCAGGAAGAGGCAGACGATGCGGATTCCTACGAGGTCCTCGGATTGCTCGAATGGGTCGGTGTAAGATTTCCGTTCGATCTTTTCTAGGAAGCTCTCGACGGATTTGACTCTGGAGGTTACGGAGTGGATTTTTAGTTCTTTGGTGTTCGAGAGCGCCTTCTCGATCGAGTGGACGGCCTCGGTTTTGAGGCCCTCATAGTTGGACGCGTTGTTGAGGAATTCCTGTCGGATCTCCGCATGGTCTG
This sequence comes from Streptomyces sp. NPDC104226, assembly GCF_055584085.1. Taxonomy (NCBI): domain Bacteria; kingdom Bacillati; phylum Actinomycetota; class Actinomycetes; order Kitasatosporales; family Streptomycetaceae; genus Streptomyces; species Streptomyces sp. NPDC104226. The sequence goes on from NZ_JBVJMS010000011.1 coordinate 155,182, forward strand.
TCGCCATGGCGGCCATCGTAGGGATCGACGGACCGGGCCGCGATGGTTTCCCAAGAATCTGCACCGGTTTGCCTCTGGCCCCGCCCCACGCTTGCCCGTGGCCACTGTGTCCTGCGGATGGAGTGGCTCAGGACGCAATGCAATGCCAGGCAGTTGAGCGCGCCTGGACGTTTGCGAACTGCTGCCGTCTGCATCGCCAGTCCGTAGCCTTGCGGGCGGTCTGGCCGCGCCGTGAACGTTCAATCAAGCTGCTCAGTCAAACCGTTGGAGCCACCGCCTTCCCCCGAAGGGACCAGAAGCTCATGACTGTTGCCCCGCCCGCACTGACCCTCTGCGCCAGGTGCGGCACGAAGCTGGGTCGAAGCAACACCGACACTGTGTGCAGCCCCTGCCGTCGGGCCATCGGTCCCGGCGCCTCAGGTAGCCCTGCGCGTGCGGTACCGGCCACCCCGTCGTCGCACTGGCTCACCGGAGATGTCGAACGGGCCACCCCTCCCGACGGTTCGAACCTGGCCGACGTGCTCAAGGCGTACCGAGCACTCCATAAGCTGAAGCAGCAGGATCTTGCTGATCTGCTCGGCTACGACCAGTCCTACGTGTCCCTGCTCGAACGCGGCAAGCGGAGCATCCGGGACATGGACGAGCTCCGCAGGCTGGCCCGTGGGCTGGCGCTGCCGGAGGACGAACTCGGGCTGCTCCCGTCTGCCGAGGTAGTCGTCACGGTCGCGATCCCCGCCGGCGACCCGGCCCAAGACGGCCCGCTCGCCGCAGTGGACGACCAACGGCGCTGGCGGATGACCCGCCGGGAGCTCAACCGGCACCGGGCGGATCTCACGCAGGCCGCCGCCCGGCTGTACCCCGACGTCGCCCGCGCCGGCAACAGCCTGGTGCTCACCCGCGAGTCCTGGATGTGGCCCGCGCCGGTCGACTTCGCGGACATCGACCTGGCCTGGCTGACCCAGACCAGCCCTCCGGAGATCACCGGGCGGGAGAAGGAGTCCGAGGGCGTCAGGCCTCTCGCGCCCCAGGGCACCAAGTTCGATCGCTACACCCAGGCGATCCGGATGATCGACCGCCCGTCCTTGTTCGTGAACCGACCGAGCTTCCGACTGCTCGACGTCTCCCAGGCCGAGGGGCGCCCGAAGCTGTCCTTCGGCTACACGACCTACTTCGACATGGCGGACATCTGCGAAGGGGTAGCGCACGAGTTGGCGAGCGCCTGGCTAAGGGCGGGTAGCAACCCGGGGTGGATCGACGATCCGAGCTGGGCGGAGCTCCCGTTCCGCGGCTTGGTCGGAGATCCCTTTGACCTCGCCCACAGGCCGCTGCTCCCGTCCATCGACACCCTGACCATCCGGGTCGGCCCCGAGGGCGCTTCGTTCCCGCTGCACCACCGGTCCGCCAGCAACGTCGCGCTGGCCGGCGGGACGTACCACGTCATGCCGGCCGGGGTCTTCCAGCCCTCGTCGGTCATGCCCTGGGACCAGTCGAACGACTTCAACCTCTGGCGCAACGTGCTCCGGGAGTACGCGGAGGAGTTCCTCGGGGATCCAGAGGCCGACGGCAGCAGCGGCGAGCCGATCGACTACGACGCCACCGAGCCGTTCCGGACCCTCAACCAGGCCCGCCGAGACGGCAAGGTGCGCCCGTACTGCTTCGGGATCGGTCTGGACCCGCTCACGCTGGCCGGCGAGATCCTCAGCGTGGTGGTCATCGACTCGGACGTGTACGACTCCGTCTTCTCCGGCATGGTCTCCCGGAACTCCGAGGGCACGGTCGTCGCGGGGCGGTCTGGTGACGGCAGTGCCGGAATCGAGTTCACCGAGGCCAACGTCCGGCGCCTGCTGGACAATGAACCCCTGGCATCCGCCGCAGCCGCGTGCCTCGACCTGGCGTGGCAGCATCGCGGGCTCATCCTGGGCTGAGAGGCAGATCAGTGCGCGTACTTGTGACCGGCGCCTACGGATTCGTGGGCAACGCGGTGGTGCGACGGCTCGCCGAGGCGGGCCACGACCCCGTGGTGCTCACGCATCGGCCGGCTGATGCCCCGCGGCCGGAGCTGCCAGTGGCCGGGGTCTTCCACGGCGACATACGGGACGCCGCGGCCCTGCGAACAGCCCTCGCCGGCGTCCAGGGTGTCTGCCACCTCGCGGCGCTGACCCGGGTCCGCGAGTCCTTCGAACGGCCGGAGGAGTACCAGGCCGTCAACGCCGGCGGCACGGTGACGCTGCTGGATGCGCTGGCTGCCACCGCGGCGGGCTCGGAGCCCCCATTGGTCATCCTCGGTTCGACTGCGGCGGTCTACGGAGCACCCGAGCGGCAGCCCATCGGCGAGGACACCGTGCCCGCTCCGAGCAATCCCTACGGGACTTCGAAGCTCGCTGCAGACGAAACCCTCCGAGCCCGAGCGGCGGCCGGAGGGATCAGGGCCGTGAGCCTGCGGTGCTTCAACATCTCGGGTGCAGTCGGCGGCGTAGGGGACGCGGACGACAGCCGCATCATTCCGAAGGCGGTCGCCGTGGCGGCCGGCCGCTACCCGCACCTTGAGATGAACGGAGACGGCGACGCGGTCCGGGACTTCGTGCACGTAGACGACCTGGCACGCGCCTACGTGTTGGCCCTTGAAGCGGACACTTCGATCCCGTACCGCGTCTACAACGTAGGCGCTACCGCGGCCAGCATGCGGGAGATCGTGGCCACGGTTGAGCGGGTGACCGGGCGGGCGGTACCCGTCGTGCACCGCCCCCCTCAGCCCGAACCGCCGCGGCTGGTGGCAGACATCTCCCGGATCACCAACGAGCTCGGCTGGAAGCCGGAGCGTTCCAGCCTGGCGGAGTTGATCGGCGACGCCTGGTCGGTCGTGTCCACTGACACCAACTAGGGCTTCTCCAAGCGGCCCTTGACGCTCTCCGGCAGGTCGGCAAATGCCGCATGCCAGCGCTCAAGGGCCGCCTCGCTGCTTGCTGAGCCGCTACCAGCCCGATCCAGCGCATCGCGCAGGGCCGCTTCGACTTCCACGCCGGCCCGCAGCAGCGGGAGCACCCAATCGGCGGCTCCGCGGGACTGCTCCGAGAGCCGGGGTGGGAACTGGGCGAAGACCCCCTTGCCCTGGTGGCCGACCACGTAGCCCTCGGCGCGCAGTAGGGATACCGCGTTCTTCACGACGGTGCTCGATGCGCCGGAGCTGTTCATCAGGTCCTGCGCGGACGGCAGTGCGGAGCCGTGCGCAAGGTCCCCGCTCCGGATGCGTTCCCGCAGGTCATCAGCCAACTGAAGGTATGCCGGCTGCCCTGGAAACTCGGCCATCGGGGTGCTCCTCCGCTCGCAGGTGTTGTACCTAGTACACCAGTCTCTCCACATCCATTCCCGACAGACGTGGGCCAAGCCACTTGCCAACATGGTGCACTAGGTGCACCATGTTGTTCAGAGGGCGGCGAGCAAGCGGCAGACCTCATATGACAAGCCGTCATTCGATTCCGGAGCCCCACGCGGACAGGCTTGTCTCAAGCAACAGGGCCGCCGCAAACGGCGACTCAGGTGCTGACAACCGACTCATGAGGGGCCTTCTTTGGGCTGCTCGGAGTACCCGCAGTACCCCTTGGCGTCAGGCGGTCCCGCTCTTGCGGGAGCCCTTCGGGGCTACCGAGCCCGTCGGAGAGCCACCGGCACTTCCTTGAGAACTCAACAGTGTGGTCACCGCCTCCTTTAGCTGAAAAGGCGGTCAGCGCGGCAAAGGTCCGCGCGCTCAACTCCCGCAGCACGTGCTGCGGCCGGTTGCCTCCTCTGCCCGTCCGGCCTCTTGGGTCGTACGGGCGGGGTTGAGGGGAGCCGGAAGGTTTCCTGCTTCACCCCAACACAGTGCAGCCCCGGCGCTGGAACGCCGGGGCTGCTGTTGGGTCCCGTTCCTCTACCGAAGGAGCAAGACCCGTGGAGTTCATCGCAGCACTTCAGGACCTCGTTACCCCGTGGTCGGATGGCTTGGAGCCGTCGGATGCGGAGCTGGACGCGATCGAGCCGGAGATGCCGGTGATCCTGGCGGAGATCGACCTGCTCGACGCGGAGATCGCCGTACTGGACCGGGTGCCGGCCGAGCTGGACGAGCGTCGGATCCGCCGGGCGCGTCGCAGGGTCCTCGCGGCCCGCCGGGCGCTGAGCAACCAGGACATCTTCTCCATGCCGCAGGGTGCGGCATGATGGCCGCCGCCCCCGCTCCGGAAACCCTGGCGGACCATCGAGGCAACCCTCGCGCTCGCTTCGATATGCCCCTCGACTGCGAGGCGGCCCGCCTCCACATGGCCTTCCATGAGGCGGGCCACGCAGTTCTCGCCGTGGCCGGCGGCGTGCACGTGGTGACCAGTGAGGTCATCGTCTGGCCGAATGGTGAGCACGGCTGGTCGATGACCGGCAACACCGCGTTCCAGGCGGACAACGTCAACCCATGGAAGTTCGCCGTCCAGTGCGCGGCCGGTGAGATCGCCAGCGTGCAGTACCTGATGGCCTACGGCCTGTGGACGCCGGAGAGGGCCTACGCCTGCACCGCCGACCACGACCGAGAGCAGGCCATCGACGTCCTCGCCGACTTCGGCTACCGCCTCGGCCGCGACCACGTGCCCGAAGGCGGCAAGTCCTGGGGGATGGTGCGCGGGATGGCCCGCCGCAAGATCGGCTACCTGTGGCGCGAGATCCGCACCGTGGCCCACGCCATGAGCGAGCACGACAAGCTCACCGGCGACGAGATCGCCGCCATGACCGGTCTGGTCAACGCCCCCCTGAGGGGTGAGTCGTGAGCGCCGTCAGCAAGCCCCTGAGCCGGGCGCAAAAGGTCGTACTGAGCACGGCATTCATGCCGATGCTCGGTACCGGCATCGCGGGCGGGTTCGGAACGTACACGAACATCAAGGCCGTGTTCGGGCCGGGCACGGCGGTGGGCGCGGTCGCGGCCGGTGAAGGTGCGACGGCCGTGCTGGCGATCGTGCTGCTCGGGCTGACGATGCTGGGGCAGTCCTCGCCGCGGGTGATCCGGGCGGGGCTGTGGGTTCTTCCCGCCGCCGCATCGGCCATGTCCGCGACCGCTGCCACCACAGTCGGCGAGATGGTCATCTACGGGCTCACGCCGATGGGCATGACCGCCTCTGCAGAGGGCGCCGCGTTCCTCGCCCGCCGGATCGTCGTCTACCGCGACGGCCGCGACGCCGAGGCAGAGGCGCATGCGGCGGCCGTCGTACAGGCCCTGGCCTATCACCGGGGCCGTGCCGCGAATCACCCCGACGAGAAGGTCCGGCGCAAGTCGGATCTGAAGTCGTGGAAGCTCGCACGGAAAGTCGGCGCGGGTGACCTCGCCCTGGCCGATCGACTGCTCGACGTCCAGCGTCAGCGGGTCACCGCCGGTGCCGATGCCGCCCTCGCCGACATGTTCGACCTCCCCGCCACTGCCGACCGGACCCCCCGGCCAGTCGAGACAAACGTGGAGCTGAAGGTAGATCGATCGACCCGATCAATCCACCCGACAGATGCGGAGAAACTACACCAGACCAACATGGAACGGTCTACCTCTGACCTGCCCGTACCAGCCCTCGCCCCGGCACCGGTCGCGGTGCGGCTGCCCGTTGCGGTGGCCGCTGAGCGGGTGCCGGCGCGTCGGGCAACCGGCCGGGTCCCCGCGGCAGCCCGATCGCCCCGACCGACCCGCACCGACGCCGATCTTCTCGGTGAGGCCCGGAGCCTGACGGAGTCGTGGCCGATCGAGAAGCTGACCGGTGAAGGGATCCGCAAGGCCCTGCGGACCTCCCCGGCCAAGGCTCGGATCGTGCGGGAGGCCTTGAGGACCGAGCGGGCGCGGGACGCGGCTGCGGCGGTGGCCGGATGAGCCTGACGTTCGCCGACTGCCACGACCCGACGGGAAGAGTCCACGGCCTCCCGTCCTTCCCCTGGCGCCTGGCCCCCGAAGGCCTTGCCACCCGACGCCAGCTCCGCGCCCTCGGGCTGCGGCCCGGCGGGCAGGACATCGCCGGACAGGTCCTGCGCTCGCGCTTCCGGCGCGGCCCGCTGATCGCGTTCCTGTACCGCATCGACCGGGCCAAGCCCGTCCGGCCCATGACCCCAGCCAAGACCACCGCGCTCGCGAAGGCCAACACCGCCCGCCGCACCTGCCCCGAATGCCGCCGCGACGCCGGATACGTCATACCGGCCTCGCTCGGCATGTGCGTCCCCTGCGCCTACCCCGAAGCCTGAAGGGACCCGTCATGGGCCTGTACGACCGGATCATGCGCGCCACCAACGACCCGACGGCCGTCCTGAAGGTGAACTCCGCCGCGCAGGGCGCCGCCCGCCTCGCCACCGACACCGGACACCCCGGCCTCGCCGTAGCCGCGGCTGCCGGAGCCGCGCTCTTCGCGGCCGTCGACACCGTCATGCACACCCCCAGGGCCCACGACGGCGAGTACGCCACCTTCCGCACCGACGACAAGCGCAAGCGCTGACTACCGGGATTCGACTCCGGACCTAACCCCATCTCGAACGCCCACCGCATCTGCCCGGAAGGGGCTCCTCGTGTTCGCTGAGATCGCGTTCCTGCTCTACCTCGGTCATCTGCTGGCCGACTACCCGTTCCAGACCGATCACCAGGCCGCCCACAAGGCCGGATGCGGCCGGACCGGCTGGGCCGCCAACATCTCCCACGCCGCCACCCACGTCCTGACCTGCGCCCTGCTCCTGGCCGTCGGATCAGCACTGCTGGGATGGCAGCTGCCCCTGCTGCCCGCCGCTCTGGCGGTGCTGTGGATCGGGAGCACGCACGGGTTCATCGACCGACGGTGGCCCGTCGCCGCGTGGATGCGCATCGCCCGGCAGTCCGGCTGGGCCGCCCACGGCGGCGCCGCTCACGTCGACCAGACCGCACACGTCCTCGCCCTGACCCTCGCGGCCCTGTTCCTCGCTGCCTGAACCCTTGAAGGAGTCCGCTCGTGACCAGCCAGACCGCATGGCCCACCGGCGTCATCGCCCGCTACCTCACCAAGGCCGCCGAGATCACCGGCGACCACGAAGCCACCGTCGACGTCCGCCAGAACCGCGACTACGGCCACAGCTACGACTGCCGAGGCTGCGGCGCCGGAAGCACCAGCGGCGACACCCGCACCATCCACACCGGCGCCCAGAACCACGCCGAGACCTGCCGAGCCATCCCCCGGCCGACGCCGACCGCAGGGAGCACACAGTGAACCAGCTCCCCGAACTCCCCCCGCACGCCAGCGTCGTCCGACTCCCGGACGGCACCCACGTCTACGCCACCCCCGACCAACTTCCGGCCGCGTACGCCGGGCCGCAGGTCGTCCACCAGCACATCCACCAGGCCCCGCCCGACCGCACCGTCCAGCGCATCGCGCTCGGCTCCGGCGTCGGCGCCGGAGCCGTCGCGGCCGGCGTGTACTTCGGCCCGCTCCTGATCGCCGCCCTGACCGCCATCGCCGCGAACCTCGCAATGCTCGCGTTCCTCGCGCTGGTCCTCGGCTGGGCCGTCCACACCGTCGTGAAAGCCGTGGGCAGCCCCAGCGGCACGCAGGCCGTGAAGAACGTGCGCAAGGCCCGCCGCCGGCGCTGACGGCTGCCCGATCCACCCGGACCCGTGCCGGGTGGTGAGGGGAGCCGGACAGACCGGCCCCAGAAGTGGAGCCCGTGATGGCGAAGGACCCGAAGTACACCGCTGGCGAGATCGCCAAGATGGCCTGGCTCACCGCCCGGATGGCCAAGCGCGGCATCGCCAGCCAGACCGTCTACCAGGGCGACCTGGAGCGCAAGTTCGAGCGGGTCATCGAGCGCGCCCGCGAACGCGAAGCCCAGGAGGCCGCCGACCTCGCCGAGGCCGAGAAGGCCGCCCGCAAGGCGAAGGCCAAGGCCCGCGCCAAGAACGTCAAGACGAAGTAGCTGTGCCCCGGGGCGGCCGCCCCTTCTCGCCAAAGAACGCCGGCCGCCCCGGACCCCTACCCCCGCCTGAGCCAGTCAGTGAGAGCAGGAGTTCCCAGCATGACCGACAACGTCGTCCCCCTGTTCAAGACCCCTGAGAGTGCGACCGACACGCTCACCGCGGCTCCCCCCACCACGACCCCGGCCACCGCCGAAACGGTGAGGCCGGTCCGGCGGTGGAAGCGCACCGCATCCGGTGTGCGCACCGCCGTGACCAGCGAGCAGACCCGCACCGCCGCACGGCTGGTCGCCCGCCACGGCATGTACGTGATCGGTGGCACGAGGATCACGGCGAAGCGGACGTGGGACGGCCGGACCGCGTCCCGGTACGAGCGGATGATCCGCGCCGCTGAGGCGGGCGGGAGCTTCGAGGAGGCCAAGGAGTGGGAGGACCGGCTGCAGCGCTTCCGCTCCGGCCGCCACCACCGCCGCATGGACCTGCTCCGCTCCGCCCCCGACCTCGCCAAAAGCTTCGCGGTCGGCACCGGCCTCACCGTCGGCGGTCTGCTCCTGCTCGGCATCGTGCTGGCCATAGCCAACAAGGACATCTCCTGGGTCCTCGCCCCGATCGGCTCGGTCATCGAAGCCATCCGCATGGTCGTGGTCGTGGCCACCGTCGTCTGGGGCCCCGCCCTCGTTGCCGGGCCGTGGCTGGCACTGCTGGCCCTGTGGGGTGTTGGCCGTCGGCAGCAGACAGCACCGCAGTGGGCGCTCCCCGCCAAGCAGCGCGACGACGTCGGAGCACCCATCACCCCCTCCATCGTCGTCACCGCCCTACGCGACCTCGGTATCGCCCCGCTCCGAGGCGCCATCAAGGACATGGGAGATGCCGGGGCCGCGATGCTCGGCCCGATCCGGATCGCCGGATGCGGCGTGGAAGTCGACGTCACCCTCCCCTCCGGCGTCTCCACCGCCGAAGTCCAAGGCCGGCGCCGCAAGCTCGCCGAGAACCTCGCCCGCCACGAGCACGAAGTCTTCATCACCCTGCCGGCCGCCGCTCGCACGGTCCGGCTGTGGATCGCCGACTCCGGCGCCCTCGACCAGCCCATCGGCCCGTCCCCGCTGGTCACCGACGAGACGATGACCGCGAACTACAAGACCGGCAAGGCCCCCTGGGGTCAGGACCTGCGCGGCGACGCGGCAACTCTGAGCCTCTACCAGCGCCACCTCCTCATCACGGGTCTGTCGAACCAGGGCAAGACCGCCGCCCTGCGCGCACTCGCCCTGTGGCTGGCCCTCGACAAGACAGTCGAGTTCCGGATCGCCGACCTCAAGGGTGTGGGCGACTGGGCCATGTTCGACGGCCTGGCCACCACCCTGATCCAGGGGCCGACCGACGACCACGTCATCGCCGCGACCGAGATGGTCGAAGGCATGGTCGCGGAGATGGAGCGCCGGATTCAGGCACCGCCCGGAACCGTGTTCACCCCGCTCGTCGGCATCGTGGACGAAGCGCAGGTCGCGTTCATGTGCCCGGCCGTCGGCCCGGACAAGCGACCGTACGGCGGGTCGAAGGCCACCTCCCGCTACTTCATGGCCGTCCGGAAGATCCACAACCAGGGCCGCGCTGTGGACGTGATCCTCCAGGAGGGCACGCAGGACCCGACCGACCAGAACCTCCCCAAGCTCGTCCGCGAAGGCGCCCACACCCGCATCTCCCTCGCTCTGGGTACCGAGTCGCAGGCCCGTATGGCGCTGGGCGACAAGGCCGTAGACGGCGGCGCCGCCCCGCACCTGCTGCGCCAGGGCCTCGACAAGGGCACCGTCGTCGTCGCGTCCGACGGCATCGCCATCCCGGCCGGGCAGGCGTCCATCACCGTTCGCACCCACTACATCGACACCGACACCGCCGACCTGATCGCCGACCGAGCCAAGGCCCTGCGCAACGGCGTCACCACCGCGCACACCGTCGACCACGGACCGGCCGTCGACCCGCTCGCGGACATCCTGTCCGTCCTCGGCACCGAGGCGCGGGTACTGACGCAGGACGTCCTCAAGCGGCTCGCCACGCTGAACGAGAAGGCGTACGGCGGGTGGTCGTTCATCGACCTCAAGCGCGTCCTCGACCACACCGGCGCCGAGCCCTACAAGTCCGACGGCCGCATGGTCATCGGCCGCGACCGCATCGCCCGCGTCCTCGCCAACCGCCCCGACGAGAGTTCCGCTTCCGCCGCCGAGTAGAGGGAGGCGGCCCCCGAACGGTCAGGGAGGCAGGGAGAACTCCCTGACCGCCTCCCTGACCCTCCTCCCTGGCCTTGACCAGCGGAAATGATCTGCCAGGGAGGCAGGGAGGCGCCGCAGGTCAGACCCCCGAAACCACCTCCACACGCCTCCCGGCAGGGGGTCCCCAAACCTCCCTGACCGCTCGGCGGCAGGGATTCCGTTTCACCCGTCCGAACATGCCGAGAGCGGCCCCCCTCACGCCAATGGTTGGGGCCGCTCTCGTCCAGAACGCGAACTGGAGAGACCAGCATGACCCAGACGACCGACATCCGGCGAGAGGGCCACCGGCCCGCCTTACTGGATCTGTTCTCCTGCGCCGGCGGCGCCGCCACCGGCTACCACCAGGCAGGGTTCGACGTGACCGGCGTCGACATCCGCCCCCGCCCCAACTACCCCTTCACCTTCCACCAGGGCGACGCCCTCACCGTCCTCGCCGACCTGATCGCGTCCGGGGAGATCCGACGGTTCGAGATCGTTCACGCGTCCCCGCCCTGCCAGAAGGGTTGCGCCCTGACCGTGGGGACGAACACCTCCCGAGGCTGGGGCGGCACCCACATCGACCTCGTCGCCCCGACCCGCGAACTCCTCAACGCGTCCGGCCTCCCGTACGTGATCGAGCAGCCCGACGGTAAGGCTGACGTCCGCAAGGACATCACCCTGTGCGGCGAACAGTTCGGCCTTGGGGTGCTCCGCCACCGCAACTTCGAACTGGGCCGCTGGAGCGCCGTACAGCCCCAGCACGTACGGCACCGGGGGTACGTAAGGGGCTGGCGGCACGGTGAATACCGCGACGGCCCGTACGTCGCCGCCTACGGCCAGGGCGGCGGCAAGGCCACCGTCCCGGAGATGCAGGCAGCGATGGGGATCGACTGGACCGACGTCCGCGAGGAACTCACCGAAGCCATCCCGCCCGCCTACACCGAATGGCTCGGCCGAACCTTCCTGGCCCGTACTCCGGCGTCGGCGGTGGCCGCATGAGGACTGAGACCGGCCACCTGCGGACCGCCCTCTGGCTCGCTGAACTCGGCATCCCTGTACTGCCGCTGCGGGAGGGCAAGCTCCCCTTCGGGAACTGCCCCGCCTGCACCCGCAGCGTCTGCGGGGACCGCCCCCACATGCTGGCCGCCGGCCCCTGCCAGTGCCCGGCCCCGTGCCACGGCTGGGCCGCCGCCACCACCGCCCCCGACGTCCTCACCTCACCGGCCTGGTCCACCGCCTGGAACCAGGCCGGATCGGTCGCCTACCACCCCGGCGGCGCCCGCCTCACCGTCGTGGATCTCGACAACGCCGACGCGGTCGCCTGGGCCCGCCGAACCCTGCCTGCGACGAAGACCGTGGCGACCACTCGGGGTGAGCACTGGATCTACCGGGGCGCCATGCAGTCCTCCAACAACGTGCGGCCCGGCGTCGACATCAAGTCCCGCATGTCCTACGCCGTGTGGCGTGGCACCGGGACCGGACCCGTCACCGTTCTGCCGGACGCGGTACGGGCCCTGATCGTGAGGAAGCCGTCCTCACGCCGCGTCGCCCACACGGTTAGCGTCCCCACGGCGACCGGGGGCGGGGAGTGCCGTCACCGCACTCCCGACTTCTTGGAACGCGGCATCGCGATGGCTGAGCAGTCCATCGCCGGCGCGCAGAGCGCGATCCACAGCAGCGTCTACCGGGTCTTCCTCGCGGTCCTGTCCACGCACGGCCGGTGCGGCTGCCTCACCGAGACCCACGTCCAGCGGCTGTTCACCGCCGCGCACGCCAAGGGCGAATCCCCGCGGCACTGCACCGTCGCCTGGTCCAACGCGCGCACCGCATTGGGGTTGTGATGGCTGACGACGAAAAGAACCCGGCGCGGCAGATCATCACCGACTATGCGCAGGCCCACTTCCGGTACTTCCGCACCACGGAGGGCACCGTGTACGCGCAGAAGAACGGCCACCCCGTCGCCCGGCCGATCCGCTCCCAGGGCGCGACCGGGAGTCACCGCCAGGAACTCATGGTCGGCCTCTACAACGACGGGCACGGCGTGTTCAACGGCACTGCCCTCAAAGAGGCGTTGGACCTGATCGAAGCACTCGCCCTCAGCAAGGACGTGCAGGCCAACCACATCCGGGTCGCACCGGGATTCGACGGCGCGACCTGGCTCGACCTAGGCCGCGACGACGGCCAGTCCGTGCGCATCCACCCCACCGGCTGGGACATCCGCGTCCCTGACCCGCGCGAAGTCTGCTGGCGGCGCACCCAGCTCACCGGCGAACTGCCCTTCCCAGAGAAGGGCACCGACGGGAAGGGCATCGACCTGTTGCTGAGGCTGTGCAACTTCGCCAACGCCGAGAGCGAGTGCCTGGCCGTCGCGTGGCTGATCGGCTGCCTGGAGCCGTCCGTCCCCGTCCCCGCTCCGTTCCTCACCGGCCCCCAGGGCGCCGGCAAGTCCACCGGCGGACGGATGCTCGTGCGGATCATCGAGGGAATGACCGGTGACCTGCGCCGCGCCCCGAAGGACGAAGAGAACCTGATCACGGCCGTTGCCGCCGGATGGATCACCGCTCTCGACAACCTTTCCCACCTGCCGCCGGACTTGTCCGACCTGATGTGCTGCATCGTGACGGGCGCCGAGAGCATCAAGCGCGCGCTGTTCAGCGACGGCGACGTCTACCGCTCCCGCTACCGCCGGCCGCTGCTGCTGACCGGAATCGATGTTGGCGTCATCCGCCCCGACCTTGCCGAACGGCTTCTCCCGCTGCGGCTGGAGCGGCCTCGGGTGCGGCGGACGGAGGCGGAGTTGTGGGCGGAGTTCGGGCAGGTGCTGCCCGTCATCCTGGGCTCGCTGCTGGACCTCACCGTCACCGTCCGGGCGACCGACGCACCGATCCCGACCGACCTGCGCATGGCCGACTTCGCCCACCTGTGCGCCCAGCTCGACGCGGCCACCGGCCTCGGAGCGCTCACCGCCTACCGGGCGAGCCTGGACGAACTCAACGACGACGTCATCGAAGGCGACCTCCTCGCGCAGACCGTCCTCAAGCACGCCGCCGGCCTCGACCCCGGCACCGAGGCGCGGATGACATCGTCGGAATGGCTGCACGCCCTCACCCAGCTCTACGCCGGCGAGGAGTTCCGCCCCCTGCCCAAGGGGTGGCCCACCACCGGGAAGGTGTTCTCCGACCGCCTTAAGCGCCTCCAGCCCACCCTGGCCGCGCGCGGTGTCCTCGTCGACTGGGGCCGCACCAAAACGGCCCGCTACATCGAGATGACCCGCCCGGCCGCCGCACCGGCCAGCCAGCAGCAGGCCGCGTTCTAACCGGCGCCACCGCGACCGGCTTGGTACGAGCAAGAGGAGCACCCCCCGGGCGCGGGGTGCTCCTCTTGCTGTTCCGGCGGCTTGCCGCCGCTGCAAGGAACGTGCCGCGCAGCGGCCCCTCCTTCGCGTTCGAAGATGCACCGCACCACAACAGACACCACCCCTTCTTTTTCCTAAGAGAAGAGAACCTGCGTCACCAATGTCACCCACGGCCCCCAAACCGCCCGTGACCTGTGGCAACACCGGTGACGCAACGGCCAACGGCTACGTCATCACGCGTCACCCACGTCACCGCCCCCGCGTCACCCCGGTGACGGTGACACAGCCCGGTGACACACGACCGGCCCCCACCGTCACCGAAACCCGCAGGTCAGCGCCGCGAATGACATAGGCGACGCGGTGACGCAGAAATCCCCACCTCGGACACACGCGGGCCCTGCCCCGGCACCGCTACGCCCGAGGCCCGCAGGACACCGCCACCCTCAAGACTCGGAGGAGCACGAGTGAGCGCCACGATCACCCCGCCGGTGGAGCCGGTACTGCTCAAGGTCGAAGCCGCCGTGCAGGCCCTGAGCATGAGCCGCTCCGTCATCTACGAACTGATCCGCTCCGGCCGTCTCCGCAGCGTCAACGAAGGCCGGGCACGACGAATCACCCGATCCGCCATCAACGAGTACGTCGCGCTCCTGGAGCGCGAGGCAGGAGAGAGTAAGTGACCAAGCGCCGCAGCAGGGGAGACGGTGGTCTCCACTGGGACGAGTCGCGGCAGCGGTGGATCGCCACCGTGACCCTGGGCTTCGACGCGAGCGGGAAGCGCGTCGTGCGGAAGGGGAGCGGCAAGACCAAGACCGAGGCCAAGAACAAGCTCAAGGAGGTGCTCCGCGACCACGAGGACGGGTTGGCCGTCGCGCCGACCAACTACACCGTGGCGAACGCGGTGGACGACTGGCTTATGTACGGGTTGGCCGGCCGCGACGTGAGGACCGTGGCCGCGTGCACCTCGCTGAGCCGGACGCACGTGATCCCCGCACTCGGAGCCCGGAAGCTTCGGGAGCTGAGCGGGGAGGACGTCGACAAGTGGTTGGCGACGAAGGCCAAGACGCTGAGCACCCGGACCCTTCAGGCGATCCACTCGTGCCTGAACCGATCCGTGAAGCGGGCCATGGTCCGGGACAAGGTGAAGCGGAACATCGTGGAGCTGTGCGCCATCCCGACGGGCCAGCCCGGTCGGCCATCGAAAGCTCTCCGCCTCGCCGAGGCTGAGGCTGTGCTCAAGGCCGCCGAGGGGACGTCCGCCTACGCGTACATCGTGGTGGCCCTGCTTACCGGTGCTCGGACGGAGGAGATGCGGGCGCTCACCTGGGACCACGTCTTCCTGAAGGGGGACCTCACCGCGGTGCCGCCCGTGCCGCCGCACATTGCGGTGTGGAGGTCGGTCCGGTCCACGGGGGACACGAAGACCAAGAAGTCGCGCCGGACGATCGCCCTGCCGGCGCGGTGCGTGGATGCGCTCTGGCAGCAGTTCGAGGCGCAGGGCTGGGACCGGCTCGCCGCGGGTGAGCAGTGGACGGAGAAGGGGCTCGTCTTCTCCTCCGCGACCGGGACCGAGCTGGACTCGACCAACGTCCGGCGCGCCTTCCGGCAGGCGATCACCGGTGCCGAGGGGGTCGACGCGAAGGAGTGGACGCCGAGGGAGCTGCGGCACAGCTTTGTGTCCCTGCTCTCCGACAGCGGGGTCCCGCTCGAAGAGATCTCCCGGCTCGTCGGGCACTCCGGGACGGCCGTCACCGAGGCGGTCTACCGGAAGCAGATCCGGCCCGTGATCCAGACCGGAGCGACGGCCATGGACGAGATCTTCAAGGACGCTCGGAAGCCGTAGTCACTCAGTTAGTCACCCAGACGCAGAGAGAGCCGGTACAGATTGCTCTGTACCGGCTCTCACCTGGTCTTACGAAGTCGGGGTGGCGGGATTTGAACCCACGACCTCTTCGTCCCGAACGAAGCGCGCTGCCAAGCTGCGCTACACCCCGATGTCCACCCTTGCAGCGCTTGCTGCCCTGGCGACATCGATTACTTTAGCGGACCCTCGGCCGGAGACGAAATCCGGTTTTCGCGGGGCGGGCGGTAGCGGTCCGCCGCGACCAGGGCGAGGCCCAGGGCGTAGAAGGCCAGGCCCAGGACCACCGCGTTCAGGGCGACCCGGGCGTAGCCGTACTGGGCGGCGTCGAT
The DNA here is from genome assembly GCF_055584085.1 of Streptomyces sp. NPDC104226. Taxonomy (NCBI): domain Bacteria; kingdom Bacillati; phylum Actinomycetota; class Actinomycetes; order Kitasatosporales; family Streptomycetaceae; genus Streptomyces; species Streptomyces sp. NPDC104226. The sequence continues at coordinate 170,888 of NZ_JBVJMS010000011.1, forward strand.
GAAGGGGTACGTGTACCGGGTCGGGACGTCGGGGGAGAGCAGGGCGCCGCGGACCAGCGCGAAGGTCACGTAGAGCAGGGGGTACGCCAGCCACTGCGCGGCGTGTCGCGGGCGCAGGGTGCGCGGGGGTGTGAGGAAGAGGAAGTCCAGCGCCGCGCCGATCGGGGTGACCGTGTGGAGGAGCTGGTTGGAGACCGCTCGGGCGCCGGTCAGGTCGTTCAGCGCGTCGACCACGTTGAAGGGGCTGGCCGGGTTGGCGAGGAGGAGGTGGAAGACCAGGCCGGTGATCAGGATGAACAGCAGGACCCCGCCCCGCACCAGCGGGTCGAGGTCCGGGCGGCGCTGCCAGGCTCGGGCGGCCGAGATCCCGTAGGCGACCGCCACCAGGATGTTCGTCCAGATCGTGAAGAAGCTCAGGGCCACGAGCGGGTTGCCCAGGGTGCAGTCGATGACGACGCCGGTGAGGGCCGCGAGTGCGATCAGCGCGCGGAAGGCGGCACGAACCGGGGCGGATGTGATCATCCGGTCAACGTACTGGACGCCGGGCGCGCCGTGCCGTCAGGCCTTCGGGGTCAGTGTCAGCAGTGTCGCCTCGGGCGGGCACGCGAAGCGCACCGGGGTGTAGCGGTTGGTGCCGCAGCCCGCCGATACGTGGAGGTAGGAGCGGTGGCCCTGCGTCTCGTGGGTGGAGAGGCCCTTCACCCGCTTGGTGTCCAGGTCGCAGTTGGTGACGAGCGCCCCGTAGAAGGGGATGCACAGCTGCCCGCCGTGCGTGTGCCCGGCCAGGATCAGCGGGTACCGGTCGGCGGTGAAGGATTCGAGGACGCGCAGGTACGGGGCGTGGACGACGGCCATCGAGAAGTCCGCGTCCGCCTCCGGCCCGCCCGCGACCTTCGCGTACCGGTCGCGCTTGATGTGCGGGTCGTCCAGGCCGGTGAAGGCCAGCTCCAGCCCGTCGAGCTTCAGCCGGCCGCGGGTGTTGGTGAGGTTGAGCCAGCCGGCCGCGTCGAAGGCGTCCCGCATTCCCTCCCACGGGTTGTGGACGGCCCCGACGACCGGTGCGTTGCCGTTCAGCCCGTGCCGGCCCTGGGCCTTCTCCAGCAGGTAGCGGCCGGGATTGCGCAGCCGGGGGCCGTAGTAGTCGTTCGAGCCGAAGACGTACACGCCGGGGAAGTCCATCAACGGGCCGAGCGCGTCGAGTACTTCCGGCACGCCCTCCGTGTCGGAGAGGTTGTCGCCCGTGTTCACCACGAGGTCGGGGCGCAGCCCGGCGAGCGACTGCAGCCAGGCTCGCTTCTTGCGCTGCCCGCCGACCATGTGGATGTCCGAGACCTGCAGGACGCGCAACGGGCGCATTCCTTGCGGGAGCACGGGGACCGTGACCCGGCGCAGGCGGAAGGACCGCGCTTCGAAACCGGCGGCATAGGCCAGACCGGCGGCCCCGGCCGCGGCGATACCGGCGGTGACCTTCAGGGGTACTCCGTAACGCGCACGCATGCCCATATGTTCGCAGACCCGGCAAGCCCGCCGGGAAACCGGCGGGCGCCGAAGGGCCCCTACCTGGCAGACTCGGGGCATGACCACGCTCAAGGCCAAGCTCCAGGAAGACCTCACCACCGCCATCCGCGCGCGCAACGAGCTCGCCTCGTCCACGCTGCGCCTGACCCTCTCCGCCATCACCAACCAGGAGGTCGCGGGCGAGGAAGCCCGTGTGCTCTCCGACGAGGAAGTCCTCAAGGTGATCGCCAAGGAGGCGAAGAAGCGCCGCGAGGCCGCTGATGCCTTCGCGCGGGGTGGCCGTGCCGAGCAGGCCGCGCGGGAGACCGCCGAGGGCGAGTTCCTCGACACCTACCTTCCGAAGCAGCTCGGCGAGGCCGAGCTCGACGCGATCGTGGCGCAGGCCGTCGAGGAGGCCAGGGCGGCGGGTGCCGAGGGGCCGCGGGCCATGGGCGCCGTGATGAAGATCGTGAACCCGAAGGTCGCCGGTCTGGCGGACGGCGGGCGCGTCGCCGCCTCCGTCAAGAAGCAGCTGTCCCAGTAGACGGTCCCGTACGGGAAACGGGGAGGGCCCCCGCCGGATCCGGATGCGGATCTGGCGGGGGCCCTCTTCTCTTCTGTGTCGCTACGCCGCCTAGTCGCGGCCGCCGATGATCCCCGGCGGGATCGTGATCCCGGCGAGCGGGTCGTCCCCGCCCGTGCCGCCCGTGTTCCCGCCGGTCGGGCCGGCCGCGGTGCCGCCGTTGGGCCGCCCGTCGCCGGGCTTGCCGTCGCGGCCGGGCTTGTTGGGCTTGTTGGGCTTGCCGCTGGGCTTGGCGCCGGGGGTCGGGCTCGGGGTGTCGGGGATGTTCACGGTGCTGAAGCTGGGGGCCTCGCGGCCGGAGAGCGCCCCGGAGACCGCCTGCTTCCAGATCGGGCCGGGCAGGCCACCGCCGAAGACCTTGTCGTAGTACTGGCCGCCGATGGTGATGTTCTCCATCGACACCTGCTTGGCGCCGCCGGAGCCGACCCAGGTCGCGCCGGACATGTTCGGGGTGTAGCCGACGAACCAGGCGTTGTAGCGGCTGTCGGTGGTACCCGTCTTGCCCGCGCTCTGCCGGTCGGTCAGACCCGACTGCTGGCCCGTACCGGAGTCGACCACGCCGAGCAGCAGCGTGTTGATGGTGTCGGCGGTCCGCTCGCTCATCGCGCGGCCGCACTTGGACTTCGGGACGGTCAGCGCCTTGCCGTGCGCGTCGGTGATCGACTCGATGGAGACCGGGGTGCAGTAGACGCCGCGGTTGGCGAAGGTGGCGTAGGCGTTGGCCATGGTCAGCGGGGACATGCCCTCACTGCCGAGGGCGATGGCCGGGACCTCGGGGAGCTTGGCGCCGTTGGCCGGGATCACGCCGAGCTTGGTGGTCATCTCGGTGACGGGGCACAGGCCCACCTCGGAGATCATCTCCACGAAGTAGGTGTTGACCGACTTGGCCATCGCCTCCTTCATCCCGTACGGGCCGACCTCGGACTCGGTCTCGTTCTCCACCTTGGCCCGGTCGGTGTTGACCCAGGGCTTGTCGCCGCAGGTCCGCACGGGGCTCGGGTAGTCCATGTCGTACGGGGACTGGTACATCTTCGTAGGCGGCAGGCCGCCTTCGAGGGCGGCGGCCGCGACGAACGCCTTGAAGGTGGAGCCGGTCGGGAAGCCGAAGTTCGAGCCGCCCATCTTCTTGTCCACCGAGAAGTTGATCTGGGTCTCGTTCTTGCCGAAGCCGTACGGCTTGGACTGGCCCATGGCGAGGACCCGCCCGGTGCCGGGCTGGACGAGGGTGACGGCCGTCGCGACCTTGTCGTCCTGGTCCACGTGGTCCTTGATGGACTCGTTGACGGAGTCCTGCGACTGCGGGTCCAGGGTCGTGCGGACCGTGAGGCCGCCCTGGTTCCAGACCTTGGCCCGCTCCTCGCGGGTCTTTCCGAAGGCGGTGTCGTCGAGGAAGGTGTTGCGCACGAAGTCGCAGAAGAAGCCGGCGCCCTTGACCGCGGTGATGCAGCCGTTCTTCGGCTTGGTCACCTTCAGCTGGAGCGGCTTCGCCTTCGCCGCATCCGCCTCGGCCTGCGAAATGTTCTTCACGTCGGCCATGCGCTGGAGGACGATGTTGCGGCGCTTCGTCGCTTCCTGCGAGTCGTTCACCGGGTCGTACCGGCTCGGCGACTGCACCACGCCCGCCAGCATCGCCGCCTCGTCCAGGGTCAGGTCCTTGGCGGGCTTGCTGAAGTAGCGCTGGGCCGCGGATTCGATTCCGTACGCCTGCTGGCCGAAGTACGTGATGTTGAGGTAGTTCTCGAGGATCTTCTGTTTCCCGAGCTCCTCCTCGACCTGGATCGAGTACTTCAGCTCGCGGATCTTGCGTCCGAGGCTCTTCTCCTGTGCCTCGCGCACCTTCGTCTCGTCGTCGCCGGCTTCCTCGACGAAGACGTTCTTCACGTACTGCTGCGTCAGCGTCGAGGCGCCCTGGGCCGCGCCGCCCTCCTGGGCATTGCGGTTGACCGCACGCAGGATGCCCTTGAGGTCGACCGCGCCGTGCTCGTAGAAACGGGAGTCCTCGATCGCGACGATGGCCTTCTGCATGTACGGGGAGATGGCCGTGATCGGGACCACCTGCCGGTCACGCGAATAGACCGTGGCGATCAAGCCACCCTCTGAGTCCAGGATCGTGGTGCGCTGGCTCAACGGAGGTGTCTTGAGATTGGCCGGGATCTCATCGAACCCTTCGACCGTGCCCTTGGCCGCGAGCCCCAGGGCGCCGGCGCCCGGGATCGCGATGCCCGCGAGGACAACTCCGGAGAGAACGGACACACCGAGGAACTTGGCGGCCTGCTGTGGCCCCGTGAGCCCGCCGCCCGAGCGCTTCTTTCCCATAGAGGGCAGCCTACGTTCTCATTCGCCGGACACGCGCGAATGCCTTGGCCTAAGCTGTCCCCAACTGTCACAGCAGTGCGGTGGGACATCAACCCCTCGGCTTGTTTTTCACCCTTCCCGAATGGGGTGGACGCATGTCCGAATCTCGCCTCCTGTGATCAGCATGCCCCGCCGATTTCACCCAAATCGCCGGAATGGTCGGGCATGTCGCACGATCACTCCGTCGGGTGATCTGCCGCTTACCCATAGTCCGTTCGGACCATTCAAGATTGGGCCCGTCGGGGGTGTTGCACTGTGCCCACCTTCCGTAACGTCCTCAACTGGCAGCGGTGAATATGCCGCTACCGCCGTGGGGGAGCCTCGATTCGGGAGAGGACGGCGCCGGGATGGGCTGGGTTACCGACTGGAGTGCGCAGGCAGCCTGCCGCACTACCGATCCGGATGAACTGTTCGTTCAAGGAGCGGCACAGAACAGGGCCAAGGCGGTGTGCACCGGATGTCCGGTGCGGACCGAGTGCCTGGCCGACGCGCTCGACAATCGTGTCGAGTTCGGCGTGTGGGGCGGAATGACCGAGCGGGAACGACGTGCGCTGCTGCGCCGGCGTCCCACCGTCACCTCGTGGAGGCGACTGCTCGAAACCGCACGCACGGAGTACGAACGCAGTACGGGCATCCTCACCATGGATGACGACGAGGAGATCGGTGTTCCGTACGAGACGTACGCGGCAGCCGGGTAGACCACCTGGGCACCCGTCGTAGGAACGCCTACGCTCCGGCCGGAACCCCGGCCGCGAGTCGCTCTCCGATGGCCCGCAGCCCGGCGAGGTCGTGTACGTCGCCGGGCAGGGCGGCCACTTCGGTCACCGCCACCTCGGGATGCAGCGAGGTGAAGCGGTCGCGCGTGCGCTGTTCGCGCGCGATGACCTGCATGCGCTCCGCATGCAGGCGCAGCAGTCCTGCAGTGATCACGTCCACGTCGGCGTCCGCGCCGGCGGCGTCTACGGTGTCGGCGCCGGTCTCTCGCTCCGCGCGGGCATCGGGGTCGGTCTCCGGGTCGCCATCGGTCTCCGGGTCGGGGTCGGTCTCCGCTTCGGGGGTGGTCTCCGTGGAGTCACGAAGTCCAGCTTTCCCGGACTCCTGATCCACAATGCCGCCCTCTTCAAGATTCTCCGCAGCGGCCAACGCCCGCTCCGCGGAGAGCTGTCCGGCGTCACTGCCGTGCACCCGGTTCAGTACGAGCCCGGCCAGCGGCATCCGCTCCGCGGCCAGCCGCTCCACGAAGTACGCGGCCTCGCGCAGCGCGTCCGGTTCGGGCGCGGAGACCACGAGGAAGGCCGTACCGGGAGCCTGGAGGAGCTGGAAGGTCGCGTCCGCGCGGGTGCGGAAGCCGCCGAACATGGTGTCCATGGCGGCCACGAAGGTCTGCACGTCCTTCAGCAGCGAGGCACCCATCAGCTTGCTCAGCGTGCCCGTCATCATCGACATGCCGACATTGAGGAACTTCATCCCAGCCCGGCCGCCCACCTTCGCCGGAGCCATCAGCACCCGGATGAACTTCCCGTCCAGGAAGGACCCCAGGCGCCCCGGCGCGTCCAGGAAGTCCAGCGCGGACCGGCTCGGCGGGGTGTCCACCACGATCAGGTCCCAGTCGTCCCGGGCCCGCAGCTGCCCCAGCTTCTCCATCGCCATGTACTCCTGCGTGCCCGCGAAGCCGGCCGACAGGGACTGGTAGAAGGGGTTGGCGAGGATGGCCTGCGCCCGCTCGGGGTCGGAGTGGCCCTCGACGATCTCGTCGAAGGTCCGCTTCATGTCGAGCATCATGGCGTGCAGTTCGCCGCCCCCGGAGCCCTCGACCCCCTTGACCTCGCGCGGGGTGTTGTCGAGCGAGTCGATCCCCATCGACTGGGCCAGCCTGCGTGCCGGGTCGATGGTCAGCACGACCACCTTGCGCCCGCGCTCGGCCGCCCGTACCCCGAGCGCCGCGGCGGTGGTGGTCTTGCCGACCCCGCCCGCCCCGCAGCACACGATGATCCGGGTCTGCCGGTCGTCCAGCAGCCGGTCGACGTCCAGCCGCGGGGGAGCGTCCATCGTCGCCTCCATGGTCCGGGCCTCGCTCATTCCTCGCCCACCTGCTTCCGCAGCTCCGCGGCGAGCCCGTAGAGCCCGGCCAGATCCATCCCCGCGCCGAGCAGGGGGAGTTCGTACGTCGGCACGTCCAGCCCCGCCAGTACGGTGCGCTGGGCGCGCTCCAGCTCCACCCGGCTCGCGTGCTCCGAGGCCTGCGCGAGCAGGGGGTCCACGAGCCGTTCGGCCGGTCCGCCGCGCCGGGCGCTGCCGAGGCCGGCCCGGGACAGCGCCCGGGAGACCTCGGAGCGGCTCTCGCCGGCGGCGCGCAGGGCGTCCTCGTCGAGGTGGTGCGGCCGGACCATGTTCACGATGACCCGGCCCACCGGCAGACCCGCCTGCCGGAGCTCGGCGATCCCGTCGGCGGTCTCCTGGACCGGCATCTCCTCCAGCAGGGTGACCAGGTGCACGGCCGTCTCGGGGGACTTGAGCACCTTCATGACGGCCTGCGCCTGGTTGTGGATCGGCCCGAACCGGGCCAGGCCCGCCACCTCGTCGTTGACGTTCAGGAAGCGGGTGATCCGGCCGGTCGGCGGAGCGTCCATGACCACGTGGTCGTAGACGAACCGGCCGGCCTTGTCCTTGCGCCGGACCGCCTCGCAGGCCTTGCCCGTCAGGAGGACGTCCCGCAGGCCCGGCGCGATGGTCGTCGCGAAGTCGATGGCGCCGAGCTTCTTGAGGGCGCGTCCGGCCGAGCCGAGCTTGTAGAACATCTGGAGGTAGTCCAGGAGCGCCCGCTCCGCGTCGATGGCGAGCGCGTAGACCTCCCCGCCGCCCGAGGCGACCGCGATCTTCCGGTCCTCGTAGGGGAGCGCCTCCGCCCCGAAGACCTGGGCGAGGCCCTGCCTGCCCTCGACCTCCACCAGAAGAGTCCGCCTGCCCTCGCGTGCGAGGGCGAGCGCGAGTGCCGCGGCGACCGTGGTCTTGCCGGTGCCGCCCTTGCCGCTGACCACCTGGAGCCTGCTCACAGGGCCCGAGCCTAATTCCTCCCGGGCGGCGGCGGTGGTGGCGGGGCCCCGCACGGCAGGCACTACGCTCGCTCCCATGACCAAGAAGTTCGAATACGCGACCGTCCCGCTGCTGGTCCACGCCACCAAGCAGATCCTCGACACCTGGGGCGAGGACGGCTGGGAGCTCGTCCAGGTCGTCCCCGGACCGAACAACCCCGAGCAGCTCGTGGCCTACCTGAAGCGGGAGAAGGCGGCATGAGCGGAGTCGTCGAGGCGCGGCTGGCCGAACTCGGCCTGACCCTGCCCGAGGTCGTCCCGCCGCTGGCCACGTACCAGCCGGCCGTGCGGTCGGGTGCCTACGTGTACACCGCGGGCCAGCTCCCGATGGTCAAGGGCAACCTGCCGGTCACCGGCAAGGTCGGCGCCGAGGTCTCGGCAGAGCAGGCCAAGGAACTGGCCGCGACCTGCGCGCTGAACGCGCTCGCCGCGGTGAAGTCCGTCGTCGGCGACCTCGACAAGATCGCGCGCGTCGTGAAGGTGGTGGGCTTCGTCGCCTCCGCCCCCGACTTCACCGCCCAGCCGGGCGTGCTGAACGGCGCGAGCGAGCTGCTGGGCGCCGTCCTCGGCGACAAGGGCGTCCACGCCCGCAGCGCGGTCGGCGTGGCGGTCCTCCCGCTGGACGCCCCGGTCGAGGTCGAGATCCAGGTCGAACTGGTCCCGGGAGCCTGATCCTCCGGTCCGCCCCGCTCCGGAGCCTCTCCAGCCGTCCGGCGTTCGAGGACCGGGGCCCGGTCTTTCAGCCGTCCGGCGTTCGAGGACCGGGGTCCGGGGCGGAGCCCCAGGGGGGTCCGGGCGCAGCCCGGTACCCCCCTCCAGCCCGTCCGGCGCTTGAGGACCGGGGTCCGGGCGGCGCCCGGGGAACGGTGGAAGGGCGGGTAGGGGACTCCGCGCCGCGCAGCGGCACATCCGCAGCCGGGCCCGCCCCCCCCGCAGCGCGTGCAACAAGGACACCCCTCGAACATCGGCCCGGATGGCCGTAGCATCCCGCCATGCCGAATGGTCAGTACGGTCAGCAAGAGACCTCCGCCGGAGGTCAGTGGTACCCGCCGGAGTGGCCCGACCGGATCCGCGCCCTCGCGGACGGCGCCCTCGTCCCGACGGAACCCCGGCGCGCCGCCACCGTGATGCTGCTGCGCGACACCCCCGACGGCCCCGCCGTGCACATGCTGCGCCGCCGGGCCGAGATGGCCTTCGCCGGAGGCGCCTACGCGTACCCCGGCGGCGGCGTGGACCCCCGCGACGAGGACCACCGCATCGGCTGGGCCGGCCCGAGCCGCGCCGAGTGGGCCGAGCGGATGGGCACCGACCCCGCCACCGCCCAGGCGATCGTCTGCGGAGCCGTCCGCGAGACCTTCGAGGAGGCCGGGGTCCTGCTCGCGGGCGAGTCCGCGGACACCGTCGTCGGGGACACCACCGGCGAGGACTGGGAGGCCGCCCGCGCGGCCCTGGTCGCCCGTGAGCTGTCCTTCGCCGAGTTCCTCGACCGCCGGGGCCTGGTCCTGCGCTCGGATCTGCTCGGCGCGTGGGCCCGCTGGATCACCCCGGAGTTCGAGCCGCGCCGGTACGACACCTGGTTCTTCGTCGCGGCCCTCCCCGAAGGCCAGCGCACCCGCAACGCCTCCACCGAGGCCGACCGCACGGTCTGGATCCGCCCCGCCGACGCCGCCGCCGGCTACGACAAGGGCGAGCTGCTGATGATGCCGCCCACCATCACCACCCTGCGCTCCCTGGAGCCGTACGGGAGCCCCGCCGAGGCCCTCGCCGCGGCCGGGTCCCAGGACCTGACCCCGGTGCTCGCCCGGGCCGCCCTGGAGGGCGGGGAGCTCGTGCTCAGCTGGCCGGGCCACGACGAGTTCACCAAGCGGGTCCGCCTGACGCAGCCGGGCGCGGCGGAGCCCGGCCCCGCGGAGCCCGGCCCCGCGAACCCGGGAGGAGCCTCCGCATGACCGACGCCGCCGCCCTGCCCGGCCAGCCCCGCGGAGTGGTCGTCTCCGGGCCCGCCACCGCCCGTGCGGTGAACGTCCTGGCCCCGAACGCCTCCGCGATGACCCTCGACGGCACCAACACCTGGCTGGTCTCCGAGCCCGGCTCCGACCTGGCCGTGGTGATCGACCCGGGCCCGCTGGACGACGTACACCTGCGCGCGGTGATCGACGCCGCCGAGAAGGAGGGCAAGCGGGTCGCGCTCACCCTCCTCACCCACGGACACCCCGACCACGCGGAGGGCGCGGCCCGCTTCGCCGAGCTGACCCGGACGAAGGTGCGCGCCCTGGACCCGGCCCTGCGCCTGGGCGACGAGGGCCTGGCGGCCGGGGACGTCATCCGCACGGGCGGTCTGGAACTGCGCGTGGTGCCGACACCCGGACACACCTCGGACTCGCTCTGCTTCCACCTGCCGGCCGACCGTGCGGTCCTGACCGGGGACACCATCCTGGGGCGCGGCACCACCGTGGTCGCGCACCCCGACGGGCGGCTCGGCGACTACCTGGACTCCCTGCGCCGGCTGCGCTCGCTGACGGTCGACGACGGGGTCCACACGGTGCTCCCGGGCCACGGGCCGGTCCTGGACGACGCGCAGGGCGCGGTGGAGTTCTACCTCGCCCACCGGGCCCACCGCCTCGCGCAGGTCGAGACGGCGGTGGAGAACGGCCTGACCACCCCCGAGGCCGTCGTCGCCCACGTCTACGCGGACGTGGACCGGTCGCTGTGGCCGGCCGCCGAATGGTCCGTGCGGGCGCAGCTCGAGTACCTTCAAGATCACGGACTGATCCCAGGGGGCCCCGAATGACGCTCGTCCTGCTCTTCGCACTGATCGCCGCCGTCGGCTGGATCGTTCCGGCGGTGACCTTGCGGATCAGGGAGATGGAGCGCGCGACGGACCGGCTGGAGCGGCGCCTCGGGCTCCTCCTGGACCACTTCGGCATCGTGGAGCCGGAGCCGGCCGGGATGGACGGCGTACGGGCGCTGGCCGCCGAGGGGCGCACCGTGGAGGCGATCAAGGCCTACCGCGAAGCAACCGGAGCGAGCCTGGTGGAGGCGAAGCGGGCGGTCGAGGCCCTCTAGGGGGTCCGAAAGAGACGGCCTAGGCCCGGCCCGTGCGCCCCTGGGACCCGCTGCAGGCCTCGGGTCGGGGCGCCGCCGGGCGGGGCGACTTCGTGCCGTGACGGGCCGCGTACTCGTCCGCGAGCCACGGCCCGAGGTCCTCGACGTAGGCGCGCAGCACGGCCGGGTCGGCGACCGGGTCCAGCGCGGCGGCGGCCGCGGCGCGCATCTGGTCGGCGCGCTCGGGGTAGTACTGCGCGAACACCTCCGCCGACTCGGTCAGGTCGCTGGTCCAGCCGCCCCACCGCGGCATGACGAGGGTGAATCCGGTCCGCACGAGGTGGCGGGAGACGCCCCGGCACAGCCTGCGGTACTCCTCCGGGGTGGCCGCCGCCCGGATCCGCTCGCGCACCCGGGGCAGCAGCTCGGCGAGGTCGCCGTTGGTCTCGCGGGCGAGCAGGCCGTCCGGCCGGTAGCGGGGCAGGTGCTCGGCCAGGTCCGCGCCGAGCAGCGGGGTGCACAGGCAGGCGAGGAACCAGCCCAGGTCGTATCGTTCCTGCTCGCTCAGCAGCCGGTCCTTGCCGTACAGCAGGATCCCGACACCGTCGATCTCCGCGAACTCCTCGTCGAGGGCGTGCGCCAGCGCCTCGGTGGTGTCGCGGTCCTCCTCGCCGGGTGCGTGGTGCAGGGCGATGAGCAGGTCGAGATCGGACCGCCCGGGCCGGGCCGTGCCGCGCGGCACGGACCCGTACAGGTAGGCGCTGTGCAGCCGTCGGCCGTACGCCTCCGCGATCCGCTCCCGCGCGGCGGCGACGAGTTCCCGGAACTCGGTCTGCACCTGCCCGAGCGAGCCTTCACGCTCGAAGTAGCCGTACGCGTCGAGGCCTCTGTGCTCCATGGGTCCACTGTGCACAATGCCGGCCCCGTCGGCGGAAGAGGCGCGGGGGTTCGGGTGCGGAGCCCCCGCAACGGCGCCGCAGGCACGCGAAAAGGGGCCCCGCCCGGCCGGGCAGGACCCCTTGACGGAGACGGTGGAGGTCAGCGGGACCGCTTCGCGAGCCGCTCCACGTCCAGGAGGATCACCGCACGCGCCTCCAGGCGGAGCCATCCGCGGCCCGCGAAGTCGGCCAGGGCCTTGTTCACGGTCTCGCGCGACGCGCCGACGAGCTGGGCCAGCTCTTCCTGCGTGAGGTCGTGCACGACGTGGATGCCCTCTTCCGACTGCACGCCGAAGCGGCGCGACAGGTCGAGGAGCGCACGGGCCACGCGGCCCGGGACGTCGGAGAAGACCAGGTCGGACATCTGGTCGTTGGTCTTGCGCAGGCGCCGGGCGACGGCGCGCAGCAGCGCGGTCGCGACCTCGGGCCGGGCGTTCAGCCAGGGCTGGAGGTCTCCGTGACCCAGACCGAGCAGCTTGACCTCGGTCAGCGCGGTGGCGGTGGCGGTGCGCGGGCCCGGGTCGAACAGCGACAGCTCGCCGATCAGCTCTCCGGGGCCGAGGACGGCCAGCATGTTCTCGCGGCCGTCGGGGGAGGTGCGGTGCAGCTTCACCTTGCCCTCGGTGACGACGTAGAGCCGGTCACCGGGGTCGCCCTCGTGGAACAGGGCGTCACCACGTGCGAGGGTCACCTCGCCCATGGAGGCGCGGAGCTCCGCGGCCTGCTCGTCATCGAGCGCCGCGAAGAGCGGGGCACGCCGCAGTACGTCGTCCACGAGTTTCTCTCCTATGTCGACCGGCCATGGGGATCGCTCCCCCATTTTGCCGGACGGCTCAAACAGTGCGATCAATCACGTTCATCACAAGGATGCCGGACGTACGGGTGTGCTGTGCGGCGAGAGGCGGATCGGGGTGGTGTTACCTGAGGTCCGGGGCCGTCGCCGCCCCCGTGTCACGGACCGGCCGGGTGTCCAACAGGCCGGTGAGAGCACAGGCCAAGGGGTCCGGGGGAGTGACGACCACAGTAAATTCAGCCGTGGGCGAACATACCCCGGTGAGGGCCCTCCCGGAGCAGTCACCCCCGTTTCAGGGCAAAACTTGGGCCAAGAAACCCCGGCCGGGCAGAGGTCACGTCCGGCCACGGGCGGAGGGCTGTGCGGCGTAGCCTTCGGGGATGGCAGAGAGCAAGGTCAAGAAGGCCGGGGCGAAGCCGGAAAGCCATCTGGCGATGGTGCGGCGGGCGCGCAGGATCAACCGTGAGCTGGCGGAGGTCTACCCGTACGCGCACCCGGAGCTCGACTTCCGCAACCCCTTCGAGCTGCTGGTCGCCACCGTCCTCTCCGCGCAGACCACCGACCTGCGGGTGAACCAGACGACACCGGCCCTCTTCGCCGCGTACCCGACCCCCGAGGACATGGCCGGTGCCGATCCGGAGGCGCTGGAGGAGATCATCCGGCCGACCGGCTTCTTCCGGGCCAAGGCCAAGTCCCTGCTCGGCCTCTCGCAGGCGCTGCGCGACAACTTCGGCGGCGAGGTGCCGGGCCGCATCGAGGACCTGGTGACGCTCCCCGGCGTGGGCCGCAAGACGGCGAACGTGGTCCTCGGCAACGCCTTCGGAGTCCCCGGGATCACCGTCGACACCCACTTCGGCCGGCTGGTGCGGCGCTTCAAGTGGACCGAGCAGGAGGACCCGGAGAAGGTCGAGGCGGAGATCTGCGCGATCTTCCCGAAGAGCGAGTGGACGATGCTCTCGCACCGCGTCGTCTTCCACGGCCGCCGGATCTGCCATTCCCGCAAGCCCGCCTGCGGGGCCTGCCCGATCGCACCGCTCTGCCCGGCCTACGGGGAGGGCGAGACCGACCCGGAGAAGGCGGCGAAGCTCCTGAAGTACGAGAAGGGCGGCCAGCCCGGCCAGCGCCTGAGCCCGCCCCCGGACTACCCGGGCCTCCCGGCGCCCGCCCGCGCCTGAGCCGGCCGCCGGAGCCGCACCCGCAAGGAACGAATCGGTACCCGCCCCGCGTTCTGCGGTGCGTGGGGAACGCAGAAGCACGGACAGGGGTGCCTATGACCGAGGCCACGCAGAACCGCCGGGCGGGCGCCGCCCGGCCCGGCGCAGCCCCCGCGCGCGGGGGTCCGTACGACCAGGGCGGCCGGCGCGGAAGCATCGACCTGCACACCCACGGCCTGCCCGACTGGCTGGACCCCGTCGTCGAGGCGGCCCGGACGGTCCGGCCCACCCAGCTCAGCCGGTTCCTGCCGCCGGAGGACGGCCGCGGCCGCCAGTCGGCCGTCCTGATCCTCTTCGGCGAGGGCCCGCGCGGCCCCGAGCTGCTGCTGATGGAGCGCGCCGGCACCCTGCGCTCGCATCCCGGCCAGCCCTCCTTCCCCGGCGGCGCCCTCGACCCCGAGGACGGCGACCCGCGCACCACCGGCCCGCTGCGCGCCGCACTGCGCGAGGCGGAGGAGGAGACCGGCCTCGACCCGGCCGGGGTCCAGCTCTTCGGGGTGCTGCCCCGGCTCTACATCCCCGTCAGCGAGTTCGTCGTGACCCCGGTGCTCGGCTGGTGGCGCACCCCCAGCCCGGTCGGCGTGGTCGACCCGGCCGAGACCGCCCGCGTCTTCACGGTGCCCGTGGCCGATCTCACGGACCCCGAGCACCGCGTCACCGTCGTCCACCCCGGCGGCTTCCACGGCCCGGCCTTCACCGTGGAATCGGCTCTGGTCTGGGGTTTCACCGCCGGAGTGATCGACCGGATCCTGCACTTCGCCGGCTGGGAGCGCCCCTGGGACCGGTCCCGGGAAGTCCCGCTCGACTGGCGCTCATGAGACGGTGGGCCCTGTGAACGTGCTGGACATCCTGTTGCTGCTCGCCGCCGTATGGTTCGCGATCGTCGGCTACCGCCAGGGGTTCGTCGTCGGCATCCTGTCGGTGATCGGCTTCCTCGGCGGTGGTCTCGTCGCCGTGTCCCTGCTGCCCCTGATCTGGGACCGGGTCACCGACAACGGCACCCAGGTGTCCACCACGGTCGTCGTCATCGCCGTGGTCGTGATCATCATCTGCGCCTCGATCGGCCAGGCACTGACCACCCACCTGGGCAACAAGCTCCGGCGCTCCATCACCTGGTCCCCGGCCCGCGCGCTCGACGCGACGGGCGGCGCCCTGGTGAACGTGGTGGCGATGCTGCTGGTGGCCTGGCTGATCGGTTCCATGGTCGCCGGCACGTCGATTCCCACGCTGGGCAAGGAAGTCCGCAACTCCAAGGTGCTCTTCGGCGTCCAGCGGGTCCTTCCCACGCAGGCGGACACCTGGTTCCAGGACTTCAGGTCCACCCTCGCCCGCAACGGCTTCCCCCAGGTCTTCAGCCCGTTCTCCAACGAGCCGATCACCGAGGTCAAGCCGCCGGACCCGCTGCTCGCGAGCAGCCCCGTGGCCGAGAACGCCAAGCAGTCCATCGTGAAGGTGGTCGGCACGGCGCCCTCGTGCAGCAAGGTGCTGGAGGGCACCGGCTTCGTCTTCGCGCCGGGCAAGGTGATGACCAACGCACACGTCGTCGGCGGGGTCGCCGAACCGACCGTGCAGGTCGGCGGCGAAGGCAGGCTCTACGACGGCAAGGTCGTGCTCTACGACTGGGAGCGCGACATCGCCGTCCTGGACGTGCCCAAGCTGAAGGCGCCGGCGCTGGAGTTCACCGACAAGGGCGCGGCGAGCGGCACCGACGCCATCGTCGCGGGCTTCCCGGAGAACGGCTCGTACGACGTCCGCGCGGCGCGCGTCCGCGGCCGGATCAACGCCAAGGGCCCGGACATCTACCACCGGGGAACGGTGCGACGGGACGTCTACTCCCTCTACGCGACCGTCCGCCAGGGCAACTCCGGCGGCCCGCTGCTGACGCCCGAGGGCAAGGTGTACGGGGTCGTCTTCGCGAAGTCCCTCGACGACCCCAACACCGGCTACGCCCTGACCGTGGACGAGATCCGCGACGACATCCGCTCCGGAGCGACGGCGGACCGGCGGGTCGGCAGCCAGGGCTGCGCCCTCTGAGCCCTGCGGGAGCCTTGAGGGGCCCCCGTAGCGCCGTCGGGCCCTGTGGCTCCGTCGGCTTCCGGAGCCCTCGCGGGCCCCTGCCTACGTACGCTGGTGCCTGAGCCGGGCGGAGACCCAGCGGGCCCGCCGGCGCAGGATGCGCGGAATCCCGAGGCGGGGGTCGTCGTGGCCTTCGCGGCCCTGCCCCCTGTGCGTGCCCGGCGTGACCGTCGAGCGGCGTTCGTGTGCGGTGTCACCGTAGTCGTGCGTCCAGCCCATACTCCGAGCTGTGCCCGGGGCCCAAGGTCCGTAATCGCTTTGAGGGCGGCCAATTGGCCTATGCGCCAGGCAATTGAATGTTTGTCATATAAGCGACCGTCGACTCGGCGGTCCGGCTGGGCGGTCGGCTGGGCGTCCGGCTCAGCGGTCGGGCTCGGGATCCTTCAGCCAGTTGACCAGTTCGGTGGAGAACGCCGCCGGGTCCTCCTCGTGGGGGAAGTGCCCGAGCCCGTCGAAGAGCCGCCAGCGGTACGGGGCTTCGACGTACTGCCCGGACCCGGCCGCACTCCGCGTGCGCATCACGGGATCGAGCGAGCCGTGCAGGTGCAGCGTCGGCACCCGCACCGGCCGCTTCATGCGCCGGTTGAACTGCAGCCCGTCGGGACGGGCCATGGAGCGCATCATCCAGCGGTACGGCTCGATCGAGCAGTGCGCCGTGGAGGGGATGCACATCGCGCGCTGGTACACCGCGACGTCGTCCTCCTCGGGGAGCCGCGGACCCGACCAGTCCCGGATCAGTTCGCCGACGAGCGCCCCGTCGTCGGCGACGAGCTGCCGCTCGGGCACGAACGGCCGCTGGAAGCCCCAGATGTGCGAGCTGGCGCGGGTCTGCCCGAAGTCGGACAGCATCGCGGACCGCCAGCGGCGCGGGTGCGGCATCGACGACACCACCAGCCGGCGCACCAGCTTCGGCCGCATCACCGCCGCCGTCCAGGCGAGGTAGCCGCCCAGGTCGTGCCCGACGAGGGCGGCGTCGGGCTCGCCGAGGGACCGTACGACCCCGGTGATGTCGAGCGCGAGGTTGGCCGGGTCGTAGCCCCGCGGGGTGCGGTCGCTGCCGCCCACCCCGCGCAGGTCCATCGCGACCGCCCGGTAGCCCGCGTCGGCCAGCGCGGTCATCTGGTGCCGCCACGTCCACCAGAACTGCGGGAAGCCGTGCAGGAGCAGCACCAGCGGTCCGTCGCCGAGCTCGGCGACGTGGAACCGGGCCCCGTTGGCCGCCACGTCCCGGTGTGTCACTTCCCGCCCGCCGGGGATGGCGATCCGGACCGCCGTGGCGGCGGTGGGGGCAGTACCGGAAGTGCCGGAATCCGACGAGGGGGCTGTCATGAGGACGAGCGTGCCACACCCACGGCGTTGTCACTGACCGACCGGGCGTGGGGCTTGACCGTGCCGACGAGGGCCGCCGTCTCCTTGACCGAGGCGATGGTCTTCACCGGCGGCTTGATCTTCTTGAACTTCGCCATGGCGATCAGCCCGACCACGGCCGCGAGCAGCCAGAACGCCACGCCGACGATCAGGAAGGACCAGGCCAGCCCGAGCCCGAGGTTGTGGATCCCGTACGCCGCCGCGAAGCTCAGCACCGGCAGCGAGAAGAGGAGGAGCACGCCCGCGGCGATCGCGGCGCCGCTGCCGATGCCCGCGCGCTTGACGTCCTGCTTGATCTCCACCTTGGCGAGGGCGATCTCGTCGTGCACCAGGGCGGACATCTCGGCGGTGGCCGAGGCGACCAGCTGGCCGAGTGTGCGCTCGGCTCCTGGGGATCCTTGGTCCACTGCGCTCATCGCTCTCTCCCTCTGTCGTTCGTCCGACTGCGACGGCTGTCCTGTCGTCAGGTCAGATCATGCCGGACGGCCGCCGTCGGCGCTGGACCCGCCCGCCGCTTCGGCCGCGGCCTCCTCGGCCCTGCGCAGGTGCTCCGCCGCCTTGGCCTCGTAGATCTTCGCCATCCGCAGGTGGTAGTCGGGGTTGTGCTGCTCGTAGATGTCGGGGATGCCGTCGAGGTCCTCGTCGCGTTCCTCGTCCTCGATGAGCTTCTTGTACTTCCGGTTGCGCATCTTCAGCAGGACGCACGCCACGGCCGCGGCGATGAGCGAGCCGATCAGGACGGCGGCCTTGATCTCGTCGGTGAGGACGGGGTCGTCCGTGAAGGCGAGCTCGCCGATCAGGAGCGAGACGGTGAAGCCGATCCCGGCGAGCGAGGCGACGGCGAACACGTCCGGCCAGGCGAGGTCCTCGTTGAGTTCCGCCTTGGTGAAGCGGGCGGCGAGCCAGGTGCCGCCGAAGATGCCGAGCGTCTTGCCGACGACGAGGCCGAGCACCACGCCGAGGGTCTCGGGGCGGGTGAAGACCTGTCCGATGGCCTCGTCGGACAGGGAGACCCCGGCCGAGAACAGCGCGAAGAGCGGGACGGCCAGACCGGCCGAGACGGGCCGGACGATGTGCTCGATGTGCTCGCCGGGGGAGTGCTGCTCGCCCTCCTTGCGGTGGCAGCGCAGCATCAGGCCCATGGCGACGCCGGCGATGGTGGCGTGGACGCCGCTGTTGTACATCAGGCCCCAGATGACCAGGGCGAGCGGGACGTAGACGTACCAGCCGCGCACTCCTGCGCGGAGCAGGAACCAGAAGAGGACCAGGCCCGCGACCGCTCCGCCGAGCGCCAGGAAGTTGATCTCGCTGGTGAAGAACACCGCGATGATCATGATGGCGAACAGGTCGTCGACGACGGCCAGGGTCAGCAGGAACGCGCGCAGGGCGGACGGCAGCGAGGTGCCGATGACGGCGAGGACGGCCAGGGCGAAGGCGATGTCGGTGGCGGTCGGGACCGCCCAGCCGTCCGTCGAACCGTTGCCGAGCACGTTGGTCAGTACGTAGACCAGCGCGGGCACGGCCATGCCGCAGATCGCGGCGATCACCGGGAGCGCGGCCGCCTTCGCGTCGCGCAGGTCGCCCGCGACGAGCTCGCGCTTGAGCTCGATGCCCGCGACGAAGAAGAAGATGGCGAGCAGGCCGTCGGCCGCCCAGTGCTGGAGCGACAGGTCCAGGCCGAGGGAGGCGGGGCCGATGTGGAAGGAGCGGACGCTGTCGTAGCTCGCGGAGATGGCGGGCACGTTCGCCCAGACGAGGGCGGCGATCGCGGCCACGAGGAGCAGGACGCCGCCGACCGTCTCGGCGCGCAGGGCGTCGGCCACGAAGCGGCGCTCCGGCAGCGAGAGGCGGCCGAGGAGCTTGCGGCTCTGGTTGTCGGTGGGGCTGGGCGCGGCCACGGGGGGCACCTCCGGGGTGGGTTGGACGGCATGGCGAAGCACGTTGCCGACCAGACTTCCCGGCGCACCCTGTGGAGCAGCTCTTTAAGCATCTAATACTTTACAGGGTGTACGCGTGGGCGTATCCGGCGATCGTCACTTTATGTGCGAAAAGGGCATCCGGCGCGGCGCGCCGAATGCCCCTCCCGTCGTGTCGGACCGTGCCGGCCGATGTCGGCCGGCGTCCTCAGTCCTCGCTGCCGGCGGCCGGCAGCTTGCTCTGGATCAGGTCCATGACCGAGGAGTCCGCGAGCGTGGTGACGTCACCGACCGCGCGGTTCTCGGCCACGTCGCGCAGCAGACGGCGCATGATCTTGCCCGAGCGGGTCTTCGGCAGCTCCTGCACGGGCAGGATCCGCTTCGGCTTGGCGATCGGGCCGAGCGTGGCACCCACGTGGTTGCGCAGCTCCGCGACCAGGCCGTCCGTCTCCGAGGCACTGCCGCGCAGGATCACGAAGGCCACGATGGCCTGGCCGGTGGTCTCGTCGTTCGCACCGACGACCGCCGCCTCGGCGACCGAGGGGTGCGAGACGAGCGCCGACTCCACCTCGGTGGTCGAGATGTTGTGGCCGGAGACCAGCATGACGTCGTCCACCCGGCCGAGCAGCCAGATGTCGCCGTCCTCGTCCTTCTTGGCGCCGTCGCCCGCGAAGTACTTGCCCTCGAAGCGGGACCAGTAGGTGTCGATGAACCGCTGGTCGTCGCCCCAGATGGTGCGCAGCATCGACGGCCACGGCTCGGTGAGGACCAGGTAGCCGCCTCCGCCGTTCGGGACCTCGTTCGCCTCGTCGTCCACGACGGTGGCGGCGATTCCGGGCAGCGCGCGCTGCGCCGAACCGGGCTTGGTCTCGGTGACGCCGGGCAGCGGGGAGATCATCATCGCGCCGGTCTCGGTCTGCCACCACGTGTCCACGATCGGGCAGCGGTCGCCGCCGATGTGCTTGCGGTACCAGACCCAGGCCTCGGGGTTGATCGGCTCGCCGACCGAGCCCAGCACGCGCAGGCTCGACAGGTCGAACTTCGCGGGGATGTCGTCGCCCCACTTCATGAACGTCCGGATCGCGGTGGGCGCGGTGTAGAGGATGGTGACGCCGTACTTCTGCACGACCTCCCAGAACCGGCCCTGGTGCGGGGTGTCCGGCGTGCCCTCGTACATCACCTGGGTGGCGCCGTTGGCGAGCGGCCCGTAGACGATGTAGGAGTGCCCGGTCACCCAGCCGATGTCGGCGGTGCACCAGTAGACGTCGCTCTCCGGCTTCAGGTCGAACACCGCGTGGTGGGTGTACGAGGCCTGCGTGAGGTAGCCGCCGGAGGTGTGCAGGATGCCCTTGGGCTTACCCGTGGTCCCCGAGGTGTAGAGGATGAAGAGCGGGTGCTCGGCGTCGAAGGCCTGCGGCGCGTGCTCGGTGCTCTGCCGCTCGACGATCTCGTGCCACCACACGTCCCGGCCCTCGGTGAAGGCGGTGTCCTGGCCGGTGCGGCGCACCACGAGGACGTGCTCGACCTGCGGGCACTTGGCGACGGCCTCGTCGATGGCGGGCTTCAGGGCGGAGGGCTTGCCGCGGCGGTAGCCGCCGTCGGAGGTGATGACCAGCTTCGCGTCGGCGTCCTGGATGCGGGAGGCGACGGCGTCGGCGGAGAAGCCGCCGAAGACCACGGAGTGCGCGGCGCCGACGCGGGCGCACGCCAGCATCGCGACGACCGCCTCGGGGATCATCGGCAGGTAGACGGCGACCCGGTCGCCGGCCTGTACGCCCAGCTCGGTCAGGGCGTTCGCGGCCTTGGAGACCTCGTCCTTGAGCTCGGCGTAGGTGATCGAGCGGCTGTCGCCGGGCTCGCCCTCGAAGTGGATGGCGACGCGGTCGCCGTTGCCGGCCTCGACGTGGCGGTCCACGCAGTTGTAGGCGACGTTCAGCTTGCCGTCCGCGAACCACTTCGCGAAGGGCGGGTTGCTCCAGTCGAGCGTCTCCGTCGGCTCGGTGTCCCAGCTCAGACGGCGCGCCTGCTCGGCCCAGAAGCCCAGCCGGTCCGCGTCGGCCTGTGCGTACGCAGCCTCAGTCACATTGGCGGCGGCGGCCAGATCGGCAGGCGGTGCGAACCGCCGCTCCTCCTTGAGCAGATTGGCCAGGCTTTCATTGCTCACGACGCATCTCCCTTTCCCAGGGTGTCCGTTGTGTCCCCGGTTGTGTCCCCGGGCATAGCTCATCAGTCAATGGCCCGGGTGACAAGAGGTTGCCGGGAATTGGTGTAGACCTATTACCGGTCCGGACCCACGCACGAGTGGCCCCCTCCCGCAGCAGGGCGCGGGAAGGGGCCACTCAGTGGCACGGATAACGGAGGGTATCGGTTCAAAGCCCCCCGGGCCCGGGAGCGCGACCGGGTCGGCCGCCCGCCGGGCCCCGCTCGTTCAGCCGCGCAGCGACCCCGAGCCGACGGTGTCGAAGACCCGGCAGTCGAAGAAGTCCTGCCCCTCCGACAGCAGGTACGCCTGCGCCTCACCGACGTGGAAGTACATCCCGTGCAGCTCCAGGGTGCCCTCGGCGAGCCGGCGGGCCACCGATTCGTGGGCCTTCAGGTGCTCCAGCTGCTGCACCACATTGGTCAGGCACAGCTGCTCCACGGCGTCCGCCGGCAGCCTGCCGGAGATCCGGGCCCAGGCGTGATGGCGGCTGCCCATCCGCTCCAGGCTCGGCAGCCCGTGCCGCAGCCAGCGCCGCAACGGGGTCATCGGCATCCCCGGCGCGGAGTTGAGCAGGGCCTGCATGGCCCCGCACCCCGAATGCCCGCACACCGTGATGCTGTCCACCTGGAGGACGTCCACGGCGTACTCGATGGCCGCCGCGACCGAATCGTCCGTGGACTCGGCCCCCGGGAGCGGGACGAGGTTGCCGACGTTGCGGACCGTGAACAGGTCCCCGGGGCCGCTCGCCGTGATCATGCTCGTCACCAGTCGGGAGTCCGCGCAGGTGAGGAAGAGCTGCGAGGGCCGCTGCCCCTCCCGGGCCAGCCGGGCCAGCTCCTCGCGCACGTGCGGAGCCGTGTCCCGCTGGAAGGCGCCGATCCCGTTGGCCAGTTGACCCGCGCCGCGCCCGCGGAGCCCGGCCGCGGGGGCGGGAGCGGGGGCCGGGGTGGTGGGCGCGGCCGGAGTCTCGTCCGCCGTCAGGTCCGTACGGTCCGCCGTGCCGCGGTGGTCGCAGTGGTTCTGCCACGGCGTCCAGGGCCTGCAGCACTGGTGGTCCCCGCGCTGCGCACCTCGCTGGGCACTCCCGGCCCGCTGGGCCTTGTCGGCTTCGGCGATCCTGGCTCCCGACCGGCCGGTGACCTCCAGTGAGCCGCCGTGGGCCAGGTGGGAGTCCTGCCAGTCCTGGAGGGTCTCGTAGGCGGCGTGGTCCATGAACGAGCCGTCCAGCTCGATGACGGCGTGCCCGTGGTGCGGGATCTGGCTCAGCACCCGGCTCAGCCGCGGCACCGCGAGGAAGGTCAACTGCCCGCGGGCCCACACCCGGTGGACCCCGCTGTCGAGCTGCTCGACGGTGATCCGGGTCCGGGCCAGGCGGTGCAGGGCCAGGGCGACGGCCATCGCGATGCCGACGGCGACGCCTTCGAGGACTCCGCCGAGCACCACGGCCACGATGGTCGTGGCGTAGACGAGGATCTCGCCGTGCCGGGTGACGGTGCGCAGGTGCGTGGCGCTCACCATCTGGATGCCCACCGCCATCACGAGCGCGGCGAGTGCGGCGAGCGGGATCAGGTCGAGGGCGGGGACGAGCAGTCCGGCGGCGAGCAGGATCCAGAGCCCGTGCAGCATGACCGAACGGCGGCTGACGGCACCGGCCTTGACGTTCGCCATGCTGCGGACGGCGCCGCCGGCCACGGGCAGCCCGCCCAGTGCCCCGGAGACGATGTTCGCCGCGCCCTGGCCGCGCAGTTCGCGGTTGAGGTCGGCCCGTGCGGGACGCCGTTCCGTACCCCGCTGGGCGGCGATCAGCTTGTCGGTGGCCACCGCCGAGAGGAGGGATTCCACGCTGCCGACCAGGGTGATGGTCAGGACGGCGGCGATGATGCCGAGGACCGGGCCCTCGGGCAGTTCGGGCAGCGCGTGGCTGCGCCAGGACGGCAGGTCCACGCGCGGCAGGCTGAGCCCGGCGAGGGAGGCGGCGGCCGTGGCGACGGCGACGGCGGCCAGTGCGGCGGGCACCTTGCGCAGGCGCCGTCCGGTGCGTCCCGGCAGCCGCGGCCAGCAGAGCAGGACGGCCAGGGTCAGCACGCTGACGCCGAGCGCGGCCGGATGCAGATCGGCCAACTGGTCGGGAAGTCCGCGGACATTGGCCAGGGCGGAGCTCTGCGGGGTGCCGCCGAGCACGATGTGCAGCTGGGCCAGCGCGATGGTCACGCCGACACCGGCGAGCATCCCGTGGACGATCGCGGGGCTCACCATCAGTGCGGACCGGGCGGTCCGCAGTGCGGCCAGCCCGAGCTGGCACAGCCCGGCCAGCACGGTGATGGCGCAGGTGGTGCGCCAGCCGTAGTGCTGGATCAACTCGGCGGTGACGACGGTGAGTCCGGTCGCGGGGCCGCTCACCTGGAGCGGTGTCCCGCCGAGCCGTGCGGCCACGATCCCGCCGGCCGCCGCGGCGACGAGCCCCGCCTGGAGCGGGGCGCCGGTGGCCAGGGCGATGCCGAGGGAGAGCGGCAGGGAGATCAGGAAGACGGCGACGGAGGCGGAGAGGTCGGCCTGGAAGCCGGCCGGGAGGCCTTTGGTGGGGGGAGGGGAAAGGGGGGAGGGGCTGGCGGTCATAGGTCCCGTCTCCTCGGGGGAGGGGTGAAGCGGCGGGATTCTCAACACTCGGTAAATGAACGGTAATGGAGAGTAAAGCTCTGTGGTGAGTAATACGGGCAAACGGCCTAGGAATTAGCGCTCACGAGTGATTAACCATTTAGTCCGGCTTGTCACACCTTCCTTAAAACGGACCGCATGGGACGTTGCGGCGCGGAAGTCCTGCGACGGAACTGCGACGGAACAGCGAGGGAAGGGGTGCGGCGGATGACTGCCACCACGAAGAGGCCCGCCACGAAGAAGGCCGCCAAGAAGAGGATCGCCGGCGGCATCGTCGCCACGGCGCTGGTCCTGGGAGTGGCCGGGTGCAGCACCTCGGAGCCCGCGGGCCGCCCGGCCCAGGGAGGTCAGGCGGCCAAGAAGGGCGCGGCCGCGCCGGAGGGCCCGGCTCCGGGCAGCGTCAAGCGGCTCATCGGCGACGGCTCGACCTCGTACACGGGGCTGCAGCCGAACGTACAGAAGGCGGAGAAGCTGAAGCCCGGCGAAAAGCCGCCGCAGTTCGTCGTCTATTCGTGGGACGGGGCGGGCGAAGACAGCCAGAAGCTCTTCTCGCATTTCCGTGAGGTGGGCAAGAAGTACAACGCCCGTATGACGTACTTCCTCAGCGGCGTGTACATGCTCCCGGAGGAGAAGCGTTCCCTCTACACCGCGCCCCAGCACTCCCCGGGCCGCTCCGACATCGGCTTCGGCGACCCCCAGGGCATCAAGGACACCGCTGTCCAGGTGCGCGAGGCCTGGCTGGAGGGCAATGAGATCGGCACCCACTTCAACGGCCACTTCTGCGGACCCGAGGGCGGCGTCGGGACCTGGTCCGTGGACGAGTGGAAGAGCGAGATCAACCAGGCGAAGTCGTTCGTCAAGGGCTGGAAGACGAACTCGCCGGCCCTCAAGGACATGGAGGCGCTCCCGTTCGACTACGACAAGGAGATGATCGGGGCCCGCACCCCCTGCCTCGAAGGCCAGAAGAACTTCATGCTGGCCGCGAAGGAGATGGGCGGCTTCCGCTACGACTCCAGCGGCATCAGCAAGCAGATCTGGCCGAAGAAGACGGACGGCCTCTGGGACATCCCGCTCCAGCTGGTCCCCATGCCCGGCCGCGCCTTCGAAACGCTCAGCATGGACTACAACTACCTGGTCAACCAGTCCGGTACGACCACGCAGGGCGACCCCTCGCAGCACGCGTACTGGGGTGAGCAGATGCGCGACGGCCTGGCCAAGGCCTTCGAGCGGACCTACCAGGGCAACCGTGCGCCGCTGATCATCGGCAACCACTTCGAGTCCTGGAACGGAGGCACCTACATGCGTGCCGTCGAGGACTCCATCAAGACCATGTGCACGCAGAAGGAGGTCCGCTGCGTGCCGTTCCGCGAGCTGGTGGACTGGCTGGACGCCCAGGACCCGAAGACCCTGGAGTGGATGCGCACCCTCGACGTCGGCGAGGCGCCGAAGGAGGGCTGGAACAAGTTCCTGACGGCGGGGCCGCCGGCCAAGCCGGCCGCCCCCGCCGGGGTCAAGCCGGCTGCGGAGCCGGCAGACGCGGGTCAGAACGAGGAGTGAGCAGTTCCCGTAGGACGAAACCGGGGTCGATCTGGTCCGCCAGGTCGATCCCGGTCTTCGCGTTGCCCCAGCTCTCGGCGTTCCGCAGGTGGAAGTGGACCATCTGCTGGGTGTACCGCTCCCAGTCGCGGTGCGCGTAGGAGTCGTCGGCGGCGTCCTGCAGCGCCTGCAGGGCCAGCCGGTTGGTGGCCTCCAGCAGCTCGAAGGCGGCCGGGCGGCCCTTCTCCATCGCCCGTACCCAGTCCGACTGCCCGACGGTGACCAGCAGGTCCTCGCCCGCCTCGTCCTGGAGGAACTCGATGTCCTCCGGCCCCTGCACCTTGTTGCCGACGACCTTGAGCGTGATCCCGAAGTCCCGCGCGTACTCCTTGTACTGGCGGTAGACGGAGATGCCCTTGCGGGTCGGCTCGGCGACCAGGAAGGTCACGTCGAAGCGGGTGAACATGCCGGAGGCGAAGGAGTCCGAACCGGCCGTCATGTCGACGACGACGTACTCGTCCGGGCCGTCGGCGAGGTGGTTGAGGCAGAGCTCGACCGCGCCGACCTTGGAGTGGTAGCAGGCCACGCCCAGATCGGACTCGGTGAACGGCCCCGTCGCCATCAGCCGTACGGGCTCGCCGTCGAGCGTCACGGTGCGCGCGCAGGCGTCGTAGACGGGGTTGTCCTCGTCGACGCGCAGCAGCCGGGAGCCGGTGCCGGGCGGAGTGGTCTTGATCATCGTGTCGGCGGAGGCGATGCGCGGGTTGGAGCCCCGCAGGTACTCCTTGATGAGGGGCAGGTGCGCGCCCATCGCGGGCAACGAGGCCGCGTCGTCCTCGCTGAGTCCGAGCGCGGTGCCCAGGTGCTGGTTGATGTCGGCGTCCACCGCGACGACACGGGCTTCATTGGAGGCGAGGTGGCGGATGAAAAGGGAGGACAGCGTGGTCTTGCCGCTGCCGCCCTTCCCCACGAAAGCGATCTTCATGTTCACGAAGCGTAGTGGGTCGGTGGCTTTGTGTTGTATGCCTGAGTGAAGAAGACCACTCCAAGGAGGGGTCGGTGCTATGGGGGAGCAGTGCGTAGGCTCCTTACTTATGAGTAGCGCCTCTGCTTCCGCCGCCTCTTCGGCCGCCTCTCCCGCTTCCGCCGACCCGCTCGCCCCGCTGGCCGCTCTGCCGGGGGTCTCCGAGTCCGTGGAATCCGTACGCAAGGCCGTGGACCGGGTCTACGGCCACCGCGTCATGCGCCGCCGCGCCGTGGCGGTCGCCTCGGAGGCCGCGCTGCGCGGAGCGCGCGGGAGCGCGGCGCTGTCCGGGGCCGACTGGGCGCTGGAGGAGGTCCGCCGCCGGAGCGACTTCGGCTCCGAGCCGGAGGCCCGCACGGTGGGCGCCGCCCTGCGCCTGACGGCCGAGGCGGGCCAGCTGCTGAGCATCTGGCGCCAGTCGCCGCTACGGGTCCTGGCGCGGCTCCACCTGGTGGCCTCGGGCTCCACGGCCGACGGCGACGTGGTGGGCCGGCCCCGCCTGGCCGGCGAGCCGGTGGACGAGCCGCTGATCGACCTGCCCCTGCCCGACGCGCAGGAAGTGGCGGGCCGGCTGGAGGGGCTGTCCGGCCTGATCATCGCGGGCGGCTCCGCTCCGGCGCTGATCACGGCCGCGGTGGTGCACGGCGAGCTGCTCGCGCTGCGTCCGTTCGGTTCGTACAACGGCCTGGTGGCGCGGACCGCGGAGCGCATCGTGCTGATCAACAGCGGCCTGGACCCGAAGGCGATCTGTCCGGCGGAGGTCGGGCACGCCGAGCAGGGCCGGGATGCCTACGTGGAGGCCTTCGAGGGCTACGTCTCCGGGACAGCGGAGGGGATGTCGGCGTGGATCGCGCACTGCGGCCGCGCGATCGAGCTCGGTGTCCGCGAATCGACCGCGGTCTGCGAGGCGCTCCAGCGCGGCGCGGCCTGACGGGGTCTGCCCGGCGCGTGGCCCGGCGGGGTCCGGCGGGGCCGTGTGGCCTGGCAGGGGCCGTGTGGCCTGACAGGATCCGTGTGGCCTGACAGGGGCCGGACATGGGTTGCGGCGACACCGTACTGCTCTGGTGTCGCCGCTGGCATTTACGCCCAGTTACCAAGCGTCCTCGAAGTTTGCCCATCAGGTCGGGAACTTTGCCCGTCACCTGGTGCGGCTGGCCCGTAATCGACGGGTCGACGTCGCGTGGGTGCTCGGCGCTCATGCGATCTTGCTTCGGTCCGTGGGCCATACTGCGTTTTAAAGATGATCCTCTCGGATGTTCTTTGGTCTCGCGGGCCTTGACTCCTTTGTACTCCGCTTCCGGGTGGAGCGAAACCCCTGGCCGCATTTCTTTGCTTTCCGGTCCGAATCAGGGTGTATCGGACACCCGGTGTTCGTGCAGGTCAGCGGGGCGCGGCGGAGGCCAGGGCGCGTCGTCGGCTCGCGTACCAGACCAGTCCGGCGGTGGCCGCGGCCGCGCCCACCGCGGCGGCGGCGACCAGCGCCGGCCGTGCGGGCATCGACAGTCCGGGCAGCCGCTGCTTCAGCCGGACCGGCCGGTTGAACACCAGCACCGGCCACTCGCGCGTCACGGCCTCCCGCCGCAGGGCCCGGTCGGGGTTGACCGCGTGCGGGTGCCCGACCGCCTCCAGCATCGGGATGTCGGTCACCGAGTCGCTGTACGCGTAGCAGCGCGAGAGGTCGTACCCCTCGGACTCGGCGAGTTCGCGCACGGCCTCCGCCTTGGTCGGGCCGTAGGCGTAGTACTCGATCTCACCGGTGAAGCAGCCGTCCTCGCCCACGACCATCCGGGTGGCGACGACGCGGTCCGCGCCGAGCATCTCGCCGATGGGCTCGACGACTTCGGCTCCGGAGGTGGACACGATCACCACGTCGCGGCCCGCCGTGTGGTGGGCCTCGATGAGGGAGGCGGCCTCGTCGTAGATCAGCGGGTCGATGAGGTCGTGCAGGGTCTCGGCGACGATCTCCCGGACCTGCTGCACGTTCCACCCCTTGCAGAGGGCGGACAGGTACTCCCGCATCCGCTCCATCTGGTCGTGGTCGGCGCCGCCGGCCAGATAGATGAACTGGGTGTAGGCGGTGCGCAGCACGGCCCTTCGGTTGATCAGGCCGCCCTGGTAGAAGGACTTGCTGAACGTCAGAGTGCTCGACTTCGCAATGACCGTCTTGTCCAGGTCGAAGAAGGCTGCGGTGCGAGGCAAGGAGTGCGGCAAGGGCTGATTTTCCACGACCCGAGCATATGCGCCCACCATTCGGCGTAAAGTGCGGCGCGTGGGTTTGCCTGAGAAGCCTCTCGGGTACACCATGGAAGTCACGGATCGTTCGCGACCGTGCTAACCCGGTCTGGCTCCTCCCCCCCCGAGTCGGACCGTGGGGACGACCCCCGCTCTCCCCCCCGGCGGGGGTCGTCGCATGTCCGGACGCGGTTTGCGTCCCTGCCTTCGACCTCAAGTGATCACTCCTCGGGTCTCCTCGTCTTCGAGGGGCCTGCGCGGCGAAGGCCCTCACCCCCTCGAACTCGTCACGGTGCGTAGTCGTACCGGCGCGCTCCGAAACTCACCTGTTGGGGTGAGCGAGTTATTCACAATGGGGCGGGCGTCCACGGTTTTCGAGCAAGATCCACTTCTTTTTCCCGATCCCGGCACGGTGATTCCGGCCGCGAAGTCCGCGGCGCTGGATTTGCTGTGAGAAGGAGGCGGAGATCGTGGCTGGATCGAAGTCGTGTGAAGTCCGGGATCTCGCGATGGCGGGCGGGGACGGGCCGAATCCCGGGGCCGGAGGGCCTGTGGCCGCCGGCGGACGGCCGCTGATCATCACCGAGGACCCCTTGCTCCTCGACGACCTGCTGCGGCTGTGCGCCGCCGCGGGGGCCGAGCCGCATGTGCACCACGCGGTGCCCGAGCAAAGCGGAGCCGGTGGTGACGCGAGGGACGACGGGAGCAGCGGGGGCGGTGGGGGCGCCGTCGGGGTCGCGGGTGGCGCTGGTGTCGGGGGCGTTGCGGGGGTTGCGGGGGTTGCGGGGGTCGGCTGGGAGTCGGCACCGCTCGTCCTGGTCGGCGACGACGCCGCGCGGCGGGTCCGCGGCGCACCCCGGCGGGACGGGGTCTTCCTCGTCGGCCGGGATCTGGACGACCCCCACGTATGGCAGCGGGCCCTGGAGATCGGCGCCGAGGAGGTGCTGACCCTCCCCGACGCCGAAGGCCGGCTCGTCGACCGGATCGCCGATGTCGTGGAGGGGGCCGGACGGCCCGCCCTCACGGTCGGGGTGATCGGGGGCAGCGGCGGAGCCGGAGCCTCCACCCTCGCCTGTGCGCTGGCCCTGCGGGCCGCCCGGGCCGGGGAGCGGACCATCCTCATCGACGGCGACCCCCTCGGCGGCGGCATGGACGTCCTCCTCGGCGGCGAATCCGCCGAAGGACTGCGCTGGCCCGACTTCGCCGCCTCCCGCGGCCGCGTCGGCGCCGGAGCCCTGGCGGAATCCCTGCCCGAACTGCACGCCCTGCGGGTGCTCAGCTGGGACCGCGGGGACCGCGTGGTGGTGCCGCCCGCCGCGATGCGCTCGGTGGTGGCCGCCGCGCGGCGCCGGGGCGGGGTCGTCGTGGTCGACCTGCCGCGCCGGGTCGACGAAGCCGTCGCCGAGGTGCTCGCGCAGCTGGACCTGGTGCTCATGGTGGTGCGGGGCGAGCTGCGGGCGGTGGCCGCGGCCGGCCGGGTGGCCGCCGGAGTCCGGATGGTGGCCCGCGATGTCCGCGTGGTCGTACGGGGCCCCGCCCCCGGCGGACTCGACGCGGAAGCCGTTGCCGGACTCCTGGGGGTGCCCCTGGCCGGCGAAGTACCGGTCGAGGTGGGGCTACCGGGCCGGGTGGCCGAGGGCGAGCCCCCGGGAGCGCACGGGCGGGGCGCCCTCGCCCGCTTCTGCGACGGCTTCTGGCAGCGTGCGCTCGGCTCCGCCCACGGGGTGGCGGTATGAGCGCCGTACTCCTCGACGCGGTGCGCCAGCGGCTCGCCGAGAGCGGGGCGGAGCCCACCCCGGCGCGGGTGGCCGCGGCCCTGCGGGCCCAGGGTCGGCTGCTGGGCGACGCGGAGGTGCTCGGCGTCGCCGCCGAGCTGAGGTCCGAACTGGTCGGCGCGGGCCCGCTGGAGGCCCTGCTCGCCGACCCCGAGGTCACCGACGTCCTGGTGGCGGCCCCCGACCGGGTGTGGGTGGACCGCGGCGGCGGGCTGGAGCTGACCGGGGTGACCTTCACCGACGCGGCCGCCGTGCGCAGGCTCGCCCAGCGGCTCGCCGCCGTCGCCGGGCGCCGCCTCGACGACGCCCGTCCCTGGGTGGACGCCCGGATGCCCGACGGCACCCGCCTGCACGCCGTACTGCCCCCGGTGGCCGTCGGATCGGCATGCCTGTCCCTGCGGGTGGTGCGGCCGCGCGCCTTCACGCTGGAGGAGCTGGTCGCGGCGGGGACGCTGCCGCCCGGCGGGCAGCGGCTGCTCACGGACATGGTGCGGGCCCGGCTGTCCTTCCTGGTCTCGGGCGGGACGGGCACCGGCAAGACCACGCTGCTCAGCGCCCTGCTCGGGCTCGTCGGCCCCGGGGAGCGGATCGTGCTCGCCGAGGACTCGGCCGAGCTGCGGCCCGACCATCCGCACGTGGTGCGGCTGGAGACCCGGCCCGCCAACCAGGAGGGCGCGGGCCACGTCACCCTCGCCGACCTGGTCCGCCAGGCACTGCGGATGCGGCCGGACCGGCTCGTCGTCGGCGAAGTCCGGGGCGCCGAGGTCGCGGACCTGCTGGCGGCCCTCAACACGGGCCACGAGGGCGGATGCGGCACGGTCCACGCGAATGCCGCCGCCCATGTACCGGCCCGGCTGGAAGCCCTCGGAACGGCCGCCGGGCTGGACCGGGCCGCCCTGCACAGCCAGTTGGCGGCAGCCCTGACCCTGGTGGTCCACCTCGTACGGGACCGGGCCGGCCGGCGCCGGGTCGCCGAGGTGCACGTCCTGGAGCGGGACCCCGCCGGGCTCGTGGTCACCGTGCCGGCGCTGCGCTGGGGCGCCCGGGGGTTCGTCCGGGACCGGGGCTGGGAGCGGCTGCGCCCGCTGCTCGCAGGTGCCCGGTGAACGCCGGGGCGGTGGCGCCGCTGCCGGTGCTCGCCGGCGTGCTGTGCGCCGGAGCGGCGGCCTGGGCGCTGGCCGGGGCCGACGGGGTGTCCCGGCGGGCCAGGGCGGTGCTGGCCGGGCCGGGTCGGCCGGCAGTGGCGGGGCCGGCGCCGTGGGAGCGGCTGGCGGCCGGAATCCGGATCCGGGCCGCGCAGGGCCGGGAGTGGGCCTGCGCGGGGGCCGGGCTGGTGCTCGCGCTGCTGGGCGGGTCGGTGATCCCGCTGCTCGCGGGTGCGGCGGCGGTACCGCTGGTGCGCCGGTGGCTGCGGGCCCGGCAGCGGGCGCGGACCAGGACGGCGCGGGCCGCCGAAGTGGTGGCCCTGTGCGGGGCGGTGGTGGGCGAGCTCCGCGCCGGGGCGCAGCCGGGCCGGGCACTGACCGAGGCGATGCGCCGCACGGTGTCGGGCCCCGGCGGGCCGGGAGCCGCGGAGACCGGGGTCCTGGCGGCCGCGGCCTTCGGCGGGGACGTCGCCGCAGCACTGCGGCAGGCGGCCCGGGAGCCCGGCGCGGAGGGGCTGGCGGCGATGGCGGCCTGCTGGCGGGTCTCGGTCGACGGCGGAGCCGGGCTTGCCGCCGGACTGGACCGGCTGGAAGGTGCCCTGCGGGCCGAGCGGGACCGGGAGGAGTCACTGCGCGCCCAGCTCACGGGAGCCAGATCGACGACGGCGGTGCTGGCCCTGCTCCCGGTGATCGGCCTGCTGATCGGCACCGCACTGGGCGCCGATCCGCTGCGGGTGCTCCTGCACACGCCGGTGGGATGGGGCTGCCTGCTGGCGGGCGCGGTACTGGAGGCGCTGGGGCTGCTGTGGTGCCGGCGGATCGTACGGGCGGGGGAGCGGTGATGGGCGGCTTCGCCGTCCACAGGCTGGGGACGGCCCTTGGCCTCGCCGCGGCGGCACTGTGCGCGGCGTCGATGGTGGCGGCCCGGATCAGGGCGCGGGCGGCCAGGCGCCGGCTCACCCGGCTGCTCGCCGCGGAGGCGGCGCGCAGGCGACCACTGCCCGTACCCCGGCTGCGGGCGGCGCTGAAGGCCTGGGCCGGGCCGGCCGGGGTGCTGACGGCGGCCTGGGTACTGATCGGCGGGCTCGCGGGTGTGGCCGCCGGCTGCGCGGCGGGCTTCGCGGTCCGCAGGTGGCTCGCGCGGCGACGGCCGGCCGCGGGGACGGACCTCGGGGAGGCCGAGCGTCAGCTCCCCTTCGCCGCCGACCTGTTGGCCGCCTGCCTGGCAGCCGGAGCCGGGCCGGTGGACGCCGCCGAGGCGGTGGGGGAGTCGCTGGGCGGCCCGGTGGGCGGACGGCTGGCGACGGCCGGGGCGGAGCTGCGGCTCGGCGGCGAACCGGGCGCCGCGTGGGGGAGGTTGGCGGAGATACCGGGAGCCCGCGCCCTGGCCGAATGCCTGGAGCGCTCCGCGCGTACGGGGGCGCCCGCCGCGGAACCGGTCGCCAGGCTCGCCGCCACGCTCCGGGCGGACCGTGCGCGCCGGGCGGGGGCCCGGGCGCAGCGGGCGGCGGTCCTCGTCACCGCGCCGGTGGGTCTGTGCTTCCTCCCCGCCTTTCTCGCGCTGGGAGTGGCGCCGGTGGTGATCGGAATGGCCTCCGGTCTCCTCTCCGGGAACTGAGGGCAGCCGGGGCGTTCCCGGTGACATCTGAAGATCCGTCTGAATGGCTGCCTGGATGAGATGTCCAGATGGCTATCCGACATCCGAAATCTGAGAACACGTCAAAAGGCTGGATAAACGGGAGGTTGTCATGTCGGTCATCTGGATTCGCGTGCGGACGGTAATGGCGGGACTGGTGGGACGCGCGCGACGGAAGGGTCGTGGAGGCGATGCGGGGATGTCCACGTCCGAATACGCCATGGGCACGATCGCGGCGTGTGCGTTCGCGGCGGTTCTGTACAAGGTGGTGACGAGTGAACTGGTTTCCACGGCACTTCAGTCGACCATCGGGAAGGCACTCGATGCGCCGTTCTGACAGCGGATTCGTGACGGCGGAGGCGGCCCTGGTGATTCCGGCGCTGGTGCTGTTCGCGGGGCTGCTGGTGTGGGCGCTGATGGCGGCCGCCGCACAGATCCGGTGTGTGGACGCGGCTCGGGCCGGTGCCCGGGTGGCGGCCCGGTCGGAGCCGGCGGGCGCGGCGGTTGCTGCGGCCGAGGCGGCGGCCCCGCCCGGGGCGCGGGTGGACCTTTCGCGGACGGGTGACCTGTGGCGGGTCCGCGTCTCGGCGCCGGCCCCGGGCCCGGCCGCGCTGCCGGTCCGCCTCACCGCCGTGGCCGCCGCCCTGGCCGAGGACACCGTCGGGCCGCCGCCGTGAGCCGCCGCGGGGGTCGTCTGGGCGAGCGCCGCCGCCTGCGGCCCCGGGACCGGGACCGGGGGGCGGCCACCGTGTGGGGGGTCGTGGTGGTGACCGTGCTGATGGCGGTGTTCGGCGGGGTGCTCCTGCTCGGGCAGGCGCTGGTCTCCCGGCACCGTGCCGCGGCCGCCGCCGATCTGGCCGCCCTCGCCGCGGCCGCGAGCTGGGCCCACGGCCCGGAGGCCGCCTGCGCCACGGCGGTCCGGGTGGCGGTGGCGCAGGGCACGCAGGTCACCGGGTGTGTGGTGACGGGTGAGGTCGCGGAGGTCACCGCCCGTACCCCGACGGGCCCCTTCCGACCCGAGCTGCGCTCCCGCGCGGGCCCACCACTGCCCGGGGAGCCCCGATGAGGGGCCCCTCCCCGCGGCCGGGCCCGGGGCCTCGCCCTCCGCCCCGGCGTCCGGGAGGGGCCCGAAGGCTCGCCGTCCTCGGGAGCGGCTGAGGAGGCCGTCCTCCGCGATGCCCGGGAGGGGCTGAGGGGGGGCTGGAGGAGTGGCTGGGAGGTGCTGAGGGTGCCTGGGAGCAGGTTGGGGGTGCGGGAGGGGGCTGGGGTGGCTGTCTCGGTTTGGGGGGTGGCAGGGGCGATATTCAGCCAATCGGTGGTGGGGCCGTGAAGTGCCGGGTTTCGCCCGGTCGGCCCCGCCGGCCGCCCTCCGGTCCCGGGGGCGGAGGGCTCAGGGGGTTGCCGGTGGGGTGGCGGGCGGGGATTCCGAGAGGAGGTGGGTGAGGAGGCGGACGGCGCCGCGCTTGTGCAGGGGGTCGTTGCCGTTGCCGCACTTGGGGGACTGGATGCAGGAAGGGCAGCCGGCCTCGCACTCGCAGGCGGCGATCGCGTCACGGGTCGCCGTCAGCCAGGCGCTGGCCGTGTGGAAGGCGCGCTCCGCGAACCCGGCTCCGCCGGGGTGGCCGTCGTAGACGAAGACCGTCGGGAGGAGGGTGTCGGGATGCAGCGGGACGGAGACCCCGCCGATGTCCCAGCGGTCGCAGGTGGCGAAGAGCGGGAGCAGGCCGATGGAGGCGTGCTCGGCGGCGTGCAGGGCGCCGCCGAGGATCTCCGGGTTGATCCGGGCCTCGTCGAGCTGGTCCTCGGTGACCGTCCACCACACGGCCCGGGTGCGCAGGGTGCGGGGCGGCAGGTCCAGTTTGGCTTCGCCGAGCACCTCGCCGGTGATCAGTTTGCGGCGCAGGTAGGAGACCACCTGGTTGGTGACCTCCACCGACCCGAAGCAGAGCCGGCCCCGGCCCCAGGCGATCTCCGTCTCGGTCTCCAGGACGGCGATGGCGGTCGTGTCGCGGGCCGTCGTGGAGAACGGCGGGTTCGCCTCCTCGACCAGCGCGACCGAATCCTCCAGATCCAGGTGCTTCACCAGGTAGGTGCGGCCCTGGTGGAGGTGGACCGCCCCGTCGTGGACAGCGGTGTGGGAGGCCTCCTCGTCGACCGTGCCCAGCAGGCGGCCCGTGGCGGCCTCCACGATCTGGACCGGGCGGCCGCCGCCGCCCCGGATGTCGGTCAGGTCCGAGGCCCGTTCCCGGCGGGTCCAGTGCCAGGCCGTGGCCCGGCGGCGCAGCAGTTTCGCCGCTTCGAGCTGGGGGAGGAGGTCGCGCGCCGCCGGGCCGAAGAGTTCCAGGTCGGGCTCCGTGAGGGGCAGCTCGGCCGCGGCCGCGCACAGGTGCGGGGCCAGGACGTACGGGTTGTCGGGGTCCAGGACCGTGGCCTCCACGGGCTGCCGGAACAGGGCCTCGGGGTGGTGGACCAGGTAGGTGTCCAGCGGGTCGTCGCGGGCGACCAGGACGGCCAGCGCGCCCTGGCCCGAGCGTCCGGCCCGGCCGGCCTGCTGCCACAGCGAGGCGCGGGTGCCCGGGTAGCCGGTGATCAGGACGGCGTCCAGGCCGGAGACGTCCACGCCCAGCTCCAGGGCGGTCGTCGCGGCCAGGCCGAGCAGGTCGCCGGAGTGCAGGGCCCGCTCCAGGACCCGGCGCTCCTCGGGCAGGTAGCCGCCGCGGTAGGCCGCGACCCGCCGGGGCAGGGAGCGGTCCACGGCGGCCAGCTTCTCCTGGGCGATCACGGCGATCAGCTCGGCGCCGCGCCGGGAACGGACGAAGGCGACCGTGCGGACGCCCTGGACGACCAGGTCGGTGAGGAGATCGGCGGTCTCGGCGGTGGCCGTACGGCGTACGGGGGCGTCCCGCTCGCCCTTGAGCTCGGTCAGGGGCGGCTCCCACAGGGCGAAGACCACCTCGCCGCGCGGGGAGGCGTCGTCGGACACCTCCAGCACCGGCAGGCCCGTCAGCCGGGACGCGGCGGTCGCCGGGTCGCTCGCGGTGGCGGAGGCCAGGAGGAACACGGGATCGGAGCCGTAGCGGGCGCAGAGCCGCCGCAGCCGCCGCAGGACCTGGGCGACGTGGGAGCCGAAGACGCCCCGGTAGGTGTGGCACTCGTCGATGACCACGTAGCGCAGGGCCCGCAGGAAGGAGGACCAGCGCGGGTGGGCCGGGAGGATCCCGCGGTGCAGCATGTCGGGATTGGTGAGGACGAGGTTCGCGTACTGGCGCACCCATTCGCGTTCCTCGACCGGGGTGTCTCCGTCGTAGACGGCGGGCCGGACGGCGTTTCCGAGCGGTCCGGCCAGTTCCCGTACGGCGCGGCGCTGGTCGGCGGCCAGGGCCTTGGTCGGGGCCAGGTACAGGGCGGTCGCGCCCCGGCCGTTGGGCGCCTCGGCCCCGTCGGCGAGGGCGGAGAGCACGGGCGCGAGGTAGGCCAGCGATTTGCCCGAGGCGGTGCCCGTGGCGACGACCACGGACTCCCCGTCGAGGGCGTGCTCGGCTGCCGCGGCCTGGTGTTCCCACGGATGGTCGATCCCGGCGGCCTGAATTGCAGCTACGACATCAGTTCGGATGCGATCGGGCCAGACCGCATGACGACCCTCCCGAGGGGGCAAGTGCTCCGTATGGGTGATGCGTGCAGCACGCGAAGGCCCCCGTGACAGCCGGTCCAGGACCGTGCCGGGGGTGGGTCTGACGTCCTCGGGTGCCGTGGGCGGACCGGGACGGTGAGTGTTGGCCATTGGAACCGAGTGTGTCACCGGCGTGCGGGACAATGGTCGGAAGGCGTCGTGCGCGCCTGCCGGTAAGTGATTGAATGCCATCGCGGCAGCCAATCCCTCTCCCACCTCCGGGTGGGGAGGCCCCTGGGGGGCGCCGCTCGATAGCAAGGTGCTGGAGGATCCGTGGACCTGTCCCTGTCGACTCGCACTGTCGGCGACCGTACGGTCGTGGAGGTCGGTGGCGAGATTGATGTGTATACCGCGCCCAAGCTGCGCGAGCAGTTGGTCGAGTTGGTGAACGACGGCAGCTACCACCTGGTTGTCGACATGGAGCGAGTGGACTTCCTCGACTCCACCGGACTTGGTGTGCTCGTGGGAGGCCTCAAGCGCGTCCGCGCGCACGAGGGCTCGCTGCGTCTGGTGTGCAACCAGGAGCGCATCCTGAAGATCTTCCGAATCACCGGCCTGACCAAGGTGTTTCCGATCCACAACTCGGTGGAAGACGCCGTCAACGCCACCGACTGACGGCGCTCGGCGGCGAAACGGCCGATGATGGAGCGGGGGGTACCGGGCCACAAGCGGTCCGGGCCCCTGTAAGGCACGCCCGTAGTCCGAGGGGGACGCGCATGGCCACCGTTGAACTGCGCTTCAGCGCCCAGCCCGAACACGTCCGGACGGCCCGCCTGGTCGCGGCCGCCGTGGCGCGCCGGGCCGGTGTGGAGGAAGCCGTCCTCGACGAGGTCCGCCTCGCCGTGGGCGAGGCCTGTTCGCGTGCCGTCGGACTGCATCGCACCAACGGACTGACCGCGCCCGTCCGGGTGGTGCTGACCGAGGAGGAGAAGGTGTTCTCCATCGAGGTCGGCGACGAAGTACCCGGACCGGCCGGCGGCCCGGCTGCCGCCGTGCCCGGCATGGACGCCGTCCTGGACCCCGACACCGAGGGCGAGGACGAGATGGGCCTTGCCGTGATCAGCGGCCTGGTCGACGACGTCGAGGTCATCAGCGGGGAAACCGGCGGGA
Source organism: Streptomyces sp. NPDC104226 (assembly GCF_055584085.1). Lineage (NCBI taxonomy): Bacteria > Bacillati > Actinomycetota > Actinomycetes > Kitasatosporales > Streptomycetaceae > Streptomyces > Streptomyces sp. NPDC104226. The sequence goes on from NZ_JBVJMS010000011.1 coordinate 208,751, forward strand.
CCATCCGGATGAGCTGGCCCGTGTCGGGGACCTCCGAACTGCCGTAGCCGGCGGTTGCCCGGCCCCTGCCCCCGCTCCCGGCCCCGCCTCGCGGCTCGACCGCCGTCGGGCACGGGGCGCTGACCGACCGCTACGCACCCGCCGGGGTGGCCCTGTGCCGACCGGGGGGTTTTCGTGCTGCCCCGCGGGTTTGGCGCCTTCCCGTCTGTTTCGGGTCCCGGTCGGGCTCTGTGGCGGGCGGTTCTCGGCGTCCGGTCGTCTGGCGACGGGAGACCGGGAGGGTGCCGATAAGGCGTCGGAGGCGGCTTGGCGGGGGCGCCGATGATGTTCCGCCGCGCGTGCCGACGTATCTTCCGATCTTATTGAAGGCCCTGCCGAGCAGGGCCTTTTGTGTGCCCCTAGATCCATTCCGTGATCGTTCTCCGGCGGGCTTTTCAAAGGGTGATCAAGCGTCAATGCTTTTGCCCCGTTACCGCTTTCGAGGGTAATGGAGTGACCAGATCTATTGGTGAGGAGCAAGTGCGCGCCAATTCCGTTTCCTGCGTACTGTTTTGATCTGGTCCCGCTCCCTACAATCCGTCCACATCTTGAGCTCATCACGTCAAGGAGGACGAATGACGGGGCTCTTCACCCCTATCGCGCCGGGTCGCACCACGGATCTGGCATCCGCAGTACTCACGGATGACAATCGACTCATCGTGATCGTCATTGCGGCCGTGGCCATCGCCGCGCTCGTCGTCGCGCAGATCCTGGTCCGCCAGGTCCTCGCCGCCGACGAGGGAACCGACTCCATGAAGAAGATCGCCGCCGCCGTCCAGGAAGGCGCCAACGCCTACCTCGGCCGGCAGCTCCGCACGCTCGGCATCTTCGCCGTCGTCGTGTTCTTCCTGCTGTTCCTGCTTCCCGCGGACGACTGGACGCAGCGGTCGGGACGTTCCGCCTTCTTCCTCGTCGGCGCCATCTTCTCGGCCGCCACCGGCTACATCGGCATGCGCCTCGCGGTCCGGGCCAACGTCCGCGTCGCCGCCGCCGCGCGCGAGGCCACGCCCCGAGAGGGCGAGCCCGCCAAGGACCTGACCGACGTCTCCCACAAGGCCATGCGGATCGCGTTCCGCACCGGCGGCGTGGTGGGCATGTTCACCGTCGGCCTCGGCCTGCTCGGCGCGTCCTGCGTCGTGCTCGTCTACGCCGCCGATGCACCCAAGGTCCTGGAGGGCTTCGGCCTCGGCGCCGCGCTCATCGCGATGTTCATGCGTGTCGGAGGCGGCATCTTCACCAAGGCCGCCGACGTCGGCGCCGACCTGGTCGGCAAGGTCGAGCAGGGCATTCCGGAGGACGACCCGCGCAATGCCGCGACCATCGCCGACAACGTGGGCGACAACGTCGGAGACTGCGCGGGAATGGCCGCCGACCTCTTCGAGTCGTACGCCGTCACCCTCGTGGCGGCCCTCATCCTCGGCAAGGCAGCCTTCGGCGACCTGGGCCTGGCCTTCCCGCTGATCGTCCCCGCCATCGGGGTCGTCACCGCGATGATCGGCATCTTCGCGGTCTCCCCGCGCCGTACCGACCGCAGCGGAATGACCGCCATCAACCGCGGGTTCTTCATCTCCGCGGCCATCTCGCTGGTCCTCGTCGCCATTGCCGTCTTCGCGTACCTGCCGGGCACCTACAAGGAGCTCGTCGGCGTCGACGACGCCGCGATCTCCGGGCACTCCGGCGACCCGCGGATCCTGGCGCTGGTCGCCGTCGCCATCGGCATCGTGCTCGCGGCCCTGATCCAGCAGCTCACCGGCTACTTCACCGAGACCAACCGCCGACCCGTCCGGGACATCGGCAAGTCCTCCCTGACGGGCGCCGCCACGGTCGTGCTCGCCGGCATCTCGGTCGGCCTGGAATCCGCCGTCTACACGGCGCTGCTCATCGGCCTCGGCGTGTACGGGGCGTTCCTGCTCGGCGGCACTTCGATCATGCTGGCGCTCTTCGCCGTGGCGCTGGCCGGCACCGGCCTGCTCACCACGGTCGGCGTCATCGTCGCCATGGACACCTTCGGCCCGGTCTCCGACAACGCCCAGGGCATCGCGGAGATGTCCGGGGACGTCGAGGGCGCCGGCGCGCAGGTGCTGACCGACCTGGACGCGGTGGGCAACACCACCAAGGCCATCACCAAGGGCATCGCCATCGCCACCGCCGTGCTCGCCGCGGCCGCGCTCTTCGGCTCGTACAACGACGCCATCGCGGGCGCGGTGAAGGAAGTCGGCGTCAAGACGCAGGAGATGAACCTCAGCCTGGACATCGCCCAGCCCAACAACCTGGTCGGGCTGATCCTGGGCGCGGCCGTCGTCTTCCTGTTCTCGGGCCTCGCCATCAACGCGGTGTCCCGTTCGGCCGGCGCGGTGGTCTACGAGGTGCGCCGCCAGTTCCGGGAGCACCCCGGAATCATGGACTACACCGAGAAGCCCGAGTACGGGCGCGTGGTGGACATCTGCACCAAGGACGCGCTGCGCGAACTCGCCACGCCCGGGCTGCTCGCCGTCCTCACCCCGATCGCCGTCGGGTTCACGCTCGGCGTCGGGGCGCTCGGTTCCTTCCTCGCCGGCGCGATCGGCTGCGGCACCCTGATGGCGGTCTTCCTCGCCAACTCCGGTGGTGCGTGGGACAACGCGAAGAAGCTCGTCGAGGACGGGCACCACGGCGGCAAGGGCAGCGAGGCCCACGAGGCCGTCGTCATCGGCGACACCGTCGGCGACCCGTTCAAGGACACCGCCGGTCCCGCCATCAACCCGCTGCTCAAGGTCATGAACCTGGTGGCACTGCTGATCGCCCCCGCGATCGTGCAGTTCAGCTACGGCACCGACGCCAGCCCGACCGTACGGGCGATCGTCGCGATCCTCGCGATCGGCGTCATCGTCGGTGCGGTGTACGTCTCCAAGCGCCGCGGCATCACCGTGGGCGACGACGGCGAGGGCGAGGGCGCGACCGCGGAACGGGTGTGCCAGCAGGGCGACCCGGCGGCGGTCTCCTCCTGAGCGCCGGTCTCCTCCCGAGACGGCTCTCGCGGGGCTGACCCGGCCCGGCTCGACCGTACGCCCGAACGGCGGACGGGGGGCGCGTACTGACGCGCCGTCCGTCCGCCTTTGCGTTTCCCGGATGGTGGACGTGTATCTTCCGGGCCGAGAGCCTTCGAAGGGACCAATCCGGTGAACAAGAAGCTTGCGGCCGCGGTATCGGGCGCTGCGGTGCTGATGCTCGTCCTGTCCGGCTGCGGCGGGGACGACGGCGACAAGAAGACCGACGCCTGGGCCAAGAAGGTCTGCGACAGCTGGCAGCCCGAACTCGAGAAGATCGAGAAGGCGAACGCCGACATCAAGCGGGTGGCGACCGAGAGCAGCAAGCCCGAGGAGGTCCAGTCGACCGACTCGGCGGCCTTCGGGACCATGTCCGAGTCGTACAAGGCGATGGGTACCGCCCTCACGGGCGCGGGAGTTCCGCCCGTCAAGGACGGCGAGAAGACCCAGGCCGCCGCGGTCATGGGCTTCGAGTCGACGTCGGCGGGCTACACCGCCCTGAAGACGAAGATGGACGCCCTCGACGCCAAGGACCAGGGCAAGTTCGCCGAGGGCCTCAAGGACGTGGCGGGCGGCCTGGAGGAAGCGACCAAGGGCGGCAAGGAAGCCCTCGACCAGCTCAAGGCGGGCGGCCTGGACAAGGCGATGAACAGCCAGAAGGGCTGCCAGGTGACGACCCCGTCGCCGGCGAAGTCCTAGGCGGAGTTCTGGGCGGAGTTCTGGGCGAAGTCCTAGAAGTTGCGGCGCGGGCCGCCGCTTTGGCGGCGGCGCCGCCACCACCGGGGCGGCCGGGATCCTTCGGGACCCGGCCGCCCCGGCGCATGTCGGGGCCGGGCCGCGACGGGCCGCGACGGGCCGGGCCGGGAAGGACCGAGCCGTACGAAGCTCCGCCCGGCCGGGACCCGTTCCGGGGTGCGCCCCCCGGCGGGGAGCTCCCGATGGCGACGGGCGCCCGCGCCGAAGGCCGTGTGGCGCGGGCAAAGGCGGCGGCAGCGGCCACAATGGGCGGGTGAGTACCACCAGCCTTCCTCCCGGTCTGCCCGCCCGCCTCCCCTCGTCGGCCCGCGCGGCCGAGCTGCGCGCCGCGTTGCTCGCCGCGGGCTTCACCGCCGACGGCCTGCTCGACCTGCTCGGTGCCCCGGCGTACGCCGCGCTGGCCCGCAGCGAGACGGTCCCCGCCCTGCGCGCCACGCGGAGCCGCGGCGACGGGCCGCTCGCGAGCCTGACCCGGCTGTTCCTGCTGCGGCAGCCGGTGCCGTACGTGCACGCCGCGGCGGCCCTGCCCGTGGACGCGGCGCTGGCCGACGGGTGGCTGCGGCGCGAGGGAGACGAGGTGCACGCCACCGTGGACGTGCGCCCGTACGGCGGTCCGGACGGCGAGGACTGGTTCATCGTCTCCGACCTCGGCTGCGCCGTCGGCGGGGCCGGCGGGATCGGCAGCCGCGAGGAGGGCGTCGTGCTCGGTGTCGGCGGCGCCTCCACGACGCTGGCCGGGATCACCGTCCGCACCCCGGTCGGCTCGGCGCTCGACGTCGGCACCGGATCCGGAATCCAGGCACTGCACGCCGCCCAGCACGCGACCCGGGTCACGGCGACCGACGTCAACCCCCGGGCCCTGGAGTTCACCCGTTTGACGCTGGCGCTGTCGGGGGCCCCGGAGGCCGAGCTGCTCGCCGGGTCGCTGTTCGAGCCGGTCGGCGAGGCCACGTACGACCTGATCGTGTCGAATCCGCCCTTCGTGATCTCCCCCGGGGCCCGGCTGACGTACCGGGACGGCGGGATGGGCGGCGACGACCTGTGCCGGACCCTGGTCCAGGAGGCCGGAGCCCGGCTCAACCCGGGCGGATACGCACAGTTCCTGGGCAACTGGCAGCACGTGGACGGCGAGGACTGGCACGACCGGGTACGGGCCTGGGTGCCGCGCGGCTGCGACGCCTGGATCGTGCAGCGGGACGTGCAGGACGTGACGCAGTACGCGGAGCTGTGGCTGCGCGACGCGGGCGATCACCGCACCGACCCGGCCGAGTACGAACAGCGGTACGAGGACTGGCTGGACGAGTTCGAAGCCCGCAAGACCAAGGCGGTCGGCTTCGGCTGGATCACGCTGCGGCGCAGCGACGCGGCCGAGCCGTCGATCGTGGTCGAGGAGTGGCCGCACTCGGTGGAGCAGCCGCTCGGCGAAGCCGTCCTGGAGCACTTCGCACGCCAGGACTACCTGCGCGACCACGATGACGCGGCCCTGCTCGCGGGCTACTTCCGGCTGACCGAGGAGGTCGTGCAGGAGCAGGTCGGCGCGCCCGGCGCGGAGGATCCGGAACACGTCGTGCTCCGGCAGAACCGGGGCATGCGGCGCGCCACCAAGGTCGACACGGTCGGGGCCGGCTTCGCCGGGGTGTGTGACGGATCACTGACGGCGGGGCGGATTCTGGACGCCATCGCCCAGCTGGTGGAGGAGGACCCGGTGGTCCTGCGGGACCGGACGCCCGAGGCGATCCGGATGCTGGTGGAGCAGGGGTTCCTGGAGCCGGTGACCTCGGCGGAAGCCGCGGGGGAGTAGGGCGGCGTCCCGTGCGGCCGCGCAGTCGGAGCCTGGATGTAACCCCGGGTTCGCCCGCAGTCTCCCCCCGGCTGAAATGCTCCCGTCAGCGGGATCCGGGGGGATCTCGGGAGCGGCCCGGGGGATGAGGTGAACGGCATGGAGCACGGTCCGGCGATCTTCGCGGCGGCCGTGTTCCTGCTGTTCGGGGCCGCTCTGCTGGCCTGGACGGGAGCGCGCGCCCCGCGTGGTGCGCCGGTGGCCGAGGGCGTGCGCCCCGTCGTGGCCGTACCACTGGTGCTGCTCGCCGGCGGGGCCTCGCTCGCCCTCGGGGTCTGGTGCCTCGCACGGCTGTGAGCCGCCGCCGAGCCCCGAGGCGCTGAGGCCGGGGGCGGGCTCGGGAGTCGGGGCCGCGGATTCGGCCGGATGTCGCTCCGGCCCGGCGGCGCGCCGGGTTTCCTCCGCTCGTCCGGAATGCGCGCAGGACCGTAAAGCGCGACGTGAAGCGGGGTCCCGGGGCGGGGCCAGACGGCCCTTCGGCCACTCTGCCCGGTGAGTGCGCAGGGCCGGGCGCGGCATCCGGGCGGCAGAAATGGCACTTGTCGGGTTACCGTTCGAGTGGCCGTTGCGGGCTTCTGCCGTTTGACACGGGGGCGGGTTGTACCGTCACACTCCGCAGCGTCGCCGTACTGCGACCGAGTGCCGACCGGAGAGAAGAGCCAAGTTGTCCCCGACTAGCGAGACCGCAAAGGGCGGCCGCCGACTCGTCATCGTCGAGTCCCCTGCCAAGGCGAAGACGATCAAGGGCTATCTCGGCCCGGGATACGTCGTCGAGGCGAGCGTCGGGCACATCCGCGACCTCCCGAGCGGCGCGGCCGAGGTTCCCGACAAGTACACCGGTGAGGTCCGCCGTCTCGGGGTGGACGTCGAGCACGACTTCGCGCCGATCTACGTCGTCAACGCCGATAAGAAGGCCCAGGTCAGGAAGCTCAAGGAGCTGCTGGCCGAGTCCGACGAACTCTTCCTCGCCACCGATGAGGACCGCGAGGGCGAAGCCATCGCGTGGCACCTGCAGGAAGTCCTCAAGCCCAAGGTCCCCGTCCACCGGATGGTCTTCCACGAGATCACCAAGGACGCGATCCGCGACGCCGTCGCCAACCCGCGCGAGCTCAACCAGCGCATGGTCGACGCCCAGGAGACCCGCCGCATCCTCGACCGCCTCTACGGCTACGAGGTCTCGCCGGTCCTGTGGAAGAAGGTCATGCCGAAGCTGTCGGCGGGCCGCGTCCAGTCGGTGGCCACCCGCATGGTGGTCGAGAAGGAGCGCGAGCGCATCGCCTTCCGCTCGGCCGAGTACTGGGACCTGACCGGCACCTTCGCCACCGGCCGCGCCGGTGACGCCTCCGACCCCTCCACGCTGGTCGCCCGCCTGAACACGGTGGACGGCAAGCGGATCGCGCAGGGCCGCGACTTCAGCTCGACCGGGCAGCTCAAGAGCGAGGTGCTGCACCTCGACGAGACGAACGCGCGGGCGCTGGCCGCCGCGCTGGCGGAGACCTCGTTCGCCGTCAGGTCCGTCGAGTCCAAGCCGTACCGCCGCTCCCCGTACGCGCCGTTCCGTACGACGACGCTCCAGCAGGAGGCCTCGCGCAAGCTCGGCTTCGGTGCGAAGGCGACGATGCAGGTGGCGCAGAAGCTGTACGAGAACGGCTTCATCACCTATATGCGTACCGACTCCACGACGCTCTCCGACACCGCGGTGTCGGCGGCTCGTGCGCAGGTCACGCAGCTCTACGGGGCCGAGTACCTGCCGGAGAAGCCGCGCACCTACGCGGGCAAGGTCAAGAACGCGCAGGAGGCGCACGAGGCGATCCGTCCCTCGGGTGATCGTTTCCGCACTCCGGCCGAGACCGGTCTGACCGGCGACCAGTTCCGTCTGTACGAGCTCATCTGGAAGCGCACGGTCGCCTCCCAGATGAAGGACGCGGTCGGCAACTCGGTCACCGTGAAGATCGGCGGCCGGTCCTCCGACGGCCGCGACGCCGAGTTCTCGGCGTCCGGCAAGACGATCACCTTCCACGGCTTCATGAAGGCCTACGTCGAGGGCGCGGACGACCCGAACGCCGAGCTCGACGACCGCGAGAAGCGGCTCCCGCAGGTCGCCGAGGGCGACGCGCTGTCGGCCGAGGAGATCACGGTCGACGGCCACGCGACCAAGCCGCCGGCCCGCTACACCGAGGCCTCGCTGGTCAAGGAGCTGGAAGAGCGGGAGATCGGCCGTCCGTCGACGTACGCGTCGATCATCGGCACGATCCTGGACCGCGGGTACGTCTTCAAGAAGGGCACGGCGCTCGTGCCGTCCTTCCTGTCGTTCGCCGTGGTCAACCTGCTGGAGACGCACTTCGGCCGGCTCGTCGACTACGACTTCACCGCCAAGATGGAGGACGACCTCGACCGCATCGCGCGGGGCGAGGCCCAGTCCGTGCCGTGGCTCAAGCGCTTCTACTTCGGCTCGGAGGACGCGACCGAGGTCGTGCCGGCCGACGGAGACGCGCTCGGCGGTCTGAAGGAGCTGGTGACCGACCTGGGCGCGATCGACGCCCGGGAGATCTCCTCCTTCCCCGTCGGCCAGGACATCGTGCTGCGCGTCGGCCGCTACGGGCCGTACGTGGAGCGCGGCGAGAAGGACGCCGAGGGCCACCAGCGGGCGGACGTCCCGGAGGACCTGGCTCCCGACGAGCTGACGGTCGAGTTCGCGGAGGAGCTCTTCGCGAAGCCCAGCGGCGAGTTCCAGCTGGGCAAGGACCCGGTCAGCGGGAACGACATCGTCGCGAAGGACGGCCGCTACGGGCCGTACGTGACGGAGATCCTGCCCGAGGGCACGCCGAAGACGGGCAAGAACGCGGTGAAGCCGCGGACGGCCTCGCTGTTCCAGTCGATGAGCCTGGACACGGTCACCCTCGAGGACGCGCTGCGTCTGATGTCCCTTCCCCGGGTCGTCGGCGCGGACGCGGAGGGCGTGGAGATCACCGCGCAGAACGGCCGCTACGGCCCGTACCTGAAGAAGGGCACGGACTCGCGGTCGCTGGAGACCGAGGACCAGCTGTTCGCCATCACCCTGGAGCAGGCGCTCGCGATCTACGCGCAGCCGAAGCAGCGGGGGCGCGCGGCCGCGAAGCCGCCGCTGAAGGAGCTGGGCACGGACCCGGTCAGCGAGAAGCCGGTGGTCGTCAAGGACGGCCGGTTCGGCCCGTACGTGACGGACGGCGAGACGAACGCGACGCTGCGGCGGGACGACGACGTCGAGACGATCACGCCGGAGCGGGGCTACGAGCTGCTCGCCGAGAAGCGCGCCAAGGGCCCGGCGAAGAAGACCGCGAAGAAGGCGGTCAAGAAGGCGCCCGCGAAGAAGGCCCCGGCCAAGAAGGCGGCGGCGACGAAGACCGCGGCGGCGAAGACCACTGCCGCGAAGAAGACGACGGCGGCGAAGAAGACCACCGCCACCGCCAAGAAGACGGCCGCGAAGAAGACGGCGGCGGCCGCTTCGGCGGACGAGTAGTCGCGGTAACGGGGCCCGCACGCACTGCGTGCGGGCCCCGCGCCGTTCAGCCGGCCGGCGCTTGAGGACCGGGGTCCGGGCGGCGTCCCGGAGACGGGTCGGTAGGTGGGTCGGGAGGTGGGTCGGGGGTCACATCGGACCTTGTCCACAGCCCTCCGCAGCCGCCCAGCGCAGCGGATAGGCTGGGCGGATGACGCGAGCCGAGCAGCCAACGGTCGTGACCGCCGCCACCGACACCGCCGACACCAACGCCACCGACGCCCCCACCTACGACGAAGCCCTCGCCGCGGACTCCCGCGAGCGCGCGGTGCGCGCCCTGCTGCGCACCCCCGGGCTGCGCCGTCTGTGGAGCGCGCAGCTGGTGAGCGGCATCGGCGATGCCCTCGCCCTGCTGGTCCTGGTGCTGCTGGTCTTCCAGGCGGCCGTGGACCAGGAGCCCTTCGGCGGTGGTTACACCGGCTGGGCCCTCGCCGTGGCCGCCGTCTTCGGGGTCCGCGTGGTGTCCACCGTCCTCTTCGGTGCGGTCCTCCTCGGGCCCCTGGCCCAGCTCACCGCCCCCGGCGGCAAGCTGGACCGCCGCTGGACGATGATCGGCGCCGACGGGCTCCGGCTCGGCCTCTTCGTCGTCGCCCCGCTGTGGCTCGACTGGATCGGCCCGCACGCGCTGACCGCGCTGCTCGCCACCGTCTTCGTCTCCGGCGCCGCCGAGCGGGTGTGGGGGCTGGCCAAGGACAGCGCCGCGCCCGGCCTGCTGCCGGCGCCGCCGCCGGAGGGGGCGACCGTACGGCCGCTGCCCGACCACCTCGACGCCCTGCGCCGGCTGAACCTGCGCACCGCCTTCGCCGCCCTGCCGGTCGCCGCGGCCGCGCTGCTCGCCGCGACGCTGATCGGCAAGGCCCTCGGCCTCGGCATCGGCTGGTTCGCCGAGAACCAGGCCGCCCTCGGCTCGTACGTGGCCTCCGGTCTCTTCGCGGCCTCCGTGTCGCTGCTGCTCCCGCTGGTGCTGCCCGCGACGAAGACCCCGCGTCCGCGCTCCCCGCTGGAGGGCCTGCGCGCCCCCAAGGCGGGGGACCGGCCGGAGAAGGGGCGGACCGGGTCCATCCCGCTGTTCGTCCTCGTCTGCGCCGCCGTCGCCGGAGCCGTGGCCTCCGCCGCTGCCGTGGCCGTCCTGCACGCCACCGACCTGGGGGGCGGAGCGGCCGCGTTCTCGCTGCTCGTACTGGCCCTGCTGGGCGGTACCGCCCTCGGCATCCGCGCCACCCAGGCCGGCAAGGTGCTCCCGTCCCTGTCCCGGCGCCGCCTGCTGGCGCTGGCCGTCGGGGTGGCCGGGCTGGCGCTGCTGCTGACCGGGCTGGTTCCGGACACCGCCACGGTGGTGTTCCTCTCGCTGCTCGCCGGCACCGCCGCGGGCGTCGCCGCGAACACCGGGCACACGCTGCTCGACCAGGAGACCGAGGAGTTCCGCCGGGCCCGGGTCACCGAGCACCTGCAGGCCGTCGTCCGGGTCGCCGTGGCCGTCGGCGCCGTGGCCGCCCCGCTGCTGGCCGCCCTGATCGGCCCGCACCGGCTGGCCGCCGGCGAGGTCGTCTTCGCCCACGGCGGCGCGGCCTTCACGCTGATGCTGGTCGGCGCCCTGCTGCTGCCGGTCGCCGTCATCGTCCTGGCCAAGGCCGACGACCGCAGCGGCGTACCGCTGCGCCGCGACCTGCGCGAGGCGCTGCGCGGCGGGGAGCCGGTCCAGGCCGCGTCCGACGCCGGGTTCTTCATCGCCCTGGAGGGCGGCGACGGCGCCGGCAAGTCCACCCAGGTGCAGGCCATGGCCGACTGGATACGGGCCAAGGGCCACGAGGTCGTCGTCACGCGCGAGCCCGGGGCCACCCCGGTCGGCAAGCGGCTGCGTTCGATCCTGCTCGACGTGTCCTCCGCCGGTCTGTCCAACCGCGCCGAGGCCCTGCTGTACGCGGCCGACCGCGCCGAGCACGTGGACACCGTCGTCCGGCCCGCCCTGGAGCGCGGCGCGGTGGTCATCACCGACCGCTACGTCGACTCCTCGGTGGCCTACCAGGGCGCCGGCCGGGATCTGTCCCCGACCGAGATCGCCCGTATCTCCCGCTGGGCCACGGACGGACTCGTACCGAACCTGACCGTGCTGCTCGACGTCTCGCCCGAGACGGCCCGGGAGCGGTTCACGGAGGCGCCCGACCGGCTGGAATCGGAGCCGGCGGAGTTCCACCAGCGGGTGCGGGCCGGATTCCTGACCCTGGCCGCGGCCGACCCCGGTCGCTACCTGGTGGTCGACGCGGGCCAGGACCCGGAGTCGGTCAGCACCGTCGTGCGCCACCGCCTGGACCGGATGCTCCCGCTGTCGGAGGCCGAGGTGGCCGCGCAGGCGGAAGCCCGCCGGCTCGCCATCGAGGAGGCCGCGCGCAAGGCCGAGGAAGAGGCCGCGCGCAAGGCGGAGGAAGCCCGGCTGCGTGCCGAGGAGGAGGCCCGCAAGGCCCGCGAGGCCGAAGAGGCCCGGATCGCGGCCGAGGCCGAGGCCGCCCGCCAGGCGGAGGAAGCCCGGCTGCTGGCCGAGGAGGAGGCCCGTCGACGGGCCGAGGCCGAGCGGCTGCGGCTGGAGGCCGAGGAGAAGGCCCGCGCGGTGGAGCAGGAGCGGCTGCGCAAGCAGGCGGAGGAGGAGGCCCGGCTGCACGCCGAGGCCGAGGAGCGCCGGCTGGAGAAGCAGCGGCGGGCCGAGGAGGCCCTGCTGAAGGCCGAGGAGGCGCGGCGGCTGGCCGAGGCCTCGGCGGCGGAGGCGGCGGCGAAGTCCGCTGCCGCCGCGGCTGCGGCCGCCTCGGTGGCGGCTGCTTCGGCGTCCGTGCCGGCTGCCCCTGCCGCGGCTCCTGCCGCTGCTGCCGCCGGGGAGGCTGCTCCCAAGGCCGACCTGCGCAAGGAACCGCACCGCGACGAGGCCGTCACGATCGAGACGCCGGTCGTCAAGCGGGTCGTGCAGCCGGACGACGTCACCCAGACGGTCCCGGTGCCGAAGGCCGATCCGGCGGCGCGTCCGGCGGACGAGACGGCGGTGCTGCCGCCCGTCCGCGCGACGGGTCCGGCGGACGAGACGGCGGTGCTGCCGCCCGTCCGCGCGACGGGTCCGGCGGACGAGACCGCCGTCCTGCCGCCCGTACGCCCCACGGGTCCGGCGGACGAGACGGCCGTGCTGCCGCCCGTACGCCCCACGGGCACGGGCGGGGCGGCGCCGACGCGGCCGGCAGCGCCCAGGGACTCGTACTCCACCACGCGGCCGACGGCCCAGCGCCCCGAGGAGAACCCGGCCGACCGGGTCCCGCCGGGCATCTTCCGCGACTCGGGCAACGACGCCACCCGTGAGCTGCCGCTGCCCGGCAACGCCACCGAGGACGGGCGCCCGCGCAGCAGGCCCCGCTCGGACTGGGCGGAGGAGACTCCGCTGGACGATCTGCCGACGCTGGCGGACGAGCTGCTGGGACCGCGCCGGGACGACGAGGACGACCAGGGCCGGGGGCCGCGCCGCCGCTGACCGCGGCGGTGGCGGGACCGGCTGACCGGGATTGTCAGCGGGAGCCGCCACACTGGGTGAGCAGACGGCACGGACGGTACGCGAGGGAAAGGCGGTGGGCGGGATGCCCGTATGGGACGACCTGGTGGGACAGGAGCGCATCCAGACCCAGCTGGCCGCCGCCGCGGTCGACGCCGACGCCCTGGTCACCGCCATCGAGTCGGGGGACCCGCCGCCGCCCGGCTCCAAGATGACGCACGCCTGGCTGTTCACCGGTCCGCCCGGCTCGGGGCGGTCCACCGCCGCCCGCGCCTTCGCGGCCGCGCTCCAGTGCACCAGCCCGGACCGCGCCCTCGGCGGCGAGCCGGGCTGCGGGTTCTGCGACGGCTGCCACACCACCGTGATCGGTACCCACGCCGACGTGGAGATCGTCCGTACCGACCAGCTGTCCATCGGCGTGAAGGACACCCGGGCGCTGGTGCGCCGCGCGCAGCTCTCCCCGGCCGTCGGACGCTGGCAGGTCATCGTCCTGGAGGACGCCGACCGGCTGACGGAAGGCGCGGGCAACGTCCTGCTCAAGGCCGTGGAGGAGCCCGCTCCGCGGACCGTGTGGCTGCTGTGCGCCCCCTCGCTGGAGGACGTGCTGCCCACCATCCGCTCCCGCTGCCGGCACCTGTCGCTGCGCACCCCGCCGGTGTCCGCCGTCGCCGACGTGCTCGTGCGGCGCGACGGCATCGAGCCGGCCGTGGCGCAGGCCGCCGCCCGCGCGACCCAGGGGCACATCGGCCGGGCCCGCCGGCTCGCCACCGACGAGGCGGCCCGCTCGCGGCGCGCCACCGTCCTGCGGCTGCCGATGCGCGTGGCCGACGTCGGCGACTGCCTGAAGGCGGCGCAGGAGCTGGTGGACGCCGCTGCCGAGGACGCCAAGGTGGTCGCGGAGGAGGTCGACAGCAAGGAGACCGAGGAGCTGCGGGCCGCGCTCGGCGCCGGAGCGGGCACGGGCGGACGGATGCCGCGCGGTACGGCGGGCGTGATGAAGGAGCTGGAGGACCGGCAGAAGCGCCGGCGCACGCGTACCCAGCGCGACAGCCTCGACCTGGCCCTGACCGACCTCACCGGCTTCTACCGGGACGTGCTGGCCCTGCAGCTCGGCTCCGCGCTGGCCATCGCGAACGAGGAGATACGGCAGGACCTGGACCGGATCGCCCGGGAGTCGGGTCCGGAGCGCACCTTGCGGCGGATCGAGGCGATCATCGCCTGCCGGCAGGCGCTGGACCGCAACGTCGCCCCGCTGCTCGCCGTCGAGGCCATGACGATGTCGCTGCGCGCGGGCTGACACGCGCCTGCACCGTGCGTGCGGTTGACGGCCTCACCCGTTCGAGGGTTCCGTGGGGCGGGGCGGAGACGCCCCCGGTCCGTGCGGGGCGGCGCCCCGCGCCCGGGCGGCCGCCCGCCGCCCGGCGCGGCCACGACCGCGCCTGCCACCGCCGCAGGCCGTAGGCTCCGGGAATGGACACCAGTCGCCTGCTGCGCACCACCGGGACCGTGATCGCCGCTGCGGGGCTGCTGCTCTCCGGGTGCACCTCGGGCGGTTCGGGAACACCCCGTGCCGCCGCGTCGTCCGGCGGGGCCTCCGAGGCGCCGTCGGCCGAGCCGTCCGCCGTCCCGGCCGCGCTGCGCCCGTACTACGACCAGAAGCTGACCTGGCGCGAGTGCGGTGTGCCCGGCTTCGAGTGCACCACCATGAAGGTTCCGCTGGACTACGAGAGCCCCGGGGCCGGGGACATCGACATCGCGGTGTCCCGCCGCAAGGCCACGGACCCCTCCAAGCGGCTCGGCTCGCTCGTGGTGAACCCGGGCGGCCCGGGCGGATCCGGCATCGGCTACCTCCAGGCGTACGCGGGCATCGGCTACCCGGCCCCGGTGCGTGCCGCGTACGACATGGTCTCCTTCGACCCGCGCGGCGTGGACCGCAGCAGCCCCGTGGAATGCCTGAACGGCCCGGCCATGGACAAGTACACCCAGGTGGACCAGACGCCGGACACGCCGGCGGAGCAGGCCCTGCTGGTGGCCGCCTTCAAGGAGTTCGCGGCCGCCTGCCAGACGCACTCGCAGCGGGTCCTGCCCCACGTCTCCACGGTCGATGCCGCCCGCGACATGGACGTCCTGCGGGCGGTGCTGGGCGACGAGAAGCTGAACTACGTCGGAGCCTCGTACGGCACCTTCCTCGGGGCTACGTACGCCGACCTCTTCCCGGGCCGGACCGGCCGGCTGGTGCTGGACGGGGCGATGGACCCCTCCCGGCCGGCGATCGACCTGAACCGGGACCAGACGGAGGGCTTCGAGACCGCCTTCCGGGCCTTCGCGGCGGACTGCGCGAAGCAGACCGACTGCCCGCTCGGCAAGGGCAGCCCGGAGCAGATCGCGGAGCGCCTGAAGGAGTTCTTCCGCAAGGTCGACGCCCAGCCGGTCCCCACCACCGACCGGGCGCGCGGCGCGCTCGGCGAGGCGCTGGCGACGACCGGGGTGATCGCCGCCCTGTACGACGAGAACGCCTGGCCGCAGCTGCGCGAGGCGCTCACGGCCGCCATCGACGGCGACGACGGCAACGGGCTGCTGGCGCTCGCCGACAGCTACTACGAGCGCGGGCAGGACGGCAAGTACGCCAACCTCATGTCGGCGAACGCCGCCGTCAACTGCCTCGACCAGCCCCCGGCCTTCGCCGGGCCCGAAGCGGTCGACAAGGCGCTGCCCTCCTTCGAGAAGGCCTCTCCGGTCTTCGGCGCCGGCCTGGCCTGGGCCTCGCTGAACTGCGCGTACTGGCCGACCAAGGCCACCGGCACGGCCCGGGAGCTGCACGCGAAGGGCGCCCCGCCGATCGTGGTGGTCGGCACCACCCGCGACCCGGCGACCCCGTACAAGTGGGCCCGGTCCCTGGCGGGCCAGCTCGACTCGGGCGTCCTGCTGACCTACGACGGCGACGGCCACACCGCGTACGGCCGCGGCAGCGACTGCATCGACACGGCGATCAACCGCTACCTCCTGGAAGGCACCGCTCCGCAGGACGGGAAGAAGTGCTGACCCCCGCCGACGCCACCGCCGAGGGACCCTGTTCGAGGCACCCCGTTTAACCCTGTAGACTTGGCGCCGCTGCTGATGAGAGCCTCCCACCAGGGAAATTCTTGTCTTCCCAGCGGTGCCGCCTTAGCTCAGCTGGCCAGAGCAACGCACTCGTAATGCGTAGGTCTCGGGTTCGAATCCCGAAGGCGGCTCTGTAGGACCCCCAGGACTCACTCGCCGTGACCTGGGGGTTTTGCTTTTTCCGGGGTCAGGCCGCTACGGAGTTCCTGGTGCGGAGGTCGGTGTGGAGGCGGAGGCCCCAGTACAGGGCGGTGTCCGGGGTGGGGGCCACGTGGAGCACCGGGTGTCCGGCGATCACTTCGGTCACCATGCGTTCGTCGGTGATCTCGCCGGTGAGGCCGTTCTCGTCGAGGCAGCGGCGCACGTCGAAGAAGCCGCCGTTCACCACCACCAGATGGCGGCCGGGCCAGTCCGGGACGCTCACGGGAACCCCGGCGGATTCGAGTGCCGCGAAGGCGAGTTCCGCCTCGGACGAGGTCCTGAACTCGGTGACGACCGAGCGGGCGTCGATGATCACGGAGTCCACCCCGATGCCGTCGCCGATGCCGTCGATCACCGAACCCGCCTCGAAGTCGCCGGTGTTGAGCCGGCAGACGATCCGGACGGAGTGGCGCTGGGCGGTGCGTACCGCCTCCGGGTGCAGGACCTTCGCGCCGTGGTGGCCGAGCAGCACGACGTCCTCGTAGGAGAGGGCGGGGATGCGCCGGGCTTCCGGGACGAGGCGGGGATCGGCGTCGTACACGCCGTTGACGTCGGAGTAGATTTCGCAGCTCTTCAGCCCCAGGGCGCCGGCCAGGGCCGTGGCGCTGAGGTCGGAGCTGTTCTTCCCGAGCCAGGCCGGGCTGCCGCCGCCGTCGTCGGCCTGGCCGCCGGGCACCACGACGACGGGGGCGTGCGAGAAGGCCACCTCCAGCGGGCCCGGGTCGAAGCCGGTGAGCGCGGCCGCCTTGTGCCGGGTGCCGTCGGAGTGCAGGCCGGTGCGGTCGCCGTGCAGCATCGCCGCGTCGATGCCCTCGCCCCGCAGGGCTATCCGCAGTAGGCCCGCTCCGATGGTGTCCGCGAGGGGCAGCACGCCGTGGAGCGCTTCCACGGAGGCGCCGGGGTCGATGGACAGGGCGATCTCGCGCAGGTTCTCGGTCGCGCCGGGCATGCCGCTGACGACCACGACGAGCCGTTCCCCGGCTTTGACCCGGGCGCTGATGTGCGCGGCCACGTCACGGTAGTGGGCGGCGGAGGCGAAGCTGGACCCGCCGAACTTCAGGACGCCCGTGGGGCGGTGGTCGGTGGTGCTGTTCATGCGATGCCCTCCTGGACGGCTCGTTCGGCGATCTGCAGTGCGTTGAGTGCGGCGCCGATCCGCAGGTTGTCCGCGACGAGCCACAGCAGGGCGCGGTTCGGGCGCTCGGGGTCGATCCGGATGCGGCCGACGTGCACCAGGTCGGGCGCGTCGACGATGGTGCGGGGCGTGGGCCAGCCCTCGTGCCACACCTTGACCTCGTCCTGGGCGTCCAGCAGCCGGGCCAGCTCGGCCGCGTCCACCGGGCCGTCGCATTCGAGGGTGACGGCCTCGCTGTGCCCGTTCTCCACGGGGACCCGTACGCAGGTCGCGACGAGGTCCAGACCGGGCAGGTCGAGGATGCGGCGGGACTCCTGCCGCATCTTGCGCTCTTCGAGGGTGAATCCGTCGGCCTGCAGGACGTCGATGGCCGGCAGGACGTCGAAGGCCAGCGGCTGGGCGAAGCGCCGGGCCTCGGCGGTGTCGCCGGCCAGGATGCTGCGCGCGCCGTCGTACAGCTCGTCGATGCCGTTCTGGCCACCGCCGGAGGCGGCCTGGTAGGTGGAGACGTAGACGCTCCGCAGCCCGAAGGCCTCGTGGACCGGGCGCAGCAGGCGAACCAGCGGAATGGTCGAGCAGTTGGGGTTGGCGACGATCCCGGAGATCGGGCGCTCGGCCAGCAGTGCGCCGTTGACCTGCGGAACGACGAGCTGCGATGCGGGGTCCATCCGGAAGGCGTTGGTGTTGTCGATCACCAGGGCGCCCGCCCCGGCGGCCTTGCCCGCCCATTCGGCGCTGACGGGGGTACCCGCGGAGAAGAAGGCGATGTCGACGTCGGAGAAGTCCGCGGTGCGCAGGTCCTCGACGACGACGGTCCGGCCGAGGACGGACACGGTACGGCCGGCGGACCGCTCCGAAGCGATCAGCCGCACGGAGTCGTGGGCGAATCCGCGCTGCTCGATCAGGCCGAGCAGGGTCTGGCCTACGGCTCCGGTGCCGCCGACGACGGCGATGCGGGGTGGACGCGAACGGCTCACGTGGTGCTCCGGGAAGGGAGGGCCGGTACGGGACCGGCGGCGTGGACTGCCACAGGGGCGGCAGGGGTGGCGGCAGGTGTGGCGACGGAAGGGGCCGCGGGAGTCGCGACGGAAGTGAGGGGGGCGGCCGGGCGGGGCGGACCGAGGCGCCAGCCGAGGTTGATGCCCAGGGTCGCGGCGGCGATCAGCGGGATGCCCAGGGCCTGGAGGAGGCTTACGCGGTGTCCGTAGACGGCCCAGTCGCAGAACATCGCCACCGCCGGGTAGATGAAGGCCAGCACGGCGATCTTGGACGTGGGCAGCTTCTGGTACGAGGAGTACATGAGGGCGTACATCACACAGGTGTGGATGACCCCGAGGCCGACGAGCCAGGCCCAGCCGGCGCCCAGGCCCGCGGTCTCCGCCAGGCGGGTGAACGGGAGCAGCAGCGGGATGCCCACGAGGACCTGCATCAGGGCGACCAGATGCGGCTTCACGCCGGTCACGCGCTTGGTGAAGATGGTGGAGAGCGCGTAGAAGAGGGCCGCGAGCAGCGCCTCGCCCAGTCCGAGCAGGTAGCTGCCGCCTCCGACGAGGTCGGCGGGGGACACCCCGGCCACCAGGACGAGTCCGCCGAAGGCGACGGCCAGCCAGGCGAACTTCGAGACCGTCAGCTTGTCGCGGAAGAAGAGCGCGCCGAGCAGGACCACGTAGAACGGCTGCGTGTGGTAGACGACCGTGGCCACGGAGATGGACGTGGACCGGTACGACTCGAAGAGCAGCACCCAGTTGAAGACGATGAACACACCGCCCAGGCAGGTCAGGAGGACCTTGTGGCGGGTGAAGCCGTGGTCGCGGAAGAATCCGCGGGCCAGGCAGTACAGGCCGAGGGCGACCGCGCCGAACACGCAGCGGAAGAAGACCACGTTGAACGGAGTGGCTCCGGACTCGACGACGAAGACGCCGATCGTGCCCGAGAGGGCCATCGCCAGGGACAGCTGGAGAGTGCCCTTGCGTTCCAGGGCCGCTCCGGTCGGGGCTGCGCTCATGGTGAACCTCTTCTATCGAAGGACGGGGGGAGCGGGCCGGAGGTCGTAGCGCCTCTGGTTCTCGCTGAGCATCCGGAGCAACTCGGCCGATCCGCCCGCGCGGGGGGCCGTGCGCGTGCTGCGCGGAGGCAGGGGCATCCGGCCGGTGTCGGCCCAGGTGAGCCGCCCCTCGGGGGTGAAGGCGGTCCGTGTCCGCCCGGCGTTGTCCGGGTGGAGGCAGTACGGCAGGTCCAGCACGCCCGTACGGAACGCGGTGACCAGGGCGTCACCGATGTCGTGGCGGAGCCCGAGGACCGCATCGATCAGGGCGCGGGCCTCCAGGTAGGTCTCGCTGTCCTCGTCGGTGTCCCCGCCGCCGTGCCCCGTACGGGCGATGAGGGCGGCCCGCGGACCGAAGCGGGCCGCGTGGCCGGCTGCGAGTTCCAGCGCCTCGACGTTCTCCGCGACCGTGGGGATGCGCGAGGACTCGACGGCGGTCTTGACGATCAGCCGGTGCGCGCCGGCCGCCATGGCCAGTTCCACGCTGTCGCGGGAGATCGCCGCGGCGCCCTCGGGAGTGCTGGGGAAGAGCCCCATGAACGTGTAGACGACGATGTGGGTGTCCAGGCCGGGCAGGAACTCGCCGACGAGCCGGCGAAGTGCCCGGATGGCTTCGAGGTCCTGGCCGGCGTGCACCTGCTGGGCGTAGCTCAGCGAGATGCTGCGCAGCCCGTGCTGCCGGAAGAAGAGCCCCTCCAGGACGCTGAGCGCGACCGTCAGCGAGGGCGGACACAGCTGGCCCAGCATGCAGCCCGCGAAGCTCTCCAGGTGTCCGGGCCTGCCGTCGCCGGGGCCCGGCGCGAGGACCTCGCAGCACTCGGCCCAGGCCTCGACGGCCTTGGCGAGCGGAACCCGGCTGTAGGGCAGGCAGTAGGAGACGGGGCCGCCCTCGGTGGCGTCCAGTCCCGCGTCCAGCAGGGTCCTGAAGATCTTCAGGGGCTGGGCGGAGCCGTGCCGTACCTGGACGGGAATGCGGGTGCCGACGGCTTCGGCGACCATGTCGCGGGTGTCGGCGGCCCCGTGCAGGACGAGGGGATAGCCGTTCAGGTCGTGGCCGTCGCGAAGGGCGAGGTCGGCGGCCGCGTGGTCGCCGACCCGGGTGTAGCTGTCCAGGGTGAGGGTGCCGACGGTGTCGGCCCGTGCGCCGGCGACGGCCCGCAGACCGTCACGCATGCGGGGGATGGTGCCGAAGCCCATCCGGGGCTGGACCACGAGTCGGCCCTGGGCGTGGTGCTCGGCCACGTAGGCGGAGAAGGCGGGGAAGGCGGTGGCGTCGGGGAAGGCGGTGAAAGGGGTGAAGGCGGGGTTGGCGGTGAAGGCGGGGCCCGCGGTGACGGCGGGGCCTGCCATGGCGTCGGGGCCGGCGGTGGGCGCCGGTGATGTCGTCACGCCGCGACCAGGGCGTCGAGGTGTGCGAGGTGCCGGATGAACTCCGGAATCGCGTCGTCACCGACGAAGACCCCGGAGAAGCCCTGGTCGAGCAGGTCGCCGATGTAGTCGGCGTTCCCGTCTCCCCGCGTGCCCAACTTGCCGCCGATGACGACCGGAAGTCCGGGCAGGTGCTCGTGCACGGCGCGGACGTACGATCCGCCCTGCTGATGGCCGTGACCGTTCACGCTGCTGATGACGACCAGGTCGGGCCGCTCGCTGAGGACTTCCTGCACAAGCAGTGATTCCGGCACACAGGCACCGAGATTGACGGTCTGGTGACCGAGTTCCTCCAGCAGGAGCTGGAGGTAGACGAGGTTCCAGGTGTGTGAATCCGACGAAACACTGGATATGAGGACTCTCATGGCGTGCGGGGCTCCTGCTGCTCGGTGGCGGTGTTCCTCGACGAATGGGGGGTGGGGGGTCGACGGCCCGGCAAGCGGTCTGTCCGGAGACCGTGTCCCGGTGGCGTCGGAGAGAGCTTCGCCCCCCGTGCGCCCCACGCGTAAGGACCTGCGGCTGGCATGAAACGCCCGGGCCGTTTGGTGCCGCGCGCACGCCCCCGCACACGCGACCGACCAGCGCTTTCGTGACGTTGGCACGCACCGGCCAGGACCTAGTCGGCCACGCCCCGACGGCCCGTCCGAGCTCCGGGTCCGGCGATACGACGGAGCCCGGACTCCTGGTGGCGGTCGAGGAGTCCGGGCGGGACGTGCGCGCGTGTCCGGTGACGGGGCTTGCGGGAGGGCGGGTCAGGGGTGGCGGGTGGGGAGGTGGGAGGCGGGGATCAGGGCGAGGGCGAGGAGGAGGGCCGCGAGGGCGTAGGTGGTGCGGAAGCCCGAGGGGGTGGTGGTCGTCGCGGTCAGGGTGACCGAGAGGAGGGCGGTGCCGACCGATGCGCCGATCTGGGAGTTGATGCTGAGGAGGGTGCTCGCCGCTGTCATGCGGGCCCTCGGCAGGGCCCGGCTCGCGGTGGTCATCGTCGGCATCATGACCATCCCGGCGCCGATGCCCATGACGACCGAAGCGGTGACGAACCGCCAGGGCGCCGCCTCCGCGGACCCGGCCTGGAGTGCGGTCAGGGCCATGCCCAGTGCGCCCACCGCGATCCCGGCCCGGACCAGCCGGCGCGGGGAGACCTTGTCCACGCGGCGGGAGGCGATCTGCATGACCAGGCCGACGGTGAGTCCGGCCGGGGCGCCCAGCAGCCCGGCAGCCGTCGCGGTCATGCCGCGGCCCTGCTGCCAGTACATCGGACCGAGCAGCATGGACCCGAAGTAGCCGCAGGTGAAGAGGGTGAGCGTGGCGATGCCCGCGCGGAAGGTGCGGTCGCGCAGGAGCGTCAGGTCGAGGAGGGGCTCGCGGGCGGTCACGGACCGGCGGGCGAAGGCGGCCACGAGTGCGGCGCCGGCCAGGGTCGGGAGCAGGGCGTCGGGTGCGGTGAAGGTGCCGCCCTCCCCGCCGCGGGCCAGGCCGTAGAGGAGCAGGGCGAGGCCCGGGGAGAGCATCAGCAGGCCGGGTACGTCCAGGCGGGGCGCGGTGGAGGGGTCGCCCGGCGGGTCGGAGCGCAGCAGCTTCGCGGCGAGGAGCAGGGCGACCGCCCCGACGGGCAGGTTGACCAGGAAGATCCACTGCCAGGACGCCGAGTCGACCAGCCAGCCGCCCAGCACCGGGCCGGCCACCGGGCCGACGATGACGGGCAGTCCGAGCAGGGCCATCACCCGCCCGAGCCGGGCCGGGTCCGCCGTGCGCATCACCATGGCCATGCCGACGGGCATGAGCAGCCCGCCGCCGAGGCCCTGTACCGCGCGGAAGGCGATCAGGCTTCCGGCGCTCCAGGCGCACGCGGCGAGCAGCGATCCGAGCGAGAACAGGGTGAGGGCGCCGAGGTAGGTGCGCTTGGCGCCGAAGCGGCCCATCGCCCAGGCCGAGGCCGGGATGACGGCGGCGAGCGCGAGCGTGTACGCGCTGGCGGCCCACTGGATCGTCGCCAGCGGGGCGTGGAAGGCCTCGGAGAGGCGGTGCAGGGCGACGTTGACGATCGTCATGTCGAGCACCGACATGACCGAGCCGACGATGACGACGCCCGCGGTACGCCGCAGGAGCGCCGCGGAAGCCGGGGCCGCGGCGGGGGTGGGGGCGTCGGTGGCGTCGGGGGTGACTGTGCCGGTCGCGCGGTCCGCCGGCCTCGGCGCCGATGCGGGACCGCCGGGTTCCCGGGTCGTACGCATCCTCGTGCCGCCCCTCAGCCCTGGTACGGGTGGCTCGCGCGG
Source organism: Streptomyces sp. NPDC104226 (assembly GCF_055584085.1). Taxonomy (NCBI): domain Bacteria; kingdom Bacillati; phylum Actinomycetota; class Actinomycetes; order Kitasatosporales; family Streptomycetaceae; genus Streptomyces; species Streptomyces sp. NPDC104226. The sequence continues at coordinate 231,656 of NZ_JBVJMS010000011.1, forward strand.
GCGGCGCGCAGCGCGCGTCCCCACCAGGTCAGCTGGCCGAGCATGCCCTTGACGGCGCCCCCGGTCACGGCGGCGTCGCGCGGAACGCCGTCCGGGCCGAGTCCGGACCAGGACCCGTGCAGGCTGACGGAGTCCCGTACGGTCACGGCGTGCAGCTCGGCGAAGACCTGCCGGAGCTGCTCGACGGCGCGCAGGCCGCCGCCGAGGCCGCCGTAGGAGACGAAGCCGGCCGGCTTGGCCTGCCATTCCTCGCGGTGCCAGTCGATGAGGTTCTTCAGCACGGCCGGGAAGCTGTGGTTGTACTCGGGGGTGATGACGACGAAGGCCTCGGCGGCGGCCAGCCGCGGGCTGACCTCCGCGAGGGCGGCGGCCGCCTGCGGGCTCGGAGAACCGCCCCAGCCGGGCATGGCCAGCGGCAGGTCGACCTCGGCGAGGTCGATGAGGTCGAGGTCCAGGCCGCCGACGGCGCCCGCCGCGCCGAGGAACCAGTCGGCGACGGCGGGGCCCTGGCGGCCCTCGCGGACGCTGCCGAGGATGACGGCGACGCGCAGCGGCGCGTCCGTCTGGGGGGTGGTGGGACCGGAAACGGCGGTGGACATGGCAGGTTCCCCTCGTTGGCGGTGCGGCCGCCGGTGCGGCCGCTCCTCCGGTAAACTACAACGAGCGTTGTAAAAAGTGCAACGGTCGTTGTAGTTATCGTGTGGAGGCGAAATGAGCACCGGCACCGGCGCGGGCAGCGGCAGCGGCAGCAGGAGCGGCACGAGTGCCAAGAAGCTGGGGAAGCAGATCGCCATCGCGAGCGCGTCCTGCGGGGTCTTCGGCCGCGAGGGCTACGCCCGCGCCTCGGTCGACGCGCTCGCCGCCGCGGCCGAGGTCTCGACCCGCACGCTCTACAACCACTTCCCCGGAGGCAAGGCGGAGCTCTTCGCCACCGTCGTCACCTGGACCTCGGGGCAGGTGCGCGACGCCCAGATCGCCCTGATCGAAGCCGCCCTGAACCCCGAACGCCCGCCCCGCCCCGAGGACCTGGAGCGGGACCTGGTCGCCTTCGCCCACCGGGTCATCGGGCTCATGACCGACTACGCCGACCACTTCGCGCTGGTCCGCCACATCCACGCCGAAGCCGACCACGTTCCCCCGGAGGTGCTGGAGGCCTGGACGAACGCCGGCCCCGGCCCGGTGTCCCGCGTGCTCGCGGACGCGATGGCGGGCCTCGACGGCGCCGGGCTGATCGACGTACACGGCGACGCGATGCTGGCGGCCGCCCACTTCATGGCACTGACCTCGCACTCCATCGTGCAGCTCTCGCACTACGGAGTCCTGCCCCTCCCCGCGGACCGGACCGACCACCTGGTCACAGGCGGCGTCGCCGCCTTCCTCCGGGCCTACCGGGCCGGTTGAGCCCGCACGTCGTACTGCCGGGCACCCCGCCCCCTCCGGTCGCCCGGCCCACGGGGCGGGGCTACGTTGGACGGGTGAGCACGACACGGTTGCGCAGGGCGGCTGTGGGAGCGGCCGCAGTGGGGCTCCTGATGGTGCCCGTGGGGGCCGGTGCCGGGTACGCCGTGGACGTGCCGACACCACCGGCGGCGAGCAGTACGGCCGTATCCGATGAGTTTCCGCAGCTCACCCCCGCCGTGGCGCGGCAGTTGGACGACGCCATCCGGAAGGTGATGGACGAGGCGAAGATCCCCGGGGTGCAAGTGGCCCTGTCGGCGCCGGGCAAGGGGACGTACGTACGGGCCTTCGGCGTGGCCGACAAGGCGACCGGGGCGCCCATGACCGACCGCCTCAACATGCGGATCGGCAGCGAGACCAAGACCTTCACCGTGACCGCGATGCTGAAGCTGGTCGACGAGGGCAAGATCGGGCTGGACGACCCCATCGGCAAGTACGTCGACGGCGTGCCCAACGGCGACCGGATCACCCTGCGCGAGCTGGCGGGCATGCGCAGCGGACTGTTCAACTACTCGGCCGACGAGGACTTCTTCAAGGCGCTGACCAGCGATCCCCGCAGGCCCTTCACCCCGCAGGAGCTGCTCGCCTACTCCTTCAAGCACCCGGTGCTCTTCGAGCCGAACGCGAAGTTCGACTACTGCAACACCAACCTGATCCTGATCGGGCTCGTCGTGGAGAAGATCAGCGGGCAGACGCTCGCCGACTACATCACCGAGGAGGTCAGCGAGCCCGCCGGGCTGAAGCACACCGTCTTCCCGACCGGCGCCGAGTTCCCGACCCCGCACGCGGAGGGCTACACGGACCAGACGGCCTCGGGGAAGACCGAGGACGCGGCCGACTGGAACCCCTCCTGGGGCTGGGCCGCCGGAGCGATGATCTCCGACCTCACGGACCTGCGGCAGTGGGCCAAGGTGCTGGCCACCGGTGAGCTGCTCACCCCCGCCACCCAGGCCGAGCGCCTCGACGTCGTACCGGCCCTGCCGGGCACCGGCTACGGGCTGGGGATCTTCAACGTCCAGGGGTGGATCGGGCACAACGGCTCGCTGCCCGGCTACCAGTCGCTGACCGTCTACAACCCCGAGCAGTCCGATGCCACCCTGGTCGTGCTGCTCAACACCGACATCTCCGCCCAGGGCGAGGAGCCGAGCACGCTGTTCGGCGAGGCGATCACCAAGATCGTGACCCCGCAGCACGTCTACACGCTGCCCGCCCAGCCCGTCACGGGGAAGGACTGACCCGCTCGTCGCGGGGAGGGCCGCCCAGGAACTCCACCACCGCCAGGGCGAAGAGCAGGGCGAGGGCCAGGCCCACGACCACCCAGCCCGTGGGGTAGGACCAGAGGAGGTAGGCGGCGAGTGCCGCCACGGTCAGGGCCCAGGCGATCCGGGAACGGTGGCGGCGGACGAAGGGCCCCACCGGGCCCGTACGCAGACCCGCGCGGTCGGCGGTGGTGCGCGCCGCGCCGATGCCCGAGGTCCACAGGCCCCTGACCAGGCCGGCGCGGCGGCCGGGGCCGGTGAGCCAGGCGGACAGGGCGAGGACCAGGCCCAGGGCGACGACCATTCTGATCATGGTGGTGATCAGGTGGGTCAGGGTGTCGTAGACGGCTGCGGCGGCTTGCGGGGAGACCCCGGCGGGCAGCCGGTCGAGGTAGACCGCGCGGAAGACCCGGAGTCCGATGCCGAGCAGCGCCGTCGCGGCGGCCACGCCCAGGGCTCCCGCGACCAGGGCCCGGCGCCGTCGCCGCGCGAGCAGGACGCCGCCGGCGACCAGGAGCAGAGCGAGGACGGGCAGCCAGTTGCCGGTCAGCTGGAGGAGCCGGACGTATGTCTTGACCTTGCCGATCTCGTCGGAGCGGACGAGCGTGAAGTCGGTGTGGATCTCCGGGATCCGTCCGGCGACCTGCATGCCCTCGTCCACGAGACGCTGTTTCACGAGGTCGACGACGGGAGCGAGGTCGAGGGTGACCGTGTCGCCCTCCAGCTTCACCGCGCCGCCGCCCTTCCCCGTGAGGGCCTTGTCCACGGAGGCGTGGATCTTGCGGTTGGCCTCGGTCCAGATGGTGGCGAAGGCGTCCGAGCCGGTGACCGCCCGGGCCTTGTCGTGTACGAAGCTGCGGACCGCTCCTTCGAGGGAGTCCCCCAGCTTCCCCAGTGCCTTCTCCAGGAGCGGCCGTTCCTCCGGCGCCGCGTCGGACAGCAGGGAGGCCAGGTCGATCCGGGTCATGAGGGCGTCGGTGACCCGGTTGGCCACGGCGTCCTGGACGGCCGGGTCCGAGGCCAGCGGGGCGACGGTCGCCACGTAGCGGTCGGTGTCGCCCACCTCGTCCGCCGCCCAGGCCGCGACGACTCCGAGGGGCGCGAGCACGCAGCCGAGGACGATCAGCAGGGCGGCCAGGAAGGACTTCGTGCGGTGCCGGGGCGGCCGCGCCGTCCGCTCCGCTTCGAGGGACGCGACCCGGCTGCGGAGTTCCCGGAGCTCACTGTCCCGTGCGGTCGATCCTTCGTCCGACACCGTGCCTCCTCGTCCGCGGTGGTCGCGGTGCGTCCTCGTCAGCCTCGGCCGTCGAGGTCCTCCGGGCGACCGGGGCTGGGCCGTCCGGGGGAGAGGGGGGATACGGGCGATACGGGGGCCGGGCCGCTGCCGGGCGGTCGCACGTACCTGTTCAGGGGCGGCTCCTGCGCCAGTACCGCGCCGATGGTCACCGCGAAGGCGACCGAGGCGCATACGGCGATCAGCCACGAGAGCACGACGAGCACGAGGCCGAGGGAGCCGTACTCGCCCATGGCCCGGTTGAGCGCGGGCGGCATGTAGACGCGCGCCGTCAGCCCGAGCGCGCTGGTGGCGGCCCCCGCCAGCAGGGCGCCGGGCAGCAGCGCCGACCAGGTGACGCGGTTGGCGAGCAGGAGGTGCTGCGTCCACAGCCAGACACCCGTGCTCACCAGGAAGAAGAGCGGTGTTCCGACCAGGAGGCCGGCCCCGAAGCCGTCGCGGATCGGGCCCTGCAGCACGAGCACCAGCACCATCACCAGGAGCCACACCACCCAGCGCCAGGCCGCGATCCGGGTCCCGGCCTTGGGCAGCAGCCAGGCGCGCTCGCAGACCCGGGCCATAGCCCGGCTGAGGCTGGTGGCCGACACGAGTGCGACCAGCAGGCCGACGATGCCGGTGGTCTCCCGCAGGCCGTCGCCGGCCGCCCCGTACAGGACCTGTTGCAGCTCCTCGTCGGGTGCCCCGCTGAGCCCGAACATGGCGCGCAGGGAGTCGCGGAGCTGGTCGCGCACGCTCGTCGGGGCGAAGGCCGCGAAGGCGAAGAGCAGGGGCACCGAGCCCAGGAAGACCTGGGCCGCGAGGCGGGTCCCCGAGTCGAGGAGGTTCGCGGACAGCAGCCTGCCCGTGAGCTCGGTGAGGACGGGGAAGCGCCGCTCAGCACCGGAACGCAGGCCCTCCAGCCGGCTCTTCCACCGCATTCCGTCTCCTGCCCGGGCCCGTTTCCCGCAGTATCGGCGGTCCGCCGTCGCGTCGCGATTCGGCGGTCGCGGCCCCGCGGCCGCAGCCGGTGCGGGGGTCGCGACCCGCGCGGTTGCAGAATTGGGGAGCGCGACAGGGACGCCACGAGGGAGAACGACATGAACGGTCGGACGACGCACGACGAGGCCCGCACCCCGGAGGCCGCCGGCAGCGGGGGCAAGGTGGTCGTGCGCGAGGCGGGCGAGGCGGATCTGGACACCGCCGCCGAGCTCTTCCGCGGCTACCTGGACTTCTACGAGGTGGAGGTCGAGGACCCGGAGCGCCCGCGCGCCTTCCTGGCGGAGCGGCTGGCGGCCGGGGACTCCTTCGTCCTGCTCGCCGAGGTCCCGGGTGCGGGCACGGTCGGCTTCACGCAGGTCTACCCGATGATCTCCTCGCTGGCCATGAAGCCCGCGTGGCTGCTGAACGACCTCTACGTGGCACCCGCCGGCCGCCGTACGGGCGCCGGCCGCGCGCTGCTGCGGGAGGTGCTGCGCCGGGCGCGGGAGGCCGGGGTGACGGGCGTGCAGCTGGAGACGGCGTACGACAACCTCGTCGCGCAGGGGCTGTACGAGGCGGAGGGGTTCGTCCGCGAGGAGTTCCACATGTACTTCCACGACCTCTCCGAGGCGGGCGCGGACGCGGGCTCGGACGCGGGCTCGGGAACGGACACCGGGGCGGTTTCCGTATCGGTCTGAGATCGGTCCGGGATCTGCTGAAACATTCCCGGTCCCCGTCGCGTCATTGGGGTGAGACGGACGCTAGGGGGAGCGGATGGGGTACGGACGCAGAGATGGGTTCCGTGAGTTCGCGGTGGGCAGATCGGCGCATTTGTACCGGTCGGCCTGTCTCCTGACGAGCGGCGACACCCACCTCGCTGAGGATCTCGTACAGGAGACCCTCGGGCGGATGTACCTGCTCTGGGCACGCGTCGCCCGGATCGACAATCCGGCGGCGTACGCGCAGACGGTGCTGGTGCGTGCCTTCCTGACGCACCAGCGCCGCCGGTCGGCGGGGGAGCGTCCGGTCGGGGAGTTCCCCGACGCGGGCGCGCCGGCCGGCGGCGATCCCGCGCTGCGGCTGACGCTGCTGGAGGCGCTGGGGCGGCTGGCGCCGAAGGACCGGGCGGTCCTGGTGCTGCGGTACTGGGAGGACCGCAGCGTAGAGGAGACCGCCGACGTGATGAACGTCAGCTCGGCGGCCGTACGGACCCGCAGCTCGCGTGCGCTGACCCGGCTGCGGGAGCAGCTGGGCGGCTCGTTAGCCGAGTTCGTCGGCCGCTGAGCCGCCCGTCGCCCGCTCGTGCGTACATCGTTTCCGCTTTTCCCCTCCCGTGGTTCCTGCGATTCCCGTGATCCCTTTGGACGGAAGGTCTGATTCCGCATGCCCTTTGAAGACGAGCTCGGTGAGGCCCTCCGGCGTACGGGTGACGGCTTCACGTCCGAAGGCCGGGACCTCGTGGACGGCGGGGAGCGGCGCGGCCGGCGGATGGTGGCCCGTCGCCGGGCCGCCGTCGCCGGCGGCTCGGCGCTCGCCCTGGCACTGATCGCCACCGTCGGGGCGTACGCGAACGGGATGCTCGGGGGAGCCGGCGGTGGCGGGGAACGGGCGAACGTGTCCTCCTCGCAGGAGCCGCCCGCGCTCGGTCCGTTGCTCCAGGAAGGGCAGGGGCTGCGCAACAGCCGCGTCGGAACCGGCGCCGTGACCGCCGAGCAGCTGACCGGGGTGCTCAAGCAGCTCCTGCCGCAGGGCACGCTCAGCACCGTCGAGGCACGGGGGACGGGCCACGAACTGGGCCCGATGGTGAGCGCGGTCTTCGACGACGGCGAGGGCAAGAGCAGCATCGGCTTCGCGCTCTCCCGGGTCGACCCGAAGGGCGAGATGGCCAAGGACATGCTCACGTGCCCGTCCAGGACCACGATCAAGTACGACAGTTGCACCTCGGAGACGCTTGAGGACGGTTCGCGGCTGCACCTCTACAAGGGCTACGTGTTCCCCGACAAGCGGGCCGACGTCAAGTCGTGGCGCGCCATCGTGGTGACCCCCCAGGGGTTCATGGTGGACGCCCACGAGGAGAACTCGGCGGCGGAGAAGGGCGCGCCCGTCAGCCGTCCGACACCGCCGCTCACGCTCGCGCAGTTGCAGGCCCTCGTGACCTCCCCGCTGTGGCACCCGGCCCTGAACGATCTGCCCGCCGCCCATCAGGAGGACCGGCCCGTATTGGTCCCCCGCTCGGGGAAGACGGCGGTGGCCATCCTGGAGGAGCTGCTGCGCACGGACGGGATCCCGGTCGTGCGCCGGGACGAGGACGGGGCCGATCTGGGCTACCTGGTGCTCGACGAGGGCAAGGGCAAATCCCTCGTCAGCCTCCAGATCCAGCCGGACAACCTGAAGCACCCGGGAATGTGGGCCGACCTGTTCGAGGGCGCCGAGACGCTGCCGGACGGAACGAAGGTCCTGACCCGCCAGCAGGACGGGGAGAAGGGCGGTGCCGGAGTGCTCTGGTGGAGCGCCGAGGCACTGCGGCCGAACGGCACCCGGCTGATCGTGTCCTCGTTCAACGCCGAGAACCAGTCGTCGGATGCGACCCGCAAGACACCCGTGCTGAGCGTGGAGCGGATGAAGGAGCTCGTGACGAGCCCGAAGTGGGCATCGGAGTACGGGCTGTAGGAGGGAGTGCGGAAGCGAGGAGGCGAGCTGGCGAGGAAGCGCCGGGACGGCTGCCCCGCCTGCACCTGCGCTTCTCCTACCTCACTTCGCGTCCGCGTAGCACTCCACGACGGCCGCGGTGAAGGGGAAGCGGACCGGGGTCTCCCCGAAGGTGATGCGGCCGGCCAGGTCGCCCGCCGCGCGGATCGCCGCGACCACGGCGGGCGCCTCCTCCTCGGGGCAGTGGACGATGACCTCGTCGTGCTGGAAGAAGACCAGCTCGGCCCGCATCCCCGCCTCCGCGAGGGACCGGCGCAGGGCCGCGAGCAGGAGCAGCGCCCAGTCCGCGGCGCTGCCCTGCACGACGAAGTTGCGGGTGAAGCGGCCGCGGGCCCGGGCGTCGGTCGAGGCGTAGCTCGGGACGTAGCCGTCGGGGAGCTCCTCGGCGTCCTCGGGATCGGCCGGCGGCGGGCAGGTGCGGCCCAGCCAGGTCCGTACGAGCCGCCCCTCCTCGCCCGCCTTCGCGGCGTCGTCCACGTAGGCCACGGCCCGTGGGAAGCGGCGGCGCAGCGCGGCCAGGTTCTTCAGGCCGTCCCCGGAGGTCTGCCCGTACACCGCGCCGAGCACGGCGATCTTCGCCATGTCGCGGTCTCCGGAGAAGCCCTGGCGGGAGATGGAGGTGTACAGGTCCTCGGGGCGGCCGGCCACCTCCATGAAGGCGGGGTCGCGGGAGATCGCGGCGAGCACCCGCGGCTCCATCTGGTCGGCGTCGGCCACGACGAGCCGCCAGCCCGGGTCGGCGACGACGGCCCGGCGGATCACCTTCGGGATCTGCAGGGCCCCGCCGCCGTTGGTGACCCAGCGGCCGGTGTACGTGCCGCCGGGGATGAACTCGGGGCGGAAACGGCCGTCGTGGACCCAGTCCGCGAGCCAGGACCAGCCGTGGGCGGTGTAGATCCGGTACAGCTTCTTGAAGGCGATCAGGGGCTCCACGGCCGGGTGCTCCAGGTCCTGGATCTCCCAGCGGCGGGTGGACTTGAGCTTGATCCCGGCCTCCGCGAAGGCCTTGATGACGTCGGCGGCCAGCTCGGGCCGTACGCGCCGCCCGAACGCCGCCGAGACCTCGTCGGCCAGCTCCGCGAGCCGCCGGGGCTGGCCGCGCCCCGCGTACCGCTCGCCGAGCAGCTCGGTGAGCAGGGCCCGGTGTACGTCGGCCCGCCAGGGCAGGCCCGCACGGTTCATCTCGGCGGCCACGAGGAAGGCCGCCGACTCGGAGGCCACGAGCAGCCGCATCCGGTCGGGGTGGGCGGTGGCGTCCTGCCGTTTCACCTGGTCGGCGTGGACGGCCACGAGGGCGTCGAGCGGTACGGGGGCGGGCCGGGGGTCGAAGAGGGAGTCCTGGCTGCCGGGCTCGGCCGCGCGCTGCGGGGGATCGGGCGGTACGGGTGCGTTCGTCAGGCGGGCCCAGGCGGCGGCCGCCGAGCGGGGTTCGCCGAGGCGGCCCTCGTGGGCGAGCAGGAGCAGCTCGGCGTCCTCGATGTCGTGGCAGCGCTCGACGCGGACGCCGGCGGCGAGGAGCCGGGGGTAGACGGCCTGGGTGGAGCGCCAGACCCAGCGGGTGCCGGTGGGGGCCGAGCGGATCGCTTCCGCGGGGTCGGTGGTGGTGATCCGGCCGCCGCCGGCGGGGTCGTCCAGCGGCATGGCGTGCCACCGGCCGTCGTCGTCCTCGGCGAGGGCCCACCGAGGGATGCGGTCGCTCATGAGTGCGAGTGTCCCACCGGGGGCTGACAGTGCCGGGGCGCGGCGCGCGATGGCACAGGTGTGCGGGGCGGGCGGGGCCGGGTGTGCGGGGTCGGGCGGGCCGGTCCGGGCCGGTCCGGTCCGGCCCGGGGGAGGGGGGCCCCTACCCGCCCTTCGCCCGTTCCCCGGGGCTCCGCCCCGGACCCCGCTCCCGGGCCGACGCCTGGAACGCGACGGACCCGTCCGGCGGACCGGGTGCCCGACCGTGCCGCATGGGACGAGGAGAGGGCGCCGCAGGCGGGCATGCCAAGCTGAAGGGGTGAGAGACATCGTCGACCGGGCCTGCGAGGCCGCGCTGTACAACCAGGACGACGCCGGGCTGGACGCCGGCGCGTCGGTGCTCGTCGCCGAGGGGGACCGGTGGGCCGGGGTCGGGCAGGCACTGCTCGCCCGCGGCGAGGAGTACCTGCGCCAGGCCTGGGAGCGCGGGTGGCGGCCGGCCGACGTGCTGAGGCTCGTACGCCGGGACCTGGAGCAGGCGCACCTGCGGATCGCCGAGGACCTGATCGCCGCCGAGGCGCGGCGGTACGCGCGGCTGCCCGAGCGGTGGAGCGAGGCCGAGGTGTGGTGGGGGGACGACACCGCCTACGGGGAACGGCTGGTCCAGCGGGAGCGCACCGACCGCTTCAGCCTGGCCGGGACCGTCCTGCAGGTCTTCCGGCTGCTCATCCGGCTGCCGTCGATCGAGCCCGTCGGACCGCTGCCGGGGGACCCGGCCGACGTGCTCGAACACGCGCACATCGAGCCCCGCATGCTCGGCCGGATCCGGGCGCTGCTCGCGAAGGCCGAAGCGACCACCTTCCCGGAGGAGGCCGAGGCGCTCAGCGCCAAAGCCCAGGAACTCATGGCCCGGCACACCGTGGACGCGGCCCTGCTCGCGGTGAAGTCCGGCACGGCGCAGATACCCGGGGCCTGCCGGATCGGGGTCGAAGCCCCGTACGAGGAGGCCAAGGCGGTGCTGCTCGACGCGGTGGCGGGCGCGAACCGGTGCCGGTCCGTGTGGAACAGCGCCTACGAGTTCTCCACCGTCGTCGGCTTCGAGAGCGACCTGGAGGCGGTGGAGCTGCTGTACACCTCCCTGCTCGTCCAGGGGACCGCCGCGATGACCCGCGCGGAGGCCGGGCAGCGGGCGGGTGGGCGCAAGCGCACCAAGACCTTCCGGCAGTCCTTCCTCCTGGCCTACGCGAGCCGGCTCGGCCAGCGGCTCGCGGAGACGGCCGAGCACGCGGTGGCCGACACCGTGGCCGAGGCCCCCGACAACCTGCCGGCCCTGGTCGCCCGGGACGTGGCGGTCACCTCGCGGGCGGAGGAGATGTTCCCCCGGACCACGACGACCCGGCTGCGCGGAGCGACGGACCTCGCGGGGTGGGAGGACGGGACGGCGGCCGCCGACCGGGCGCAGATGGCGGACGGGCGGCGCGCCTCCCTGCGGGGCTGAGCCGGGCCCTGCGGGGCAGCGGCCCGGGAGCCGGGAAGCCCGGATCAGCGCTCGGCCGGTGCCGGTGCCGGTGCCGGGGCCGTCGGGGTCTCCTCGCGCAGTGCCTGGGCCTCCGCCTTCAGGATGCGGGCGGACCTGCCGAGTCCGCGGGCCATCTCGGGGAGCTTCTTCGAGCCGAACAGCATCAGGCAGACGAGTACGACGATGGCTACGTGCCACGGTTCCAGGCCGTTCCTGAGCATGGGTGTGTCCGCCTTCCGGGGCGAGGGCCGGAGGCAGCAGCGCGGCCTTCCGGGCGGGGCCGGGAGCGGTCCGCCCAGCCGATCATCGGTGCTCGGGGGCGCGGGCGCCATGGATCGCGCGAAGCCTGAAGAACACCTGAAGGCCGGCGGCCCGCGCCCCGCCCCGGCCGCCCTGCGGGGCTGTCCTCTACCCGCCCTTCGCCCGTTCCCCGGGCGCTGCCCGGACCCGGTCCTCAAACGCCGGACGGGATGGATAAATCCAGCCTCGCCGGCGTTTGAGGCGCGGGGTCTGGGGCGGAGCCCCAGGGGGTCCGGGGCACAGCCCCGGGGAACGGGCGAAGGGCGGGTAGGGGACCTCGCCCCGCGCAGCGGCAGCGCGCCCCCGTGCCGGGCTCCGGCCCCGCCCGCGCAGCGGCGCGCGGCGACGCGTAGGGGTGGTGCGTCTCGGGCTCCCGGGTTCCGGGGGCGGCGGGGATACGCTCGGGATCATGAGCTGGGTCCGGGCGCTGAAGGACACCGCCCGGTCCGGGCTGCGGATCGAGCGGACCCGGCTGCAACCCCTCATCGCGCTCCGCGCCGCCGTCGGCCTGGCCCTCGTGATCGGCGCGGGCCTCGCCTTCCTCGGCCCCGGCTCCGCCGCCAGTTCCGCCTTCGGCGCCTACATGGCGGCCGTCGCCACCTTCCAGAAGAGCTGGCGGCCCCGGCCGGTGCTCGCGCTGTCCGCCGGGCTGACCCTGGCCGTGTCCACCTTCGTCGGCTACCTCGTCGGCTCCTCGCACACCCTGGCCTTCCTGCTGCTGCTCGCCGTGTGGAGCTTCGCGGCGGGCCTGATGTGGGCGGCCGGCCCCACCGCGGGCATCATCGCCTCCGGCAACGTCGCGATCATGTTGGTCACCGTCACCCTGCCCACCTCCGTGCCGCAGGCGGCCGGGCACGCCGCGATGATCGCCGCCGGCGGGGTGGTGCAGGCCCTGCTGATCGTGCTCTTCCCGATCCGGCGGTGGGGCGCCCAGCGCGACGCCCTGGCGGACGCCCTCGCCGCCGAGGCCGACTACGCGCGCCGGCTGCGCCAGGACCCGGTCGCCTCCTTCGACCCGCAGCCGCTGATGAGGGCGCGCGACGCCGCGACCGTGACGGCGCGTCAGGCCCGCCGCCGCCCCGCCGAGCTGCACGGTGCGCGGGGGCTCGCGGAGCGGATCCGGCCGGTGCTGGCCCTGCTGGCCGACCCGGCGGTCGGGGCCCCGGCCGAGGGCCCGGCGCGGGACCGGGTCCGCGAACTGCTCGCCGCGGCCGGCGCGGTGCTGGACGCCGCCGCGTCCGCGATCCGGCACGGGGAAGCGGTGCGGCTGCCCGCACCGGCCCTCGCGGTGCTCAAGGCCCCCGACACCGAGGAGGTGTTCCAGGGCCCCGCGCTGCGGGCCGCGCGCAGGCTCGCCGCCCTGCTGGACGACGTACTCGACACGGCCGAGCCGGGTTCGGGGCGCACCGCCGATCCGGGGGAGTCGATGCTGCGGCCCACCCTGCCGGCGCTCGCGCCGATGGTGCTGGCCGCCGTACGGGCCGAGCTGCGTCCGGGGTCGCCGATCCTGCGGCACGCCGTGCGGGTCACCGCCGTCGCCTGCGCCGGCTACGGCATCGGCCACGCGCTGCCGTTCGGGCACGCCTACTGGGCCCCGATGGCCTCCGTCATGGTCATGCGGCCCGATTTCACGCAGACCTACAGCCGCGCCGTCGCCCGGTTCGGCGGCACCCTGGTCGGGGTCGCCCTGGCGACGGCCGTCGTCCAGCTGGCGCAGCCGGGGATGTACGTGTCCGGGCTGCTCGCCGTGATCAGCGCGGGGCTGATGTACACGTTCATGCGGACCGGGTACGCCGTCTCGATGGTCTTCGTCTCCGCCTACGTGGTCTTCCTGCTCGGCATGGGCGGCCTGCGCTGGGACCAGACCGTCCCGGACCGGGTCATGCTCACCCTGGTCGGCGGGGTCCTCGCGATGATCTCCTACGCCGTCTACCCGGCCTGGGAGACCCCGCGACTGCGGACCCGGCTGGCCGACTGGGTGGAGGCCGGCGGCCGGTACGCGGCGGCCGTGTTCGGGCAGTACGCGGATCCGGCCGGTGCGCGCCGCGAGGAGGTGCGCAGCGCGCTGCTGGCGGTGCGCGACGCCCGGGTCGCCTGGCAGGAGGCGGTGGACCGGGCCGCCGGGGAGCCGGTGCGCCACCGCGGGATCTCCCGGGCGGCCGCCGAGGACGCGGGCCGGGCCCTGGCCTCGATGGGCCGTCACGCGATGCTGCTGGAGGCGCACTTCCCGGACCGCTCCCGCCCGCCGGTGCCGGGGGCGGCCGAGCTGGCCCGGGCGCTGCGCGAGGCGACGGAGGCGGGCGCGAAGGCGGTACGGGAGCGGCGGGTGCCCGACTGGGAGGGGGTCCGCACGGCGCTGGCCGACGGGGGCGCCCCCGATCCGGGCGTGCTGCGCGGTGCGGCGCGGCAGTTGCTGGACTCCCTGGAGGAGGTCTCCGAGGCGCTGCGGACCCCGCCCCGCCCGGATTCCGGGGACGGCCGTCACGCTTAGTGGTGCAGTGCCCTCCGTTCGTGCACGTGCATCTGCCCATGCAGGCGTTCATGAACACAGCTATGATCCGGTGCAGTTGACATCTGCACTATCGGGGGCTTCCTGTGGACCACGCGTACAACGGGATGGCAGCTGCAGAGCTTGACGGGGTGACCTGGCAGAAGAGCAGACACAGCAACTCGCAAGGTTCCTGTGTGGAGTTCGCGAAACTGCCCGGAGGCGAGGTTGCCATGCGCAACTCGCGGTTTCCGGACGGACCGGCACTCGTGTACACGCCGGCCGAGATAGAAGCGCTGCTGCTGGGTGTCAAGGACGGCGAGTTCGACCATCTGATCAGCTGAAGAACAGCTCAAGATCAGCCATGCACGTGCAGCGGCCGGGATTGATCGTCATGATCGATCCCGGCCGCTTGTTGTCTATGGGGTGATTGCGCCGCGGTTCCGTCCCCGGGTCGGTCCTCGGTCCGGTCCCCGGTTCAGTCCTGGAGCGAGAACAGTGCCCAGACCACCTTGCCGGTCAGCCGCCCCGCGAGCGGGTGCCAGCCCCAGCTGTCGCTGTAGGCGTCGACGAGGAAGAGCCCGCGCCCCGACTCCAGGTCGCTGTTGCGCTCGGTCGCCTCCGGCGCGAAGCACCCGCCGGGCCGGTCCTCGCTGGGATCCCGCACCGCGCACACGAGCCGGGTGCTCCACCGCATCAGGTGGAGGCGCACCGGGGGCTCGCTCTCGCCCGGGGCCGGCCGGGAGTCGTCCGGGAGGGCGTGGCGCAGCGCGTTGGTGACCAGTTCGGAGACGACCAGCGACACGTCGTCGAACCGGTCGTCGAGGCCCCACTGGGACAAGGTGGAACGCGTGAAGGTGCGTGCACCGCGGACCGCTTCGAGGCGGGCGGGGAGGGCGCAGGACGCGGACCCGGAGACAGCCGTGGGGTCGACCGGGGGAAGCCCCTGCCGTAACGGCTCGAGCATGGTCGATCCATTCGTCCCCATGCGAGGCACTCCCGGGATTCGAAAGAACTGCGGGGCACGCAGGTGCGCGGGACCATGGTTCCGAATGCCGGAGCCGGATGCAAGGGCAGATGCACGTGCACGCGCCGGACCTGTCCGGTCCCGTGACGGTTCTTGCTCATTTCTTCCTACGCATACTTACGGACTTCTTTTACAGCGCGGCCAAATCCGTTACAGAACGAGTACGGGCAGATGCGTTTTGGTGGCAGACTGCGGGCCTTGAGGGGCACGGGGGCCCCTGCGACGCAGCCGTACGTATCCATCCACCGCATGGGGAGGGGCAGGACTCGTGACCGCAGAAGCCAGTGGTTCTGTGGTGCGCCGCATCCTCCTGGGCTCCCAGCTCAGGCGACTCCGAGAATCCCGCGGCATCACCCGTGAGGCGGCCGGTTACTCGATCCGCGCATCCGAATCGAAGATCAGCCGCTTGGAGTTGGGAAGGGTGAGCTTCAAGGCAAGGGACGTCGAGGACCTCCTCACGCTCTACGGAGTCACGGACGGCGCCGAGCGGGAGTCCCTCCTCGGGCTCGTCCGCGAGGCCAACGTGGCCGGCTGGTGGCACAGCTACGGCGACGTGCTGCCGGGCTGGTTCCAGACGTACGTGGGCCTGGAAGGCGCCGCCTCGCTCATCCGCATCTACGAAGTGCAGTTCGTGCACGGCCTGCTGCAGACCGAGGCCTACGCCCAGGCCGTCGTCAGCCGCGGCATGCCCGGCGCCGGCCGCGCCGAGATCGACCGCCGGGTCGCGCTGCGCCTGGAGCGCCAGAAGGTGCTGGTCTCCGAGAACGCCCCCGTCTTCCACGCCGTCCTCGACGAGGCCGCGCTGCGCCGCCCGTACGGCGACCGGGACGTGATGCGCGGCCAGCTGGAGCACCTCATCGAGATCTCGCAGCGGCCGAACGTGCACCTGCAGGTCATGCCCTTCTCCTTCGGCGGTCACGCCGGCGAGAGCGGCGCGTTCACCCTGCTGCGCTTCCCCGAGTCGGACCTCCAGGACGTGGTCTATCTGGAACAGCTCACCAGCGCCCTCTACCTCGACAAAGACGAGGAAGTGGGTCAGTACGAGCGCGCGATGCTGCGCCTCCAGAACGACTGCCCGGACCCGGACCAGACCCGGGATCTCCTGCGCGGTCTGCTCCAACTGTCTTGATTCGCACGTACTATGACGCCTGATCAGAGCATGACGATGACCCAGATGACCACTGGGTCTCCGGTGCAGCGCAAGGAAGCGCGTTCGACGTAAGGGATGGCATGTCCATATTCGAGGACCTGGCGCACCAGTACATCGACGGCGAATGGCTGGCCGGAAACGGGTCGTGGGACATCATCGACGTCAACCCGTACAACGGGGAGAAGCTCGCGGCCATCACCGTGGCCACCGTCGAGCAGGTCGACCAGGCCTACCGGGCCGCCGAGCGGGCCCAGAAGCAATGGGCCGCCACCAGCCCCTACACCAGACGCGCCGTCCTGGAACGCGCCCTGCGGATCACCGAGGAGCGCGGCAAGGAGCTCGTCGAGGCGATGATCGACGAACTCGGCGGGACCCGTCCCAAGGCCGAGTACGAGGTCCACCTCGCGATGGAGTTCATCCGCGAGGCCATGCAGCTGGCCGTCCGCCCCGAGGGCCGCATCCTGCCCTCGCCGGTCGAGGGCAAGGAGAACCGGATCCAGCGCCTGCCCGTCGGGGTCGTCGCCGTGATCAGCCCCTTCAACTTCCCCTTCCTGGTCACCCTGAAGTCGGTCGCCCCGGCCCTGGCCCTCGGCAACGCCGTCGTCATCAAGCCCAACCAGAACGCGCCCGTCGTCGGCGGCGGGGTCATCGCCAAGATCTTCGAGGAGGCGGGTCTGCCGCCCGGCCTGCTCAACGTCCTGGTCACCGACATCGCCGAGATAGGCGACGCGCTCCTGACCCACCCCGTCCCCAAGGTCATCTCCTTCGCCGGCTCCGACCGGGTCGGCCGGCACGTCGGAGCGGTCGCCGCCCGCCACTTCAAGCGGACCGTCCTGGAGCTCAGCGGCAACAGCGCGCTCGTCGTCCTCGACGACGCCGACCTCGACTACGCGGTGGACGCGGCCGTCTTCAGCCGCTTCGTCTACCAGGGCCAGGTCTGCATGGCCGCCAACCGGATCCTGGTCGACGCCTCGATCGCCGAGGAGTTCACCGAGAAGTTCACCACCCGCGTGCGCGCCCTGAAGACCGGCGACCCGCACGAGGCCGACACCCACATCGGCCCGCTGATCAACTCCTTCCAGGCCGACGCGCTCACCGCCCTCGTCGACCGCGCCGTCGACTCCGGCGCGAAGGCGCTCGTACGGGGCTCCACGCGCGGCAACCTGGTCGAGCCCACCGTGCTCGCCGGGCTCCCCGAGGACTCCCCGCTGCTCGGCCAGGAGATCTTCGGCCCCGTCGCCCTCCTCGTGGTCTTCGACGGCGAGGACGAGGCCGTCCGCCTCACCAACGCGACCCCGTACGGACTCAGCGGCGCCGTCCACACGCGGGACGTGGAGCGCGGGGTCCGCTTCGCCCGGCGCATCGAGACCGGCATGATCCACGTCAACGACTCCACCATCGGCGACGAGCCGCTCGCGGCGTTCGGCGGGGAGAAGGCCTCCGGCATGGGCCGCCTCAACGGCGAGGCCACCGTGGAGGCCTTCACCACCCAGAAATGGATCTCGGTCCAGCACGGCCGGACGCAGTTCCCGTTCTAGTCCCCCTAGACTCGGGCTGGTCAGGCGAGGACCAGTCCGGGGGAGAGCCGAGTTGAGCAACATACCGGAGACCGGGCGCACACCCCGGGTCCAGAACCGGCTCGTCATGATCCAGATCGTGGTGTTCTCGCTGCTGCTGACCCTCGGCGGGCGGCTCTGGTACCTCCAGATACGCAATGGCCAGGAGTACACGGACGAGGCGAAGAACAACAACACCCAGCAGGTGGTCCAGCCCGCCGTGCGCGGGTCGATCCTCGACGCCCGCGGGACCCCGCTCGCCGACAACGAGACCCGCATGGTGGTCTCCGCCAGCCGCACCGACCTCTCCAAGATGAAGGACCGCGGCAAGGGCGTCCTGACCCACCTCGCCGGCGTCCTGGGCCTCAACCCCGAGGACGTGGTCAACGGCGTCCGGCTGTGCGACGCCAAGACCCCCAAGCCCTGCTGGAACGGCTCCCCGTACCAGCCGATCCCCATCACCGACGAGGCGACGACCGACCAGGTCCTGGAGATACGGGAGCACGCCGAGCAGTTCCCCGGCATCACCGCCGAGCCCACCGCCCTGCGCCGCTACGCCGGCCCCGACGGAGCCAACACCTCCCAGGTGCTCGGCTACCTCTCCCCGGTCACCGACGAGGAGATCACCAAGGCGAAGGGCTCCGACTCCCCGTACCTGCGCTCCGACCAGGTGGGCCGCAGCGGCCTGGAGCGCACCTACGACAAGGAGCTCCGCGGCAAGGCGGGCATCACCCGCTACGAGGTGGACAACCTCGGCCGGATCATCGGCGAGGGCGTGAGCGACAAGCCGCAGGCCGGCGCGAACATCGTGACCTCGATCGACTCGCGGGTGCAGGCCGTGGCCGAGCGCGAGCTGAACAACGCGATGATCGAGGCCCGCAAGGGCATCGACAAGAACAACACGGGCCGTCACTACGAGGCCGACTCGGGCGCCGTCGTGGTCATGGAGGCCAAGACCGGCCGGGTCGTCGCGATGGCCTCCAACCCGACCTACGACCCGAACGCCTGGGTCGGCGGCATCTCCGCGAAGGACTACGCCTCCCTCACCGACAAGGAATCGAACTACCCGCTGCTGAACCGCGCCATCCAGGGCCAGGCCGCCCCCGGCTCGATCTTCAAGGTGGTCTCCTCGACGGCCGCGGTCAACGCCGGCTACCCCTTCAACAAGCTCTACGGCTGCCCGAGCTCCTACTCGGTCGGCAGCCAGGTCTTCACCAACTTCGAGTCCCAGGGCTACGGCGACATCACCATCGGCAAGGCCCTCGAAGTCTCCTGCGACACCGTCTACTACGCCATCGCCGACAAGGAGTGGAAGAAGGACGGCGGCATCAAGCCCAAGGCGCAGCCCGGCGACTGGTTCTTCAAGACCGCCCACGAGTTCGGCCTCGGCAAGCGCACCGGCATCGACCTGCCCAGCGAGGTCCCGGGCCGGGTCCCCGACCGCCAGTGGAAGAAGGACTTCTTCGAGGCCAACAAGGCCGCCTGGTGCCGCGACGGCAAGAAGGACGGCTCGTACGCCGAGAAGATCGCCTACGAGAACTGCCGCCAGGGCAACCAGCTCCGCGAGGGCGACGCGATCAACTACTCCATCGGCCAGGGCGACACCCTCGTCACCCCGATCCAGATGGCCTCGATCTACGCCGCCATCGCCAACGGCGGCACCCTCCACCAGCCCAGCATCGGCAAGGCCGTGGTCAGCGCCGACGGCGCCTCGGTGCAGGAGATCGCCCCGAAGGAGCAGGGCAAGCTCCCGATGAACAGCAAGCTCCGCAACGACATCGACGGCGCCCTCGCCGACGTGGCCACCACCGGCAGCGCGGCCTGGCGGTTCGGCGGCTGGCCGCAGAAGCAGATCCCGATGCACGCGAAGACCGGTACGGCCGAGGTCCAGGGCAAGCAGACCACCTCCTGGTTCGCGTCCTACACCGAGGACTACGCGATCGTGATGACGATCTCCCAGGGCGGCACCGGCTCCGGAGCCTCGGGCCCGGCCGTCCGCAAGATCTACGAGGCGATGTACGGCCTGGACGAGAAGGGCGCCCAGGACCTGAAGAAGGCCCTGCTCCCCAAGCCGCAGAAGGAACTCCCGCCGGTCCGGCAAGAAGGCCAGTGAATTTCGGCGGCGGCGGTGATTGAGGACAGGAACTGACCGCAAGGCTCCGTACCGTGGTTCTTGTCAGCAGGAGAAGAACCCAGCGAAAGCAGGCGGTCGGTCATGGCTCAGATTTCCATGGAGGTCCCCGGTGACGAGCGCGGCACGCTCCTCGCCTTCGTCGAGGCCCAGCGCGCGGCGCTGCGCGAGGCGGCGCAGGGGCTGACCGAGGAGCAGGCGGCGAGCAAGCCCAGCGTCAGCGAGCTCTCCCTGTCCGGACTGCTCAAGCACGCGGCCAACTGCGAGCTCGGCTGGCTGCGGATGGCGCAGGGCGAGACCGAGTACCCGGGAGGCGACTGGGCCGACGGCTTCCGGCTGGTCGGGGACGAGACGATGACGTCGGTGCTGGCCTACTGGGACGGGATCAGGCAGGAGACGGAGGCGTTCATCGCCGCCGTCCCCAGCCTCGACGACAGCTTCGCGCTGCCCCCGGCCCCGTGGTTCCCGCAGGACGCCAAGGTCTCGATGCGCTGGGTGCTCCTGCACCTGGTGGAGGAGTTCGCCCGGCACGCGGGCCACGCGGACATCATCCGCGAATCCATCGACGGCACCCGCGCCATGGGCTAGGCCGTCTCTTTCGGATCGTGCCGGGCCCGCGGCGCCCGGCACCGCGCCCGGCCGCACTGCCGAGGCGACCACGTACGCCCCGTACGCGAGCGCCCCGACAGCACGCCCAGGCACGGCACCGGACACCGCGAGCTCGGCCGACAAGATCCGAAAGAGACGGCCTGGCCACGGCGCTACCGCGCCGGCGGCGGGGCCGGGGCCGGCAACGGGTCAGTAGCCTGGCCCCATGTCAGCGATCCGCCTCCTCGTCCTCGGCGCAGTCCGCCAGCACGGGCGGGCCCACGGCTACCAGGTCCGGGCCGATCTGGAGTTCTGGGGCGCCCACGAGTGGTCGAACACCAAACCCGGGTCGATCTACCACGCGCTCAAGCAGATGGCGAAGCAGGGCGTCCTGCTGGCCCACGAGGTGGCCCCGTCCGCGGCGGGCGGACCGCCGCGGACCGAGTACGAGCTGACGGAGACGGGCCGCGCGGAGTACTTCAAGCTGCTCCGCGAGGCGCTGTCCTCCGCCGACCAGAAGGCCGACGTCCTCGCCTCGGCCCTCGGCTTCATGGTCGACCTGCCCCGCGCCGAGGCCCTGGCCCTGCTCCGCGAGCGGCTGGGCCGGCTGGCCGCCTGGCGCTCCGCCGTCACGGACCACTACGTCCCCGAGGAGGGTCCCGAGCCGCTGGGCCACATCGGCGAGATCATGCACCGCTGGATCCACTCGGCGGACGCCGAGGCGGACTGGACCCGGGGCCTGGTCGCCCGGATCGAGGGCGGCGCCTACTCCTTCGCCGACGACCCGGGCGACGCCTTCGCCGGGGTCCTCGCCCCGTCCCCCTGAGCCCTGCCCCGGTCGCGGGCTTGCACCTCACGCGACGTGAGGGACCAGGCTGGGCGCGTACCCGAGAAGAGGAGCGGAAGCGATGGGCTACTCCGTGGGCCAGGTCGCCGGATTCGCCGGAGTGACGGTGCGCACGCTGCACCACTACGACGAGATCGGGCTGCTCTCCCCGAGCGGCCGCAGCGGGGCGGGACACCGGCGGTACGACGACGCCGACCTCGACCGGCTGCAGCGGATCCTGTTCTACCGGGAGCTCGGCTTTCCGCTCGAAGAGGTCGCGGTCCTGCTGGACGACCCGGAATCGGACCCGGAGGAGCACCTGCGCCGGCAGCACGCCCTCCTGTCCGACCGGATCGCCCGGCTCCAGCAGATGGCAGCGGCCGTCGAGCACGCCATGGAGGCGAAGAAGATGGGCATCAACCTCACCCCCGAGGAGAAGTTCGAGGTGTTCGGGGAGTTCGATCCCGAAGAGCACGCCGAGGAGGCCGAGCGCCGCTGGGGCGACACGTACCGGGAGTCCGCCCGCCGGACCGCCTCGTACACCAAGGAGGACTGGCTGCGGATCCAGGCCCTGGCCGAGGACATCAACCGGCGGTTCGCCGCCCTGCTGGACTCCGGGACGCCCGCGGAGTCCGAGGAGGCCATGGACCTGGCCGAGGAGCACCGCGGCTGGATCAACGGCAGCTACTACTTCTGCACGTACGAGATCCACACCGGCCTCGGCGAGATGTACGTGGCGGACGAGCGGTTCACGGCGTACTACGAGGCCGTGCGGCCCGGGCTGGCGGTGTTCGTGCGCGACGCGATCCTCGCCAACGCCGTCCGCAACGTGTAGCCCCGGGGCTGGAACCGGGTGGGGGTGGTGTGCGTTCATACTGGGACGGACACCCCCCGATCCAGGAGAGCCCGGAACCCGTGAATACGCTTGCGCTCGGCCCCGAGTGGATCTCCCCGGAGTATCTGATCGGGCAATTCGGTCTGGTCGGCACCCTGATCATCGTGTTCGCCGAATCGGGGCTCTTCGCCTTCCTGCCCGGTGACTCCCTGCTCTTCACGATGGGGCTGTTCGTCGCGAGCGGCGCCGTCACGCAGCCGCTGTGGCTGGTGTGCACCCTGATCGTGGTCGCCGCCATCCTCGGTGACCAGGTCGGCTACATGATCGGCAAGGTCTTCGGCCCGAAGCTCTTCAACAAGCCGAACTCCAAGCTCTTCAAGCGCGAGAACCTCGACGCGGCGCACGACTTCATGGAGAAGCACGGCCCCAAGGCCATCGTGCTCGCGCGGTTCGTGCCGATCATCCGCACCTTCGCGCCGATGGTCGCGGGCGCGACCGCGATGAAGTACCGCACCTTCCTGACGTTCAACGTCATCGGCGGCGTCCTGTGGGGCGCGGGCGTCACGATCCTGGGCTACCAGCTCGGCCAGTTCGAGGTCATCAAGAACAACGTCGAGCCGATCTTCATCGGCATCGTCCTGATCTCCGTCATCCCGGTGATCTTCGAGGTGCTCAAGTCCCGCAAGGAGAAGAAGGCCGCGGCGGCGGACGGCGGCCAGTCCGGCGCCGGCGAGGACCCGCAGGCCCCCGGCCAGCAGCGCAGCGGCCGCCACGCCAAGCGCTAGGCCGTCTCCTTCGGATACGCCGATGCCCCGCCGCCCGGATTCCCGGGCCGGCGGGGCATCGGCGTATCCGGGGGAGTGCACCGGCCGGGCCGGGAGCGAGGCCCTAGAACCCGCGGGTGCGCTTCGCCGCGCTGCGCTTGGCCGCGCTGGCCGCGCCGGGGATGCGCATGAACAGGCGGGAGGTCTCGGAGCCGAGGTTGACGCCGATCGCGATGGCCAGCGCGATGGCCGCGGCGTTCGTCAGCGAGCCCAGCCCCTCGTTCAGCCGGTCCTCGGCGATCAGCAGGAGCCCGTAGTACGTGGCCGAGCCGGGCAGCAGCGGGCCGATGGCGGCCGTGACGAAGGGGAGGGCCGAGGAGAAGCGGTGCCGGGCGAGGAGCTGCCCGAAGAGGCCGACGAGCCCGGCGGCGATCGCGGTGGACGGCACCGGCGGCATCTTGGCGGCGTAGTGCAGGGCCCCGTAGATCACCCAGGCGATCCCGCCGTTGAGGGTCACGAACCACACGGTGGAACGTTCCTGCTGGAGCAGGATCGCGAACGTGAACACCAGGACCATCGAGGCCACGATCTGGAGCAGTGGCCGCTGCTCGATCTGGAGGACGTCCTCCGGCTGCGGATTGGAGCCGAACTGGACGCCGACGAAGAGCACCACCAGCACGCCCATGATGATGCCGATGAAGAGGTACATCACCTCCAGCAGCCGGGCGGAGGCGGTGATGTAGTAGCCGGTCAGACCGTCCTGCACGGCCGCGACCAGGGCCCGCCCCGGCAGCAGCGCGAACAGCCCGCCGGTGATCACGGCGGAGGAGCGCACGTCGATCTCGGCCAGCTTCAGGGCCACGCCCATCGCGGCCGGCGGCATCGCGGCGACCACGAACTGGTAGAACTCCGGCAGCCCGCGCCCGGCGCACAGCCAGGCCAGCCGGTCTCCGAGCACCGCGCCGAGTGCGGCTGCGAAGAACACCAGTACGCCACCGCCGACCAGCGTGGAGGCCGCACCGGCGAGCAGGCCGGCCGCGGCGGTGAGCACCCAGCCGGGGTACGGGTGCCGGTTGCGGCGGATCTCGGCGAGCCGGCGGTAGGCGTCCTCCAGCGAGATCTCGACCTCGTGCGCGGTGATGTCGTTGACGAGCCGGAACACGGCCGAGAGCCGGGTGTAGTCCGTGCCGCGGCGGCGGACGGTGCGGTTCGCCGACACCGGGTCGTCCACCAGGGAGGGCTGGTGGGTGATCGACAGCAGGGTGAAGGTGACGGTGGGCTCGCAGCGGTCCAGCCCGTAGCTGCGGGCCACGGCGAACATCGCGGCCTCCACGTCCTCGGCGCCCTCGCCGCCCGAGAGCAGCAGCTCGCCGATGCGCAGCGTCAGGTCGAGCACGCGCCCCACGGCGGGCCCCGTCTCCACGGCGAGGCGCTGCGAGGGCTCCGGCACCGGCCGGACGTCGACCGGCATGCGCAGCACCGTGCGCATCCGGTCCTGCCAGGGGGACTCCTTCATCCGGGTGACGGGGAAGCCCGTGGGGCCGGTGTAGGCCGGCGGGGAGTGGGCGGCGCTGTAGGTGTGCGGCGGGGCGAACGCGGACGCCGGGCCGTCGGGCTCCGCGGGCACCGGCACGAGCCCGTCGGGGACGGCGAACTCCGACGTCGGCTGGTCCTCCTCGGCCGGCTCGGGCTCCACGCCGACCCCGTCCGGCACGGAGAACGCACTGCGCGCCTCGTCCGACTTCGGCTTCCGGGAGTCGCTCCCGGATCCCTCGCCCTCCGCCACGCGTCCTCCAGTCCCTGGCCCGGCCCGTATCAGTATGCGGAACACCTTGATCCGCGGCGAAAGGGGCACCAGCCGCTCCGGCCGCTCCTACCCCGCCCCGGACACGACAGCGGGCGGCACCCCCGAAGGGATGCCGCCCGTGGTGTCACAGGGGCTGGAGGGGCACCAGGCCCGCTCCGTCACCGAGCGGAGCTCAGTGCTGGCCGCCCTGGGCCTCGAGGCGCTTGTACGAGGCCTCGATCTCGGCCTCGGCCTCGGTGCGGCCGACCCAGTTCGCGCCCTCGACCGACTTGCCCGGCTCCAGGTCCTTGTAGACCTCGAAGAAGTGCTGGATCTCCAGGCGGTCGAACTCGGAGACGTGGTGGATGTCGCGCAGGTGCTCGACGCGCGGGTCGGACGCCGGCACGCACAGCAGCTTGGCGTCGCCGCCCGCCTCGTCCGTCATGTTGAACATGCCGATCGCGCGGCACTTGATCAGGCAGCCCGGGAAGGTCGGCTCGTCCAGGATGACCAGCGCGTCCAGCGGGTCGCCGTCCTCGCCGAGGGTGTTCTCGACGAAGCCGTAGTCGGCCGGGTAGCTGGTCGAGGTGAAGAGGCGACGGTCCAGGCGGATCCGGCCGGTCTCGTGGTCCACCTCGTACTTGTTCCGCGAACCCTTGGGGATCTCGATGGTGACGTCGAACTCCACGTCCTGCTCCTCCATGATCAGCTTCATTGCTTCGGGGATGCGCCGTTCACCTGCGTGCGCGGCCCGACCCGGCCCTGCCGGGTGGGGTGCCATGCTCGCGGCAAGACGCAATGGTTAAGTGTCCCTCACGCATATGTGTGATCGCGAAAGGGGCTGGTCCGAGGTGCCATTGGTCAAGACCTGGCAGCTCATCGCGGTGTCGGCCGTTGCCGGCCTCGCCCTGTCGGCCGCGACGGTGGCCGCCGCGGGTCCCTGGGACTCCGGCCAGCGTAAGGCCGAGCGGGACAAGGCCGCCTCCTGGGGCCGTACGGGTGGCGCAGATCACGGTGACGGCGCCGCCCGCGCGCTGCCGCAGGCGGCCCCCAGCGCCCCCGGTGTGCTCGCCGGGGTAGGCCCCGCCGGAGCCGGCACGGGCACGGGCACGGGGTCCGGCACGGGCTCGGGCGACCAGGCCGGAGCCGTGGACTCCGGGGCCCTCGCCGCCGCCCTGCGGCCGCTGCTCGCCGACCCCGCCCTCGGCACCGCCCGCGGCGCCTCCGTGATCGACACCGCCACCGGGAAGGTCCTCTTCGAAGCCGGGGCCCGGGACGCCATGACCCCCGCCTCCACCGTCAAGATCGCCACCGCGGCGGCCTCCCTCGCGGCCCTCGGCCCCGAGCACCGGATCCGCACCACCGTCACCCCCGGCGCCGGGCCCGGCCAGATCATCCTGGTCGGCGGCGGCGACCCCTCGCTCACCGCCAAGAAGAAGGCCCCGGCCGGCTCCGGCGGCAGCCTCGTCGCCCTCGCCGCGGACACCGCCCAGGCCCTCAAGGCAGCCGGCACCGACTCCGTGGCCCTCGGCTACGACGACTCGCTCTACACCGGCCCCGCCGTCCACCCGATCGGCGAGAACCCCAACCTGGCGCCCGTCACGGCCCTGACCGCCGACGAAGGACGCCCCGACGAATCCTTCTCCGGCCCCGTCAAGCGCAGCCAGGACCCCTCCCGCGACACGGCCCGGGCCTTCGCCGCCCTGCTCAAGGAACGCGGGGTCAAGGTCACCGGCGAGCCCGCCAGGGCCAAGGCCGCCACCGGGGCCGTCCCGCTCGCCGCCACCCTCTCGCCGCCGCTCGCCGGGCTCGTCGAGCGGATGCTGACCCACAGCGACAACGACATCGCCGAAGCCCTCGCCCGCCAGACCGCCCTCGCCTCCGGAGCGCCCGCGAGCTTCGACGGCGTCGCCCAGGCCACCGGCGCCAAACTCGCCGCCCTCGGCGTCGACACCGCAGGCTCCCGCTTCGCCGACGGCAGCGGCCTGGGTCGCGCCGACAAGGTCAGCGCCGGCCTGCTCACCGCCCTCCTCGCCAAGGCCGCCGACCCGCAGCGGCCCGAACTGCGGCCCGTCCTCACCGGACTGCCCGTCGCCGGTTTCACCGGCACCCTGCGCGCCCGCAACTCCGGCGACTCCCCGGCGGCGGGCCTGCTGCGGGCCAAGACGGGCACCCTGAGCGGGGTGAACGCCCTCGCCGGCACCGTCGTCGACCCCACCGGCCGACTCCTCGCCTTCGCCTTCCTGACCGCGAACACCCCGGAGCCCGGCGCCGCGGAGAAGGGCCTCGACAAGCTCGCGGCGGCCGTGGCCAACGCTTCCTGAGGATCCCGGCCTCCCTTGGGGATCCCGCCCGCGCGCAGGTCCACGTACGGTTGACGCATGACGAGCTTCGGTGGTGCGGAGATGGTCGACTGGAACCTCGCGGTGGCGACCGCGACCAGGCTCGTGCGGCCCGGTCCGGAGGTGAGCCGGGAAGAGGCGCGGGCCGTCGTCGCGGAGCTGCGCAGGCACGCGAAGACCTCCGAACGGCACGTGCGCGAGTTCACGCGGATGATGCCCGAAGGCACGACCCCGGCCGATACGCCCGTCCTCGTCGTGGACCGGGCCGGCTGGGTCAAGGCCAACGTGGCCGGCTTCCGCGAGCTCCTGTCCCCGCTCCTCGGCAAGATGCAGGACCGCCGCGCCGGCACTCCCGGCGGCGCCGTGCTCGGCGCGGTCGGCGGCAAGGTCACCGGCGTCGAGCTGGGCATGCTGCTCAGCTTCCTGGCCTCCCGCGTGCTCGGCCAGTACGAGACCTTCGCGCCCGCGGGCCTCGACCTCCCGGGCTCCGCCACCGGCGGCCGGCTGCTGCTCGTCGCGCCGAACATCGTCCACGTGGAGCGGGAGCTGGAGGTGGACCCGCACGACTTCCGGCTCTGGGTCTGCCTGCACGAGGAGACGCACCGTACCCAGTTCACGGCCGTCCCGTGGCTCCGCGAGCACCTGGAGGGCGAAATCCAGACGTTCCTCGGAGCCACCGAAGTGGACCCGACGACCGTGCTGGAGCGCCTGCGCGAGGCCGCCCAGTCCTTCGCCGGAGCCCGCCCCGAGGGGGAGGGCGCCGACGAGGGCCGCTCCCTCGTCGAGCTCGTCCAGACCCCCGAGCAGCGCGAGGTGCTGGCCCGGCTCACCGCCGTCATGTCCCTCCTGGAGGGCCACGCCGACTTCGTCATGGACGGGGTCGGACCCGAGGTCGTGCCCTCGGTCTCCGAGATCCGCGAGAAGTTCCAGCAGCGCAGGGCCAGCGGAGCCGGCCGGCTCGACGCCGCCCTGCGCAAGCTCCTCGGCCTCGACGCCAAGCTGCGCCAGTACCGCGACGGGGAGCGCTTCGTGCGCGCCGTCGTCGGCCAGGTCGGCATGGACGGCTTCAACCGGGTCTGGACCTCCCCGAACACACTGCCGACCAAGTCCGAGATCGCCAGGCCCGCGGACTGGGTGGCCCGCGTCCACCGCAAGGGGAGCGAGCAGAGCGAGACGAGCGAAGAGGTGTGACCCAAGAGGCGTGAAGATGCCCCTCTGGGGGAAACAGCGTCACCCGTCCGAGGGACCGTGGGGCGTGGAAGGGCGTGCGATGCTCGGAGAACGGCTCGGCTCTGTCACCATCGACGCACTCTGAGTGACAACACCCCCTCGCGGGGGAGCCGGGCAGCACACCGGTCACACCACCCCCGCAACGCCTCCCCAGCGCCTCCGAGGCATCCGAACTCCACCGAAGGGCACCGGACATGGGTCCCCATCCTGCGGTCGCGGCGATACGCCTGGCGGTCCGCCGCGTACTCCACGACGTCCTCACCGACCTCACCGAAGGGGGCGCCCGGCCCGCTCCCACCCCCGCACCCCGCGTCGGCCGCCCCGGCCGCACCGTCGGGTCCTCGGCCGGCGCCGCCCCCCACGACCCCCTCCCCGCCACCGCTCCGCTCGTCCTCGTCGCCTGCTCCGGCGGCGCGGACTCCATGGCGCTCGCCTCCGCCCTCGCCTTCGAGGCCCCCAAACTCGGAATCCGGGCCGGCGGCATCACCGTCGACCACGGCCTCCAGGACGGCTCCGCCCTGCGCGCCGCCGAGGTCGTCTCCCGCATGACCGGGCTGGGCCTGGACCCCGCCCTGTCCGTCGCCGTGCGCGTCGGCCGCGACGGCGGCCCCGAAGCCGCCGCCCGCGACGCCCGCTACGCGGCCCTGGACGAGGCCGCCGACCGGCTGGGCGCCGTCACCGTGCTGCTCGGCCACACCCGCGACGACCAAGCCGAAACCGTCCTGCTGGGCCTCGCCCGCGGCTCCGGCATCCGCTCGCTCTCCGGCATGGCGGAGGTCTCCGGAGGCCCCGGAGACCCCGGCGCCCGGGGCCGCAGCCACCGCTACCGCCGGCCGTTCCTCCAGGTGGACCGGCAGACCGCCCGCAAGGCCTGCATGGTCCAGTCCCTCGCCGTCTGGGACGACCCGCACAACATCGACCCCGCCTACACCCGCTCCCGGCTGCGCCACGAGGGACTGCCCGCCCTGGAGAAGGCGCTCGGCAAGGGGGTCGTGGAGGCGCTCGCCCGCACCGCCCAGCTCTCCCGCGACGACGCCGACGCCCTGGACGCCTGGGCCGCCGAGGCCGAGAGCGGCGTACGCGACGAGGACGGCCGCCTGGAGTGCGCCAAGCTGTACGCACTTCCCCCTGCGGTCCGCCGCCGCGTACTGCGCCGGGCGGTCGTCGCCGCCGGTTCCCCCGCAGGCTCCCTCTTCGCCCGCCACATCGAGGAAGTCGACCGGCTCATCACCGGATGGCGCGGTCAGGGAGCCATCAACCTGCCCGGCCGGGTCGAGGCGCAGCGGCAGGGTGGCAGACTGGTCATCCGGCAGGGCTGATTGGTGCTGAAACACGGCTGAGTCCTCCGGGGTCACCCCCCGGAGCCCCAGCCGACAACGAAAGTGATGCGGGTGGACGAGAAGGACATGGGCAGCGACCTCCAGTCGGTGCTCATCACCAAGGAAGAGATCGACGCGAAGCTGGCCGAGCTGGCCGCGAAGATCGACGCGGAGTACGCGGGCAAGGACCTGCTCATCGTCGGCGTCCTCAAGGGCGCGGTGATGGTGATGGCGGACCTGGCGCGCGCCTTGTCCACCCCGCTCACCATGGACTGGATGGCGGTGTCCTCGTACGGCGCCGGGACCCAGTCCTCGGGCGTGGTGCGGATCCTCAAGGACCTGGACACCGACATCAAGGACAAGCACGTCCTGATCGTCGAGGACATCATCGACTCGGGCCTGACCCTGTCGTGGCTGCTGTCGAACCTCGGCTCCCGCCAGCCGGCCTCCCTGGAGGTCGTCACGCTGCTGCGCAAGCCCGACGCCGCCAAGGTCGCGATCGACGTGAAGTGGGTCGGCTTCGACATCCCGAACGAGTTCGTCGTCGGCTACGGCCTGGACTACGCGGAGAAGTACCGCAACCTGCCGTTCGTCGGCACCCTCGCTCCCCACGTCTACGGCGGCTGATCCAGCGCCCGACAGGGGAACCCTGAACCGTTTCCCGCCGTTGGAGCATGGAAAGGCGGGTCTGTCAGCCGTCCCATGAGGCCACGGGTGACAATGCAGGGGTACATTCCGAAGAACAGTCTTTACTCACAGCAGCATTTACCTACGGGCAGGAGGGACGGGGTGCCTGGCGCCCCGTATGGATGGACGTGAAGCGATACTTCCGTGGGCCGGTTATGTGGATCGTGCTGGCCGTCCTCGCCGTGGTCGTGTTGATGAACGTCGTCGGCTCCGGCGGCGGCTACAAGTCGGTGGAGACCAGCGAGGTCATCAAGGCGATCAACAGTGGCCAGGTGGACAGCGCCAAGCTCACCACCGGTGACAGCCAGATGATCAAGATCGAGCTGAAGAAGGACCAGAAGCTCGGCGACAACGACGGCACCAAGTTCCAGGCCAACTACATCGGGGACCAGGGCGTACAGCTCGCCCAGAACCTCCAGACCAAGTACGAAGCCGGTCAGATCCCTGACGGGTACTCCGTCACGCCGGACAAGACCAGCCCGTTCCTGAGCGTGCTGCTCTCGCTGCTGCCGTTCGTCCTGATCGTCGTGGTCTTCCTGTTCCTGATGAACCAGATGCAGGGCGGCGGCTCCCGGGTCATGAACTTCGGGAAGTCCAAGGCCAAGCTCATCACCAAGGACACCCCGAAGACGACGTTCGCCGACGTGGCGGGCTCCGACGAGGCCGTCGAGGAACTCCACGAGATCAAGGAGTTCCTCCAGGAGCCGGCGAAGTTCCAGGCCGTCGGCGCCAAGATCCCCAAGGGCGTGCTGCTCTACGGCCCGCCCGGCACCGGTAAGACCCTGCTCGCGCGTGCCGTCGCGGGCGAGGCCGGTGTGCCCTTCTACTCGATCTCCGGTTCCGACTTCGTCGAGATGTTCGTCGGTGTCGGTGCCTCGCGTGTCCGCGACCTGTTCGAACAGGCCAAGGCCAACGCCCCGGCGATCGTCTTCGTCGACGAGATCGACGCCGTCGGCCGGCACCGCGGTGCGGGCCTCGGCGGCGGTCACGACGAGCGCGAGCAGACCCTCAACCAGCTGCTCGTCGAGATGGACGGATTCGACGTGAAGGGCGGGGTCATCCTGATCGCCGCCACGAACCGTCCCGACATCCTCGACCCGGCCCTCCTGCGCCCCGGCCGCTTCGACCGCCAGATCGCGGTCGACCGTCCGGACATGCAGGGCCGTCTGGAGATCCTCAAGGTCCACCAGAAGGGCAAGCCGGTCGCTCCGGACGTGGACCTGGGCGCCGTCGCCCGCCGCACCCCCGGCTTCACGGGTGCCGATCTCGCCAACGTCCTGAACGAGGCCGCGCTGCTCACGGCCCGCTCGGACCAGAAGCTGATCGACAACCACTCGCTGGACGAGGCGATCGACCGCGTCGTGGCGGGTCCGCAGAAGCGGACCCGGATCATGTCGGACCGGGAGAAGAAGATCACCGCGTACCACGAGGGCGGACACGCCCTGGTCGCGGCGGCTTCCCCGAACTCCGACCCGGTCCACAAGATCACGATCCTGTCCCGCGGCCGGGCCCTGGGCTACACCATGGTCCTGCCCGACGAGGACAAGTACTCGACCACGCGCAACGAGATGCTCGACCAGCTGGCGTACATGCTGGGCGGGCGCGCGGCCGAGGAGCTGGTCTTCCACGACCCGACCACGGGCGCCGCGAACGACATCGAGAAGGCCACGGCAACGGCCCGCGCGATGGTCACCCAGTACGGCATGACCGAGCGTCTCGGCGCGATCAAGTTCGGCGGGGACAACACCGAGCCGTTCCTCGGGCGCGAGATGTCGCACCCGCGGGACTACTCGGAAGAGGTCGCGGCGCTGGTCGACGAAGAGGTCAAGAAGCTCATCGAGACCGCGCACAACGAGGCCTGGGAGATCCTGGTCGAGAACCGCGACGTCCTCGACAACCTGGTCCTCGCGCTCCTCGAGAAGGAGACGCTCAACAAGGAGCAGATCGCCGAGATCTTCTCGACGATCGTGAAGCGTCCGGCCCGCCCGGCGTGGACCGGCTCCTCGCACCGCACGCCGTCCACCCGTCCGCCGGTGCTCTCTCCCAAGGAGCTCCAGCTGACGAACGCGGCGAACGGAACGTCCGCGGCCTCGGCCGTGTCCGTGGAGAAGTCCCCGGAGCCCTCCCCGGAGGAGCTCCCGGAGGCCTAGTACCTCCCGGAATGGAAGCCGCGCCCCCCAGGTTCTAGCCTGGGGGGCGCGGCTCTTTCACATGCCCGCGACCGCACAGAGGAACGAGGAACAGATGACCGACCCAGTGACCCTGACCGGTGGCGAGGGCACGATCGGCGCGTTCGACGAGAAGCGCGCCGAGGCGGCCGTCCGCGAGCTCCTGATCGCGGTCGGCGAGGACCCGGACCGCGAGGGGCTCCTGGCGACTCCGGGGCGGGTGGCGCGTGCGTACAAGGAGATATTCGCCGGCCTGTACCAGCGGCCCGAGGACGTCCTGACGACGACGTTCGACCTCGGCCACGACGAGATGGTCCTGGTGAAGGACATCGAAGTCCAGAGCACGTGTGAGCACCACCTGGTCCCCTTCCACGGCCTGGCCCACGTCGGCTACATCCCGTCCGTCGACGGCAAGATCACCGGCCTGTCGAAGCTCGCCCGCCTCGTGGACGTCTTCGCCCGCCGCCCGCAGGTGCAGGAGCGGCTGACCACCCAGATCGCCGAGTCGGTCATGGAGATCCTGGACCCGCGCGGAGTCATCGTGGTCATCGAGTGCGAGCACATGTGCATGACCATGCGCGGGGTCCGCAAGCCCGGCGCCAAGACCATCACCTCGGCCGTACGCGGCCAGCTCCGCGACCCCGCGACCCGCAACGAGGCGATGAGCCTCATCATGGCGCGCTGAGGCCCGCCCCGGGCCGTCCGGGCGCCGTGGGAAGGCTAGGCCGGTGCGGTTGTGGTGGGGTCTTCGTCTTCCGGGAGTTTCAGGACGTGTTCCAGGAAGAGGGCCGCGGCGATGACCGCCGCGCCCGCCAGGACCGAGAAGCCGGCGTACCAGGCCTGGTCCTGGCGGGCGGGGACGTCTGCGAGGGACGTGGTGAGCAGGAAGACGCCGACGCCGCCGTAGGCGCCCGCGACCAGGGCCGCCACCAGGGCGCTGGCCTGGCCGAAGACGACCGCGCGGGCCGCCATGAGCGGCTCCACGCCCTTGGCGCCGGGCACGCGCTCGCGCTGGGCCTTGAGGCGGGAACGCAGCGACAGGGCCGTCGCCAGGAGGACCACCGCGATGGCGCCGAGCACGATCGGGGCGGCCACCGGGACGCCGGGGAGCGAGCCGTACGCGTTCCACAGTCGGGCTCCGGCCCAGGACAGCACCGCGGCGATCGCGAAAATGCCTGCCAGGACCGCCGGCCTCAGTTGCTTCACGTGCGCCTCTCCCGCTCTCCGTGCGTGCGTACCCGGTGATCCTAAGTGGTCGGCGGACCCGCCCCCAGGGCGCGGCTCACTCGGGGAGGCGCAGTTCCAGGTCCTCGCGCAGGGTGAGCCCGGCGAGGCCGACGGCCGTCAGGAGCGAGGCCACGGCCCCGTGGCCCGGGATCTGCGCCTCGGCGTCGATGTCGTTCCAGGGGGCCAGTACGAAGGCGCGCTGGTGGGCCCGCGGGTGCGGGAGGGTGAGGACGGGGTCGCCGGAGACCTCGTCGGCGTAGGTGATGATGTCGACGTCGATCGTGCGGGGGCCCCAGCGCTCCTCGCGGACGCGGTCGAAGGCCTCCTCGATGGCGTGGCCGCGCTCCAGCAGGGAGCTGGGGGGCAGGGTGGTCTTCACCGCGATGACGGCGTTGAGGTACGAGGGCTGCGAGTCCGCGTCCACGCCCCAGGGCTCCGTCTCGTAGACGGGGGAGACGGCCTTGACCCGGAGGCCCGGGGTGTCCCCGAGGGCGTCGATGGCGCCCTGGAGGGTCTCCAGACGGTTGCCCAGGTTCGCGCCCAGCGCGACGACGGCCCACTTGGGGTTGGACAGGGTGACGTCGGCCGCGTCCACGGCTTCGACCACGGAGGCGGGTACCGGCTGGACGGTGGGGTCGCTCTGGGCGTTCATTCCGTTGTTCACGCGCGGCTCCGTGTGATCGTGATGGTCACGTCGTCGAAGGGGACGGTGATCGGCGCGTCCGGTTTGTGGACGACGACCTCCACCTGGGCGACCGCCTCGTGCTTGAGGCACTGCTGGGCGATCCGCTCGGCGAGGGTCTCGATCAGGTCCACGGGCTCGCCCTGGACCACGTCGACGACTTCTTCCGCGACTACCCCGTAGTGCACCGTCTTAGCCAGGTCGTCGCCCGCCGCCGCGGGCCGGGTGTCGAGGTGGAGCACCAGGTCGACGATGAAGGTCTGGCCTTCCTCGCGTTCCCGGGGGAAGACGCCGTGGTGCCCGCGAGCCTTGAGGCCGCGCAGCGAGACACGATCCACGCGAATCACTCCTGCTTTTCGTAGGTGCTTCCGGTCCGGGACTCCCCGGATCCATGGCCGGAGCCGAGTGCGGTCGGCGTCGTCCGTCTTCGAATTTACCTGCGAAATACCTGGGACCCCGACAGCACCCCGGCCGAGGGGCTAGGAGGACTCCTCCTCGTCGTCCTCGTCGGAGTCCGTGAGCACGGGAGAACCGTGGTGCGACCAGAGGAGCCAGCCCTCCGGTGTGCGTCGGAACACATTCGTCGCGACGACGAGCTGACCGACGAGCGGACCCAGCTCTCCGCCGTCCTCGGCGGGTCCGCCGCTGAGGATGTTCTCGGTACAGGTCACCAGGGCGGTGTCGCCCAGGACGGTGACCTTGGTGTCGGTCAGGAAGAACTGGATGTACTCGGTGTGCGACATGATCAGCGCGTAGGAGCGCAGCACTTCTCCGCGTCCGGACAGCACCGGCCAGCCCGGGTGCACGCAGGAGATCTCGTCCTCGAGCCAGAGCGCCGACAGTGCGTCGAAGTCCCCCCGCTCCATGGCCTCGTAGAAGGACGTGTTGACCTCTTCGACGGATTCGATGTCGGTACGGCTCACCGGGCCCCTTCCTCGTTGCTACGGGTCGTACGCAGTGCCCCTTCCACGGCACGGGCCACCCGAACCGCGTCGGCGCTCGCCCGTACCTCGTGGACGCGTACGGCCCAGGCGCCCCCGGCGGCCGCGAGGGTGGTGACGGCGGCGGTGGCGGCGTCGCGTTCGCGGGCGGGCGGCGGGGAGGCGTCGTCGGCGCCGGCCAGCACCCGGCCGAGGAAACGCTTCCGCGAGGCGGCAACGAGCAGCGGGAAGCCCAGCGCGCGCAGCTCGGGGAGGTGGGCGACCAGGGCGAGGTCGTGCTCGGCGTTCTTGGCGAAGCCGAGGCCCGGGTCGACCAGGACCCGCTCGGGGGCGATGCCGCCGGCGACGACGGCGTCGATGCGGGTGCGGAGTTCGGCGGTGACCTCGGCGAGGACGTCCCCGTAGACGGCGAGGCGGTTCATTCCGTCGCTGAAGCCGCGCCAGTGCATGACGACGAAGGGCACCTCGGCGGCGGCGACGGCGGGGATCATGCCCGGGTCGGCGAGGCCGCCGCTGACGTCGTTGACCAGGGTGGCGCCGGCGGCGACGGCCTGCGCGGCGACGGAGGCGCGCATGGTGTCGACGGAGACGACGACGCCTTCGGAGGCGAGGCCGCGGACGACGGGGACGACCCGGCGCAGCTCCTCCTCCTCGTCGACGCGGGAGGCGCCGGGGCGGGTGGACTCGCCGCCGACGTCCACGAGGTCGGCGCCCTGGGCGACGAGGTCGAGGCCGCGCTTGACGGCCGCGGTGGTGTCGAACCAGCGGCCGCCGTCGGAGAAGGAGTCGGGGGTGACGTTGACGACGCCCATGACCGCGCAGCGGTCCCAGTCGGGGAGGCCCGTCACCAGGCCTCTGGGGGCGGGACCGCTGTTCGTGTTCATGGTTCCCAGGGTAGGGCCCGAGCCCTTCAGGCCGCCCGGACCTCCCGCTCCGCCTGGGCGGGGACGGCCTGCACGCGGTGGTGGGCGCAGGTGCGGACCGGCTTGGGACGCCGCCGGCCGGCGAACAGGCGGGGCAGGGCGAGCGTGACGAAGCCCTCGGCCTGCATCGCGGCGAAGCCGATGCGGGGCAGGTCCCGGGTGGTGCGGAAGACCACGAAGCGGGGCTCCCAGCGGGGGCGGAACTTCGCGTTGAACTTGTACAGCGACTCGATCTGGAACCAGCGCGAGAGGAACACCAGCAGGCTGCGCCACATCCGCAGGACCGGGCCGGCGCCGATCTTCTCGCCGCGGGCCAGGGCGGAGCGGAACATCGCGAAGTTCAGGGAGACCTTCTCGATGCCGAGCGCCGGGGCGGCCTCCAGGGAGGCGACGATCAGCAGCTCGTTCATGCCGGGGTCGGCGGCGCGGTCGCGGCGCATCAGCTCCAGCGACATGCCGTCCTTGCCCCAGGGGACGAAGTGCAGGACGGCCTTGAGGTCGCCGAAGGGGGAGGTGTCGCCCTCCTCGACGCGGTGTGCGGTGGCGATGTAGCAGTCGCCGTCGCCCGGGTCGCCGACGCGGCCCAGCGCCATGGAGAAGCCGCGTTCGGTGTCGGTGCCGCGCCAGGCCTCGGCGGCGCCGCGGACCTGCTCCAGCTCGGTCTCGGTCAGTTCGCTGACCCGGCGGACCTTGGTGGTGTAGCCGTTGCGCTCGATGCGCTTGACCATCTGGCGGACGTTGCGCATC
This sequence comes from Streptomyces sp. NPDC104226, assembly GCF_055584085.1. Classification (NCBI taxonomy): domain Bacteria; kingdom Bacillati; phylum Actinomycetota; class Actinomycetes; order Kitasatosporales; family Streptomycetaceae; genus Streptomyces; species Streptomyces sp. NPDC104226. The sequence goes on from NZ_JBVJMS010000011.1 coordinate 268,249, forward strand.
GCCCGGCCGGAGAGGGAGAAGTCTTTGACGTCGACGATCGCCTCGTCGCCGAGCTCCAGGGCGTCGAGGCCGGTCTCGCGGGTCCAGACCTCGCCGCCGGTCTCCGAGCAGCCCATGACGGCGGGGGTCCAGGAGTGGGCCTTGGCCTCCTCCATGAACCGTTCGATGGCGCCGGGCCAGGCCTCGACGTCGCCGACGGGGTCGCCGGAGGCGAGCATCACGCCGGAGACGACGCGGTAGGTGACGGCGGCCTTGCCGCTGGGGGAGAAGACGACGGCCTTGTCGCGGCGGAGCGCGAAGTGGCCGAGCGAGTCGCGGCCGCCGTGCCGGGCGAGCAGCTCGCGGAGCTTGACCTCGTCGTCGGCGGTGAGCCGGGCGGCCGGGTGTTCGGGGCGGAAGGCCAGGTAGATGGTGGTGACGGCGGTCAGCATGCCGAGGGCGCCGAGCGAGTAGCCGACGGTCCAGGACACCCGGCCGGCGTAGTCGACGGGGCCCTCGAAGCCGAAGAGCCCGTAGACGACGTGGCTGATCTGTTCATAAACACCCGGATTGCCTACGACGCGGCCGGGGTGCGAGTTGACGATGACCAGCCCGAGGCCGATGGAGCCCGCGCTCATCAGCACGAAGTTGGCGAGCGCCTTCCAGCGGCTGCGCGGGTCGGGCAGCGCCTTGAATTCACTCTGATGGCGGAGCAGCAGGGCCAGGAGCACCGCCGCGATGACCACGCCGATGATCGAGTGCCGGTACGTGAACTGCGCGACGGCGCCGGCCGGCAGCAGCACCACGGCCGCCCGCCAGGCGCGGCGCTTGCGGCGCTTGAGCCCGTGGGCGAGCAGCAGGAGCAGGACGCCGGCGCTGATGGCCAGGGCGGCGGCGAAGGGGCCGACGGATCCGGGCAGCACCTCGGTGACCGCGTGGATGCGGCTGTGCCGGAAGCGCGGGAAGACTCCCGCGGCGATGTCCAGCAAGCCGACGACCGTGACGGCGGTGCCCACGACTCCGGGGACGGACTCCGGTCGGGGGCCTCGGAGGATTCGGCTGACAGGCTTCGGAACCTGTCCCGACTTATCGCCATCTATCCTGCTAGACATCGCTTCCCGTTGCTCTGCGAGAGATCATGTGGCCGAAGGCCGCTGGGGCCCTTCGCTGGGTGGTGCGTCCACTAGGACGACATCGAGGGGGAGCGGGTTCACTCTTCCGTCGAGAAAAAACTAGTCCTGCCATAGAAAGTCGACTGACTGCTCATGGGTCTCACCAGTAATACGGTTCTGGCGCTGGCCATCCTCGCCGGTGTGCTGCTGTTCGCGGCCACGGTGTGGTTCTGGCCGAAGCTCTCGGGCCGCTCCTGGCGCTCGGTCCTCGGCCGGATCGGCCTCCTGCTGGCAACGCAGCTGGCGATGTTCGCGGCGATCGGTCTCGCCGCGAACAAGTCGTTCCTCTTCTACGGGTCCTGGGCCGACCTCTTCGGCCAGGAGACCTCGGTCGGCAAGGTCGTCGACCACTCGATGAGCAGTGACGACATCAAGGTGGTCGACAAGCAGCACCTCGACGTTCCCGGCGGTGCCAAGCCCGCGGTGGCCGGACAGATCCTGAAGGTCTCCATAACGGGCCAGAAGTCGAAGATAACGAGCCCCGGGTACGTGTGGCTGCCGCCGGAGTACTTCCAGCCGCAGTACAAGGAGCAGAACTTCCCGGCCTCCATCGTCCTCACGGGCTACCCGGGCATGGCGGAGAACCTGATCAAAGGGCTCGACTACCCGATGAAGGCCTTCAGCCTGTCCAAGGCGGGCAAGATGAAGCCGATGATCCTGGTCATGATGCGCCCGACCCCGGGCGCGCGCGACACCGAGTGCGTGGACATACCCGGTGGCCCGCAGACCGAGACCTTCTACGGCCAGGACCTCCCGCAGGCCATCCAGAGCACCTTCCGGGTCGGCAAGAAGCCGCAGAACATGGGCTACATCGGCAACTCCACGGGCGGCTACTGCGCCCTGAAGATGACCGCGCACTACCCGCAGACCTTCGGGGCCGGCGCCGGCCTGTCCGCGTACTACGAGGCCGCGGACGACCCGACGACCGGCGACCTCTTCCAGGGGGACGAGCGGCTGAAGGCCCGCGCGAACCTGCTGGAGGCCATCAAGGCGAAGCAGCCGACCGGTACGTCCTTCCTCGTCACCAGCAGCGAGAAGGGCGAGCCGAACCTCGCCGGCACGAAGAAGTTCATCAAGCTGGTCAAGGGCCCGGACCGGGTCTCCTCGATCATCCTCGACAGCGGCGGCCACAACTTCAACACGTGGCGCCGCGAGATCCCGCCGATGCTGGTGTGGATGAGCGGCAGGATCCAGGCGTAGCGCCAGGACCCCGGCGCAGCGGGACGGGGCCCGGGCCTCAGGCCCCGGGCCCCGGGGCTCAGGCCTCCTGCAGCCGGGCCCGGCGCAGCGCCCGGTGCACCCCTTCCGGGGTGAGTACGCCGACCAGCGCGCCGGATTCGGGGTCCGTGACCCCGATCCGGCCCGAGTCCTCCTGGAGCAGCAGCGCGAGCGCCTCGCGCAGACTGGCCCCCAGCGCCACTTCGGCGGTGGGGGCCTTTCCGTCGGCGGGGGCGAGCTCGGAGGGGTCGGCCAGGTCGGCCCGGGCCACGGCGGTGACCGCGAGCCGCTTCAGCCCGCGGTCGGCGCCGACGAAGCCGGCCACGTAGTCGGTCGCCGGGGCGCCCAGCACCTGCGCGGGGCTGGCGAACTGCTCGATGGTGCCCGCGCCGTAGACCGCGATGCGGTCCCCGAGCCGGACGGCCTCCTCCAGGTCGTGCGTGACCAGCAGGATCGTTTTGCGCACGGTCCGCTGGAGCGCCAGGAACTCGTTCTGCAGCCGCTCGCGCACCACCGGGTCCACCGCGCCGAACGGCTCGTCCATCAGCAGCACCGGCGGGTCGGCGGCGAGCGCCCGGGCCACGCCGACGCGCTGGCGCTGGCCGCCGGAGAGCTGCTCCGGGTAGCGGCCCCCGTAGACGGCCGGGTCCAGTCCGACCAGGTCGAGGAGTTCCGCGGCCCGCGCCCGGGCCTTGGCCTTCGGGGTGCCGATGAGCTGCGGCACGGTCGCCGTGTTCTCCAGCACCGTCTTGTGCGGGAACAGCCCGACCTGCTGGATGACGTAGCCGATGCGGCGTCGCAGTTCGACCGGGTCGGCGGCCGCGATGTCCTCGCCGTTCAGCAGGATCCGGCCGGACGTCGGCTCGATGAGCCGGTTGACCATCTTCATGGTGGTCGTCTTGCCGCAGCCGGACGGGCCCACCAGGGTGACCAGTTCGCCCTCGGCGACCTCGAAGGACAGGTCCGCGACGGCGGTCGTCCCGTCGGGGTACCGCTTGGTCACTTGCTCGAATCGGATCACCCCGCCATCTTTCCCTACCCGCGGGGTCCGTTTGTGAAGGGCGTGTTGCCCGTGTGCGAAGGATTCCGGCCATTGACGGTGCCGGGGGTTATGGTCGCTCCTACGTACGTTCGGTGACGGGGGGTGAGGGGCGATGGCCGGGCAGAGCTGCCTGGTGGCGAACGACTGGATCTGCTGGGAGTACGTCACCTCCCGCTCCCAGGAGCTCACCGACGCCACCCTCGAACACGTCTGGATCACGGGTGTGTCGGTGCTGATCGGCATCGCCGTGTCCGTTCCGCTCGCCCTGCTGGCCCGCCGCGGCCGCCGCTGGGCGGCCCCCGTGCTGGGCATCACCACGCTGCTCTACACGGTCCCCTCGCTCGCCATGTTCTCGCTGCTGCTGCCGGTCTTCGGACTCTCGGCGGCGCTGGTGGTGACCGGGCTGGTGCTGTACTCGCTGACCATCCTCGTGCGCAACGTGCTGGCCGGTCTCGAAGGCGTGCCCGAGGACGTACGGGAAGCCGCGCGCGGGATGGGGTACGGGCCGGGCCGGCTGCTGTGGCAGGTCGAGCTGCCGCTGGCGCTGCCCGCCCTGCTGGCCGGCGTCCGGATCGCGACCGTCTCCACGGTGGCGCTGACGACCGTGGGCTCCATCGTGGGCAAGGGCGGCCTCGGCAATCTCATCGCACCGGCCGTGAACAGCTCCTTCAAGGCCCAGGTGCTCACCGCCTCGGTGCTCTGCGTGCTCCTCGCGCTCGTGGCGGACCTGGCGCTGCTCGGCCTCCAGCGGCTGCTGACGCCCTGGACCCGCGCGACCCGTCCGGCGCGTCCGACCCGGGCCGACCGCGCCGCGCGCACCGCCGGCGTCAGCGGGGGAGCGGTCTGATGGGCGTGCTGGGACAGGCCTGGGACTGGCTGGCCGACGGGGCCAACTGGTCCGGGGAGAGCGGGGTCTGGCACCGGCTCGGCGAGCACGTGTACGTCAGCGGGATCGCCCTGGCCCTGGCCTGCGCCCTCGCCCTCCCGGTCGGACTGTGGCTGGGGCACCTCGGCAAGGGCGGCGGGATCGCCGTCAACGTCTCCAACATCGGGCGGGCCGTCCCGGTCTTCGCGGTACTGGCGCTGTTCATGGTCTCCCCGCTGCGCAACGCCGGGTACGTGCCGACCATCGCCGCTCTGGTCCTCTTCGCCGTCCCGCCCCTGCTGACCAACGCCTACGTCGGCATGCGCGAGGTCGACCGCTCGGTGGTGGAGGCCGCGCGGGGCATGGGCATGTCCGGCCGCCAGCTCTTCTGGCGGGTGGAACTCCCGCTCGCGCGCGGCCTGGTGATGACGGGACTGCGCTCGGGAGCCGTCCAGGTCATCGCCACCGCCACCATCGCCGCCATGGTCGGCCAGGGCGGCCTCGGCCGGATCATCACCGCCGGCTTCAACACGTACAACACCCCGCAGGTCGTCGCGGGCGCCCTGCTGGTCGCCGCGCTGGCCCTGCTCGTGGAGGGCGCGCTGGTGGCGGCCGACCGGCTGCTGCCGGGCGCGGCCGGCCGCTGAGCGGGGCCCGGGCCCGGCCTCCACGTCCACCCCTCGAATGGAGATCGATATGAGCAAGTCCACGCGCGCCCTCGGCGCGGCCCTGGGCGCGGTCGCCCTGACCGCATCGCTCGCCGCGTGCGGCGGCGACAGCCTGGAGAAGACCAAGGACGGGGGCTCCTCCGCCGCCGCGTCCGGGTCGTCCGAGGGCGGCAAGGGCGGCAAGCTGGTGATCGGCGCCGCCGGTTTCACCGAGTCCAACGTGCTGGCCGAGCTGTACGCGCAGGTCCTCAAGGACGCCGGCTACGACACGTCGATCACCACGGTCAGCAACCGCGAGCTGTACGAACCCTCGCTGGAGAAGGGCGAGATCGACGTCGTCCCGGAGTACGCGGCGACCCTCGCGGAGTTCCTCAACGCCAAGGTGAACGGCGCCAAGGCGCCGACGGAGAAGCCGGTCGCGTCGAGCGATGTCACGGCGACGGTGGCGGCCCTGGAGAAGCTGGCGGGCCCGCTGGGCCTGAAGGCGCTGCCCGCGGGCTCGGCGGTCGACCAGAACGCCTTCGCGGTGAGCAAGGAATTCGCCACGAAGAACAATCTCAAGACCCTTTCCGATCTTGGCAAGTCCGGCCTGAAGGTGAAGATCGCGGCCGGTGACGAATGCGCGGTACGGCCGTTCTGCGCACCCGGATTGAAGACGACATACGGAATCGACGTTTCCGGTATCGACCCCAAGGGCGTCGGAACCCCGCAGGCCAAGCAGGCGGTCAAGGACGGCGCGGACCAGCTCGTCCTCACCACCACCACGGACGCCACCCTCGACAGCTTCGGCCTGGTCCTGCTGGAGGACGACAAGAAGCTCCAGAACGCCGACAACGTGCTCCCGGTGGTCAACGCCAAGGACGCCGGCGCCCCCGAGGTCGCGGCTGCCCTCGACAAGATCACCAAGGCGCTCACCACGGCCGATCTGGTCGAGTTGAACCGCAAGGTCGATGCCGAGCGCGCCAAGCCCGCGGATGTCGCGAAGGCCTATCTGGAGTCCAAGGGCCTTCTGAAGAAGTAGGAGTTGTGCCTTTCGCGCGGCACGTGCGGTAACTGCTCGGAAACAGATTCCCGGGCGGCTACCCCACACCCTGTCTACGCCCTGTAAATTTCAGGCCATGCCCCGTGGACGCCACCGCAATCCCGAACCTCTTCACCGGCTGCTCACGCCGACGGCCGTCGCCGGTGTGTCCGTTGCCGGCGCCGGCGGCGCCTGGCTGCTCGCGGAACCGATGGCGCTGCGCCTGCTCGTGGCGCTCACCGCGGCCGCCGGGCTGGCCGGCGCCGTCGTCATGCGCTCGTGGGACCTGGCGGCCGGCCGCCAGGTCTCCGAGCTCGGGCGCGAGCGGGTCAAGGACGAGTGGCGCACGGACGAGCGGATAGCCGAGCTCGAATCCGACCTCGAAGAGGCCCGGGTGCTGCGCGCCAAGCTCGATGCCAAGCTGCGCGCCAAGCGGGTCGAACTCGCGGGCCTGCGCGGGGAGCACGCGTCGCTGCTGCGCCGGTACGCCACCGCCGAGACCGAGCGCGCGAGCGCCCTGGAGGGACGTCGGCTGCTGGCCATCGAGGCCGCGGCCCCGGCCGCTCCCGCCGCCCCGGAGCCCAAGCAGCTTCCCGCCGTGTCCGAGGAGCGCACCAGCGCCGGCGCGGCCACCTCGGTCGGCTTCGCCCGCGCCCACGCCGCGCTGGCGGCACTGGCCGACAAGACCGCCGCGCAGGCCAAGACCGCCGCGGACGTACCGGCCGGCCCCGCCGCCCTGACCGCGGCCCCCGCCTCTCCCGCGCTCCCCGCCGCCCAGGCCGCTCCCGCCGCCCCGGCGAAGCCCGCCGAGCCCGAGGGGCACGGCCGCCCCGCCCTCACCGGCCCGGTCCCCACGGGCACGGCCGCAGCCGTCCCCGCGCGCCGGCTCGCGGCCGCGGTGGCCCCGTACGCCGCCCAGCGCCGGCCGGCCTCGCGCGTCGAGGGCGGCTTCGACTTCTTCGGTACGAAGACCGCGGCGCAGGCCCGCGCGGTCATCGAGTCCGTGCAGAACGAGGACCTCGCCGACGTCGTCGGCGCGGAGGCCCTCGCCGTCCACAAGGCGGAGTCCGCCCAGGACGGTGCCGAGCCGGAGTTCAAGCCGGCCACCGCCGAGACCCGCGCCGTGGGCCAGGTCATCGACCTGACCGCCCACGACGAGACCGAGCCGATCGACGTGGTGCAGCTGCGCACCGCGATCTCCTAGCCGGAAGACGGCCTAGCCGAGCGAGTCGAACCAGCGGACGGCCTGCGGGGCCGAGCGGATCACCGAGAGGACGTGATCGGCGTCCGGCCCCTGGTCGACGACCTTCGCGCGGACTCCGTGGCGGGCCAGGTCGGCCGCGCACGCCCGGGTGTTGGCGAGGGGGACGTCCGTGTCGGCCGAGCCGGCGTAGAGGCGGACCGGCGCGGAGGGCTTCCAGTCGCAGGAGCCGTCGTTGGTCTTCAGCGCCGTCCGCAGGGCCCCGCGCGGGGACCGGACGTTCTCGTACCACTCAGGGGTGAGCAGCTCCTGCGGTGAGGTGGGGAGCCCGGCCACGATCTCCTCGAACCCGTGGTTCCCGTCGAACAGGGTTTCCACAGCCTGTGCGTAAGGTGCGCGGAACACCTCGGCCGGATCGGCGTAGAGCGGGTGCAGCCGGTTCTGGGCGGTGAGGAAGTAGGAGAGGTAGAAGACGGCGGTGTGCGGGTCGACCCGGCCGTCGGTGATGCCGGGCAGCTCGGAGCCCTCCAGGTCGTACGGACCGGCGACCGGTGCGAGCGCGCGCAGCCGGAAGCCGCTGGACGGGCGGGACAGTTCGCGGCCCAGGGCCATCGCCACCTGGGCTCCCTGGGAGAAGCCGGTGGCGTACACGTCCCGGGTGACGGGGCGCCCCAGCCGGTCGGCCGCCGTCCGGGCGGCCTTCAGCATGTCGACGGAGGCGGTGACCGAGGACCGGGTGTCCATGTACGGATGGGCGCCGGGTCCGCCGCCCAGGCCCAGGTAGTCCGGGGCGGCCACGGCGCGGCCGGCGGAGGCGTGCAGGTACGGGGTGAGCCTGTTGTAGCCCGCGCCCCCGGACGGGGCGTCGTCGCGGGTGGCGACCGTGCCGTGGGTGTCGGAGACCAGGTCGAGCCGGTGCGGGCCCCCGCGGGGGAGCACGAGCAGGCCGGTGGCGGTGGTCGGGCGGCCCTGGGGGTCGACGGTGGCGTAGGTGAGGCGGTAGGCGGAGACCCCGTACCGGACCGTGGACGCGTCGAAGCCCTCGGGTGCGAGACGGGCGGTGACCTCCGCGGGGGCGAGGCGCTCCAGGGCGGTGACGGAGATCAGGTGCCCGCGGCCGCCCTGTGCGGCCGCGGGGGCCGCGGGGGCCGGGGCGGCGAGCGCCACGGGCGCGGCGAGCCCGCCGAGAACGGCGGCGAGTACCACTGCGGCGGCCCCGCGCCGGAGCCACTGGCGGTTGCTGTGCTTCTGCTGCGTCGTCATGCCCCGAAACTACGGAGCCGCGCGCGCCCCCAACATCCGGCCAGCCTGCGGCGGTTACTGGTGCTGACCCCCTAGGTCGTCTCTTTCGGATCTTGTCGGCCGAGCCTGCGGCGTCTGGTGCCGTGCCTGGGCGTGCTGTCGGGGCGCTCGCGTACTGGGCGTACGTGGTCGTCTCGGCAGTGCGGCCAGGCGCGGTGCCGGGCGCCGCGGGCCCGGCAAGATCCGAAAGAGACGGCCTAGGCCCACCCCCTAGAAGAGGGGCAGCTGTCCCGGGATCGGGGACAGGGTGAAGCCGTCCAGGGTGGGGGCGGCGGCGCCGAGGGTCACGCGGGCGCGGGAGCCGGGGCAGGAAACCATGCCCCCGGCGGCGCCGCTGCCCCGCCCGGCGGGCGGGTCGTGGCGGGCGATCCGGCCGGCGGTGACGGCGCAGTCGCGGCCGCAGGAGGGGCAGGCCCGGCGGGGTGAGAGGGACATCCCCCAAGTCTGCCCTGCCCCACGGACATCGGCCTGCCCGGCGGGTCCGCCAGACCGCTGCGGGGTCAGTCCTCGCGCCCGGCCGCCCAGCGCGCGTGGGCCCGGTCCACCCGGCTCCACAGGGCCGTCCGGTCCGCCGGGGTCAGGTCGTCGAGCGCGCGGCCGAAGACGCCCTCCAGCGCGGCGTAGAACTCCCCGGGGCCGTCGAGCACCCGCTCCGTGTTCCCCCGCACCGGGTCGATCCGGCTCAGCACCCGTCCGCGCAGGGTGTCGATGCCGTCCGCATCGCGCCGCAGGGCCGCGAAGGTCCGTACGAAACCGGAGTTCGCGGAGGTCGACAGCCGGACGTGCTCGGCCTCGAAGCCGGCCGCTGCCGCCGTCCCGGCGGGCTCCGCGCGGAAGTTCACGAGCGGCGCCGAGCTCCCCGGATGCCGGTAGAGCCAGCCCGTTCCCGGGAGCCGCTCCAGGGAGTAGGCGAAGGCGCCCTGGCGGTACGTGCCTTCGCGCAGCGGCAGCGGCTCGTACGGGCCGTCGCCGAGCCCGGCGTCCACGAAGAACACGGCCCCGCTGCCCGGCACGCGGACGGTGAGCGCCACGTGGTCTCCGCTCACGCCCCGCAGGGCGTCCTCGGACTGGGACTCCTTGTACACGCCGCCCACGTGGCGGGTGACCTCGTATCCGAGGTGGTCCAGGAGCGCGGCGAGGGCCCCGTTGAGGTGGAAGCAGTAGCCGCCGCGTCCTGCGGCGAAGCGGCGGGCCGACAGCTCGGGGTCGATGCCGGGGGCGCGGCCGAGCTGGATGTCGACGTTCTCGTACGGGACCCGCTCCAGGTGCGCCCGCTGGAGGGCGAACAGCCCCTCGACGGACGGCGCGCCGGGCTCCTCGATGCCGAGCCGCCGCAGGTAGGCGGCGTATATGGGGTGCGGCCCGGTCACTTGTCGATGTCGCCGACGACGAAGAACAGCGAGCCGAGGATCGAGACCATGTCCGCGACCAGCTGTCCGGGGAGCAGCACCGCGAGCGCCTGGATGTTGTTGTAGGAGGCCGAGCGCAGCTTGAGCCGGTACGGGGTCTTCTCGCCCTTGGAGACCAGGTAGTAGCCGTTGATGCCGAGGGGGTTCTCGGTCCACGCGTACGTCTCGCCCTCGGGGGCCTTCAGCACCTTCGGCAGCCGCTGGTTGATCGGTCCGGGCGCCAGCTGTTCGATCCGGTCGAGGCAGGCGACCGCGAGGTCCAGCGCGTTGTGGGTCTGCTCCAGCAGGACCTCGAAGCGGGCCAGGCAGTCGCCCTCGGTGCGGGTGACGACCTTCAGGACGTCCTGGAGCTCGCCGTAGGCGAGGTACGGCTCGTCGCGGCGCAGGTCGAAGTCGACGCCGGAGGCGCGGGCGATCGGGCCGGAGACCCCGTACGCGTGCACGGACTCGGCGGACAGGACGCCGACGCCGCGGGTGCGGGCGCGGAAGATCTCGTTGCCGCGCACCAGGTCGTCGTAGACGTGCATGCGCGTGTTGACGTCGGCGATCGCGGCGCGGGCCCGGCCCAGCCAGCCGGCGGGCAGGTCCTCCTTGAGGCCGCCGACGCGGTTGAACATGTAGTGCATGCGGCCGCCGGAGATCTCCTCCATGACGGCCTGGAGCTCCTCGCGCTCGCGGAACGCGTGGAAGATCGGGGTGATCCCGCCCAGCTCCAGGGGGTACGAGCCGAGGAACATCAGGTGGTTCAGGACCCGGTTCAGCTCGGCGAGCAGGGTCCGCATCCACACGGCCCGCTCGGGCACCTCCATGCCGAGCATCCGCTCGACGGCCATGACCACGCCCAGCTCGTTGGAGAACGCGGACAGCCAGTCGTGGCGGTTCGCGAGCATCACGATCTGGCGGTAGTCGCGGGCCTCGAAGAGCTTCTCGGCGCCGCGGTGCATGTAGCCGACCACGGGCTCGGCACTGACGATGCGCTCGCCGTCCAGGACGAGGCGCAGGCGCAGCACGCCGTGCGTGGAAGGGTGCTGGGGGCCGATGTTGAGCACCATGTCGGTGCTCTCCGCCGCGCCGCCGATGCCGACCGTGGTCTCCGTCATGGCGGCATTGTCTCAGCCGGAGGGGGTGGGGTGCGGCCGGGTCCGGATCGCGGATCCGGCGGCCCGCCCCGTCCCGGAGGACACGCCCTAGGGTGGGGGAATGGAAACGGGGACGGCGGGTGAGACGGGGCAACCCGGCTGGGTGGGGCTGGAGGGCGGGCTGCTGACGCTGCGGCGCCTCCTGCTGACTGTGTGGATGACCTTGTTCGCGGTGGTCACGGCCGTCGTGCTGGGGCTGACCGCCGGGCCCGTCTGGGCGGCCTTCGGCGCCTTCTGGCTCGTGGTGCTGGCCTGGGGCTGGGTGATGCTTGGGCGGAACTGGCGCTCCTGGCGGTACGCGGAGCGCGCGGACGACCTGCTGATCAGCCGGGGCGTGATGTGGCGGGAGCAGACCGTGGTCCCGTACGGGCGGATGCAGCTGGTGGAGGTGACCTCGGGCCCCCTGGAGCGGCGCTTCGGTCTGGCGACCGTGCAGCTCCACACGGCCGCGGCGGCGACCGACGCCACGATCCCCGGGCTGGTGCCCGCGGAGGCGGAACGACTGCGCGACCGGCTGACCGAGCTCGGCGAGGCAAGGTCGGCGGGCCTGTGACCCCGTCGGCGGGTGCGGAGCCCGGGGCGGGGCCCGAGCCCGGGTGCGGGGTCGAGCCCGGGCGCATGGCTGTGCCCGGGAGCGTGGCCGGGCCTGAGGCCGGGGCCGGGCCCACGGCCGGCGTCCCGGTCGCCGTGCCGGATGCCGGGCGCGTGACCGGGCCCGGGGCCGGTCGGGACCCCGGTGGCGCGGGCGCGCCCGAGGCGGCCGCCCTCGGTGAGGCCGGTACCGACAGGGTCGGCTCCCAGGCGGTCGCCGCCGGCGAGGCAGGTCCCGGGGCGGTCGCCGCTGGTGTGGCCGGTGGCGGCGCGGTCGCCGGGGAGGCGGGCGGCGGGGGGTCCGTGCAGGAGCGGCGGCTGCACTTCCTGACGCCGCTGCGGCGGGCCTGGGTGCCGATCGCGGCGACCATCGGCATCGTCGCCCAGCAGGGCGAGAACGTCGCCGAGTGGGTCACGGCCGTCTCCACCGCCCTGCGGGTCCTCGCGCTGGCCGCGCTGGTCCTCGTCTTCGGCGTGTACGGCTTCCTCAGCTGGTGGTTCACGCACTACGCGGTCACCGACACCGAGCTGCGCATCCGCAGCGGGCTCCTCTTCCGCCGCACCGCGCACATCCGCCTGGACCGGATCCAGGCGATCGACGTCACCCGGCCGCTGCTGGCCCGCATCGCCGGCGTGGCCAAGCTCCGCATCGACGTCATCGGCACCGACGACAAGGACGAGCTGGCCTTCCTCGCCGAGCACGACGCCGTCGGGCTGCGCGCCGAACTGCTGGCCCGCGCGGCGGGCTTCGCCCCGGCCGAGGCCGTCTCCCTGGGGGAGGCCCCCGACCGGGAGCTGCTGCGGGTGGCGCCGCGCGACCTGGCGGTGTCGATGCTGCTCACGCTGTCCGTCTGGGCCGGACTCCTCGCGGGGCTCGCCGGGCCGCTGCTGGTGTGGTGGCTCAGCGCCAGCCCGTGGGCGGCCGTCGTGACCCTGCTCCCGATGCTCGGCGCGGTCTGGAAGGGCACCGCCGGCCGTTTCCTCGCCGAGTACGACTGGCGGGTCGCCGAGTCCCCCGACGGGCTCCGGCTCGACCACGGCATGCTCGACCGCGCCCACGAGACGGTGCCGCCGGGGCGCGTGCAGACCGTACGGATCGTCGAGCCGCTGCTGTGGCGCCGGCGCGGCTGGGTCCGGGTGGAGCTGGCCGTGGCCGGGTCGAAGAACAACGTCCTGGTCCCGGTGGCCACCCGGGCCGCCGCCCACGCCGTCGTCGCGCGGGTGCTGCCCGGCGTCGACCTCGGGGGGCTCGTCTTCGAGCCGTCGCCCCGGAGCGGATCGCGCTGGGTGGTGCCGGTGTGGTGGAAGGGGTACGGCCTGGCCGTCTCCGCGGACGTGTTCGCGGCCCGCCGCGGCCGCCTGTGCCGGCGTACGGAGATCGTGCCGCACGCCAAGGTGCAGAGCGTCCGGCTGTCCCAGGGCCCCTGGGAGCGTGCCCGCGGGGTGGCCGACGTCCGCGTGGACACCGGCGCGAACGGCACGGTCACGGCCCGCCTGCGCGCGGCGGCCGAAGCCGCCGAACTGCTCCGCGCCCAGGCGGCCCGCTCCCGCACCTCCCGCGCGCAGGCCCGCCCGGACCGCTGGATGACCTGAGGCCGGGCGGGGGGCGGCGGGCCGCGGGGCTACGCGGCCCGCGGGGGCTACGCCGCCCCGCCGCCCGCGCGGACCAGCCCGGTCTCGTACGCCAGGACCACGACCTGGACGCGGTCGCGCAGGTTCAGCTTGGTCAGGATGCGGCCCACGTGGGTCTTGACCGTGGCCTCCGACAGGACCAGGCGGCCGGCGATCTCGCCGTTCGACAGGCCCTGGGCGACCAGCATCATGACCTCGCGCTCGCGCTCCGTCAGCCGCTCGACGTCCTTGTTCCGGGGCTCCTCCGACGCCGACGGCAGCATCGGCGCGAACCGGTCCAGCAGTCGGCGCGTCGTGGACGGGGCGACGACCGCGTCGCCGCTGTGCACCGAGCGGATCGCGGCCAGCAGCTCGCCCGGCGGGACGTCCTTGAGCATGAACCCGCTCGCGCCCGCCTTCAGGCCCGAGAAGGCGTACTCGTCGAGGTCGAAGGTGGTCAGGATGATGACCTTGGGGTGGTCCTCGGGCTCGCAGATGCGGCGCGTCGCCTCGACCCCGTCGAGCCGGGGCATGCGGACGTCCATCAGCACCACGTCCACCTTGGTGGCCCGCAGCACCTCCAGCGCCTCCAGGCCGTCGCCGGCCTCGGCGACGACCTCCATGTCGGGCTGCGCGGCGAGCACCATCCGGAAACCGGTGCGCAGCAGCACTTGGTCGTCGACCAGCATCACGCGGATGGAGGGGCCGGAGGAGGGGCCGGTGGGGAAGGACATGGTCACCTTTTCTTCAGGGGGAGCAGGGCGCTGATCCGGAAGCCGCCACCGGGCCGGGGGCCCGCGTCGAGGGTGCCTCCGACCATACCGATGCGTTCGCGCATGCCGATCAGCCCGTGTCCGGCGCCGTCCGCGCCGCCGTCCGTGTACAACTCGTGGGCCGAGCCCCGGCCGTCGTCCTCGACGAGCAGGCCGAGCCCGTCGTCGAAGTAGACGAGCCGGACGCTGGCCTTCGCGGCCGGGCCGCCGTGCTTGCGCGTGTTCGTCAGCGCTTCCTGGACGATCCGGTACGCGGTCAGCTCCACGCCGCTGGGCAGCTTGCGCGGGGCGCCCTCGACCTCGAAGTCCACCGCGAGCCCGGCCGCCCGTACCTGCTCGACCAGCACCTCGATCTGCTCCACGTCGGGCTGCGGCACGTAGTCCTCGGACTCCTGCGGCTCGCCGGTGCGCAGGACGCCGAGCAGCCGGCGCATCTCGGCGAGGGCCAGGCGCCCGGTGCCGGAGATGGTCTGCAGGGCCTCCTTGGCCTGCTCGGGGGCCGCGTCCATCACGTAGGCGGCGCCGTCGGCCTGGACCACCATCACCGAGACGTTGTGCGCGACGACGTCGTGCAGTTCGCGGGCGATCCGGGCCCGCTCGGCGGCGACCGCCATCTGGGCCTGGGTCGCGCGCTCCTTCTCCAGGCGCTGGTTGCGTTCGACGAGCTGGTCGTAGTAGGCCCGGCGGGTGCGCAGGGAGTCACCGAGCACCCAGGCGAGGGCAAACGGGATGATCGCGAAGAGCACATAGAGGATGTTGTCGCGCAGGTTGCCCTGGTCCGCCGCGAAGCGCACGGCGTACAGCGGGGAGGCGAGGATGCCGATGGCGAACGCGGTACGGGACATCCGGCGCGAGACCTCGGAGGAGGCGGCGACCGTGTACAGCACGATCAGCATCGCGAGGTCGGCCACGACCGCGTCGAGGTGGGCGATCAGCTGGTAGACGCCGGTGGCGGTGGCCAGCCAGAACATCGCCCGGGTCCACCTGCGGCGCAGGGCCACCACGATGGTCATCGCCACCACCACGGGGACGGCGAGCACCCGTGAGGGGCTGCCGTGGGACGTGTCTTCGACGACCTGCAGCATCCCGATCCCGAAGAGGAGGACAGCCCAGAAGCTGTCGACGCCCGTCGGGTGTCTGCGGAGGAAATCGTAGAGGCGCTGCACGTAACCCAGAGTAGGGACAGCCGATAGGTGCTGGAGTCAACCAGAGGGGCGATCCGCTCGACGCGCGAGTACTACCGGAGGTGGAGGCGACCATAACCTTTCAGCGATGAGCACTCAGGGTGAAGGCACGGCACAGGCGGGTCCGGTCCGCTGGCGGACGGCGATGGAGCGGGCCCTGTACGGCCCCGACGGGTTCTACGTGCGCCCCGGCGGGCCCGGCCCCGCAGGGCATTTCCGCACCTCCGTGCATGCCTCGCCGCTCTACGCGCGGGCCGTGGCCCGGCTGCTGCTGTGGGTGGACGCGGAGCTCGGCCGCCCGGAGGAGCTGGACCTGGTCGACGTGGGGGCCGGGCGGGGGGAGCTGCTGGCCGGGGTGCTGGCGGCGCTGCCGCCGGAGACGGCCGCGCGGGTGCGTCCGTACGGGGTGGAACGCGCGGAGCGGCCCGCCGGGCTCGACGGGCGGATCCGGTGGGTGGGCGAGCCGCCCCGGGGGACCCGGGGACTGCTCTTCGCCAACGAGTGGCTCGACAACGTACCGCTGGACCTCGCGGAGGACGGGCGCTACGTGGAAGTCGCGCGGGACGGTACGGAGAGCCCGGGCGGCCCCCTGGACGGGCCGGACCGGGCCTGGCTGGATCGGTGGTGGCCGGGTGCGGGTGTGCAGCCGGAGCCGGGCGCGGAGGCGGGTGCGGGCGCGGGCCGGGCGGAGATCGGTCGGCCGCGCGACGAGGCCTGGGCGGCGGCCGTCGCGACCGTGGAGCGCGGGCTCGCGGTCGCGGTGGACTACGCCCACACCCGGGAGGCCCGGCCGCCCTTCGGGACGCTGACCGGATTCCGCGCCGGGCGGGAGACCGCCCCCGTGCCGGACGGGAGCTGCGACGTCACCGCGCACGTGGCGCTCGACGCGTGCGCGGGGCCGGGGGCGGTGCTGCTGACCCAGCGGGACGCGCTGGCCGCCCTCGGCGTCTCGGGGGCCCGGCCCCCGCTGGCCCTTGCCTCCACCGACCCGGCGGCGTACGTCCGGGCCCTGTCGGGCGCGGGGGAGGCCGCGGAACTCACCGCGCGGGGCGGTCTGGGCGACTTCGGCTGGCTGGTCCAGCCGGTCGGCGTCAGCCCCTGGCCGGGGTAGGTCGGCCCCCGGGGAACGGCGGAAGGGCGGGTAGGGGACTCGGCGCAGCGCACCGGCCCCTACCCGCCCCTCGGCGACTACTCCGACTCGTGCTCGTGGCCCTCGTGGAGGCCGCCACCGCTGCCCGTACCGTTGCTCGGCTGCGCCGGCACCGGCTTCGACAGCGGAGCCAGGTCGTAGGCGTAGTGACCCACCGCGTCCGCGATGACGTCGACGTTGATGTCGAGCGCCTTCTGGTCGATGTTCTTGATGGTGTCGCCCTTGCCGTGGTAGTTCACGTCGTACGCGACCCCGGCCTGCCCGCCGAACTTCGCCGCCTGCTCCGGCGTCTTGATGCCCTCGGCTCCGGTGAACGTACCGCCCGAGGGGATGCCGACCGCGATGAACGGGCCGTAGTCGGAGCGGCCCGAGAAGTCGGTGCCCTCGCGCGGGATCTTCTTGGAGTCGAGGAAGTCGTTGATCCCCTTCTCCAGCTGAGCCGAGCCCTCGGGGCCGGGGCCCGAGCCGACCTTGTCCGAGTCGTCGCCGTCGTAGACGAAGTACGCGGCGTTCGGCGAGGCGATCATGTCGAAGTTCAAGTAGAGCTTGATCTTCTTCTTCTGCTCCTCCGTCAGCCCGTCGACGTACGCCTCGGAGCCGAGCAGGCCGAACTCCTCCGCCGACCACCAGGCGAACTTGACCTTGTTCTTGATCTTCGTCTGGCTGCTCGCGAGCTTCTGCGCGACCTGCAGGATGCCGGCCGAGCCGGAGCCGTTGTCGTTGATGCCCGGGCCCGCCGCGACGGAGTCGAGGTGCGCGCCGAGGAAGACGGTGTTGTTCTCGTCGCCGCCGCGGGTCTCCGCGACGACGTTGTACGTCTTGCGGTTCTCCCGGAACTCGCGGATGTCGAGGGTGACCTCGACCGGTCCCGTGGCCGCGTCGGCGGCGAGCCGCTCGCCCTCGGCCAGCGTGACGCCACCGGTCGGGATCTTGCCCGCGTCGGCCGAGCCGATGGTGCCGTTCAGGGCGCCTTCGGTGTTGTTGTAGATCACCGCGCCGACCGCGCCGGCCGCCGCCGCGTTCTCCTGCTTGACCGCGAAGGCGCAGCCGCCGCGCTTGATCAGCGCGACCTTGCCCGTGAAGGCGCCCGCGGCGAAGTCGGCGGGCTCGCAGCCGTTGGTGCCGTCGGCGTCGACCGGGGCGACGGCGACCTGCGCCGTCACGCCGTTCGCCGGGCCGCTGGCGGTGTACGTCATCAGCTTGATCGGGACGTCGCGGCCGGCCGGGCCGTTGACCTTCAGGGTCTCGGCGACCGTCTCGACGTACACGAACTCGAACTCGTTCTTGGTGACCTTGTACCCGGCCGCGCGCATGACGAGCTCGACGTACTGGGCCGACTGGACGTGGCCCTTGGAACCCGCCACGCGGGTGCCCTTGTTGTAGTCGGCGATGGCCTGGAAGACCTTCAGGTGGTTGTTGGCACCCTTGCCGGTGGAGTCCTTGACCAGCTTTCGGGCCAGCGCGTCGGCCCGCGCGGCGTCGCTCTGCGGGCTGCCGGTGGCGCCGGCCGGCCCGGCGAGGAGCAGCGGGGAGACGAGGGCCGCGGCCGCCAGGGCGGCGGTGGCTGCGGCTATACGGCGTGAGGGCATGAAAGTCCTTCCACGGCAGATGCGTATGGCGTTTCGGCGTGTGGCGTGGGCGTGTGGCGCGTGCGTGTGGCGCATGCGTACGAGGGTGCGGAGAAGCAGACGCGGACACAGGTCGGGTGCGTTGCGCCGAGTGAGGGAGCGGGGAGTGGGGAGCGGTGGACGCACGTTAGACATCAAGTGGCGGCCATGGCCAGACTTTTCACTGATTCCGGTTTGTGAAATCCGTATATCGGAGCATCTGAGCCGTCGAATTCAGGCCAGTGCCCGCTTTCGCCCGTGGTGTGTGCGCGGCGTGGTCCGCCGAACTGCCGCAAGACTGCCGCGGAGTCGCCGCAGGGCCCCTAGCGGAGGATGCCCTCGATGAAGTCGGAGCCGATCCGCGCGACCGCCGCCAGGTCCAGCTGGTGCTGGACGTACCGCCCTTGGCGGCGGGTCTGGATCAGTCCGGCCTTCTTCAGCACCGTCAGATGACGGGATACCTCCGGGGCGGTGATCCCGTGCGCGGCCGCCAACTCGCCGGTCGTGTACGGGGCGCGCGCCAGGTTGCGGCACAGCATCATCCGCATCGGATGGGCCAGTGCCTCCATGCGCCGCTGCAGAAGCTCCACCGACCCCGGGGAGGAGGCCAGTTCGGGAGAGCCGAGCGGGTAGTGGATCACCGGACGCCAGCCGGGGGCGTGCAGCACCAGCAGGTGGGGCCAGCCGAAGTTCGTGGGCACGAACAGCAGGCCGTCGCCTATTCGGGGATCGGTCGCGGTCGTCGACCCGTGGACCATCTTGTCCACCGTGACGGTGGACAGCCCCTCGTCGACGCTCAGCGCCGAGGAGACCTCCTTGAGGGCGGCCGGCAGCCCCTTGCGGCGCAGCAGCTCCGCCTTGTGCCGGACGTCCGCGATCTGGCGGGGCTCGATGCGGCGCCAGGTCTCCGCGAAGAAGGCCTCGTCGCAGTCCTCGATCAGGCGGCGCAGCCAGACCCGGACACCGGCGGTGTCGTCGAGCACCCGCACGGCGAAGGCCAGCTGCTGCGGCCCGCGGGCGGAGGCCGTCTCCAGGGCCTTCGCCCTGGCCAGCGGATCCGAGAGCGGGGACGGGCCGTCGCCGTCGTTGTAGAGGGCGAGCCGGCAGTGCTCCAGGGCGGCCGTCACGAACCGCTCGTCGTCCAGCCGGTCGAGTACGTCGAGCTCGGCGGCCAGGGTGGGGGCGGGGAGGCCGGACCCGCCGGGGATCCCGGCGAAGGGCATGAACAGGTCGGCGAAGGAGCTGCGCCACATGAAATCGCCCTCCAGCAGCCGGTCCGCGAGGTCCGGATCCAGGGCGGCGGTGGTGGTGGAGGTCCAGGAGGCGAGGCCGGGGTGGTGGCCGGGCTGGGAGAGCGCGTGCAACGCCATGCAGAGCTCTGCGAGGGGGGACGGCGCGAAGCCGATCCGCTGCGCGGGGAGCCCGGTGATGTCGATGGTGACGCTCATCGGATCATTCTGCCGCTGCGGGGCCCGGCCGGGCGCCAGGCCACGCCCCCTTCACCCGTGCGGCGCCGTCGCCGGGGACCGGTCCCCGGGCCCCTGCGCCTCAAGCGCCGGCGGGGCTGGGGTGTGCTGCGGGTGGGGGTCGGTGCCGGGGCCGGGGTGGGGTGTCGGTCTGGACTGCATGATTTAGGCGCCCCCTGCCCTACTCCGCCAAGGCGAAGCCTGTTTCCGCGCCACAAATCACGCTCTACGTCCAGACCAACACCCCACCCCGTCCCCGTCCCCGCCCCACGCGGCAACCCTCCGACCCCGGCGGGGAGACGATCCGGCCCCGCCGAGTTGTCCAGCCGCCTGGGGGCATGTCAGCCGTCCGGCGTTTGAGGACCGGGGTCTGGGGCGGAGCCCCGGGAGGTCCGGGCGCAGCCCGGGACCCTCTCCTGGCCCCGGCCGGGGATACCCCCCCCCAGCCTCGCCGGCGTTTGAGGCGCGGGGTTTGAGGCGCGGGGTTTGGGGTGGAGCCCCGGGGGGTTCGGGCGCAGCCCGGGATCCTCTCCCGGCCCCGGCTAACTCCAGCCTCGCCAGCGTTTGAGGCGCGGGTCCGGGCAGAGCCCGGGGAACGGTGGAAGGGTGGGTAGGGGACCTCGCCCCGCGCAGCGGCAGCCGTCGCAGCGGGCCTGCTGCGGGGACTTCGCCCCGCGCAGCGGGACAGTCGTGGCCGGGGGGCCAGTCCTGGTGCGCGGGCCTCCACCGGCCGGTGAGCGGCTCTACCCCACCTGACCGCCGGCCCGGCTAAAGGCGGGATACGAAGTCCGCCACCGCCGTCGCCACGTCGGCCTCCGTCCAGGCCAGGCCCGGCCGGGTGACCTCGATCTCCGTCACCGAGAGGCCCGGCGGCCCGTCGGGGGACCAGCGGCGGAACAGGACCGTGCCCGTCTCCTCCGCCAGGCGGAGGCCCGCCTCGGTCAGCCGGTCCGCGTCGTACGGGAGCCACACCTGGAACTGGTGGGTGTGCGGCACCTCCGGGTGGATCCGGAACCAGGGCACCTCCGGAGCCGCGGCGAGCGCCGAGGACAGCGCGGACGCCACCGCACGCGCCTTGGCCACGTAGGAGGGGAGCGCCGGCAGCTCCCGTTCCAGCCCGGCCAGGGCGGACAGCGCGGCCGGGAACTGGCGGAAGATCTGGCCCCCGTACCGGTGCCGCCAGACCTTCGACTCGGCGACGAGCGACGCCGGTCCGGCGAGGGCGGCCCCGCTGAGGCCGCCGAGGGACTTGTAGAAGGAGACGTACACCGTGTCCGCCAGCGCCGCGATCTCCGGCAGCGGCCGGCCGAAGTGGACCGTCGACTCCCAGAGCCGGGCGCCGTCGAAGTGCACCACCGCGTCCCGGTCGCGCGCGGCGTCCACCAGGGCCGACAGCTCCTCCCAGGTCGGGAGGAGGAAGCCCGCGTGCCGCAGCGGAAGCTCCAGCATCAGCGTCCCGAACGGCTCCGGCAGCTCGGCGACCTCGGAGGCGGTGGGCTGGCGCGGTTCGCCCGTCGGGTGGACGGTGCGCAGCCCCGAGACGACGGACAGCGCGCCGCCCTCCCACAGCTCCGGATGGCTCATCGGGTGCAGGGCGACCACCGGGTTCCCGGTCCGGCCGGCCCAGCAGCGCAGCGCGATCTGCTGGGCCATGGTCCCGGTCGGGAAGAACGCGGCGTCCTCGGTGCCGAGCAGCTCCGCCACCCGCCGTTCCAGCCGTTCCACGACGCCGTCGCCGTAGATGTCGCCCGGCTCGTCGGGGTCCGGGGCCAGCCCGCCCAGCTCCGTCAGCAGCTCCCCGAGCGTGGCCTCCCGCAGACTGGCCGAGAGCTTCCGCCGGGCCGACCTCCCTGCGACCGCCATCCGCGCCGCCAGGTCGTCCGCCCCGACCTGCTCCGGATCCGGATCCGGATCGGCCTCGGGGGCCCCGTCCGTCCCCCGCCCGGCCGTCTGCTCTCCGGCGCCCTCCGGCGCCCGCTCGGCGCCGGAGGTCCGTTCGGCTGCCGTGTCCGGTTCCGCGGTCTGTTCCGTGTCCGCAGCCCGTTCCGCTGCCGGTTCCCCGTCAGAACTCGTCACCCGTCCGGCCGCGGGCTCCCCGGTTCCGTCCGGCGCCCGTCCCGCGCCCGCGGCCCGCTCCGCCGCCGCGTCCGGTTCCGCGACCCGTCCCGCGCCCGTGGCCCGCTCCGCTGCCGCGTCCGGGTCCGCCGTCCGCCGCGTGCCCGGGTGCCTGCCCGGCCCCGCCCCGGGGCCGCCCGGCTTCGGGCCGGGCCCCGTGGCCGGCCGCTCCGTGTCCTGGTTCATCCCCCGATCATCGCCGACCGGCCCACACGGCAGCAGCTAGCATGGCGGCGTATCGTCCGGTACCCCCCGCGGACCGGAACGGAACGGAAGGCCTCCCCCGCGTGAACACAGCCCCCCAGGCGGAGCGCCCCGCCCGGCTCTCCGTCGGTGTCGTCGGAGCCGGCCGGGTCGGCCCCGCGCTGGCTCGTGCCCTGCAGCAGACCGGGCACCGTCCCGTCGCCGTGTCGGGCGTCTCCGACGCCTCGCGGCGCCGGGCCGAGCGGATGCTGCCCGGTGTGCCCGTCGTGTCTCCCGCACAGGTGCTGGAGGCCTCCGACCTCGTGCTCCTGACCGTCCCGGACGACGCCCTGCCGTCCTTGGTGGAGGGTCTCGCCGAGACCGGCGCGGTCCGTCCCGGACAGCTCCTCGTCCACACCTCCGGGCGGTACGGGGTCTCCGTGCTGGACCCCGCGCGCCGTGCGGGTGCGCTCCCGCTGGCCCTGCACCCGGCGATGACCTTCACCGGCACCGAGGTCGACGTGCAGCGCCTCGCGGGCTGCTCCTTCGGGGTGACCGCCCCGGACGAGCTGCGGCTCGCCGCCGAGGCCCTGGTCATCGAGATGGGCGGGGAGCCCGAGTGGATCGCCGAGGTGAACCGCCCGCTGTACCACGCGGCCCTCGCGCTCGGCGCGAACCACCTGGTCACCCTGGTCGCCCAGTCGATGGAGCTGTTGGACAAAGCGGGCGTCGAGCACCCGAACCGGATGCTCGGCCCGCTCCTCGGCGCGGCCCTGGACAACGCCCTGCGCTCCGGTGACGCCGCCCTGACGGGCCCGGTGGCCCGCGGTGACGCCGGTACGGTCGCCGCGCACGTCTCGGAGCTGCGCAAGCACGCCCCGGGTACCGTCGCCGGGTACCTCGCGATGGCCCGTACGACCGCCGACCGCGCCCTCGCGCACGGCCTGCTCAAGCCCGAACTGGCCGAGGACCTCCTCGGCGTACTCGCCGACGGGACGGCACCCGGGACCGCCCCCGGACCCGGCCCCGAGAGAAGAGAAGGCGGCGACCTGTGATCCTCCTCGACACCGCGGACGCACTGCACCGCCTGCCCCGCGCCACCGGCCCGGCCGGGGCCACCGGTGCCGCCGGCCGCCGCGCCGTCGTCATGACCATGGGCGCCCTCCACGAGGGCCACGCCACCCTGGTCCGCACGGCTCGCGAGCACGTGGGCCCCAGCGGCCAGGTCGTGGTGACGGTCTTCGTCAACCCCCTCCAGTTCGGGGCGAACGAGGACCTCGACCGCTACCCCCGCACCCTCGACGCCGACCTCCTGATCGCCGAAGAGGCCGGCGCCGACGCCGTGTTCGCCCCGGCCGCCGACGAGGTCTACCCCGGCGGCGACCCCCAGGTCCGGATCACCGCCGGGCCGATGGGCGGCCGCCTCGAAGGCGCCACCCGTCCCGGCCACTTCGACGGCATGCTGACCGTCGTCGCCAAGCTGCTCCACCTCACCCGCCCCGACCTGGCCTTCTTCGGCCAGAAGGACGCGCAGCAACTGGCGCTGATCCGGCGGATGGTGACCGACCTGAACTTCCCCGTGGAGGTGGTCGGCGTACCGACCGTCCGCGAGGGCGACGGGCTCGCGCTGTCCTCCCGCAACCGCTACCTCTCCGCCAAGGAGCGCGGCACCGCCCTCGCGCTGTCCCGCGCCCTGTTCGCGGGCCGCGACCGCCTCGCCGCGCAGGCCGCGCTGCGCGCCCGCGCCGAGGCGCAGGCGCCCCCGGCCGGCGACGAGCGGGCCACCGGCCTGGCCCGGCTCGGCGAGATCCGCGCCTCCGCCGACGCGCACGCCGTCGCCGCGGCGGGCGCCGGGCTGCCGGAGGCCGTACGGGCCGCCGCGCGGCACGTCCTGGAGGAGGCGGGCCGGCACGATCCGCCGCTCGTCCTGGACTACGTGGCGCTGGTGGATCCCCAGGACTTCACCGAGGCCGGCCACGGCTTCACCGGTCAGGCCGTGCTGGCCGTCGCCGCGAAGGTGGGCGCGACCCGGCTGATCGACAACATCCCATTGGAGTTCGGAGCACAACCGTGAGCACCCCAGGCAGAGGCCCCGCAACCGCGGGCACCAGCACCGGCATACGGCTCCACGCCCCGGCGCCCGGCTGGTCCGTGGACGCCGATGTCGTGGTCGTCGGGTCCGGAGTCGCCGGACTGACCGCCGCACTGCGCTGTGCGGCCGCGGGCCGCCGTACCGTCGTGGTCACCAAGGCCCGGCTCGACGACGGCTCCACCCGCTGGGCCCAGGGCGGCATCGCCGCCGCCCTCGGCGACGGGGACACCCCCGAGCAGCACCTCGACGACACGCTCGTCGCCGGAGCCGGCCTGTGCGACGAGGCCGCCGTCCGGCTCCTGGTCACCGAGGGCCCGGACGCCGTGCGCCGACTCATCGCGACCGGCGCCGTCTTCGACACCTCCGCCGAGACCGGCGAGATCGAGCTGACCCGCGAGGGCGGTCACCACCGGCGCCGCATCGCGCACGCCGGCGGGGACGCCACCGGCGCCGAGATCTCCCGCGCGCTCGTCGAGGCCGTCCAGGCCGCGGGCATCGAGACGGTCGAGAACGCCCTGGTCCTGGACCTGCTCCAGGACGCCGAGGGCCGTACCGCGGGCGTCACCCTGCACGTCATGGGCGAGGGCCAGCACGACGGGGTCGGCGCCGTGCACGCGCCCGCCGTGATCCTCGCGACCGGCGGCATGGGCCAGGTCTTCTCCGCGACCACCAACCCGTCCGTCTCCACGGGCGACGGGGTGGCCCTCGCGCTGCGCGCCGGCGCCGAGGTCTCCGACCTCGAATTCGTCCAGTTCCACCCCACCGTGCTCTTCCTGGGCGCCGACGCCGAGGGCCAGCAGCCGCTGGTGTCGGAGGCGGTCCGCGGCGAAGGCGCGTACCTCGTAGACGCGGACGGCGTGCGCTTCATGCAGGGGCAGCACGAGCTGGCCGAGCTCGCCCCGCGCGACATCGTCGCCAAGGGCATCATGCGCCGCATGCAGGAGCAGGGCACGCAGCACATGTACCTGGACGCCCGGCACTTCGGCGCCGAGATGTGGGAGCAGCGCTTCCCCACCATCCTCGCCGCCTGCCGCTCGCACGGCATCGACCCGGTCACCGAGCCGATCCCGGTCGCCCCGGCCGCGCACTACGCCTCCGGCGGCGTACGGACCGACCTGCACGGCCGCACCACCGTCCCGGGGCTGTACGCCTGCGGCGAGGTCGCCTGCACCGGAGTGCACGGCGCGAACCGGCTGGCCTCCAACTCCCTGCTGGAGGGCCTGGTCTTCGCCGAGCGCATCGCCGACGACATCATCGGGAACCCGCCCGTGGGCAACGGCCCCGGCATCCCCGTCCCGGCCACCGGCCCCCTCCAGCCCGCCGAGGCGCGGTACGAGATCCAGCGCATCATGACCGACGGCGCGGGCGTGCTCCGCTCCGCCGAGTCCCTCGCCCGGGCCGCCGACGCGCTCGAAGCCCTGTACGCGACGGCGCTGACGGAGCTTGAGACCCGGGGCAAGACCGCCGTCCCCGGCACCGAGACCTGGGAGGCCACCAACCTCCTGTGCGTCGCCCGGGTGCTGGTCGCCGCCGCCCAGCGGCGTGCGGAGACCCGCGGCTGCCACTGGCGCGAGGACCACCCCGACCGGGACGACACCGACTGGCGGCGCCACCTGGTTGTCCGCCTGTCGCAGACCGAGCGGCGCGCCCTGGTCGTCACCACCACGGACTCGGCGGACTTCCCGTCCGTACGGGTCCCCCTGAGCACAGACACCCCCAGCACAGACACCCCCAGCACCGACAGCGACGAAAGCCTGGAGCCGTAACCGTGAGCACGCACGAGCACGACCACACCCACGAGCACGCCGAGCTGCCCCTCGTCGGGCAGAGCGAAGCCGGCGGCTGCGGCGACGACTGCGCCTGCGGTGACGGGGAGGAGTCCGGCCTGGACCCGGCCCTCGCCGAACTGCTGGAGGAGGCCGGCCTGGACCCCGTCGAGGTCGAGGACATCGCGCACATGGCGCTCTCCGAGGACCTGGACGGCGGGGTCGACGTCACCACCGTCGCCACGGTCCCCGAAGAGGCCGAGGCGATCGCCGACTTCGTCGCCCGCGAGGACGGCGTCGTGGCCGGCCTGCGCATCGCGGAGGCCGTCTTCTCGGTCGTCTGCACCGAGTCCTTCGAGGTCGAGCGGCACGCCGAGGACGGCGACAGCGTCAAGGCCGGCGACGTGCTCCTGTCGGTGCGCTCGCGCACCCGGGACCTGCTGACCGCCGAGCGCAGCGCCCTCAACATCGTGTGCCGCCTGTCCGGCGTCGCGACGGCCACCCGCCGCTGGGCCGAGGTCCTGGAGGGCACCGGCGCCAAGGTCCGCGACACCCGCAAGACCACCCCGGGCCTGCGCTCCCTGGAGAAGTACGCGGTGCGCTGCGGCGGCGGGGTCAACCACCGCATGTCGCTGTCGGACGCGGCGCTGGTCAAGGACAACCACGTGGTCGCGGCCGGCGGGGTCGTGCAGGCGTTCACCGCCGTGCGGGAGGCCTTCCCGGAGGTCCCGATCGAGGTCGAGGTCGACACCCTGGAGCAGGTCGGCGAGGTCCTGGAGGCCGGGGCCGACCTGATCCTGCTCGACAACTTCACCGTGGAGCAGACCGCGCAGGCCGTCGCCCTGGTCGCGGGCCGCGCCACCCTGGAGTCCTCGGGCCGCCTGACCCTGGACACCGCCCGCGCCTACGCCGAGACCGGCGTGGACTACCTCGCGGTCGGCGCGCTGACCCACTCCTCCCCGATCCTGGACATCGGCCTCGATCTGCGCGAGGCGGTGTAACCGATGCTCCTCACCATCGACGTGGGCAACTCCCATACGGTCCTTGGCCTGTTCGACGGTGACGAGATCGTCGAGCACTGGCGCGTCTCGACCGACCCGCGCCGCACGGCCGACGAGATGGCCGTGCTGATGCAGGGCCTGATGGGCATGCACCCGATGCTCGGCAACGAACTGGGCGACGGCATCCACGGCATCGCGATCTGCTCGACGGTGCCGGCGGTGCTCCACGAGCTCCGCGAGGTGACCCGCCGCTACTACGGGGACGTCCCGGCGGTGATCGTGGAGCCCGGCACCAAGACGGGCGTACCGATCCTGATGGACAACCCGAAGGAGGTCGGCGCGGACCGCATCGTCAACGCCGTCGCCGCCGCCGAGCTCTACGGCGGTCCCGCGATCGTCGTCGACTTCGGTACGGCGACCACCTTCGACGCCGTCTCCGCCAAGGGCGAGTACGTCGGCGGGGTCATCTCCCCGGGCATCGAGATCTCCATGGAGGCCCTCGGCGTACGGGGCGCCCAGCTCCGCAAGATCGAGCTGGCCCGCCCGCGCAACGTGATCGGCAAGTCCACGGTCGAGGCGATGCAGTCGGGCGTGGTCTACGGGTTCGCGGGCCAGGTCGACGGGATCGTGAACCGCATGGCCAAGGAGCTGGCCGGCCCGAACGGCGCCCCGGACGACGTCCGCGTCATCGCCACGGGCGGCCTGGCCCCGATCGTCCTCGGCGAGGCCGAGGCCATCGACGACCACGAGCCCTGGCTCACCCTGATCGGCCTGCGGCTGGTCTACGAGCGCAACGCGCCCTCCTTCGGCTGACCCGAGCGCACCGGCCGCACCGACGGCCACCGACGGCCCCCGCCCTCCCTCCGGAGGGCGGGGGCCGGTTACGGTCTTTACCGCGTCCTGACGCCCGCCATGACAATTTCCCCGGAAATGGCCGGACCACGGCCGTCGCGGGGTTACCTTCGCCCCACGAGAAATACCGGGAGCCCGTTCCCGGCGCCACAGCGCCTGTGACCGGAGGAGACCTCATGACCGCTCGGCCCGCCTGGCAGAAGTCCTCGTTCTGCGGCGAGGGGGACAACTGCGTGTACGTCAGCGCCGCCCCCGGCACCCTGGTCCGCGTGGCCGACCGGGCCGACCCGGCCCACCTGGTCCTGGCCACCACCCAGGCCGCCTGGACCGATTTCCTGCGCGTGGTGAAGCAACCGGACCAGCCCGCTCCCCGACACGCGCCCTGAACGTGTCCACTCAAGGGATTTTGTCCGATTAGCGCGTATCTTCGGCCCATGCCCACGCCCTACGGATCCCGCGGCGGCATGGCGTTCGGCGCCGATGAGCTTCACGTGCTCAGGCGCTCGCTCGCTCACGCCCTTCAGTCCTCGACGGCCCCCCTGACGGCCGTCGAGGTCCAGGACTGCCTGCGCCTCGCGGCGTCGGTGGACGACGCGGTCCAGGAGGCGGGAAGGCTCAGAGCGTTCCTCCTGGCCGACCTGGCGCGGTACAGAGCCGCGCTGCCCGGCAGCCTCACCGGCTACCTGGAGCTGCTGCAGGACGCCCTGGCCGCCGGCTACGAGCCGGTCCCGGACGATCTCGCGGCCCTCCGGGCGCTGCGCGCCAACCCGGTCGCCGGCGCCCTGCTGGAGCGGGCCCAGGTCATCGCGGAGCGCTCCGTACGCCGCAGGCTGTCCACGGCGCCCGCACCGCGCACCCGGCTGCTGAGCCTCGCGGGCGGCACCGGGAGCGGCGGCGCCGAGCGGAGCGGCGCCGAGAAGGCCGGCTCCGGCAAGGAGGCCGATCCCGTGCGCCCGAAGCCCGAACCGCGCCCCGACGACCGCCCGGGCCGGCCCGTCCCGACTCCGGGCGAGGTCTTCCCGCCCCGCCGCAAGCCCACCCCGCCCCCGGAGGCCGGGCGCGCGGTCGGGTAGCTAGGCTGGGGGCATGGACTACGTTTCCGCGCTCGTGCCCCCCTTCGTGATGGCCGTGTTCTTCATCGCGCTCGTCGTGACGATCGTGAAGAGCCAGGGCGGTGCCAACAAGGCCAAGGAGGACGCGGCCGTCGACGCCGTGCTCGCCCGCGCCGAGGCCGCCCAGCAGTCCCAGCCCCAGAAGTAGCCCCCCTCGCCGGGGGACGGGCGTACGGCTTCCGCAGCCGTACGCCCGATTTTGTTGCGCCTTGCCGCCCGGATAGCCGCGCAATTCACCACAACCCGCACTATCGTGCTGCTGTGCCTCGCCCCTTGGGAGAACTCGAAGACGCAGTCATGACACGGGTGTGGCAGTGGAACCGCCCGGTCACCGTTCGCGAAGTCCTGGAAGACCTGCAGCAGGAACGGTCCATCGCGTACACCACGGTCATGACCGTTATGGACAATCTTCATCAGAAGGGCTGGGTCCGCCGTGAGGCGGAAGGCCGCGCCTATCGATATACGGCGGTCTCCACCCGGGCCGCTTACTCGGCCGCACTGATGAACGAAGCCTGGTCGACGAGCGACAACCCCGCAGCCGCCCTCGTGGCCTTCTTCGGCATGATGTCGGCGGAACAGCGCGAGGCACTCAGGGACGCCGTACGCATCGTGCAGCCGGCGGAACCCGAAGCCTCCCCGGAGTCCGCCGACTCACCGGCGGCGCCGCCCGCCGCCGAAGGCGACTCCGCGGCACCGGACACCGGGCCGGGGCGATAACGTCCGGGCATGGGTGAGTTTTCCGCTGCACATGCAAAAACAGTGACGATCCGCCGAGCGCGCACCGGTGATGTTCCCGCGCTGCGCCGCCTGCTCGACCAGTACGTACAGCAGCGGATCCTGCTGGACAAAGCGCCGGTCGTCCTTTATGAGGACATCCAGGAGTTCTGGGTCGCGGAACGCGACTCCGACGGCCAGGTGGTCGGCTGTGGTGCGCTCCACGTGATGTGGGAAGACCTGGCCGAAGTCCGCACTCTTGCCGTCGACCGCGACTTGAAGGGCGTGGGAGTCGGTCATCTGGTGCTCGACAAGTTGCTGGAGACCGCCCGCAGGGTAGGTGTCAGCCGGGTTTTCTGCCTGACCTTCGAAGTGGACTTCTTCGCGAAGCACGGCTTCACCGAGATCGGCGAGACCCCGGTCGAGACCGATGTGTACATGGAGCTGCTGCGTTCCTATGACGAGGGTGTCGCCGAGTTCCTCGGTCTCGAACGAGTGAAGCCGAACACCTTGGGCAACAGTCGGATGCTTCTGCACCTCTGATCGATCAGGGCGAGGATTTCAGGGTGCCCCCGGCTCCGTGGCCTATGTCCGAATCGCGCATGTTTCCCGACCCGTTGCGGACCCGAACCCGTGACGGGGGGTTTGTGTTTTCCAGGCAAAAGCGGTTTCCTTTCCGCGTACTGCTTTTCGATGAAAGGAAATCCCGGTGGCACAGAAGGTTCAGGTCCTTCTTGTCGACGACCTCGACGGCGGCGAGGCGGACGAGACGGTGACGTTCGCTCTGGATGGCAAGACCTACGAGATCGACCTCACCACCGCCAACGCTGAAAAGCTCCGCGGTCTCCTCGACCCGTTCACCAAGGGCGGTCGCCGCACCGGCGGCCGTGCCGCGGCGGGCCGTACCAAGGGCGGCCGCGTCGCCGCGACGTCCGGGAACCCGGACACGGCCGAGATCCGCGCCTGGGCCAAGGCCCAGGGCATGAGCGTCAACGATCGCGGCCGCGTGCCGCAGGAGATCCGCGAGGCTTACGAGAACCGGGGCTGACCTCCGGTCGGGCTCCCGGTGCCGATGCGATGCGCAGCGGCCGTACGCCGTCGCAGCCGCGCCCGGTGGCACTCCGTCGCCGCCGCCGCGACCAGGCGTACGAGACCGGGCCCGGCGGCGTCCGCGCCACGACCGGGCCCGGAGCCCTGCCCCGCAACGGGCAGGGCGGGCAGCAGTGCCTCACACCCCTGCTCGGGGGGCCGCAGCCACACGGCGGCCCCCTGAGGGCTTTCCCCGGGCCCCACCAGGTGTCCCGGCGGCGTCGGAGCGGTGATCCGGCCACCCGTACCCAGGGCGGCGAGATCCAGGGCCACCCCGCCCCACTCCAGCCAGTCGAGCAGCCCCTCCAGCTCGTCGGCGCTCCCCGGGGCCACCAGGAACCGCATCCTGCGCCCCATCAGCGCCACGGGGCCCGTGGAGGCGCCACAGGGGCCGCGGAGCACCGCGGCGCCGGCATCGGCCGGCAGCTCCAGTACGTCGAACCGCACCCCGGTCACCAGCTGCGCGGGCGGACCGCCGGCCACGGGCCAGCCGAGCACGCGTTCGTACCAGGACGCGAGTGTCCCGATCGGGGCACGGGGGAGCGGGACGGTGGCGGGCGGCGCGGTGAGGGCCATGCCCGGAGCAACTGCGGAAACGCTTCGGAGTTACGCGGGACGGGGCACGTGATGTGACGCAGGGCACTCGGGTCAATGCGGAACGTAAACGCCCGAGAGGCCGGAGTCTCACATTCAGGACGGAAGCGTGTTCGCCCGTAGCGGAGGGATCAGTCGTCCACCAGCGTGAACTGTCCGCTCTTACGGGTAAGACATTCCTAGTGGATCGGGGCGACACGCTGATTTGCAGGGTCCGAGACCGCCTTCCGTTCGCCATCGGCGTACACGTGTGACGGGTATCTGCCTGGCCTGCGGGAACATCGTCTCGCACCATCGGGTTGGAGCAGTTGTCGGCACTTACAGCCGGGTTTTCCCACGGACGTGAGGGTGAGCCGCGGACGGATGTCGGCAGTTGGAATGAGCTGTCCCGCCCCGCGGGACTAGCATGCGGAAGGACAGGGCGGGGACCGACCCCGAACTGCCCGACCGCTCTGAGGAGCGATAAACGATGTTCGAGAGGTTCACCGACCGCGCGCGGCGGGTTGTCGTCCTGGCTCAGGAAGAAGCCCGGATGCTCAACCACAACTACATCGGCACCGAGCACATCCTCCTGGGCTTGATCCACGAGGGTGAGGGTGTCGCCGCTAAGGCCCTGGAGAGCCTCGGGATTTCGCTCGAGGCTGTTCGCCAGCAGGTTGAGGAGATCATCGGTCAGGGCCAGCAGGCCCCGTCCGGGCACATCCCCTTCACCCCGCGGGCGAAGAAGGTCCTGGAGCTTTCGCTCCGAGAGGCCCTCCAGCTCGGCCACAACTACATCGGCACCGAGCACATCCTGCTCGGCCTCATTCGCGAGGGCGAGGGCGTCGCCGCCCAGGTCCTGGTGAAGCTGGGCGCCGATCTCAACCGAGTCCGGCAGCAGGTCATCCAGCTGCTCTCCGGCTACTCCGGCGGAGGCAAGGAGTCGGCCACGGCCGGCGGCCCGGCCGAGGGCACGCCCTCGACCTCGCTCGTCCTGGACCAGTTCGGCCGCAACCTGACGCAGGCCGCTCGCGAATCCAAGCTCGACCCGGTCATCGGGCGCGAGAAGGAGATCGAGCGGGTCATGCAGGTGCTCTCCCGCCGGACCAAGAACAACCCGGTCCTCATCGGCGAGCCCGGCGTCGGCAAGACCGCCGTCGTCGAGGGCCTGGCCCAGGCGATCGTCAAGGGCGAGGTTCCCGAGACCCTCAAGGACAAGCACCTCTACACGCTTGACCTGGGTGCCCTGGTCGCCGGTTCCCGCTACCGCGGTGACTTCGAAGAGCGCCTCAAGAAGGTGCTCAAGGAGATCCGCACCCGCGGCGACATCATCCTGTTCATCGACGAGCTCCACACCCTCGTGGGTGCGGGTGCCGCCGAGGGCGCGATCGACGCCGCCAGCATCCTGAAGCCCATGCTGGCCCGTGGTGAGCTCCAGACCATCGGTGCCACGACGCTGGACGAGTACCGCAAGCACCTTGAGAAGGACGCCGCTCTCGAGCGCCGCTTCCAGCCGATCCAGGTGGCGGAGCCTTCCCTCCAGCACACCATCGAGATCCTCAAGGGCCTGCGCGACCGCTACGAGGCCCACCACCGCGTCTCCATCACGGACGAGGCCCTCGTGCAGGCGGCCACCCTGGCCGACCGGTACATCTCGGACCGCTTCCTCCCGGACAAGGCGATCGACCTGATCGACGAGGCCGGCTCCCGGATGCGCATCCGCCGGATGACCGCGCCGCCGGACCTCCGCGAGTTCGACGAGAAGATCGCGAACGTGCGTCGCGACAAGGAGTCGGCCATCGACTCCCAGGACTTCGAGAAGGCGGCTTCCCTCCGTGATTCGGAGAAGCAGCTGCTGGCGGCGAAGGCCAAGCGCGAGAAGGAATGGAAGGCCGGCGACATGGACGTCGTCGCTGAGGTCGACGGCGAGCTCATCGCCGAAGTCCTGGCGACCGCGACCGGCATTCCGGTGTTCAAGCTGACCGAGGAGGAGTCCTCGCGACTCCTGCGCATGGAGGACGAGCTCCACCGTCGCGTCATCGGCCAGAAGGACGCCATCAAGGCGCTCTCCCAGGCGATCCGCCGCACCCGTGCGGGTCTGAAGGACCCGAAGCGTCCCGGTGGCTCGTTCATCTTCGCCGGCCCGTCCGGTGTCGGTAAGACCGAGCTCTCCAAGACGCTCGCCGAATTCCTCTTCGGCGACGAGGACGCGCTGATCTCCCTCGACATGTCGGAGTTCAGCGAGAAGCACACGGTTTCCCGTCTCTTCGGTTCGCCCCCCGGCTACGTGGGCTACGAAGAGGGCGGCCAGCTGACCGAGAAGGTCCGCCGGAAGCCGTTCTCCGTCGTCCTCTTCGACGAGGTCGAGAAGGCCCACCCGGATATCTTCAATTCCCTTCTCCAGATCCTGGAAGACGGTCGCCTGACCGACTCCCAGGGCCGGGTCGTGGACTTCAAGAACACGGTCATCATCATGACGACCAACCTGGGTACGCGGGACATCTCGAAGGGCTTCAACCTCGGCTTCGCGGCCCAGGGCGACAAGAAGACCGGTTACGAGCGGATGAAGGCGAAGGTCAACGAAGAGCTGAAGCAGCACTTCCGGCCCGAGTTCCTCAACCGTGTCGACGACACGGTCGTCTTCCACCAGCTCACCGAGGAAGACATCATCCAGATCGTCGACCTCATGATCGCCAAGGTGGACGACCGCCTGAAGGACCGCGACATGGGCATCGAGCTCAGCGGTGACGCGAAGCTCCTGCTCGCCAAGCGCGGCTACGACCCGATCCTGGGTGCCCGCCCGCTGCGCCGCACGATCCAGCGCGAGATCGAGGACGTGCTCTCGGAGAAGATCCTCTTCGGCGAGCTGCGCCCCGGTCACATCGTGGTCGTCGGCAAGGAGGGTGAGGGCGACGAAGCCAAGTTCACCTTCCGCGGTGAGGAGAAGACTCCGATCTCGGACCTTCCCCCCATCGAGGCGACGGGCTCCGGCCCGGACCTCACCAAGGGTGCGTAAGCGCTAGCCGCTCTCAGCGGTACGAAGGGGCGGCCCCGGAACCGAAAGGTTCCGGGGCCGCCCCTTTGCCGTGCCCGGCCTCCGGTCAGATGTCGTACATGGTGGCCATGAAGTGCAGCTGTGCGTGCGGGAAGCGGCGGAGCACCCGGTCCTCGACCTCCGGATCGAGCTCCTTGTCGTCGTCGTAGTAGCGCAGCTCCCGCAACGCGGGCAGGTCCGCGTACTCGGCGAGGCCCTCCAGCACGTCGGGGTGCACCTCGATGACCTCCAGATCCCGCAGGGCCGAGAGCTCGGCCCACGCGGCTGCTCCGGAGGGCCGCCAGCCGAAGCCCAGGCCCAGGAACCGCAGGCTCTGCAGGCGGCCCAGGCCCGCCAGGTCCGGGGGGACACCGGTCAGGTCGAGGCGCTCCGGCCGGGACGCCTCGGAGAAGTCCCGGAAGGACCAGGGGCCGTTCCTGTCGGTCAGGGTGAGTGTGCGCAGCCGGGGCCAGCTCGCGAGGGCCGGGCCGAGCGGGGTGGAGCTGTTCAGGTAGAGGGTGACCTCCTCCAGGGGCAGCCCGTACAGCGGGCTCAGGTCGGCCAGCTCCGACCAGCCGTTGATCTGGAGCCGCCGCAGCGAGGTGTGCCCGCGCAGGAACTCCACGTCGGTCCCGCCGTCGAAGTACCACAGGGCCAGCCCCGACACCGGCTGCCGGGCCAGGAAGCGCGTCAGGGCGGCTCTGGAGACGTCGGCGCCGACGAACAGTCCGGGCGGGCCGGTGAAGCCCGTCAGCGCCGCGAGTTCGTCGTCGGAGCCGACGACGAGGTGCTCGGGCGGCGGGGTCATGCGCGCGAGCACCTCGGCCGCGTACTGACGGGGGTCGAACCGGTCCCAGACCCTGGTCAGGGTCGCGCGGATCTCCTCGTCGGGGTCGTTGCGGTAGTGGGCGAGGTAGCCGACGGCCTCTTCGGAGCCGGTCTCCGCCGCGGCGATCACCGAGAGGCGGGCCGTGCGGGTCGGTGCCCCGTCGGTCGGCAGCAGCCCCAGGACGAGCGGCCCGATCCGCCCGAGGGAGCGTGCCGCCTCCTCGTTCTTCAGGGGGATGAGCCGCAGGGCCGCCTTGCGGACGTCCTGGCGCAGTCCGGGATCCAGCTCGGCCGCGTACTCCAGGGAGGCGAGGGCCAGCAGGACCGACCGGTCGGAGTCGCGGATCAGCAGGTCGCCGATGATCGCCGCCCGGTCATTCGGGCGGCCCTGAGCCACCGCCATGCGGATGACGTCCTCCCACTGGTCGTCGTCCGCGTGCCGGGTCAGCTCCCCGAGGCCGCCCTCGTCGAGTGCGGCCCGGGCCCCGAGGAAGTCCTGGAAGGTGCGGTGGACGAACTCCAGGGTGTCCTCCGTGGGTGCGCGCAGCAGCCCGGTCCGCTCCAGGAAGTGCCGCAGTACGGCCGGAGCCTCACCGAGCACCTGTGCGGCCGGTACGGCGGGCAGCGCTCCGGCGATGAGCTCCTCGGCCCGCCTCCGGGAGATCTGCGTGCGGCCGTTGCGGATCAGCCAGTAGGCGAGCCGCTGGAGGAGCTGGAGCTGGGGCTCCTCGGCGAGTTCGGTCAGGCGCAGGTCCCGCTCGCGGTCGCGGCGGTACAGCAGCATCGACAGTGCGGCCGTGTAGAGCTCCTTGCGGCCCGAGGGCAGGAAGCCGTGCCGCTCGCGGTGCAGGGCGCAGATCAGGCCGCACAGCAGCGGGTTGGTGGCGAGCCGGGCCAGCTCCGGTCTGGTGGCCAGTGACGCCAGCAGCTGGTCGCGGAGTTCCTCCCCGGCCTCGGCCGCCCGGTGCCAGCGGGTGACGAAGCCGGCCACGTCGGCCCGGTTCATGGGGGAGAGGGTGAGCTCGGTGAACTCCTCCGGAGCCAGCCAGTCCTGGCGGACCGCCGAGGGGCGGGAGGTGACCAGCCAGCGGTTGCCGGGGTAGGCGGCGAGCAGATCGGTGAGCCAGTCGCGGGCCCGTTCCCGCTCCCCCTCCGGGATCTCGTCGATGCCGTCCACCAGCACCAGGCCCCGCCCGGCGTCCAGCACCCGGCTCTCCCACCCGTCGGGGGCCCGGCCCTTCAGCCCGGTGGCGACCAGGAAGTCCTCGGGGGCGGGCAGCCGTTCGCCGTAGCGGGTCAGGTTCCGCAGGGGCAGGACGAAGGGGACGAGGCCGCCCTCGGGCTCGTCCCGGGCCGTGGAGACGGCCAGCCACTGGATCAGGGTGGTCTTGCCGGAGCCGGCCTCGCCGCGGAGCAGCATGCGGGGCTCGTAGGACACCAGCGCGTCGGTGCTGACGGGGGTGGGGCTGGTGTGGGCGGGCCCCTGCGCCGGGACCGTGGGGCTGCCCTCGCCACCGGTGCGGCGGGGGCGGGGGGCCGCCTCCAGGCTGACGTAGGCCAGGTCCAGCGGCCAGCGCGCGGAGCCGGGGGCCAAGTCGATCCCGAAGATCGTCAGAGTGCTGTGCCGGGTGGCCAGATAGGCCAGGTACGTGCGCTCGAACTCCGCGTCCCGGCCGTCCTGGCGGGGGATCCGGGCGAGCAGGGCGTCGATCTTGGCGATCGTCTCGGCCAGGCGGTGGGCCTGTTCGACCAGGGCCGCCGGGATGTAGGTGGAGCGGGTCGTGAAGAAGTGCAGGATGTGCAGGCAGGCGGTTTCCAGCAGCCGGTCGTGGAAGAGCCCGGCGTCCCGCCCCAGGCCCGTGGGCGGCGCGGCGGCGCGCAGGGCGGCGGCGAAGGCGCGCGCGCCCATCCCGACCGCCTGGGCGTCCTCCATGGCCAGGTCCCCGAGGGAGTGCAGGGTGACGGCCAGCGCGGCCGCGACGCCCGCCTCCTCGCCCGGCGGCAGTGGCTGTTCGCCGGGGGCCCGTAAGGCCTCGGCGACGAGCTCCTCCGCGAGCTCGCGGAGGTCGTCCCGGGACAGGACGCGCTGCTCGCGCAGGGAGACGTACGAGGAGATCCGCACGGGCCGGTCGACGAGGCCGGCGCCCGCCCCCTCTGCGCGGAAGAGCTTCTTCACGAGGGGGGTCACGACCCCCGAGGCCAACCGGATCCCCACCACGGATGCGTCCACGAGGCGGAGCGTAGCTCCGGCGTGACGTGGGTCGCAGGGCTTTGGTCCCGCTCGGGGCGGCGGAGGTCCCGGGGCGGTGACAAGCCGCACAGGGCAAATCGGACCTACTAGGAGCATTCGTAGAGATCGACGTCCGATTTGCCCCACCGTCGAGCCAGTGGGGAGGCGGTCAACAGGGCTGACAGCCCCCTCCGCACCTACGAGGCCGGGTAGTAACGAAGAGGTTTGGGGAAGCCGGGGCGCCCGGGTTACCAAGGATGAGCAAGCAGCCCGGCACCCGCTCAGCGTGCCGGGTCCTTTCTTGCCCGAAGCACCCGCAGTACCCGCAGTACCCGAAACACCCGCAGCACCGTCCCCGTCCCCGGCCCCGGAGGTTCCTTCATGTCCGCGAAGCGCGTCACCACCCGTCGTACCCGTATCGCCGTCGGCGCCACCGCCCTGGGCGCGGCCCTGGCACTCGGGGCCGGGACGACCGCAGCCTTCGCCGACGAGGTGCCCCAGACCGAGCTGACCGGCACGGTCCAGCTCATCGCCGAGCAGGCCAAGGCCCAGGCCGCCGCCCTGACGGCGAAGGCCGTCCAGTGGGAGAAGCCGGTGTCGAAGTACACGCTCTCCGCGACCTTCGGCAAGGGCGGCAGCATGTGGTCGCACAAGCACTCCGGCCAGGACTTCGCCGTCCCGGTCGGCACCCCGGTGGACGCCGTGTCCGCGGGCACCGTGGTCAAGGCCGGCCCCAACGGCGGCGGCGACGGCCCGGCCTACGGCAACGCCATCGTGATCAAGCACGCGAACAACACGTACTCCCAGTACGCGCACCTCTCGAAGATCCAGGTCAAGATCGGCGAGAAGGTCTCCAAGGGCGAGCAGATCGCCCTCTCCGGCAACACCGGCAACTCCAGCGGTCCGCACCTCCACTTCGAGATCCGGACCACCCCGAACTACGGCTCGGCCGTGAACCCGGTGTCCTTCCTGCGGACGGTCGGCGTCACCGTCTGACCGGCGTCACCGTCTGACCGGCGTCAGCCGGTGACCCAGGCGTGGGTCCCGGCGCCGCGCGTACCGTCGTCCAGTTCACCCTTGCGGTAGGCCGCGGCCTGCTCGGGGGTGAAGGGCGTCGCGTAGAACCGGATGTAGTTGATCGAGCCGGTCCAGGCACCGGCCCAGGCGTTCTGGTGGCGGGCCCGGCCCAGCTGCAAGGGGCCCGAGCCCTGCCAGATCCCCGGGACCGCGGCTTCGCCGATCTTCTTGCCCTCCACGTAGAGGTAGATCTTCTTCATGTCGGCGTCGTGGACGGCCGACAGCACGGTCCAGGCCTTGACCGTCTTGTGCCCCTCGGCGGCCACGGTCACCATCGTGGGCGTGGCGCCCTCCTGGTTGGTCCTTACGCGGAACACCCAGGCCTGCTTGTTGTTCACCGTGTCGGAGCCCAGCTCGAACGAGAACGTCTCCCCGCTGCCCTGGCTCAGGATGACGTGCGAGCCCTTCGCCGCGGACGTGTTCCTGACGCGCACCGACAGGGAGAAGCTCTTGGCCGTGTCCACGGCGGCGTCGGTGGCCTCGGCGTAGGAGTTCGCGTTGCCCTTGAGCGTGAGCTCGTGGCGCGCGCCCACCTTGGGCACCGTGGCCTCGGGGCCCATGCGGATGTTGATCTTGCCGACGCTGTCGCGGAGCAGGGTGGCGTCGCTCGCGACGGTGGGGGAGTAGGACTTCGACGGGGACGCACCGGGGCTGGGGGAACCGGACGCGGAGGGCGAGGTGGAGGGCGCGTTGTCGGCGACGTCCTTCTTGCCGTCCCCGCCCGGCTCGTCGCCCTTCAGCAGCATGAACGTTCCGCCGCCGGCGAGGAGCAGGAGCACGGTCACCGCTCCGCCCACCATCCACAGCCGCTTCTTGCGCCGCTCGCGCGCCGACCGGTCGGCCATCGCCTCCCAGTCCGGCTGCTCGAAGGGCGCGGGGGGCATGCCCTGGCCGGGTCCGGGCGGTCCGGCCGGTCCGGCCGGGGAGGTGTCCTCCGGGAACGGCATCGGGGGGCCGAAGGTGCCGGCCGCGGGCGGGCCCGGCGGGTAGCCGTAGCCACCGCCCTGCGGGTATCCGTAGCCGTGGCCCTCGCCCGAGGCGGTCTGGTCGGGCCGGCCGGACGGGTAGCCGTAGCCGCCGTCGGGCGCACGCCCGCCGTACTGGTCGTGCTGCGCGTACGGATCGCTCTGCGGGTGCTGCTCGTGTTGTGCGTGCTGCTCGTGCTGGTCGTACTGTTCCGGCCGGCCGGGCGGGAACCCGTAGCCGCCCGGCGCGGGTATGCCCGGCGGGAACCCGTAGCCACCGTTCTCCGGTGCGGGCTCGGGCTGGGGGCTGTGCGGGCGATCCGTACCGTCAGTCATGGTTCGGATGCTAAAACATCGCCGTCCGCATGCGAACAGCCGATGGTCGCGATACGACACCGATCGGTCCCGCTCGGTTGCCGCTCAGTCCTCCCGGCGCAGGGTCGGGAAGCTCCCCGTCGCCGTCGGTGCGTGCTCCGGCAGCCACAGCACCGCCACCGCCCCGGCCGCCGCGCCGCTGTGGACGAACCCGCCGGGCGCCGCCACGTTGCGGAACGTCAGCCGGGCGCCCAGGACCCGGGCCTGCCCCTCCGCGATGGTCAGCCCCAGCCCGTGCCCGACCCCGGCCCGGTCCGTGGACCCG
Source organism: Streptomyces sp. NPDC104226 (assembly GCF_055584085.1). Lineage (NCBI taxonomy): Bacteria > Bacillati > Actinomycetota > Actinomycetes > Kitasatosporales > Streptomycetaceae > Streptomyces > Streptomyces sp. NPDC104226. The sequence goes on from NZ_JBVJMS010000011.1 coordinate 307,918, forward strand.
GTCCGGAAGCGGCTCGGGCCCTCCCGGAGCAGGGCCTCGGGGAAGCCCGGCCCGTGGTCCCGGACCCGTACGACCCGACCTTCGACGTCGACCTGGACCGGCGCCCGCCCGTACCTGGCGGCGTTCGCGAGGAGGTTGCCGAGGATCCGCTCCAGGCGGCGCGGATCGGTGCTGACGATCTCGTCCGCGACGATGCGTACGCTCGCCTCCGGCATCAGCGCGTTCACCCGGCGCTGCACGAACTCGCCCAGCGCCACCTCCTGCAGTTCGGCCCGCTCGGACGCGCTGTCCAGCCGGGCCACCTCCAGCACGTCCTCGACCAGCGCCCGCAGCGCCTGCGCGCGGTCCCGTACGAGTTCGGTCGGCCGGCCCGGAGGCAGCAGCTCCGCCGCCGTGAGCAGGCCCGTCACCGGAGTGCGCAGTTCGTGCGCGATGTCGGCGGTCACCCGCCGCTCCGCCTCCAGCCGCTGCTGGAGCGCGTCCGCCATCGCGTCGACGGCCCGCGCGAGGTCGTCGGTCTCGTCGCGTACGACGCCCCCGACCGCGTCCCGCACCCGTACCTCGGGATCCCCGTGCGCCACGCGCTGCGCGGCGGCCGCGGCCTTGCGCAGCCGGCGCGAGATCTGGCCGCCGATCAGCACGCCGAGCGCCGACCCGCCGACCACCACGGCGACGGAGCCGACGATCAGCGCCCGGTCCAGGTCGCGCAGCATGTTGGCGCTCTCCCGGAACGGGGTGTGCAGCGAGAGCACCTGCCCGTTGCCGAGCGGCAGGGCGGCCCACACCTCGGGGAGCCCGTGCGGGTTCTCCTGGACGAAGGTGCCGCGCCTGCCGGAATGGGCCTTGTCGCGCAGCTCCCTGGGAAGCTCGGGGTCGTTGAGCTTGGCGCCCATCTGCGGCTTGCGGCCCCCCTCGGCGGTGCGGGAGATGAACTGCACGCGGTCGAGCTGCACCTCGCGGGCGCTCTCCAGCATCGAGACGCGGGCAGCGCTGTGCACCACCAGGCTCAGGGCGATGGCGGTCAGCGCGCCCACGGAGGCGATGGCGAGCGTGATCTTCCAGCGGATCCCGGTCCGCAGGGTGAACCGCTTCATTCAGATGTCATTCCCGCGTTCGTCCATCCCGCGCTCGTCCCCCGTGCTGGTTCCCCTCAAGGCATCAGGCCTTGAGCTTGTATCCGAATCCCCGGACCGTCTCGATCCGGTCCTGTCCGATCTTGGTGCGCAGTCGCTGGACGTGGACGTCCACGACGCGGGTGTCGCCGCCCCAGTCGTAGTCCCAGACCCGCTCCAGCAGCCGGTCGCGCGAGAGCACGGTGCCGGGGGAGGTGGAGAACTCCAGCAGCAGCCGCATCTCGGTGGGGGTCAGTGCCACCGAGGCGCCCGCCTTGCGCACCTCCATGCCCTCCGTGTCGACCTCCAGGTCACCGAAGGCCAGCACCCCGCGCTCGCCGGAGTCCTCCTCCTCGGGCCCGCCGCCCTGCGGACCGCCGGCGTGGCCGAAGCGGCGGAGCACCGCGCGGATGCGGGCGACGAGGACGGAGCCGTCGAAGGGCTTGGTGACGTAGTCGTCGGCACCCGCCTCCAGGCCCAGCACCACGTCGATGGAGTCGGCGCGCGCGGACAGCATGATGACGGGGACGGTGGACTCGTCGCGGATGCGGCGGCACAGGCTCACCCCGTCCATCCCGGGCACCATCACGTCGAGCAGTGCGATGTCGGGCCGGTCCGCCCGGAAGGACTCCAGGCCGGACAGCCCGTCGGGCATGGCGGTGACCACGAACCCGTCGCGTTCCAGCGCCAGGGTCGTGGCCTCACGGATGACGTCGTCGTCCTCCACGAACAGCACATGGGTCTCGGCCATCGGGAGCCTCGCCTCGCCTCGGTACTCGTAGCTCAGTTCTTCGGGCTGACGGCCGGGGCGGGGATCGCCCCGCCGTCGACCACGTTGCTGTAGTCGGTGTGGACCCGGTCCTGCTCGGTGAACCGCTCCCCGTTCCAGCGGTAGGTGATCAGGTCCTCGCCCGAGGGGTAGGAGAGCGCGTCGCTCTTCCCGTAGACCGGCTTGGTGACGATCAGGTCGCCCCGGTCGATCTCGGCGTAGACGGGCGGCTGCTCGTCCGAGAAGACATTCTCGTACGAGGCCCCTTCCGCGCGGTACACGAACGAACCGCGGCCCAGCGCGTCGGCGCAGGACAGGACGTTGACCACGATGTCGACCTCCGGGCCGCCGGTGACCTTCCCGTAGCTGACGTCCACCGGGTACTCCTTGCCCGAGCAGGGCTTCAGGTCCCGCTTTATCTCGGCGCTGATCTTGGGGTCCGCCTTGACCAGGGCGATCGGGTCGACCTTGGCGGGCGGCTTTCCGGAGGCCTGCGGGACCGCGGCGGCAGCGGAGCCCGCGTCGTGTCCGGAGGGCGCGGAGGAGGGGGCTCCGGTCTTGGCCACGGTCTCGGTGCGGGCCGGGCCGCCGTCCCGCAGCCCCGTGCCCCCCGTCGAGCAGCCGACCGCGAACAGCACGGTGCCGACGAGGACGATCGTCCCCGCCGACATCAGTACCACCGAGCTCTTGCCGCTCAGTCTTGGGCCAATCAGGCCGCGCACCGCTCACGCCCCTCGTACCGGATGGTGTGGTCACCGCGCTCCAGCGCGCGCATGTCCAGGTCCCGGCTCTCCAGTTCCTGCCGGAGCCGTGCCAGTGCGCGGTGCAGAGTGCTCTTCACGGTTCCCGCCGACATACCGAGCGCCGCGGCCGTCTCCTCGGTGCTCATCTGCTCCCAGTGTCGCAGCACCACCACGCTGCGCTGCTTGGGCGCGAGCACCTTGAGGATGTCCATCAGCAGGGCGCGGTCGGCACGCTGGTCCGAACCGTCCTCGACGGAGGCGTCGGGGAGCTGCTCGGTGGGAACCTCTTCGAGCTTGCGGGCCCGCCACCATTCGGTGCGGGTGTTGATCATGACACGGCGCAGGTAGGCGTCGGCAAGGGACTTGTCGGCGATGCCGTCCCAGCGGCCGTAGGTGCGGACGAGCGCGGTCTGCAGGAGGTCCTGTGCGTCGGTCGGGTCCGGAACCAGGCGACGGGCACTGCGCAGCAGCGCGTCCTGCCGGGTGCGTACGTACTCTTCGAATCCGAGTACCTCGCCGTGCGCCATCTCAGACCGCCTCCGTTCCGACACCAACCGCTCATCCGCTGCCTTACGGATCCGACGGTACGGAGGCGTTGTCACGGCCCTGTGCGGGTCAGCCTTCGGTGGGCGCACGGACACCCATACGTTGTGTAACAGTGCCCGTGAGCTGCGGTTTCCATGAACAAGCGGAACCTCTGGGTCAGCCTCAGGCGGTGTCGGCGCCGTCCTTCGCGGGGCCGGCCGGCAGGCGGTACATGAGGCCGGGCAGCGGCTCCACGAGCCCGTCCGAGACCAGCCCGTCGAGCGCGCGGGCCCGCTGCACGGGCTCCTCCCAGACGGTGTCCAGGACGGACTGCGGCACGGCGCCGACCGCCTCCCGCAGCACCGCGAGGAGCCGGCCGCGCACCTGCCGGTCCGTCCCGGCGTACGTCTGCCCGCGCCGCGGCGGTCCCTCGTGGGCGGGCTTCCCGGCCAGCCGCCACGCGCACAGCCCGGCCACCGGGCAGCTCCCGCAGTCCGGGTTCTTGGCCGTGCACACCAGTGCCCCGAGCTCCATGGAGGCCGCGGCCCAGCGGGCCGCGGTGTCCTCGTCCTCGGGCAGCAGGTCCCGCGCAAGGCGCCGCTCGGCCGCGGTCGTGGCGTTCGGCGGGTACTCGACCCCGGTCTTGGTGCGTGCGAAGACCCGGCGCACGTTCGTGTCGAGCACCGCGTGCCGCTGCCCGTACGCGAAGGAGGCCACGGCGGCTGCCGTGTACTCGCCGATCCCGGGCAGGGCCAGCAGCTGGGCGTGCTCGCGCGGTACGTCGCCCCCGTGACGCTCCGTTATGGCGGTGGCCGCGCCGTGCAGGCGCAGGGCCCGGCGCGGGTAACCGAGCCGGCCCCAGGCGCGTACGGCCTCGCCCGGGGCGTCGGCGGCGAGGTCGGCGGGCCGGGGCCAGCGGGCGAGCCACTGCTCGTAGACCGGCAGGACCCGGTTGACGGGGGTCTGCTGGAGCATGAACTCGCTGACCATCACCCCCCAGGGGCCGGCCTCGGGGCGGCGCCAGGGCAGGTCGCGGGCGTGTGCTTCGAACCACGCGATGACGGGGGAGTGCAGCGCGGTGGCGGGAGTGGTTGCAGTCATGGCAGACGGCATCCTGGCACGTTTCGGGCCCGCGGGGTGTCGTGTCGATCCGCGCAGGGCGCCGGGACGGGGTCCGGGCAGGGCCGGGGCGGGTGTCAGCGGGCGGGGCCGGCGCCGGTGATCAGGACGGCCGTGCGGCCGCCGCTCGTCCGCACGGCGGCGACGACCCTGGTCGCGGGGCCGGCGAGCGCGACGACGGCGAGCGCGGCGAGGCTCGCGCCGAGCAGCAGGCCCATGGCCACGTCGTGCGGGTAGTGGACGCCGACGAAGACGCGGGAGAAGGCCATCAGCAGGGCCAGCGGGAGGGCCAGCAGCGCCAGCCTGCGCACGGCGAGGACCAGGGCCACGGCCGCGGCTCCCGCGATGGTGGCGTGGTTGCTGGGGAAGGACCAGTCGCCGGTGGCCGGGCACTTGATCAGCGAGGCCGCCGCCCCGGCCACGGCCCGGCAGGGGCGCTCCTCGTCGACGCTGGACTTCACCAGCTCGGAGGCGACGTAGGCCAGGGCGGTGACGAAGGGGGCGAGCACCGCGAGGGCCACCGTGCGGGGGTCGCGGGCGCCGCGCGCACGCCACCACACGGCTATGAAGAGGGCGCCGAAGACGAGCAGTCCGTACTCGGTGAAGACCTCGAAGGCCGATTGCACCCAGGCGGGGGTCGCGTGGGCGAAGTCGGTGACGTCGAGGTAGAGGCCGGAGCTGTCCATGGTGACTGAAGGTACCTAAATCGGAATAACGTCCTCATCAGTCTCCCGGCGGATTCCGGGTGCCCCGGATCACCCCGCAGGATGATCATCGGCAAAACAAGCCGCCTGCGCGGCATGTGGGCACTGATCGGGCCCCGAACTCTCGTAAGGTTCCCTCCGTGGGATCTCTGCGCAATCCGGTCGGGCCGCTCCCCTCCTCCATCTACTGGCGACGGAGGGCCGTGCTGGCGTCCGTTGCCGCGCTCCTCGCGATGCTCGCCGTATGGACCGTCAGTTCCGGTGCGGGCAAGTCGAGTACCAACGGCAAGGGCCAGGGCGGCTCCGGCCCCGTCACCCAAATCACCCCCGGACCCTCGGGTTCCGGCCCGGCGATCAGTCAGGCCCCGGGCGGGCGGGGCGAGTCGGGCTCGGGCGCCTCCGGCGGTACGAGCGCCGGCACCGGCACGGGCTCCGGCCCCGGTGCGAGCCCCGGCGCGGGCAAGAACGGCGAACCGGGCGCGGAGCCCGGCACCGCCGGCCAGGGCGGGGCGGACGGCTCCGGCGGATCCGGCGGAGCCGGAGCGGGCCAAGTCGTCCCGGCGGACTCGCCGATGCCCACGTGCGCGCCCGGTGCGCTGCAGTGGGAGGTCAAGAGCGTGAAGAACGAGTACGAGCCGGGCGAGAAGCCGCGCCTCGAACTCCTCGCGCGCAATGTCTCGGGCACGACCTGCAAGGTCGATCTCGGCCCGAAGCAGGCGGTGCTGACGATCACTCAGGCGAGCAACGCGAAGCCGGTCTGGTCCTCGGCGGACTGCCCGGCGGGCGCGGGCAACGTGTTCTACCGGGTGCCTTCGCAGGGCGAGACGAAGCAGGCCCTGGAATGGGACCGGCACTTCAGCGAGGCGAGCCAGTGCCAGTCGCCTCCGGCGGGGGTGGCGGCGGCGGACACGTACGTGGTCGAGGTCAAGTCCCCCGGCATGCCGGTGGCTCGCACTTCGTTCGTCCTGAAGCCGGAGTAAGCGGAGTAGCCGGAGCACGGGGCGCGGCGCCGTTGCCGGGGCGCCGCCCCGGACCCCGCTCCTCAAACGCCGGAGGGGCTGGATCTGGCCGGCGCCGGCCCGCACGTGAACACCGCCGGGCCGGGAGATCCCGCCGGCCCGCACGTGAATGCCGGCGGGCCGGGAAATCCAGCCTCGCCGGCGCTTGAGGCGCGGGGGTCCGGGGGCGGAGCCCCAGGCAGCGGCGCTGCAGCCGTACACCCGGAGCCATCGCGGAGCGGGGCCGCAGGCTAGACGTAGCGCTCCAGGATGGAGGACTCCGCCAGGCGGGACAGGCCCTCGCGGACGCTCCGCGCGCGGGCTTCGCCGACACCGTCGACGGTCTGCAGGTCGTCGACGGAGGCGGCCAGCAGCTTCTGCAGCCCGCCGAAGTGCTCCACGAGCCGCTCGATGATCGCCCCCGGCAGCCTCGGCACCTTCGCCAGCAGCCGGTACCCGCGCGGGGACACCGCCGAGTCCAGGGTCTCCGGCGAGCCCGTGTACCCCAGGGCCCGCGCCACGATCGCCAGCTCCAACAGCTCCGGATGCGTCAGCGCGTCCAGCGCGGGCAGCGCCTCGCCCACCGTGCGGGAACGCTTCGCCGTCGGCTCCGGCACGTAGTCCCGGATGACGAGCTCCCGCTCCTGCTCGATCCCGACCGTCAGCTCGTCGAGCTGGAGGGAGAGCAGCCGGCCGTCGGTGCCGAGCTCCACCACGTACTCCGCGATCTCCGTCGCGATGCGCCGCACCATCTCCAGCCGCTGCGCCACCGCCGTGACGTCGCGGACCGTCACCAGGTCCTCGATCTCCAGCGCGGACAGCGTCCCGGCGACCTCGTCCAGGCGGAGCTTGTACCGCTCCAGCGTGGCCAGCGCCTGGTTCGCCCGCGACAGGATCGCCCCGGACTCCTCCAGCACGCGCCGCTCGCCGTCCACGTACAGCGCGATCAGCCGCATCGACTGCGAGACCGACACCACCGGGAAACCGCACTGCTTCGAGACCCGGTCCGCGGTCCGGTGCCGGGTGCCCGTCTCCTCCGTGTGGATCGAGGCGTCGGGCACCAGCTGGACGCCCGCCCGCAGGATCTTGGTGATGTCCTTGTCCAGGATCAGCGCGCCGTCGAGCTTGCACAGCTCGCGCAGCCGGGTCGCCGTGAACTCCACGTCCAGGACGAAGCCGCCCGTGCACATGGCCTCGACGGACTTGTCCATGCCGAGGACGATGAGCCCTCCGGTGTTGCCGCGAACGATCCGTTCGAGCCCGTCACGCAGGGGCTGACCAGGTGCGACCGCGCTCAGCGAGGCGCGCATCATGGCCTCCTGCTTGGAGCTCGCGCCCGACTTTCCGGATGCTGCTGCCCCGTCCTTGGCTGCCACTGCACTCCTCCGGTCGCGGGATGTACCGCCTGCGTACGGCCGGGCGGACCATCCCGAAGTCTACCGGCGCGGCCCCGGCGCCCGCCGTGCCTTGACCCGGCCGGGCGGAGGAGCACCTCGTCCGGGCGCGCTGACCTGCGGTTCGGGGCCGTCGGCTAGTCGGCGGCCCGCTCCTTCGCCGGCGTACGCGACCGCCCGCGCGGCAGGGCCCGCAGGGCGTCGCCCATGTCGGCGACCTCGGTCACCTTCATGCCGGCCGGCACCTTCCCCGGGTCCACCGGCACCAGCGCGTGCGTGAAGCCCAGCCGGAAGGCCTCCGCGAGCCGCCGCTGCACGCCCGTCACCCGCCGGACCTCGCCCGCGAGGCCTACCTCCCCGATGGCGACCAGGTTCTTCGGGAGCGGTACGTCGCTGGCCGCCGAGGCCAGCGCCAGCGCGACGGCCAGGTCGGCGGCCGGCTCGGTCAGCTTCACACCGCCCACGGTCGCGGTGTAGATGTCCCGCTTGCCGAGCGCCGTGATCCGCCCGCGCTGCTCCAGCACCGCCAGCATCATCGAGACGCGCGAGGTCTCCAGCCCGGAGGTGGTGCGCCGCGGCGAGGGGATCTGCGAGTCCACCGTCAGCGCCTGCACCTCCGCGACCAGGGGCCGCTTGCCCTCCAGGGTCACCGTCAGGCAGGTCCCGGGGACGGCCTCGGTCCGCCGGGTCAGGAACAGCCCGCTCGGGTCGGCGAGGCCGGTGATGCCCTCGTCGTGCAGTTCGAAGCAGCCGACCTCGTCCGTGGCGCCGTACCGGTTCTTCACCCCGCGCACGAGGCGCAGCCGCGCGTGCCGGTCGCCCTCGAAGTTCAGGACCACGTCGACCAGGTGCTCCAGCAGGCGGGGACCGGCGATGGCGCCCTCCTTGGTGACGTGGCCGACGAGGAGCGTGGACATCCCGCGTTCCTTGGAGGCCCGGATCAGTGCCCCGGCCACCTCCCGGACCTGCGCCATGCCGCCGGGTGCGCCGTCGATCTCGGGGGAGGCGACCGTCTGTACGGAGTCCATGATCAGCAGCGAGGGCTTCACGGCGTCCAGGTGCCCGAGCACGGCCGACAGGTCGGTCTCGGCGGCGAGGTAGAGGTGCTCGCTGAGCGCGCCGATCCGCTCGGCACGCAGCCGCACCTGGCTCGCCGACTCCTCGCCGGTGACGTAGAGGGTGCGGTGCTCGTCGGAGGCGGCCTTCGCCGCGACGTCGAGCAGCAGCGTCGACTTGCCCACGCCCGGCTCGCCCGCGAGCAGCACGACCGCCCCGGGGATCAGTCCGCCGCCCAGCACCCGGTCCAGCTCGTCCACGCCGGTGCTGCGCGCGGTCGCGGTCCGGACGTCGACCTGCCCGATCGGCACGGCGGCCGTGGTGACCCGGCCGGCCGCGGTGGTGCGCACGGCGGGGGCGCCGCCGAGCTCCTCGACGGTTCCCCAGGCCTGGCACTCGGGGCACCGGCCGAGCCACTTGGCGGTGGAGTACCCGCACTCGGTACAGCGGTAGGACGGCCGGTCCTTGGCGGATGAACGAGATGTACGGGCAGCCATGCGGCCCACGGTAGCCGCCGCCACCGACAGCGCTTCCCCGGCGGCCTCCCGTCGGTCCGTCCGCCGGTCCTCCCGTCGGTCCTCCGGCTGTCCCCGGCGTGCACGCCGTGGCGTGCGGCGTCAGGGGTCCTGTCAGCGCAACACCGATCTGTTCACCCGTAAGGACTAAAACTGGTGAAGGCTTCCGGAGCGCCACCGGCGCGCCGCCTACGGTCACCGAGTGACCAGCAGCAACCAGGGACACCCCGCACCGCGCACCGGCGCACACCGGGCGCACGGGCGCACGCCCCCCGAGGGGACCGGGGTGGAGCAGCCGCCACCGTTCCGGTACGAGCCCTACCTGGACGGGCTGTTCACGTACTGCCTCTCGGTCCTGTGCGACCACGACACCGCCACCGACGTGCTCGGCGACGTCCTCGCCGTCGCCGACCGCCATCCCGGCCGCTGCCCCGACGAGGGGGACCGGCGGGCCTGGCTGTACGCCCTCGCCCGCTGGGCCTGCCTGCGCAGCCTCGCCGAGCGGCGGCGCACGCGCTACGGCCACGGGGGAGCGCATTCCGCCCGGCGTGCACCGGAGCACACGGATGCCGTCCGTGCGCCGGGCCCCGCGACGGCGAGCGCCGACGCGAAGGCGGTGGCGAGCCACGGTGGTCTCGACGTGAGCGCCTACCGCCGCACCGAGCTCGCCCGTCTCGCCTGGCCGGAGGCCGCCGGGACCACCCCCGAACAGCGCGAGGCACTCGAACTCGCCGTCCGCCACCGCCTCGGCGTCCCCGAACTCGCCGCCGTCCTCGGCACGCCCCCGGCCGCCGCCCGCGAGCTGCTGACCGGCGCCGCCTGCGAAGTGGAGCGCACCCGGGCCGCCCTCGCCGTCGTGGAGACGGGCAACTGCCCGAGCGTGTCCCGGCTCACCGGCGACGACGGGGACGGCGGAGGAGACGGGAACCTCCTGCTCTCCTCCTCCCTGCGCGCCGAACTCGTCCGCCACGTCGACGACTGCCCGCGCTGCCGACGCGTCGCCGAACGCGTGGGCGCCGGCGGCCCCTGGCCCGGCTCGGGCGGCATCAACACCGCCGCCCTCCCGCTGGTCCCGGCCCCGCGCACCGCCGTGCACGCCGCGATGCTCCGCTCCGGCGGGCGCCGCGGCGCCGGGACCGGCCCGCGGTTCGACCGCACCGGCTTCCCGATGGACCCCAAGGACCGTGCGGCCCGCCGCGACCGGCTGCGGGCCCGCGCCGTGACCACCACGGTCGTCGCCACCGTCGTCGCGGCCCCGGTGCTGGCGCTGTGGGCCGCGTACCGAGGCGCCCCGAGCACCGGGGAACCCGTCGGCAACGGCTCCACGCGCATCTCCGCGAGCGAGGCGGAGCTCCCGCTGGCCCGTACCGACGGCCGCCCGCTGACGGCCTACGAGAACGCGGGCAACGCCGCCGTCACCACCGACGACTCCGGCTTCGCCCCGTCCGCGGCCACCCCCGACGTCTCCGTCGAGGTCATCAGCAGCGGCGCGCCGCCGAGCTCCGCACCGGACGCCCCGGGCGCACCGGGCCGGCTGACCGCGGCCGCCTCCACCCACGGAGCGACCACCCTGCTCACCCTCACCGCGTCGGGCGGCGCCCCGGTCGACTGGCGGCTGTGGTCCGACGCCCCGTGGCTGCGCGCCAGTTCGACCTCGGGCCGGCTGGCGCCAGGAGAATCGGTCACCCTGCGGATCACCGTGGACTCCGAAGCCCAGCCCGTAGGGGCCTGGAGCGCCCGGGTCGGGGTGGACCCGGGCGGCGCGGTGATCTCCATCCGCGGCCGGGGCCGCCCGGCCCCCACCCCGCCCGGCCCCGATCCCACGCCGACACCCACCCCGTCCGAGACGCGGCCGACCCCCACCCCGACTCCGACGCCGACCCCCACCCCGGAGCCCACCCCGACACCGACCCCGACGCCGACCCCGAGCCCCACGGACGGAGCCACGCCGGGGCCGACCCCGACCGCGGAGCCGGCGCCGTAGCTCCGGCTACTTCTGCTGCTGCTCGGGATCGGCCGGGTGCGGGGCCATCGGCAGCAGCGAGGAGAGCCGCGCCTCGCAGAGCCGTACGAGCTCCTCGTACCCCTCCTTGCCCATCAGCTCCGTCAGCTCGGGGCGGTACGACTCGTACACCGGCTTGCCGGCGCCGTGCGCCGACGTGGCCGACGTGCACCACCAGTGCAGGTCGTGGCCGCCCGGACCCCAGCCGCGCCGGTCGTACTCGCCGATCGACACCTGGAGGACGCGGGTGTCGTCGGGCCGGTCGATCCACTCGTAGGTCCGCCGGATGGGGAGCTGCCAGCACACGTCCGGCTTGGTCTCCAGCGGCTCCTGGCCGCCGCGCACCGCCAGGATGTGCAGGGAACAGCCGGCCCCCGCCGGGAAACCGGGCCGGTTCAGGAAGATGCAGGCACCGTCCCAGCGGCGGGTCTGCTTCTCCCCGTCGTCGTCGTGCTGCGTCCATCCGGTCTCGCTGCCCACGTCGTGGAACTGCCACAGCTCCGGCGTCAGCCGCGCCACGTTCTCGGCGACCCGCTTCTCGTCGTCCTCGTCCGAGAAGTGCGCGCCGAGCGTGCAGCAGCCGTCGTCCGCGCGGCCCGCCTGAATTCCCTGGCACCCGCTGCCGAAGATGCAGGTCCAGCGGGACGTGAGCCAGGTCAGGTCGCAGCGGAAGACCTGCTCGTCGTCGGCGGGGTCGGGGAACTCCACCCAGGCCCGCGGAAAGTCGAGCCCCTTCTCGTCCGCCTCGGCGGCTGCCCCGGCACCCTTGGCGGCCTTGCCGACCTTGCCGGCCTTGGCCTTGGACTTGTTGGCCTTCTTCGTATTTGGCACAAACCCCAGCCTAAGCGCCCCTTACTCCACCCCTACGCCTTTGGACCAGTAGCGTTTCCCCTCATGAGACTCGGTGTCCTCGATGTGGGTTCGAACACGATCCATCTGCTGGTGGTGGACGCGCATCCCGGTGCGCGCCCGCTGCCCGCGCACTCGCACAAGGTGGAGCTGCGGCTGGCGGAGCTGCTCGACGAGTACGGCGCGGTGACGCCGGACGGCGTCGAGCGGCTGGTTTCCGTCATCGGGGAGGCGGTGCAGGCCGCCGAGGACAAGGGGTGCGAGGACGTACTCCCCTTCGCGACGAGCGCGGTACGGGAAGCCACGAACGCCGACGAGGTCCTGGCCCGGGTCAAGGCGGAGACGGGCGTGGACCTCCCCGTCCTCAGCGGCGACGACGAGGCCCGCCTGACGTTCCTCGCCGCGCGCCGCTGGTTCGGCTGGTCGGCGGGCAAGCTGCTGCTGCTCGACATCGGCGGGGGATCACTGGAGATCGCGTACGGCATCGACGAGGACCCGGACGCGGCCGTCTCGCTCCCCCTGGGCGCGGGCCGCCTGACGGCGGGCTGGCTCCCGGGGGACCCGCCCGACCAGGCGGACGTCCGCGCCCTGCGGCGCCACGTCCGGGCCCAGATCGCCCGGACGGTCGGCGAGTTCAGCCGCTTCGGGGCGCCGGACCGGGTGGTGGCCACCTCGAAGACCTTCAAGCAGCTCGCCAGGATCGCGGGCGCGGCCCGCTCCGCGGACGGGCTCTACATCCAGCGGGACCTGACGCGGAAGTCCCTGGAGGAATGGGTCCCGAGACTGGCGGCGATGACCACCGCCCAGCGGGCCGCCCTTCCGGGCGTCTCCGAGGGGCGCTCCAACCAGCTGCTGGCGGGGGCGCTGGTGGCGGAGGGGGCGATGGACCTTCTCGGGGTCGACTCCCTGGAAATCTGCCCCTGGGCTCTGCGGGAAGGCGTCATCCTCCGGAAGCTGGACCACCTCGGAAGGTCCACCCCGCTCGGCGCGTGAGCCCGCTCCGACGCGGCGCCGTTGCCGGGGACCGGTCCCCGGGCCCCTGCGCCTCAAGCGCCGGCGGGGCTGGGGTTGGCCTGGGCGCGGGGTTGCTGCGTGGGGTGGGTCGGTGCCGGGGTGGGGTGTCGCTCTGGACTGCATGATTTAGGCGCCCTCTGCCGGACTCCGCCAAGGCGAAGCCCGTTTCCGCGCCACAAATCACGCTCTACGTCCAGACCAACACCCCACCCCGTCCCCGTCCCCGCCCCACGCAGCAACCCTCCGACCCCGGGTCTATTCAGCCGTCCGGCGTTTGAGGACCGGGGTCCGGGCCGGATGCCCCAGCCGGGGCAGGGCTGCGCTGGGGGGACCCGGGGCGCTGGGGCCCGGTGGGTCGAGGCTGGGTGGGGGAGCGTGGGGACCCCGATACCCTGTCCCCGTGGCAGAACCAGTCCGGATCCCGACCGCGAAAGTCGCCCTCTCCACCGCCTCCGTCTACCCGGAGTCAACGGCGACCGCCTTCGAGATCGCCGCGCGCCTCGGCTACGACGGCGTCGAGGTCATGGTCTGGACGGACCCGGTCAGCCAGGACATCGACGCCCTGCGCCGCCTCTCGGACCACCACCGGGTTCCGATCCTGGCGATCCACGCCCCCTGCCTGCTCATCACGCAGCGCGTCTGGTCCACGGACCCGTGGACCAAGCTCCAGCGCGCCCAGGCGGCAGCCGAGAAGCTCGGCGCGAGCACCGTCGTCGTGCACCCGCCGTTCCGCTGGCAGCGCCAGTACTCCCGCGACTTCGTGACCGGCATCTGGCGGATGGCGGACGAGACCGACGTCCGCTTCGCCGTCGAGAACATGTACCCCTGGCGCTACCGCGACCGCGAGATGCTCGCCTACGCACCCGAGTGGGACGTCACCAAGGACGACTACCGCCACTTCACGGTCGACCTCTCGCACACCGCGACCGCCCGTACGGACGCCACCGCGATGATCGACCGGATGGGCGACCGCCTCGCCCACATCCACCTTGCCGACGGAAACGGTTCCGCGAAGGACGAGCACCTCGTCCCCGGCCGCGGCACCCAGCCCTGCGCCGAACTGCTGGAGCGGCTCGCCGCCACCTCCTTCGACGGGCACGTCGTCATCGAGGTCAACACCCGCCGCGCGATGTCCTCCGCCGAGCGCGAGGCCGACCTCGCCGAGGCCCTGGCGTTCACCCGCCTGCACCTCGCGACCGCCCCCGGCCCGGCCCCCAGGACCCCGCACCGATGACAGAGCCCCAGCCGGACCCCGCCCCCGCCAAGCCCCGCCGCGGCCCCGGCCGCCCCCGGCAGGACGAGGCCGACGACGGCCCCGGCGCCCCGGAGCGCATCCGCCTCGCGGCCCGCGCCGAGTTCGCGGCGCGCGGCTACGACAAGACCTCCGTCCGCGGGATCGCCAAGGCCGCGGGCGTGGACCCGGCCCTGGTGCACCACTACTTCGGCAGCAAGGACGAGCTCTTCGCCGCCGCGATCGAGCTCAGCATGGAGCCGGCCCTCGTGCTGCCCGCGATCGTCGGTGCGGGCCCCGACGGCATCGGCGAGCGCCTCGCCCGCTACTTCCTCAGCGTCTGGGAGAACCCGGTCACCCGGACCCCCCTCCTCGCGGTCGTCCGCTCGGCCCTCACCCACGAGGCCGCGGCGAAGGTGCTCCGCCGGCTGATCCTGCACCGGCTGCTGGAGCGGATCGCGGCCGACCTCAACGTCCCCGACCCGACCTTCCGCGCCGAGCTCGCCGCCTCCCACATGGTCGGCATCGCGATCCTGCGCTACGTCGTCCAGGTCGAGCCCCTCGCATCGGCAGACCCGGAGACGATCATCGAGCTGGTGGCCCCCACCCTCCGGCGCTACCTCACCGAGGAGTGAGGAGCGGGGAGTGGTGGGGACCGGGGAACGGCGCCGCCTTGCCCAATGGGTGAGCCGTCCGTCCCGGGATCCGGACAGGCCGTCCGGATCGCGGGCAGGGGGCGTAGCCTCGTAACCGAGCCATATCCACAGTCGCGGCAGGCGCTGGCGCCACACCGCACACATGGGGAGAGAACCCGATGCCCGAGCTGAGGTCCCGCACCGTCACCCACGGCCGCAACATGGCAGGCGCGCGTGCGCTGATGCGCGCCTCGGGCGTAGCGAGCGCGGACATCGGGAAGCCGATCATCGCGGTCGCCAACTCCTTCACCGAGTTCGTCCCCGGCCACACCCACCTGGCCCCGGTCGGCCGCATCGTCTCCGACGCGATCCTGGCCGCCGGCGCCGTTCCCCGCGAGTTCAACACCATCGCGGTCGACGACGGCATCGCCATGGGCCACGGCGGCATGCTGTACTCCCTGCCCTCCCGCGACCTGATCGCGGACTCGGTCGAGTACATGGTGGAGGCGCACTGCGCCGACGCGCTGATCTGCATCTCGAACTGCGACAAGATCACGCCCGGCATGCTGATGGCCGCCATGCGCCTCAACATCCCCGTCGTCTTCGTCTCCGGCGGCCCGATGGAGGCCGGCCAGGCGACGCTGGTGGACGGCACCGTCCGCAAGCTCGACCTGATCGACGCGATGGTGGACGCCTCCAACGACAGCGTCTCCGACGAGGACGTGCTCCGCATCGAGGAGAACGCCTGTCCGACCTGCGGCAGCTGTTCCGGCATGTTCACCGCGAACTCGATGAACTGCCTCGCCGAGGCCATCGGCCTGGCCCTCCCCGGCAACGGCTCGGTCCTCGCGACGCACACCGCCCGCCGCGCCCTGTACGAGGACGCCGGCCGCACGATCGTCGAGATCACCAAGCGGTACTACGAGCAGGGCGACGAGTCGGTCCTGCCCCGCAACATCGCGACCCGCGAGGCCTTCGAGAACGCCATGGCCCTCGACATCGCCATGGGCGGCTCGACGAACACGATCCTGCACCTCCTCGCCGCGGCGCAGGAAGCCGGTCTGAAGTACGACCTCACCGACATCGACGAGGTCTCCCGCCGGGTTCCCTGCCTGGCCAAGGTCGCGCCGAACGTGGCGCCCGGCGGCACGTACTACATGGAGGACATCCACCGGGCCGGCGGCATCCCCGCCCTCCTCGGCGAACTGCACCGCGGCGGACTCCTCAACAAGGACGTCAACTCGGTCCACTCCGCCAACCTGGAGGAATGGCTCGCGAAGTGGGACGTCCGCTCCGGGACGGCCCCCGCGGAGGTCGTGGAGCTGTGGCACGCGGGCCCCGGCTGCCAGCGCTCCGCCTCCGCCTTCTCCCAGTCCGAGCGCTGGGACACCCTCGACCTCGACGCCGAGGGCGGCTGCATCCGCTCCGTCCAGCACGCGTACTCCAAGGACGGCGGCCTCGCCGTCCTGCGCGGCAACATCGCGGTCGACGGCTGCGTCGTGAAGACCGCCGGCGTCGACGAGTCGATCTGGACCTTCGAGGGCCCGGCCGTGGTCTGCGAGTCGCAGGACGAGGCCGTCGACAAGATCCTCCGCAAGGAGATCAAGGCCGGCGACGTGGTCGTCATCCGCTACGAGGGCCCGCGCGGCGGTCCCGGCATGCAGGAGATGCTCTACCCGACGTCCTTCCTCAAGGGCCGCGGCCTCGGCAAGCTCTGCGCCCTGGTCACGGACGGCCGCTTCTCCGGCGGCACCTCGGGCCTCTCCATCGGCCACGCCTCCCCGGAGGCGGCCGCGGGCGGGTCCATCGCGGTCGTGGAGGACGGCGACCGCATCCGCATCGACATCCCGAACCGCTCCATCGAGCTCCTGGTCGACGAGGCCACGCTGGCCGCCCGCCACGCGGCCCTGGGCGGCGTCTACGCCCCGAAGAACCGCGAGCGCAAGGTCTCCGCGGCCCTGCGCGCCTACGCGGCGATGGCCACCAGCGCCGACAAGGGCGCGGTCCGCGACGTCAGCCTCCTGGAGCGCTGACCCCGCACGGATCCCGGCCCCGTCCGACACCCTCGGGCGGGGCCGTCCGCGTTCCCGACCCGCCCCGGCGTCACCACCCCGCGGGATCCCCCGCCGGCACGGCGAACACGCTCCCGTCCGGCGCGGACGCGTACACCCGCCCGTCCCCGATCACCGGTGCGGGCAGGCTTGCGGTGAAGGCACCCTTCCCGGTGCCCATCCGCGGCCGGGTCTGGCCCAGTAGCTGCCCGGACGCCGAGTCCACGGCCAGGAGCCGGCCGTCCGGGGCAGCCAGGTACACCCGCCCGTCGCCGAACACCGGCGGGGAGGCCAGGGCCAGCCCCGTTTCGAGCCGCCACTCCTCCTTCGCCCTGCCAACGGCCACGAGCGCGCCCGGGGCCCCGAAGACGTACACGACGCCGTCCGGGCCGACGGTCGCCTGGGCCTGGTACAGGGGGGTCGTCAGCGGTACGCGTTCCACCTTCCGGGTCCGCAGGTCCATCCGTACGACCGCTTCGGCCTTTCCCTCCTGCACAGCGGTCGCGAGCAGGAAGAGGCTGCCGTCGGCCACGCCCACGGGCTGCAGCTGCCCGGCCGCACGCGTCTGCCAGCCCACCGCGCCTGTCGCGGGGTCCACCGCCGACACCTGCGTCGACCTGCTGTCCCCCGCGGGCGTGGCCCCGTACAGCTCCGGCCGGCCGGAGCCTTCGGCGCCCCACCACGAGGAACCGAACCTGCCCAGCGGCTTCGTCCAGACGTCGGCGCCGCTCGCCGCGTCCAGCGCGATGACGGTTCCGGTTGCCGTGGTGGCCAGCACCTTCCCGCCGAGGACCAGGAGTTGCGTACCACTGGGCAAGGTCCGGTGCCAGCGCTCCGCGCCCGTCGCCGGATCCCGGGCCTGCAGCAGCCTGCTCCCGGGGGCGCGCACGAGGACGACCCCTCCCGCGTGCAGCGGGGCGGCGCCGAGCGCGGGATGACCGTCCGTCCCGGTGGCCGGTACCGCCCACACCGTGGCACCGTCCGCCGGGCCGAGCCGGGCCAGGCTTGCACCGGGTCCCGAGCAGTACAGTGCCGGGGCTTGCCAGGAGCAGGCCTGCCCCCGCCCGCCCAGGGGCACCGACCAGGGGGCGGTTTTCGAGGGCGCCGGTGTCCGCGCCGCCACGGGCTTCGTCGAAGGCCTCGTGCCGGACCCGAGGCCGTAGTGCGCGTAGGAGACGCCGGCCCCGGCCACGAGGAGCAGCCCGAGCCCCGCGGCCAGGGCGGTCAGCTTCCGGCTCCGCCGCGGGTCCCGGGGGGCCGCCGGAACGATCTGTTCCCGCCGGTGGGTGTCCTGCTCCGCCCCGGCGGGCTTGCGCGGCCGGGGGATGAAGGCCTGCGTGTCCAGATCGGTCGGGTACGCCACCGCCCGCAGCGCCACGATCAGCGCGTCCGCGCTCGGCCGCTCCGCCGGATCCTTCGCCAGGCACTGTGCGACCAGCGGCACGAGCCGCTCAGGGAGTCCGGTGAGGTCGGGCTCGCTGTGCACCACCTGGTACGCCACGAGGTAGTGGCTGTCGGAGTCGAACGGCCCCCGCCCGGTCGCCGCGTACACGAGCACCGCCCCCAGGGCGAACACGTCGGCCGCGGTACCGACCTCCCGCGGCCGCTGGAACTGCTCCGGCGCCATGAAGGGCGGGGTCCCGATCAGCTTCCCCGTCTCGGTGCGCAGATCGCTGTCGGCGGGCCGCGAGATCCCGAAGTCGATGACCCGCACCCCGTCCGGGGCCATCAGCACGTTGCTGGGCTTCAGATCGCGGTGCACGACCCCGGCCCGGTGGATGTCCCGCAGGGCCTCGGCCAGCCCGGCGGCGAGCCGGGTCAGCTCCTTGGGTTCCAGTACGCGGTCCCGTACCCGCTCGGAGAGCGTCGGGGAGTCGATGAACAGCGTGGCCATCCACGGCCGTTCGGCGTCGGGGTCCGCATCCACGACAGGTGCGGTGAACGCTCCGCTCACCCGCCGCGCGGCCGCGACCTCCTGGCGGAAACGGGCCCGGAACTCCGGGTCCACGGCGTGCTGCGGGTGCACGATCTTGACGGCGAGTTTCAGCCCCGACTCGGAGGTGGCCAGGTGGACGACGCCCATGCCGCCGGAACCGAGCACGGACTCGAGCCGGTACTGCCCGGCGTACTCCGGAAAGCCCGCGTAGTCCGCCCGCACTGAACGCACCGCTCACCACCCCCGCCGGAGCCTAGTCGATGGTCCGTGCGATTCTCCAAGATCCTGCTACCCTGCGCGAGTTGCGCAGGGCAACGCTCGTAGGGGGGAGTTTTCACATGGCCATCGAGAGCGATTCCAGCCAAGTGCAGAGCCTGACGTCGGGGTCGGGATATCCGACGTTCCCGGTCGCGCCCGGCTACCGCGTGAACGTCCGCAGCGGTCCCGGCACCAACTACGGCGTGGTCCGGGTCCTGCCGCTCGGCGCCACCGTCGGGATCCGCTGCCAGTGCGCGGGGATGAACGTCTCCGGCCCGTACGGCACGTCGAACCTCTGGGACTGCATCGGCAACGGCGAGTTCATCTCCGACGCCTACGTGAAGACCGGCAGCGACGGCTACGTCACCAGCCGCTGCGGCTGACGCCATCCGGTCCAACCCACGGCCCGCCCCGTGAGACACCCCGGGCCGGCGCCGCCCGGCGGGGGATAATCGCTGGTGTGAGCGACGACCAGCGAGACCAGACCCCCGCCGAGGCGGCGCCCGAGGCCCCCGCCGCCCCCGCGCAGCCCGTCGGCCCCGAGCCCGAGCCGATCCGGTTCTTCGGCACCACGTGGGTGAACCACGACGGCGGCTACGGTGCGCGCCGCGTCGGCGCGGCCGCCGGTGCGCTGGTCCTCGCCGTCATCAGCGCCTTCCTGCTGCGCTTCTCCTACGAGGGTCTGGAGATCGGCAACGTCGGCCCCTTCCTCAGCATCTCGGTCGTCGTCCTCTTCGCGATCGCCAGCTCCATCGCCTTCGTGAAGACCTGGGAGTCCTTCAGTCGCCGCCTGCCCCCGTCCTCCGACGAGACCGCCCTCAAGGGTCTGAAGGCGATCGGTTTCATCGGCAGCCTCATCGCGTACTTCCTGCGCTGCTTCGTCGAGGCCCCGGGCGAGAAGCTGCGCCGCACCGAGTACGAGCGCGCCTCGGCCGAGTTCACCCGGCGGCGCAGCTCGCGTACCGGCAACCCGGCCGCCCGCCGTCCCAAGCGCAAGAAGTAGCGCCCCGGTACCGCCCCAGCCTTGCGCCGGGGCAGCGCCAGGAGCATTATTCATCGCATGATGAATAAGCAAGCGGCCGTCGCCGTCCACGCCGACGGCCTCACCGTCCGCCGCGGCACCGGCCGCAACCCCCGCACCGTCCTCGACGGCCTCTCCTTCGACGTCCCCCGCGGCCGCATCACCGGCCTCCTCGGCCCCTCCGGCTGCGGAAAGTCCACCCTGATGCGCGCCGTCGTCGGCACCCAGGCCCACGTCACCGGCACCCTCGACGTCCTCGGCCACCCCGCCGGCCACCCCGGACTCCGCTCCCGCATCGGCTACGTCACCCAGGCACCCTCCGTCTACGACGACCTCACCGTCCGGCAGAACCTCGACTACTTCGCCGCGATCCTCGACCCCGGCCGCGCCGCCGCCGAGCGCCGCCGCGAGACCGTCACCCGGGCCATCGCCGACGTCGACCTCACCACCCACGCCACCGCCCTCGCCGGAAACCTCTCCGGCGGCCAGCGCAACAGGGTCTCCCTCGCGGTCGCCCTCCTCGGCAGCCCCGAGCTCCTCGTCCTCGACGAGCCGACCGTCGGTCTCGACCCGGTCCTGCGCCGCGACCTGTGGAACCTCTTCCACGACCTCGCCGCCACCCGGGGCGCCACCCTCCTCGTCTCCTCCCACGTCATGGACGAAGCCGAGCGCTGCCACGACCTCCTCCTCATGCGCGAGGGCCGCATCCTCGCTCAGGACACCCCCGAGGCGCTGCGCACCCGTACCCACGCGGACACCGTCGAGGAGGGCTTCCTCCGCCTCGTCGACGCCGCCAACGCCGAGGCCAAGGCCGGACTCGCCGCCGCCACCCCCGCCGCCCCCCACGGGAGCACCCGATGAGCACCGCCCGCACCCTCGCCACCGCCGCCCGCGTCCTGCGCCAGCTCCGCCACGACCCGCGCTCCATCGCGCTGATGCTGCTGGTCCCCGTACTGATGCTGGTCCTGCTCCGCTACGTCTTCGACGGCAGCCCGCGGACCTTCGACGGCATCGGCGCGTCCCTCCTCGGGATCTTCCCCCTCATCACGATGTTCCTGATCACCTCCATCGCGACCCTGCGCGAGCGCACCTCCGGCACCCTCGAACGGCTCCTGGCCATGCCGCTCGGCAAGGGCGACCTCATCGCCGGCTACGCCCTCGCCTTCGGCGCCATGGCGGTCGTGCAGTCCCTGCTCGCCACCGGCGTCGCCCTCTGGGTGCTCGGCCTCGACGTCGTCGGCTCCCCGTGGCTGCTCCTGCTCGTCGCCCTCCTCGACGCCCTGCTCGGCACCGCACTCGGGCTCTTCGTCTCCGCGTTCGCGGCGTCCGAGTTCCAGGCCGTCCAGTTCATGCCGGCGGTGATCTTCCCGCAGCTCCTCCTGTGCGGCCTCTTCGCCGCCCGCGGCACCATGCAGCCCGTCCTCGAAGCGATCTCGAACGTCCTGCCCATGTCCTACGCCGTCGACGGCATGAACCAGGTCCTCACCCACACCGACATGACCGCCGACTTCGTCCGCGACGCCGGGATCGTCGCCGGATGCGCCCTCCTGGTCCTCGCCCTCGGCGCCGTGACCCTGCGCCGCCGCACCCCCTGACGGGGTCCTGCCCGCACCCCCCTGCCCGCACTGCGGACACCGGACCGCCCCTTCCCACCCGGATGCAAAGATGAAGGCATGACCCAGACAGTCGCAGTCCTCGGTACCGGCAAGATCGGCGAGGCCCTGCTCAGCGGGATGATCCGCGGCGGCTGGCCCGCCTCCAAGCTCCTCGTCACGGCCCGCCGCCCGGAACGCGCCGAGGAGCTCCGCACCCGCTACGGCGTCGAGGCCGTCACCAACGCCGAGGCCGCCAAGCGCGCCGACACGCTGATCCTCACCGTGAAGCCGCAGGACATGGGCAAGCTCCTCGAAGAGCTCGCCCCGCACGTCCCCGCCGACCGCCTGGTCATCAGCGGCGCGGCCGGCATCCCGACCTCCTTCTTCGAGGAGCGCCTGGCCCAGGGCACCCCCGTCGTCCGCGTCATGACGAACACCCCGGCCCTCGTCGACGAGGCCATGTCCGTCATCTCGGCCGGCAGCCACGCCACCGCCGGGCACCTCGCGCACACCGAGGAGATCTTCGGCGGCGTCGGCAAGACCCTGCGCGTCCCGGAATCCCAGCAGGACGCGGCCACCGCCCTCTCCGGCTCCGGCCCCGCGTACTTCTACTACCTCGTCGAGGCCATGGTCGACGCGGGCATCCTCCTGGGCCTGCCCCGCACCCAGGCCCACGAGCTCATCGTCCAGGCCGCCATCGGATCGGCCGTCATGCTCCGCGACAGCGGCGAACACCCGGTCAAGCTCCGCGAAGCCGTCACCTCCCCGGCCGGCACCACCATCAACGCGATCGTGGAGCTGGAGAAGCACGGCGTACGAGCAGCCCTGATCGCCGCCCTCGAAGCGGCCCGCGACCGCAGCCGCGAACTCGCCTCCGGCAACAGCTGACATCCGCCGTCCGCTACGGGGCTGCGCGCGCAGCCCCGTAGCGACGACGACGCACAGCCCCTGTCCCCTCAGGGCTCCAGCAGCCCGATGGCCCGGTACGCCTCGTCCACGACGGGCCGCGCGATCGCCCGAGCCCGCCCGGCTCCCGCCCGCAGCACCGCCTCCACCGTCCCCGGATCGGCCGCCAGCTCCGCGTGCCGTACGCGGACCGGCCGCAGCAGCTCCACGACGGCGTCGGCCACGTCCCGCTTGAGCGCCCCGTACCCGGTGTACCCGTCGGCGAGCGCGGCCGGATCACCTCCGGTGCAGGCCGCGAGGATGTCCAGCAGGTTCGCGAGCCCGGGGCGCGCGGCCCGGTCGTAGACGACCCCGCCGTCGCCGCTGTCGGTGACGGCCCGCATCACCTTCTTCCGCACCGCCTCGGGCTCGTCGAGGATGAACACCACCCCGGGCCCGCTGTCCCCCGACTTCCCCATCTTCGAGGTCGGGTCCTGCAGGTCCATGACCCGCGCCGCCACCACCGGATGCGTGGCCTTGGGCACGGTGAAGGTGTACCCGTACCGCTGGTTGAACCGCACCGCCAGATCCCGGGTCAGCTCGACGTGCTGCCGCTGGTCCTCCCCGACGGGCACCTCACCGGTCCGGTAGGCCAGGATGTCGGCGGCCATCAGCACGGGATAGGTGAGCAGCGACAGCCGCACCCCGTCCCCCGAGGCCTGCGCCTGAGCCGCCTTCTCCTTGTACTGGACCATCCGCCGCAGCTCCCCGTCCGAAGCCGTGCACTCCAGCAGATAGGAGAGCCGGGCGTGCTCGTCGACGTGGCTCTGGACGAAGAGCGTGCACTTCTCGGGCGTCAGCCCGGCGGCGAGCAACAGCGTCGCCGCCTGCCGACTGAGCCGGCGCACCCGGGCCGGATCGTGCTCGACGGTCAGTGCGTGCAGGTCGACCACGCAGAACAGCGCGTCGTCGGGCTTCTGCTCGGCGGCGACCCACTGGCGTACGGCCCCCAGGTAGTTCCCCAGCGTCAGATGCCCCGTCGGCTTGACCCCGCTGAAGATCCTCGTCATGTCCCTGCTCCCTGATGTGTCGGTGTGGGCGTCGACGCCACCGCGTCGGGGCGACCGAGCCACTCCCGGGAGGGGAGAAACAGAAACGGCCGCCGTGATCGGCGGCCGTCGAGCGCGTGCGTGCTCGCGTGGATGGTCGGCCGCCGTCAGGCGGCCCACCAGCGAAGGTCGAGCATGAGCGCACGCGTAGTCATGGGGGAGAGGCTAGACCCTGAGGGGTGAGGACCGCGTCAGGTTTGTGCGCTCGGTGGGGCGGGTCAGCCTGGGGTTGACACACCCGTGCCCGATCCGTAAGGTTCTTCGAGTTGTCCGAAGTGAGCGCCGACCCCGGTCGGTCCCCGGACAGCCATCCCGCACTACACATTCGAACGAACGACTCACTTTGTCGTCCCGTTTTCATGCGTATTTGCGAATGAGGAATCCGCGTCCACGGACGCAGCCGCCGATTAGGTTCGGGGGCAAGGAATCCGCTACTGTCTCACTCGTCGCAAGGGCCCAACAGCCCGAACGACAAACCCCGTTGACTGGGAGTCAGGCCCGAAAGGATCTGATAGAGTCGAACTCGCCGGAAAGGGAAACCGCAGAAATGCGGATGACCTGGAAGGCGGGAAACAAGCGAGACAGACTCTGATAGAGTCTGAAACGCAAGAACAAAACAGAACGAAAGCCCGGAGGAAAGCCCGAGAGGGTGAGTACAAAGGAAGCGTCCGTTCCTTGA
>NZ_JBVJMS010000012.1:0-117096 GCF_055584085.1 Streptomyces sp. NPDC104226
AACCCACCCCCCCACCCCCCCCCCCCCCCCCCCCCCCCCCCCCCCCCCCCCCCCCCCCCCCCCCCCCCCCCCCCCCCCCCCCCCCCCCCCCCCCCCCCCCCGGTCGCGCATGGAGAGACGTAAGCGCCGCCTGCTCCGAGCGGAGAAGCGGGCGCCAGTCGCCACAGTCAACCGCGAGGAAGCCCAGACATGACCGTGCACTCCCAGGGAGCGGCGACCCACGCTCCACAGGACGCACCACACGAGTCCGCGGGGCCGGCCAAGACGCCGCCGCCCACCGGAGCCAAGGCAGCGTCCCAGTCTCCTCGCGGGGGCAGAAAGTCGCTCCCCTCAGGGTGGTTGCCGTACCTCCTGATCGGGCCCGCCGTGCTCAGCATGGCGACCCTGCTGCTCTACCCGCTGGTCAAGAACATCATCCTGTCGTTCCAGAAGGTCGACAAGATCGAGTTCATCCAGCGGAAGGCGCCGTTCAACGGCGTGGACAACTACACCGAGCTGCTGGGCGACTCGCAGTTCTGGACCGTGGTCGTCCGCAGCTTCCTCTTCACCGCGGGCAACGTCTTCCTGATCATGGTGCTCGGAAGCCTCATCGGGCTCCTGCTGAACCGGCTCGGCAAGTGGATGCGCCTGGTCCTGTCGATGGCGCTGGTGATGGCCTGGGCCATGCCGATCGTCGCCTCCGTGACCGTCTTCCAGTGGCTGTTCGACGAGCAGTACGGCGTCATGAACTGGCTGATGCGCACCGCCGGCTTCGCCGGCTACGACCAGCACAACTGGTTCGAGACCGGCATGTCCACGATGGTGATCATCACCGTCCTGCTGGCCTGGGGCTCGATCCCCTTCGTCGCCCTCAACATGTACGCCGGCCTGACCACGGTCAGCGGCGAGCTGTACGAGGCCGCGCGCATGGACGGGGCCAACGGCTGGCAGACCTTCTGGCAGGTCGTCTTCCCGAACCTCAAGTCGTTCTTCCTGGTCACGACCTTCCTCGAGGTCATCTGGATCTTCAAGGCCTTCACGCAGATCTACGCGATGAACAAGGGCGGCCCCGACCGCGCCTCGGAGACCCTCACGATCTACGCGTACGTCGAGGGCCAGAGCCAGGGCCACTACGGTCTGGCCGCGGCGATCTCCGTCCTGACGATCGTGATGCTCGTGGTCGTCATGTCCTTCTACTTCCGTCTGATCCTGAAGCAGGAGGAGGAGCAGTGAGCACCACCACCGCCCCGAAGCCCGCGCCGTCCGCGCCGTCCGCGAAGCCCCAGCAACTGCGCAAGCGCCGGCCGGTCCGTCCCGCGGCCGTCGCCAAGAACCTCGGCGCCCTGCTGCTGGCCGTCCTCTTCGTCTTCCCCGTCTACTGGATGTTCTCCTCGGCCCTGAAGCCGTCCAGCGAGATCCTCTCCAAGGACCCCGTCTTCGTCTTCACGCCGACGATGGAGAACTTCACCAAGGCCACCGGTGTCGACCTGTTCTGGACCTACGTCGCGAACAGCTTCATCGTCACCATCGGCGCCGTCACCCTGGCCCTGCTCGTGGCCCTCGCCGCGAGCTTCGCCATCGCCCGCATGAAGTTCAAGGGCCGCAAGGGCCTGGTCCTCGCGGTGATGATGGCCCAGATGGCGCCCTGGGAGGTCATGGTCATCGCGATGTACATGATCGCCCGCGACTCCGAGATGCTGAACAGCCTCCCGCTGCTCACCGCGATCTACTTCGTGATGGTCCTCCCCTTCACCATCTGGACCCTGCGCGGCTTCATCGCCGCCGTCCCGGTGACCCTGGAGGAAGCCGCCCAGATCGACGGCTGCACCCGGGGCCAGGCCTTCCGCAAGGTGATCTTCCCGCTGCTGGCCCCCGGCCTGATGTCCACCTCGCTCTTCGGCTTCATCACGGCCTGGAACGAGTTCGCGATGGTCCTGATCCTGAACAAGGACAAGACCGCGCAGACCCTGCCGCTGTGGCTGACCCAGTTCCAGACCGCCTTCGGCAACGACTGGGGCGCCACCATGGCCGCTTCCTCGCTCTTCGCGGTCCCGGTGCTGCTCATCTTCGTCTTCCTCCAGCGCAAGGCCGTCGGCGGCATGACCGCCGGCGCCGTGAAGGGATAACGGCCCATGACTGTCCTTGCGCACCGCACGGATACGGTGACCCGGGACGCCCTGGCGGTCCTCCAGCCCGGCTTCGAGGGCACCACCGCACCCGCCTGGCTGCTCCGTCAGGTCGCCGAAGGCCTCACCGCCGTCGGCCTCTTCGGCCGCAACATCACCTCGCCCGAGCAGCTCGCCGCGCTGACCGCGCAGCTTCGTACCGAGCGGGACGACGTCCTCGTTGCCATCGACGAGGAGGGCGGCGACGTCACCCGCCTGGAGGTCCGGGGCGGTTCCTCCTTCCCCGGCAACCTGGCCCTCGGCGCCGTGGACGACGTGGACCTGACCCGCGACGTCGCCCGCGAGCTGGGCCGCCGGCTCGCCGAGTGCGGGGTCAACCTCAACTGGGCCCCGTCCGCCGACGTCAACTCCAACCCGGACAACCCGGTCATCGGCGTACGGTCCTTCGGCGCCGACACCCACCTCACCGCCCGGCACACCGCCGCGTACGTCGAAGGCCTCCAGGCCGCCGGCGTCGCCGCCTGCACCAAGCACTTCCCGGGCCACGGCGACACCAACGTGGACTCGCACCACGCGCTGCCGCGCATCGACGTGGACCTCGACACCCTGGCCGCGCGGGAGCTCGTACCGTTCCGCGCCGCCATCGAGGCCGGCACCAAGGCCGTCATGAGCGCCCACATCCTGGTGCCGGCCCTGGACCCGACCCGCCCGGCCACCCTCAGCCCGCAGATCCTGACCGGTCTGCTGCGCAAGGAGCTCGGCTACGAGGGCCTCATCGTCACCGACGGCATGGAGATGAAGGCCATCGCCGGGACGTACGGCATCGAGCGCGGCTCGGTGCTGGCCATCGCGGCCGGCGCCGACGCCATCTGCGTCGGCGGCGGGCTCGCCGACGAGGGCACCGTGCTCGCCCTGCGCGACGCACTGGTCGCGGCCGTGCGCGACGGCTCGCTCCCGGAGGAGCGGCTCGCCGAGGCCGCGGCCCGGGTCCGCTCGCTGGCGGAATGGACCCGGCAGGTCCGGCTGGGCGCGCGGCAGGAGGGGAGCAGCGCGCCCGGCATCGGACTGGCGGCGGCCCGCCGTGCGGTGGTCGTGACGGGTTCGCCCAAGGCGGCGGCCCCGGTGAACGCCCCGTACATCGCCACGCTCAACCCGGTGGCGAACTTCGCGGTCGGCGACGAGACCCCGTGGGGGGTGGCCGCGGAAGTGTCCGCGCTGGTCCCGGGCACCGAATCGGGCGTGTACCCGGAGGGGGCGACGGCTGCCGACGTGCTGGCCGCCGCGGGGAACCGCACCGTCGTCGCGGTGGTCCGCGACGCGCACCGGCACCCGTGGATGACCGATGCCCTGGACGCGCTCGTCGCGGCCCGACCGGAGACGATCGTGGTCGAGATGGGCGTCCCGCAGGCCGAGCCGCGCGGCGCGCTGCACATCGCGACGCACGGCGCGGCCCGGGTCTGCGGGCGCGCCGCCGCGGAGATCATCGCGGGCGTCTGACCGCGGCCGTCCGGCGCAGGACACGGACCGGAGCCGGGCACCCGTCACGGGGGTGCCCGGCTCCGCCGCGTCCGGGGCCGCCTTGTGCGGCCCGCCGGGTGCGCGGATACGGCGAAGGCCGGGCCTTCCCCTGGGGGAGGACCCGGCCTTCGCCGTACCTGCTGCTTACAGACCCTGCCAGGCGGGCTTGTTGGCGTAGGTGTGGCGGAAGTAGTCCGCGAGCTTCAGCTTGGAGGCGGCGGCCTCGTCCACGATCACCGTGGCGTGGCGGTGCAGCTGGAGCGCGGAGGCCGGCACGAGGGCGGACAGCGGGCCCTCGACGGTCTGCGCGACGGCCTCGGCCTTGCCCTCGCCGGTGGCCAGCAGGACCAGGTGGCGGGCGTCGAGGATGGTGCCGATGCCCTGGGTGATGACGTGGTGGGGCACCTGCTCTATGTCGTTGTCGAAGAAGCGCGCGTTGTCCACGCGGGTCTGCTCCGTCAGCGTCTTGATGCGGGTGCGGGAGGCGAGCGAGGAGCAGGGCTCGTTGAAGCCGATGTGCCCGTCCGTGCCGATGCCGAGGAGCTGGAGGTCCACGCCGCCGGCCTCGGCGAGGGCGCGGTCGTAGGCGTCGCAGGCGCCGACGATGTCCTCGGCGGAGCCGTCCGGGCCCATGAAGGAGGCCTCGGACAGGCCCAGGGGCTCCACGACCTCGCGCAGGACGACGGCGCGGTAGGACTCCGGGTGCCCGGCCGGCAGGCCGACGTACTCGTCGAGCTGGCAGACGCGGGCCTTGGAGGCGTCGACCAGTCCGGCCTGGACCTTGGCGGCGAGCGCCTCGTAGATGGGCAGCGGGGTAGAGCCGGTCGCCACGCCGAGCAGGGCGTCGGGCTTGCGACGGACCAGGGCGGCCATGGCCTCCGCGATGAGCTCGCCGCCTGCCTTGGCGTCCGGGACGATGACAACTTCCACGCGGGGCCTGCCGATCTGGAGTGTGACGATTGTGGTATAGACCAATCTAGCAGAGGCGATGCCCCGTTGCCGGGTCTTCGCGCACACTCCATGGTGGGCCGGATCGCCCGCTCCGGCCTCCCGGCCGGGGGCCCGGCAAGATCCGAAGGAGACGGCCTAGGTCAGCGAGAGCTGGAGGCCGCCCGTCACGGCGAGGTGCTGGCCCGTGACCCAGCGGGAGTCCGGGGAGGCGAGGAAGGCGACCGCGTCCGCGACCTCCTGCGGGGTGCCGAGCCGGTCGAAGACGGAGCGGGAGGCGGCGTGTGCGCGGGCCGCCGGGTCCGCCAGCCAGGCGGCGTTCAGGTCGGTCTCCACGATCCCGGGACCGACCGAGTTCACCGTGATGTTCCGCGGGGCGAGTTCGGCGGCCAGTGAGACCGTCAGTGCGTTCACGGCGCCCTTGGCCATGATCGTGGCGAGGATCGCGGGCAGGGCGATGTCCGGGGTGCCGGTCACGTTCACGATCCGGCCGCCGTCCCGCAGCCGCTCCAGGCCGTGCCGGATCACGAAGAACGGCGCCTTCGCGTTGAGCGCGTGCACCCGGTCGTACGTCTCCTCGTCGGTGGAGCCGATGCCGGCGAAGGTGGCGGCGCCCGCGTTGTTCACCAGTACGTCCACCCCCTCGGTCGCCAGCGGATGGGCCGCGTACGCCGCCCAGAGGGCCTCCGCGCCGCCCGGGACGCCGAGCTCGGCCCCGATGGCGAAGGCGCGGCCCCCGGCCGCCCCGATGGCCCCCACGGTCTCCTCGGCCGCCGCCTCGTTGTGTCCGTAGGCCACCGCGACCAGCGCCCCGTCGCGGGCGAGGCGCTCCGCGACGGCCCGTCCGATGCCCCGGCTGCCGCCCGTGACCAGTGCCGTCTTGCCGTCGAGCACGCCCATGACGCGCCCCCCTTTCGATAACGGTCGCTACAGAAAGGACCGTATCAGATTTCGTAGCGACCGCTATAGAATGAGTTCATGGTGACCGGACAGCGCGGCAGGCCCCGCTCCTTCGACCGCGACGCGGCCCTCGACAAGGCGATGTTCGCCTTCTGGGAGCGCGGCTACGAGGCGACGTCGATCTCCGACCTGACCGCCTCGCTCGGGATCGGCGCCCCGAGCCTCTACGCGGCCTTCGGTGACAAGCGCAAGCTCTTCGACGAGGTCGTGGCGGTCTACGGCGGCCGCTACGGGGACTTCGCGGCCGTGGCCCTCGCCGAGGAGCCCACCGCCCGCGCGGCGGTGGCGCGCATCCTGCACGAGGCGGCGGAGGTCTACACCGACCCCGCGCACCCGCCGGGCTGCATGGTGATCAGCGCGGCGGTCAACACCACCTCGGACGAGGTGGCCCGGGCGCTGCGGGAGCGGCGCGAGGCCAATCTGGTGGCGTTCGAGAGCCGCATCCGTGCCGATGTCGCCGCGGGGGTCCTGCCGGCCGGCACGGACGCGCGGGCCCTGGCGCGCTACGCGGGGGCGGTGCTGCAGGGGATGTCCCAGCAGTCGCGCGACGGCGCGGGCCGGGAGGAGCTGGAGGCGGTGGCGGAGCTGGCCATGGGGGCCTGGCCGCAGTAAGGGCCGGTCTTTATCGTCCGGGGATTCGCGGCACCCGGGGATCCGCATCGCGATTCCTCTGGGCCACGGTGCCGAACGGGACCCTCAGCCCGCCCGGCACCGTAGCCCGGAGTACTTACGGCCGACGGGTGTGCGGTGCCCGACAGCCGGTGGGAGGTGACGCGCGGTCAGGGCAGATCGCGCGGCTTACCTCGATCCGTCCTCCTGTGCGGGGAGGGCGGAAGCTTGATGCAATTGTGGACTAGACCAATCTGTTCTGTCCATCCAATGACGGAACCCTGATTACCGTCACTTCCTCCAACCCTACGCGGAAGCGGGGTCTCCTGGATACTCCGGAGTATCCACGCTGAGGAAAGTCATGGCCCGTACCCGGGGTACGCTCGCCAGGTGCCCTCCATGAACGACCTCGTACGCCAGCACACCGCTCTCAGTGAAACCGACCTGGAGTGGCTGCATCTGCTGGTCTCCGAGTGGCAGCTGCTCTCCGACCTCTCCTTCGCCGACCTCGTGCTGTGGGTGCCCACCCTCGACGGCAGCCGGTACGTCTCGGTCGCGCAGATGCGCCCGAACACCGGCCCGACCTCGTACCAGGACGACATGGTCGGCCACCTGGTCCCGCGCGGCCGCCGCCCGCTGCTCGACGCCGCGCTCGACGAGGGCCGCATCGTGCGCGAGGGGGACCCGGAGTGGCGCGAGGAGGTGCCGGTCCGCGTCGAGTCGATCCCCGTGCGCCGCGAAGGCCGGGTGCTCGGCGTGATCGCGCGCAACACCAACCTGCTCACTGTGCGTACACCGAGCCGGCTGGAGCTCACCTACCTCCAGTCCGCCTCCGACCTGGCCCAGATGATCGCGGCGGGCGCCTTCCCGTTCCCCGGCCAGCAGGTCGACATGGACGCCTCCCCGCGCGTCGGCGACGGCCTGATCCGGCTCGACGCCGAGGGCGTGGTGACGTACGCGTCCCCGAACGCGCTCTCCGCCTACCACCGGCTCGGCCTCGCCTCCGACCTGGTCGGCCAGCACCTGGGCACCATCACCTCCGAACTCGCACCCTCCCGCGGCCCGGTGGACGAGGCCCTGGTCAAACTCGCCAGCGGCTGGGCCCCGCGCGAGACCGAGGCCGAGGGCAGCGGCGGGGTCATCCAGCTGCGGGCCATCCCGCTCAAGCCCAAGGGCACCCGGATCGGCTCGCTCGTCCTGTGCCGCGACGTCACGGAACTGCGCCGTCGCGAACGTGAATTGATCACCAAGGACGCGACCATCCGGGAGATCCA
This sequence comes from Streptomyces sp. NPDC104226, assembly GCF_055584085.1. Taxonomy (NCBI): domain Bacteria; kingdom Bacillati; phylum Actinomycetota; class Actinomycetes; order Kitasatosporales; family Streptomycetaceae; genus Streptomyces; species Streptomyces sp. NPDC104226. The sequence goes on from NZ_JBVJMS010000012.1 coordinate 7,415, forward strand.
CCACCGGGTCAAGAACAACCTCCAGACGGTGGCCGCGCTCTTGCGCCTGCAGGCCCGCCGCATGGATTCGCCGCAGGGCCGCGAGGCGCTGAACGAAGCCGTCCGCCGCGTCGGTTCGATCGCGATCGTGCACGAGACGCTCTCTCAGAACCTGGACGAGCGGGTCGAGTTCGACGAGATCGCCGACCGCGTGATCGCGATGGTCTCCGAGATCTCCCCGGGCAAGGTCGCCTGCCGGCGCACCGGCCGCTTCGGAATCCTGGACGCGGAGGTCGCCACCCCGCTGTCGATGGTGCTGACGGAGATCCTCCAGAACGCCCTGGAGCACGCCTTCACCCAGGGGGAGGGCGGCACCGTGGAGGTGTCCGCGGCCCGCTCGGGCAGCGGCCGCGACGACGCGCGGCTGCTGATCTCGGTGGTCGACGACGGCTGCGGTCTGCCCGAAGGGTTCGACCCGCAGCGGGCCGGCAACCTCGGGCTGCAGATCGTACGGACCCTCGTGGAGGGCGAGCTCGGCGGCACCTTCGACATGGTCGCCTCCGAGCCGCGCGGCACCAAGGTCGTCCTCGACATACCGGCCAGCCCGCAGAAGTAGCGCAGTGCGCCGGTCACTCAGGGTGATGCCCTGGGCAGCCGGCGGGCCCCGGACAGCACTGAACCCCGGACCGAATGGTTTTCGGTACGGGGTTCAAGAGCACGTTGCGAAGCGCTTATATGGGTACTACGCGCTGCGGCTCGAGGCTCGAAAGTCGATGTCAGGCGGTTGCGTTGCGCGCCCGATTGCGAGCGGCGCGGCGCTTCATTGCGCGGCGCTCGTCCTCGCTGAGACCGCCCCAGACACCGGAGTCCTGACCGGACTCGAGCGCCCACTGCAGGCACTGCTCCATGACGGGGCAACGGCGGCAGACGGCCTTGGCTTCCTCGATCTGCAGCAGCGCAGGACCGGTGTTGCCGATGGGGAAGAAGAGTTCCGGGTCTTCCTCGCGGCAAACGGCGTTGTGACGCCAGTCCATGGCTGCTCCATCTCCTTGTATTGCGGGCAGGTTGCTTGTGAATGTGAACGCTTTCACGAATCCCTTCGTGAGGGAAGGGAGACCGCCCAGTTTGGGGAAAAACTCGCCCTGGGCTGCCGGAGATTCGTGGAGGGGTTCTGGCGGTCTGTGTGGGTGCCGGGTTCTGCGGGCTGTCCCGATCGCCATGTAGAGATTCGCAAACCTCGGACGGGGATACAACCCCTTCCGGAAAGTTTTTTTTGATTCGTCGGTGTCTACTAGGTCACAGCCCTACTTCCTAGGGGTGGACCAGCGTGTAAACGTTCGAGTGGAAGGACTTTAGGCCCTTCCACTCACACAATCACACGCAGTGCACGGCGTACGCCTGTGAACCGAACGCTGGTGCGCAACCCGAGGTGGTCTCCGTCCATCTGGAACGGAAGCGGCACCTTCGAATGCAAGGTGAAGTCGGTCAGATCGTGCAGAGACACCGCGTGCTTGCCGTGCGGACCACGCTCAGGAGTCGAGGTCAGGAGCTGTGTCGCGTAGCGGGCGACCGCCGGAGTTGACAAACGGTCCAGTGCCAATACGTCAAGCGCAGTATCGAACGACGCCTCCGGGGAGGCGTAGAGCGGCCGGTTGCCCAGGTATGTCCAGGGCGAGGTGTTGCAGACTATCGACAGCACCAGGTCCGTCACGGGATCCGCGCCGGGCCGCTCCAGCGTCACCGTGCCGTGCCGACGGTTGGGCTCTTCCCAGAACTGGCGCATCAGCTGTCGCACGTACAGGGCATGGGTCGAACGTTTGCCCCTTTCCCGCTGCTGCTCGACCCGGCCCACCACGCCCGCGTCGAAGCCGAAGCCCGCGCAGAAGGTGAACCAGCGCGCCGGAACCGACTCGTCCTCCGTGCCCGGGGTGCCGGCGGCGAGCCCCAGACCGACCGTTCGTTCGCGCCGCTCGCGCAGGGCGTCCAGCAGGGCGCCGGTCGCCTCGACCGCGTCGTTGGGCAGACCGAGCGCACGGGCGAAGACGTTGGTGGAGCCGCCGGGGACCACCGCGAGTCCGGGCAGCCGATCCGGATCGGGTCCCTCGTGCAGCAGTCCGTTGACCACTTCGTTGACGGTGCCGTCACCGCCCAGGGCCACCACCAGGTCGATGCCGGTCTCGGCCGCCCTGCGGCCCAGGTCCCGGGCGTGGCCGCGGTACTCGGTGGTGACCGCTTCCAGCTTCATCTCGCTGGCGAGCGCGTGGGTCAGGACGTCGCGCGTGCGCGCACTGGTGGTCGTCGCTGCTGGGTTGGCCACGAGGAGTGCACGCATGAGCGCCAGCCTACCGACCCCTTCCGGCGCCGCCCATACTGGCCGTCCCCTCCGGGGACGGGAGGGGCGCGGCTACCCTGCTGGGGTGAGTACGAAGCCCACCCCCACCGAGTCCGCCGTCCCCGTCCCGCTGCCCCGCAGACTGACCGCGGCCGCCGCGCTGACCGCGCTGGAGGGGCTGGCCCTGGCCGGGCCCGGCGTCGCCGACCTGTACACGGCCGTCTTCGGCAGCGGCGACTCCCTGCAGGCCGCGACCGGCGGGGTCACCCTGCTCGTCCTGGCCGCACTGCCGCTGGTCGCGGCGCGCGGGCTGCTCCGGGGCCGCCGCTGGAGCCGCGGACCGGCGCTGATCACCCAGGTGATGTCGCTGCCGGTGGCGTGGATGCTGTGGACCGCGGGAGGGGCCATGAAGATCGCCGGCGTGGCGCTGGCCCTGGCCGCGGTGGCCGTCGCGGCCCTCCTGGTGAACCAGAAGGCCACGGGTGCGCTGGGCATCGGGCCTGCGGAACAGGCCCGATAGCCCCTACGGCCGGATCTCCCGCTCCTCTACTCCTCGACCAGGAGCTTCTCGCGGAGCTGGGCCAGGGTGCGGGCCAGCAGTCGGGAGACGTGCATCTGGGAGATGCCGACCTCCTGGGCGATCTGCGACTGGGTCATGTTGCCGAAGAACCGCAGGAGGAGGATCCGCTTCTCCCGCGGCGGCAGCCCTTCGAGCAGCGGCTTGAGGGACTCGCGGTACTCGACCCCCTCCAGGGCCTCGTCCTCCGAGCCCAGGGTGTCCGCGACCGCCGGCGACTCGTCGTCGGTGTCCGGGACGTCCAGCGAGAGCGTGCTGTAGGCGTTGGCCGATTCCAGGCCCTCCAGCACCTCCTCCTCGGAGATCCCCAGCCGTTCGGCCAGTTCGTGCACCGTGGGGGAGCGGCCGTGCTGCTGGGACAGTTCCGCCGTCGCCGTGGTCAGCGAGAGCCGCAGCTCCTGCAGGCGCCGGGGGACCCGTACGGCCCAACCCTTGTCACGGAAGTGGCGCTTGATCTCGCCGACCACCGTGGGTGTCGCGTACGTGGAGAACTCGACCCCGCGGTCCGGGTCGAAGCGGTCCACCGACTTGATCAGGCCGATGGTCGCCACCTGGGTCAGGTCGTCCAGCGGCTCGCCGCGGTTGCGGAAGCGCCGGGCCAGGTGCTCGACCAGCGGCAGGTGCATCCGTACGAGCCGGTTGCGCAGCTCCGCCTTCTCCGGCGAGCCGTCGGGCAGCGCCCGGAGCTCGATGAAGAGGGCCCGCGCGCCGCTGCGGTCGCGCGGATCCGGCAGGGGCACCGGCGCCGTGAACACCGGAGGCCGGAGGGCTCCGGCGGCGTCCGCGGCCGGAGCCGTTTCCGCGGCCGGAGCCGCCGGCGGGGCCGTGGCAGCGGCCCCCGGTGGCTGGGCCGGCAGTGTCTGGTCGTGCTGGTTCTCGCTCACAGGGCCCGCCCGTCGCTCCGCCGAGTCCAAAAAGCCGTCATCCGCATCCGTGTCAGCCGGGTGCGGCCGGGCGTGCTGCTGCTCCGGAATGCCGCCGTCGACCTCGTGTCCTACCCGGGGCCGATCCCCGCCCCGCACCGGGACCTCCCCGCCGCTCACGCCGGGCCTGGTCCCGCGCCGCGCTGTTTGTAGAGGCTGATGCTCACCGTCTTGTTCTCCTCGACCGTGGCCTCGACCTTCCCGGCGAGCGCCGAGAGGACCGTCCACGCGAACGTGTCGCGCTCCGGCGCCCGGCCGTCGGTGGTCGGGGCGGAGACGGTCACCTCCAGCGAATCGTCCACCAATCGGAAGACGCAGCTGAGGACGGAGCCGGGCACGGCCTGCTGGAGCAGGATCGCGCAGGCCTCGTCCACCGCGATGCGGAGGTCCTCGATCTCGTCGAGGGTGAAGTCCAAACGCGCCGCGAGGCCGGCCGTGGCCGTTCGCAGCACAGACAGGTAGGCACCCGCAGCGGGCAGCCGGACTTCCACGAAGTCCTGGGTCCCGGGCTCGCCTGCGATCTGGGACACCCTCACCTCCAAGGTGGTACGAGCTCTGTTCGCCGGTGACGCTATCGCGATCCGGGCGATCGTGTCGCGGCACCCCTGTCGGAGGGTGCAGAACCCCTGTGAACCAGAGCGCACACAGCCGGCCGTGAGGCCGCACCTGCGACCAGTGACTGATGGTAAGCCCACGGGGACGCACAGTGGCTAGGGGTCTGCGGGCCCAAATCAGGGGAACCGGCGGAGGGTTGATCTACCCCGGTTCAGACGATCGAACCGTCGACAAAACACCATCGCCAGGTCTCGCCCGGTTCGAAGCTGCGCATCACGGGATGCCCGGTCTCCCGGTGGTGCGCCGTGGCGTGCCGGTGGGGAGAGGAGTCGCAGCAGCCGACGTGCCCGCACCCCAGGCACAGCCGGAGCTGGACGGGATGGCTGCCGAGCGCCAGACATTCGGGGCAGGTCAGTGCAAGCGGGACCGGCTCGGGGCGCGGCAGTTCGGGAACGTGGGTGCACTCGCTCATGATGGCCAGCGTACTGAGGTGCGGGCGCACGGGATGCCATGACTCAAGCGAGGATGATCTTCGATGGAGGTATTGCCGCTGGTGGCTCTGGTCGCCGGCTGTGCGGTCGTCGCGGGCCTGGCCCGCCGCACCCCGGTGCCCGCGCCGCTGCTGCTGGTCGCCGCCGGACTGGCCGCGGCCTACGTGCCGGGCGTGCCCGAGTACGGCCTGGACCCGCACATCGTGCTGCCGCTGCTGCTCCCGCCGCTGCTCTACACGGCCGCGGTGGACAGCTCGTACCTGGACCTGCGGGCGAACATCCGGCCCGTGGCGCTGCTCTCGGTGGGGTACGTGCTCTTCGCGACCGTCGCCGTCGGGTACGTCGCGTACCTGCTGGTGCCGGGGCTCTCGCTGCCGGTGGCGCTGGTGCTGGGGGCGGTCATCGCCCCGCCCGACGCGGTCGCGGCGACGGCCATCGCACGCAAGCTCGGGCTGCCGAACCGGATCACGACCATCCTCCAGGGCGAGTCCCTCGTCAACGACGCCACCGCGATCACCGCGTTCAAGGTCGCGCTGGCGGCGGCGGTCGGGACGAGCGCCGGCTGGACGGACGGGATCCGGGAGTTCCTGCTGGCCTCGGTGGGCGGGGTCGCGGTCGGCCTGCTGCTGATGGTCCCGATCCACGTCCTGCGCAAGAAGATGCGCGAACCGCTCCTGCAGAACACCCTGTCGCTGCTGATCCCCTTCGTGGCCTACGCGGCCGCCGAGCGGGTGCACGCGTCCGGAGTGCTGGCGGTGGTGGTGGTCGCGCTGTACCTCGGGCACCGCAACTGGCAGGTCGACTTCGCGACCCGGCTCCAGGAGGAGGCCGTCTGGAAGATGGTCGCCTTCCTCCTCGAATCGGTGGTCTTCGCGCTGATCGGGCTCCAGCTGCCGGTCGTGCTGAAGGGGCTGGGGGAGTACGAGGGTGCGGCCGCGGCGGGCTACGCGGTGGTGGTGTTCCTCGTCGTGGTGGCGGCCCGCTTCGCCTGGGTCTTCCCGGCGACGTTCCTGCCGAGGCTCTCGCAGCGGATCCGGGCGCGGGAGCCGGAGACGAACTGGAAGGCCCCGGTCATCGTGGGCTGGGCGGGCATGCGGGGCGTGGTCTCGCTGGCGATCGCCTTCTCCGTGCCGATGAGCGTGCCGCACCGGAACCTGATCCTGTTCCTGACCTTCACGACGGTGATCGGCACGCTGGTGGTCCAGGGCCTGACCCTGCCGCCGCTGATCCGGCTGCTGCGGCTGCCCCCCAAGGACACCCACGCCGAGACCCTCGCGGAGGCCCAGGCCCAGAGCGAGGCCTCGCGGGCGGCGGAGGACCGCCTGACGGAGCTCCTGGCCTCCCCGGCGAACGCCCTCCCGGCCCCCCTGGCGGACCGGCTGCGCACGGTGCTGGAGCGGCGCCGCAACGCGGTGTGGGAGCGGCTGGGCGAGGTCAACGCGGTGACGGGCGAGTCCGCGGACGACGTCTACCGCCGCCTGGCGGGGGAGATGATCGAAGCGGAACGCGAGGTCTTCGTCTCCCTGCGCGACGCCCGCCGCATCGACGACGAAATGCTCCGCGCCCTGCTGCGCCGCCTGGACCTGGAGGAAGCGGCGGCCTACCGCGAGGAGTCGGGGTAACGCCCTGTCCGTCCGGGCGCAGCAAATCCAGCCGTCCGGCGTTTGAGGACCGGGGTCTGGGGCGGAGCCCCAGGGGGGTCCGGGCGCAGCCCGGTACCCCCCTCCAGCCCGTCCGGCGCTTGAGGACTGGGGTCCGGGCAGCGCCCGGGGCCGGCCTCATCCAGCCCCGCCGGCGTTTGAGGCGCGGGTCCGGGCGGCGCCCGGGGAACGGTGGAAGGGCGGGTAGGGGACTCCGCCCCGCAGGGCCGGGCCCCCAGGGCCCCACGGCGCGGGCTACGGGCGGCCCGTGATCACCGCCGCCAGGGTGGTGCCCCGGGCGAAGGCCCCGCCCCGGGTCAGCGCGAGCAGCGCCCAGAGCAGCTTCGCCACGTAGATCCGCTCCACCGGCAGCCCGTGCCGGGCCTCGAAGTCCGCCGCGAACTCCTCCAGCTCGGCCGGGACCCGGGCGTAGCCCCCGTGGGCGTACCCCTCGGCCAGCGACCAGTCCCCCGCGGGCCCGCCGAACGCGGCCGCCTGGAGGGAACGCATCTCCGCCTCCAGGAACCCGCCCCCGACCACCGGCACGCCCACCGCCCGCGCCCCCGCGCCGAGCCCCGCCGCCAGCCCGGCCAGGGTGCCCCCGGTCCCGCAGGCCACCGCGGCCACGTCGCAGGCGCCGCTCAGCTCGCGCCCCAGCTCGGCGCAGCCGTGCAGCGCGAGTGCGTTGCTGCCGCCCTCGGGGATCACGTAGGCCCCCTCGGCGCCCGCCAGTGCGGGCAGTCCGGCCTTGTCCCGGTAGGCCGACCGCGTCACGAAGTGCAGCCTCATGCCGTCCGCTGCGCACCGGGCCAGCGAGTCGTTCAGCGGCCGCCCCGCGAGCTCGTCCCCCCGTACGATCCCGACCGTCGCCAGCCCCAGCAGCCGGCCGGCCGCGGCGGTGGCCCGCAGGTGGTTGGAGTAGGCCCCGCCGAAGGTCACGAGCTCCCGGTGGCCGCCCGCGACGGCGGCCCGCAGGTTCGGCGCGAGCTTGCGCCACTTGTTGCCGGGCAGCTCCGGGTGGACCAGGTCGTCCCGCTTGAGCAGCAACCGCACCCCGTGCGCGGCGAACCGCTCGTCACGGACCTCCCGCAGCGGCGAGGCCGGACGGGGGCGCAGGACCGCTTCGGGGTCGACCGGATGTTCCATCCGCCCATTGTGTGCCGCGGCCGCGGCGGGCAGCGCGGGGGTCAGTGCCACCGGGTGACCGCGGCGGCGCCGGAGCGGGTCCGTGCGGCGAAGCGGATGAACTCCGCGAAGCGGTGGGCGGCGGGGGTCGGCTCCGGGCCCTCGAAGAAGGGCTCCCGGTCACCGCCCCCCGTCCACCAGGCCTCCGTATCCCGGCCGTACGCCGGAGGCCTGGACCATTCGTCGGGCCGGATGAGGTGCAGGTGGCGGCCGGGGATGGCCCGGGCCTCCTCGTCGGGGAGGGCGCCGACCACCCACACGGCTGTTGAACTCATCCCACCTGCGCCTTCCGTCCGGTGGACGACCCTATCCGTCCTCCGGCAGGCAAGCCGCGCGGCCGGTTGGAGGGCCACGGCTACTTCAGGCGCTCCTCCACGCGGGTGCGCATCGAGGGCATGGTGAAGCCCTTCGGGTCGATCTTGCCCGGGCGCCACTCCAGGTGGCCGATGACCGAGCGGGCGGTCCAGCCGTGGGCGCGGCACAGGGCGGCCGACGCACGGGCCATCGCATCGAGTTGGGCGGCCGGCCAGGGGTCCTCGCCGTCGCCGAGGTTCTCGCACTCGAACCCGTAGAAGTGGCGGTTGCCGTCGGTGTTCGCGTGCTGGTCGGGCGGGAGGCGCTTCTCCGCGATGACGGCCGCCAGGACGTCGGAGTCGCCCGCGCCGGCGTGGTTGGCGCGGCCGTGGCCGACCAGGTGGACCCGGCCGTCCTTGGTGATCACGCCGTGGCAGAGCGGGCCGGGGAGGTCCGCGTGGCCGTCACGGCAGAGCTGGACGGTGTACGCGGTCCCGCGGGTGACGGTGTGGTGGAGCATCACCCCGTGCACCGGCCCCCAGGGGCCCTTGTGGTTGCGGTTGTGGGTGCGCCAGTCGCCGACTTCGACGACCGTCAGGCCCTCGGCGCGCAGGACGCCGATGAACCGGTCTGCGGACAGGGGTGCGGACATGACCGCCTCCTTGGCTGTGAGTAGCCGTGTGGTTACTCAACGTTTAGTGGAGGCGGTCATTCCGTCACAAGGGCGCGCACCCGGCGCACGGATCACGCCGAGGCGAGCCACAGGTCGGGGCCGAAGACCTCGTAGGCGATGTCCGCGGGGGCCACGCCCTTGGCGATCAGCTGCTCGCGGGCCGCCCGCATGAAGGGGAGCGGGCCGCAGAGGTAGGCCTGGGTGCCCGGGGCGACCGGGACGGCGGTGAGGTCGAGGCGGCCCGCGTGGTCGCCGGGCTCGGCGTCGGCCTCGTACCAGAAGTGCGCTGAGGCGTCGGGAAGCTTGCCGGTGAGCTCCCGGTGGCCGGCGCGCAGGGCGTGGTCGGCGGGGGAGCGGTCGGCGTGCAGGACGGTGACCGGAGCGGAGTGCGCGGTGTCGGCCAGGTGCTCCAGCATCGAGAGCATCGGGGTGCAGCCGATGCCGGCCGAGGCCAGGACCACCGGCGCGGTGGAGTCCCGCAGGACCAGGTCGCCGTAGGGGGCCGAGACGCGCAGGGCGGTGCCGGTGCGGACTTCGGCGTGCAGGTGGTTGGAGACCTCGCCGTCGGGGCCGGAGGCGGCCGGGCCGTGGACCCGCTTGACGGTGATCGAGCGGATCGGGGAGCCGGGGGCGCTGGAGAGGCTGTACTGGCGGATCTGGCGGGCGCCGTCGGGCAGTTCGACCTGTACGGAGACGTACTGGCCGGGCTTGAACGAGGGTGCGGGGGACCCGTCGGCGGGGACCAGGTGGAAGGTGGTGCAGTCCGCGGTCTCCTCGATGCGGGCGGCGACCGTCCAGTCGCGCCAGACGTCGCCGGCGAGGACCTGCTGCTCGGCGTAGAGGCGCTCCTCGATGGTGATGAGGGCGTTCGCCATGAGCCAGTAGACCTCGTCCCAGGCCTCGGCGACCTCGGGGGTGACGGCTTCGCCGAGGATCTCCACGATCGCCTCGAACAGGTATGTGTGGACGATCGGGTACTGCTCGCGGGTGACGCCGAGGGAGGCGTGCTTGTGGGCTATGCGGTTCAGCATCACGTCGGGGCGGACGTCCGGGTGCTCGACCAGGTGGGTCGCGAAGGCGGCGATGGAGCCGGCGAGGGCCTGCTTCTGCAGCCCGGCGTTCTGGTTTCCGCGGTTGAAGAGGTCGCGGATCAGTTCGGGGTGGGCCGCGAAGAGCTTCCCGTAGAAGAGCTCCGTGATGTCGCCGATGGCCGCGCCCACGGCGGGCAGGGTGGCTCGTACGGTCGCGGTCGACTTCTCGGAAAGCATCGGGTGACTCCTCGGGTCGGGGGTGGATCGCAGAAGTGGAATGTGAGATGCGTATTTATGGGCAAGAGGGTGCGGACGTCTGTGGCGATACGGATCTCTGTTCGAAGTGTCTTCGGGCATCAGGCTATGCGGGGTGGGCGTCGGTGCGAATCAGCCATTCGACCCCCGCCGTTAGGGTCTTCCGGCCCCCGTCGATCCGCCCGAAATGCCCAGCAGGAGCGGGCCTGTCGGGGCTGCGACCAGGTCGTTCACCGTCAGCGGGTCCAGGGCGGCGAAAAAGGCCTCCTGGGCCCGGTGCAGGGCCCCGCGCAGGATGCACGCGCTCCGCAGCGGGCACGCGACGGCACCGTCGCAGTCCACGACGTCGCCGGCGCCCTCCAGTTCGCGGACCACCCCGCCCACCGAGGCGGCGCGCCCGGCGGGGGTCAGGGTGAGGCCGCCGCCGCGTCCGCGGCGGGCCTCGATCAGGCCGAGATGCTGCAGCTTGGCGACCACTTTGGCGGTGTGGGTGTACGGCACCTCCATCGTCGCCGCCACGTCGCGGGTGGTGGGCAGGTCCTCCTCCGCGACGGCCAGGCGCATCAGGACGCGCAGGGCGAGGTCGGTGAACCGGGTCAGACGCATGGATCCAGCGTAGAAAACTTGCATCCACCGTGCAAATTAAAGAAGGGTGATCACATGAGATGGCCGAAACGGATGGGGTCGGATGGGGTCCCCGTGGCCCATGGGGCGGGAGTTGAACTCAACAGGGTGCCCAGCCACGAACGGAGTAGTCCCACCCTTTTGTGTAATGGTCCCACCACGCTGCGCACTGACAGGCTCCTCCCGCAGATTCATGGAGTGATCGAAAGGGAAATTCATGTCGGTCCAGGCAGGTTCCGAATCCGAGACCCAGGCACCGCAGCGCAGTCTGGGAACATCGGCCGCACGGAACTTGGCAACCACGACCAAGTCCGCGCCGCAGATGCAGGAGATCACCTCGCGGTGGCTCCTGAAGATGCTCCCCTGGGTGCCCGTCCAGGGCGGCACGTACCGGGTCAACCGGCGGCTGAGCTACTCGGTCGGCAACGGCATCGTGGAGTTCATCAAGACCGGCACCCAGGTGCAGGTGATCCCGGCGGAGCTGGGTGAGCTCCCCGTGCTGCGGGACTACGACGATCCCGACGCCCTGGCCGAACTCGCCGCCCGCTGCCACCAGATCGACTTCGAGCCGGGCCAGGAGCTGACCTCCTTCGGCAGCCCCGCCGACAAGGTGTTCCTGCTCGCCCACGGACGCATCGACCAGATCGGCCCCGGCCCCTACGGTGACGACGCCGTCCTGCAGACCGTCGCCGACGGGGCCTTCTTCGGCGAGGACTCCCTCGTCGACGAGGAGGCCATCTGGGAGTACACGGCCCGCGCCGCCACCGCCGGCACCGTGCTCGCCCTCTCCCGCCAGGACTTCCAGATCCTCGCCGACCGCGTCGACTCGCTGCGGGCCCACCTGGACTCCGTACGGGACCTGCCCGAGCAGCGTACGAACAAGTACGGCGAGGCCGCGATCGACCTCTCCGCCGGCCACCAGGGCGAGGCCGTGCTGCCGGGCACCTTCGTGGACTACGAGGCCCGCCCGCGCGAGTACGAACTCTCCATCGCGCAAACGGTCCTGCGCGTGCACACCCGCGTCGCCGACCTGTACAACCAGCCGATGAACCAGACCGAGCAGCAGTTGCGGCTCACGGTCGAGGCGCTGCGCGAGCGCCAGGAGCACGAGATGCTCAACAACCGCGACTTCGGCCTCCTGCACAACGCCGACTACGACCAGCGCATCCAGCCCCACGACGGAGCGCCCAGCCCCGACGACATGGACCAGCTGCTCAGCATGCGGCGCGGATCCAAGTTCTTCCTGGCCCACCCCAAGGCCATCGCCGCGTTCGGGCGCGAGTGCAACAAGCGCGGGCTGTACCCGGAGTCGGTCGAGATCGGCGGGCACCGGGTGCCGTCCTGGCGCGGGGTCCCGATGTTCCCGTCCAACAAGATCCCGATCAGCGACGCCCGTACGACCTCCATCCTCTGCATGCGCACCGGCGAGGAGGAGTCGGGCGTGATCGGCCTGCACCAGCCCGGGATCCCGGACGAGATCGAGCCGAGCACCTCGGTGAGGTTCATGGGGATCAGCGAGCAGGCGATCATCTCGTACCTGGTCACCACCTACTTCTCCGCCGCGGTCCTGGTGCCGGACGCGCTCGGCGTCCTGGAGAACGTGGAGATCGCCCGCTGGCGCTGACCCGGCCGGTGCGGGAGCGAGGGCCACGAGGCAGGACGGGACCGGACGGGACGGAGCGCACACGCCATGTCGACCACTGAGGCGACGACCACCAGCGAGGGGCAGGAAGCCGCCGTCCTGCTGGAGCGGACGAGGGAGACGGTCAACCCCGAACTGCGGCGGACCCTGGAGAGCCTGCCCGGCCCGATGCGGCGGGTGGCGATGTACCACTTCGGCTGGGAGCACGAGGACGGCACCCCGGCGGCGGGCAGCACCGGCAAGGCCATCAGGCCCGCCCTGGTGCTCGCCGCCGCGCAGGCCCTGCGCGGGGACGGGGCGGCCGCGGAGGGGGCGGCCGCGGACGTCGTACGGGCGGCGGTGGCCGTGGAGCTGGCGCACAACTTCACGCTGCTGCACGACGACGTCATCGACAAGGACGTGCGCAGGCGCGGCCGGCGGACGGCCTGGACGGTCTTCGGCACGCCGGACGCGATCATCACGGGCGACGCCATGATGGCGCTCGCGCTGCGACTGCTCGCCGAGGACCCGCACCCGGCCTCGGCGGCTGCTTCGGCGCGGCTCACCGCCTGCATCGTCGAGCTGTGCGCGGGCCAGCAGGCGGACTGCGCCTTCGAGCAGCGCCCCGGCGTCTCCCTCGACGAGTGTCTGACCATGGCGACGGCCAAGACCGGGGCCCTGCTGGGCTGCGCGTGCGCGCTCGGCGCCCTGTACGCGGGGGCCGGACCGGACGAGGTCGACGCCATGGACGCCTTCGGCCGGGAGGCCGGGCTGGCCTTCCAGCTCATCGACGACCTGATCGGCATCTGGGGGGACCCCGGACACACGGGCAAGCCCGCCGGGGCCGATCTGCTGGCCCGCAAGAAGTCCCTCCCGGTCGTGGCCGCCCTCACCTCGGGCACCGAGGCGGGGGAGGAGCTGGCCGCGCTGTACGCGGGCCCCATGGACGGGGACGACGTGGCCAGGGCCGCCGCGGCGGTGGAGCGGGCCGGCGGGCGGGACTGGGCGCAGGCCCATGCCGCCGACCGGATGGGGCGGGCGGTGCAGCAGCTCTCGCGGGCCGTCCCGGACCTCGGGGCGGCGGGCGGGCTGCTGGCGCTGGCGGAGTTCGTGACGCGGCGTACGAAGTGACCGCGTAGGGGGGGCGAGGAGGACCGCGCGGGACCCGGAAGGGCCCCAGCGGGATCCGGCAGGACCCCCGGAGGCCCGTTCCGGCACCGCATGGTGCCGGAACGGGCCTTTCTGCGCCGGTGGGTCAACTCTAGGATCGCTCACGGTTGTTGACGCGTGAGTGATGCGAAGGGTGTGACCCATGGGGCTGGAGATACGTCAGGCCGGGCCGTCGGACCGGGATGCCGTGGCGCGGCTGCTCGACGAGGCCTTCCGCACGGATCCCGTGAGCAGCTGGGTGTTCCCGGACCCGGAGCACCGGGCCGCGGTGCACGGGAAGTTCCTCGGCGTCTTCGTGGACGTGGCGCTGGCCGAGGGCCGGATCGACTACGCGGTGGACGGGTCGGCGGCTGCGCTGTGGCTGCGGATCCCGGCGGCCGATCCGGAGGCCGACCACGTCGAGGACGAGATCCCGGCGAAGATGCGGGCCGTGGCCGACCCGGACAACGAGCGCTGCGAGCTGGTGGGCCGGCTCACGGGCGCCGTGCACCCGATGGCGGAGGAGCACGAGTACCTGCTGATGATCGCGGTCGCCCCCGGACGGCAGGGCCGGGGTCTGGGGACGGAGCTGATGCGGCCGGTGCTGGAGCGCTGCGACCGCGAGGGCGTGCCCGCGTACCTGGAGGCGAGCAGCGAGCGCAGCAAGGGGCTGTACGAGCGGCTGGGCTGGCAGTTCACGGGCGAGGCGGTGCGGCTGCCGGAGGGTCCGCTGATGTGGCCGATGTGGCGCAAGCCGCAGTGACCGGACCCTTCCCGGGCCCGTCCAGGGCCCTTTCGACGGCAATCCCTTGCCAGACCACTACGACTGAAGTACTTTGACCGACGTGCCTCGATGGGGGTGCACTGTCGAACGGAAGAGAATCGCTTGCGCAAGCTCACGTACTTCATCGCCACGACGGTCGACGGCTTCATCGGAGCCCCGGACGGCGAAGCCGATTTCATCTACAGCTACCTCGACCCGGAGTTCATCGAGCACCTCAAGGCCGAGTACCCGGAGACCGTCTCCACCCCGGGACGCGTCCACCTCGGGATCGAGGACGCCGAACCGAAGCACTTCGACACGGTGATCATGGGCCGCGGCACGTACGAGCCCGGCCTCAAGCAGGGTGTGACCAGCCCGTACGGGCACATGCGCGAGCAGTACGTGGTCTCGCGCTCGCTCGCCGAGGCGCCTGACCCGCAGGTCCGGCTGATCGAGGGCGACCTGGTGGCGAAGGTCCGTGAACTGAAGGCCCGGGACGGGCTCGGCATCTGGCTGTGCGGCGGAGCGGACCTCGCGGGACAGCTGATCGACGAGATCGACGCGTTCGTCGTCAAGACCTACCCGGTCTTCGTCGGCACCGGCATGCCGATGTCGCGCGCCGGGTTCGGGGTGCGCCCCCTGGAGCTGACCGGGGCCACGGTGCTCGGCGGCGGCCAGGTCGTCACCTCGTACGCCGTCAAGCGCTGACCCGCGGAAGCGGCGAAACCGGCCTACCGTGGAGGTATGGCCGGTCAGCAGCGGGAACACCAGGTGCACGGGACGGTCGCCCCGCGGGCCGGGCACGACCAGCAGTCGTGCCCGGCCTGCGGGAGCCCCGTCGACACGATGGTCGGACGGCGCAAATCGCTGGGGATCTTCGTCCCGGAGTGGACCCCCGGTCCCTGTCGGAACCGGGAGTGCACGGCGTACGAGCCGGGGTACGAAGAGCCGGGGGCCGAGGCGCCCGGGCCCGAGCGGCCCGGGGCCGGAGGGGCTTAGCCCTTCGCACCCAGGCCGGACGCGACGAGCCCGTTCGCCCACAGCTGGTTGACGCGCGAACGCTCGGCGGAGTTCGGGTTGGCGTTCGTGCAGGAGGTGCCGGGGCCGCCGCCGGACATCAGCTCGCTGCAGGGACCCGAGTAGTGGTCCGGCAGGCCGAGCACGTGGCCGGTCTCGTGCGCGGTCACGCGGGTGGAGTTGTACTGCTGGTTCTGCCGGTAGTCCAGGAAGATGTAGCCCCGGCCGTGGCCGTCCGTGCTCGCGTAGGAACCGCGCGAGTCGTTGCCCTCGTAGTACGAGAAGTTCCCGCCCGAGGACACCTCCTGCAGTTTGACGTTGGTCACCGAGCTGTTCCAGATCTGCGTGGAGCGGGATATCTGCGTGCGGAAGCTCGGCGCATTGCGGGTGTTGTAGGTGACGGTGACGGCCGCCGCGCCCGGGACCGCGGCGCGCTGCTGCGCCACCGCACGCTGCACGGCCTCGAAGAAGGCGCGGTTGGCGGCCTGGTTCTCCTTCGACTGCTCGTACGCGGCGTACGTGGCCGGGCTGCCGGCGCCCGGGGAGGCCGAGGCGGTGGCGCCCGGGACGACGGCGCCGAGGACGGCGGCGACGCCGAGGCCGACGGCGGACAGAGTGGTCTTGCGGGAGTGACGCATGTGGGGGACTCCTGCTCATCCGGTGCGGTGGGGGGTCGTTCGGTACCGGAGTCTGCGGGAGCGGGAGGGGTCGGCGGATGATGTCAGACCCCGATAGCGCCGAGCTATCGGGAGGGTTTCAGAAGCCCAACTCCCATGAGAATGGCGGGATTCGAGGGGATACCGGTTACTGGTGCGGTCGGCTCGGCCCGGCCTACTCTCGGGGCATGGAGCTTGAGGTCAGGCACCTGCGCGCCCTGTGCGCCATCGCCGACGCCGGCAGCCTGCACAAGGCCGCCCGGCAACTCGGCGTGAGCCAGCCCTCCCTGACGACCCAGTTGCGCCGCATCGAACGCGCCCTGGACGGAGAGCTGTTCCTGCGCGAGCGCACCGGATGCCGGCCGACTCCCTTCGGGCGCACCATCCTCGGGCGGGCGCGACCGCTGCTGGCCGAGATGGCCGCCCTCGTGGCGGAGGCCCGGGCACTGTCGCAGGGGCCCCGGCTGCGGATCGGTTCGACGGCCAGCCGCGCCCTGCCCGGCTGGCTGCGGCGGCTGCACCGGCGGCTGCCCGACACGGAGACCGACCTGATGGTCGACGTGTCCGCCAACGCGCTGCTGCGGATGACGGCTTCGGGCCGGCTCGACGTGGCGTTCGTGCACGAGGTGGAGGGCAGCCCGCTGCGCGTGCCGGCCGGGCTGGAGCTACGGGTGCTGGTGGAGCGGGAACCGCAGTTCGTGTCCATGTCCCGGGACCACCCCGCGGCGGCGCGGGCCGTGGTGGAGCTGGGCGACCTCGCCGCCGACCGGTGGACCGTGGACCCGTCGGTGGACGGCGAATGGGACGGCCTGCGCCGGGTCCTCGCGGGCGCCGGCCTCGACCCGCCCCTGCTGCACGCCGACTATCACACGGCCGCCTCGCTGATCGCCTCCGGCGAGGCCGTCGCCCCCTGCCAGCCCACCTCCGGACTGCGCGAGGACATGGCGATCCGGCCGCTCTCCGGTGATCCGCTCGCCGTACGCCTCCTCCTCGCGATGCGCCCCGGGGTGAACGCCCAGGTGTTCGACGGGGTGTACGAGGACCTCCGCGCGGCCTACCGCGAAGCCGCGCTGGAGACTCCGCCCTACCGGGCCTGGCTGCGCCGCAACGCGAGCCCGCTGCTGGCGGCGTAGGGGGAGGGCTCAGGCGCGGCGGCGTACCCGGTCGTAGGCCAGGGCGGCCGCGCCGTGGGTCACCAGGACGGCGCCCGTAGCCAGCCAGCCCGGGCTGCGGCGGCGGGCCGCCCACATCATCAGGGGCGCCCCCGCGGCCAGTTGGGCCGCACCCGCCAGGCGCGCCTTGGGGCCGCGGAGCCACGGGCCCAGGGGGCTGTCCTCGACCACCGCGAGCTCCGCCCGCACCGTGTCGCGCCAGCCCGCCCACTCCACGCGCTCCGCACCGGGTGCGACCCGGGCCGCCTCCCGCAGCCGGTCGGCCGGTTCGCCCGGGTTCAGGCCCGCGGGCAGCGCCAGCCCCGCGCGGGCCAGCAGCGCGATGACGCCGAGCAGCCGGGACGCGCCGTCCGCCGCCTCGTCGGGGCGGGTCAGGCGTTCCAGTTCCTCCAGGTCCAGCACCGGGTCCAGTCCGAGCCGCGCCGCCAGCACCCGCATGGCGTCCGGGTCCGGAGCGTCCCGCCCGCCGTGCGGACGGCCCGCCGCGTCCCACTCGTAGGCCGCGGACCGGCGGAAGCCGGAGGACAGGACGAAGCCGGTCCGGCCCTCCTCCCACCACAGGCTCAGCACCGGCCAGTTGGAGCTCAGCGCGACCGCGGCACCCCAGCCGGCCAGGACTTCGGCCACGGATTCCGCGCCGCCGAGCCAGGGCTTCGCCTCGGGCACCAGCGCGCTCCACTCGCCGGCGGGGGCGAGGAGCAGCCGTTCGCGCAGGATGTGCGCGGCCGGTCGGGCGTCGAGGGGGTCGGCGCGGCAGAGCAGCAGTCCGCCCGCCGTGGTCTGGGAGATCGACATGCCCACACGCTAAGCCAAAACGGCCCAAAATGATGATTTTGGATCATCCTGACGCGCTTGACTTCCCGCAACCGCGATATATCGTGTTAGCCAGAAGACGCGATATGTTGCGTGCAGGTACGCCGAGGAGGGCCAGCGCCATGGCAGAGGCAGCGCAGAATCCGCAGAGTCCGCAGGGTCCGCCGTCGGTATGGTCGGTCGCCGCACCGCAGAAGCTCGACTTCGAGGAGCCGGTGACCGAGGTCCGCGTCCGGATCGCCGGCGGCACGGTCAACGTCGTCGCCGACGACGCCGACGGGGGCCCGGCCCGTCTCGACGTGTCCGAGGTGGACGGGCCGCCCCTGCACGTGGTGCAGGAGGGCGGGACCCTCACCGTCTCCTACGAGGACCTTCCCTGGAACGGCTCCCAGGGGCTCAAGCAGTGGTTCGAGAGCAAGCCCTGGAAGGCCTGGTCCGCCTCCGACTCCGGCCGCAAGGCCTGGGAGCGCAGCGCGACCGTGACCCTCACGGTCCCGGCCGCCACCCGGGTGCAGCTGGCCACCGTCAGCGCCACCGCCTTCGTCTCCGGCATCGACGGCGGCACCGACGTCCACGGAGTCTCCGGCGACACCACGCTCGTCGGCCTGTCCGGCCGGGTCAAGGCGCACACGGTCTCCGGCGGGGTCGAGGCGCAGTCCGTGACCGGCGAACTCGGATTCCACTCCGTGTCCGGCGGCCTGACGCTGGTCGACGGCGCGGTGGGCAGCGTACGGGCCGACTCGGTCAGCGGCGACATGCTGATCGACCTGGCCCTCGAGGACCGGCCCGCGCCCCGGCCGGTCGACATCTCCCTCAACTCCGTGTCCGGGCAGGTGGCCATCCGCCTCCCGCACCCGGCCGACGCCCGGGTCGAGGCCAACACCGCCACCGGCGGCGTCTCCAACGCCTTCGAGGACCTGCGGGTCTCGGGCCAGATGGGCGCCAAGAGGATCACCGGCACTCTGGGCGCCGGCACCGGAACCCTGCGCGCCACCACCGTCTCCGGCTCCATCGCGCTGCTGCGCCGTCCGCCCGCAGACGCGGCCGGCGCCGCCCCGGCCGCCCCGCTCGCGCTCGACAAGAAGGTGCTCTGACATGCCGCCCGTCTTCGCCCACGGCCGCCTCCGCCTCTACCTCCTCAAGCTGCTCGACGAGGCCCCGCGCCACGGGTACGAGGTGATCCGGCTGCTGGAGGAGCGCTTCCAGGGGCTGTACGCGCCCTCCGCGGGCACGGTGTACCCGCGCCTGGCCAAGCTGGAGACCGAGGGCCTGGTCACGCACGCGACCGAAGGCGGGCGCAAGGTGTACTCGATCACCGACGCGGGCCGCGCCGAACTGGCCGACCGCGGCGGCGAACTGGCCGACCTGGAACTGGAGATCCGTGACTCGGTCTCCGAGCTGGCCGCCGAGATCCGCGCCGACGTGAGCGGAGCCGCGGGCGATCTGCGGCGCGAACTGCGGGCCGCGGCCAGCGCGTCGGCCACGCAGGTGGAGGACGACTCCTGGAAGGCCGCCAAGGAGGAGCTCCGCAAGGCGAAGGCCGAGTGGAAGGAACAGGCGCGCCGCGCGAAGGACGAGAGCCGCCGGGCCCGCGAGGAGGCCCAGCAGGCGCGCCGGCAGGCCAAGGAGGCGCAGGAGCGGGCCCGTGAGGAGGTCCAGCGCATCGCGGGCCAGCTGCAGGAGCAGTTCGCGAAGTCGGGCGGAGTCCTGGGCAGCCTGGCGGGAGCCTGGCTCGGCACCTCCGGCTCCGGCTCGACGACGGCGCCGTCGGCGCCTTCCGAGCCCTCGGAGCCCTACGAGCCGTCCGCCCGTCCGGCCGCCCCGGCACCGGCTCCCGACGCGGACTGGGCACGTGACGTGCCGTCCACGGGGGACCCGGCCCGTGACCTGGACCGGCTGCTGGACCGCTTCCGCGACGACATCCGCGACGCGGCCCGCGACCGCGGGATCAGCGACGACCAGCTCGCGCAGGCCCGTACCCACCTGGCGGCCGCGGCCGCCCGCATCGCCTCGGCCCTGGGTCCGCAGGCCTGAGCCGCTCCGTCCTCGCCGCTGCCGACCCCCGTACGGCTGCGGCGAGGACGTGGATCAGCGCCCGGAGCCGGCGCGGCGCATCCGCGCGGCGAGCAGGAGCCCCGCGCCGGCGACGAGCGCGGTGCCCGCGCCGCCCGCGATCAGGGCGGTGTCCCCGGCGCCGGTGGTGGCGAGGGGGCCGGTGCCGTTAGCGCCCTGCGGAGTGGCCGAGTTGTTCCCGGTGCCCGTGCCCGTGCCGGAGCCGGTGCCGGTGCCGGACCCGGTCCCGCCGGAGGGCGAGGTGGACGGGGCGGGAGTCGGGGTGGGAGTCGGGGTCGGGGTGGGCTTGTTCTTGTCCTTCTCCTTCTCCTCCTCGGCCTTCTTGTCCTTGGCGCGCGCCTCGTGCTGGCCCGTCTTCAGGAACTCCGCGCGGTCGGCGGGCGTGCCGTTGAGCGCTGCGATGCCCGCCTTGACCAGCTCCGGACCCCCACCGTCGATGATCTGTGCGATCTCGATCCGGTTGTCCTGGTCGCGCAGGTGGTGCTGGCCCGTCTTCAGGAACTCGATGCGGTCGGCGGGAGTGCCCTTGAGCGCCTTCTTGGCGCCTTCCTTCAGGTTGGGGCCGGCGTCGTTGATCAGCCTGGAGATCTCGACCTGGTTGTCCTGGTCGCGCAGTTCGTGCTGGGTGACCTCGTAGAAGTGGCGCAGCTCCTCCAGGGTCGCGTCGCTGCGCATGATCTGCTTGATCCCGTCCTTCAGGGCGGGGCCCGCGTCGTTCGCCAGACGGGCGATGAGCACCCGGTAGTCGTCCCGGCGGATCACGTGCTGGTCGGTCTCGATGAACTTGCGCATGGCCGCAGGGCCGTCGGCGATGGCCTTGCGGCCCGCTTCCTTCATGTGCTCGCTGGCCATCGGGTCGGCGATGATCGCGAGGATGGTCTTGCGGTCCTGCTCGGCCTGGTCTTCCTTGCCGGCCTCATCCGCGGCGCCCTGGTCAGGGGCGGTCGGGGCGGTCGGGGTGCCGATGGTGCCGGTGCCGGACTCCTGGCCGGTCGCGAAGGCCGGGGACGCGAGGAGGACGGCCGGAGCCAGAGCGGTGGCGGCGACCGCCGCCGCGATACGGGACAACTTCACTGTCAAAACCCCCAAGGGAACGTTCTTTCGCTCTGCGAGACCCGTGGGAGGTGCCGATGGTTGTACGCGACAGCAAAGAAAGAAAATCGGAGCGTCGCGCTCCGATGCCTCAGCCCGTCAGGGTGGCCTCGGCTCCCGCGTACGTCACCCCGTGGTCCGCGAGGACCTCGGCGGAGGTGCCGGGGCGGGAGAGGAGGGCGAGGAGCAGATGGAGGGTGGAGATGTGGCGGTCCTTGCGGCCCAGGGCGATGCGCAGGGACTGCTCCAGGACCTTCTTGGCGCCGGGGGTGAACCGGGTGCGGCCGGAGCGGCCGCGCGGGGCGGGGTCCGCCAGGGCGCCCTCGCCGTGGGTCTCCTCGATGCGGGAGACGATCTCCGTGAGGTCGATTCCGAGGCCCGCGAGGGCCTCCTCGTCCGCCTTGGACATGCCGCCCCGGCGGCGGGCCGCCGCCAGGTCGGCGCAGACCGCGGCGCGGTCCACGTCCAGGGGGTCGAGGGCGCCCAGGGCGAGCAGGGACAGGAGCAGGTGCTCCTCGCCGACCCGCTGCGCCCCGGTCCGCTCGGCTTCGGCGACCGCGCCCGTCACGGTGGAGCGGGCGTCCCGGGTGAACCGTTCGAACATCAGAGCCTCCCGTGCTTCTTGTGTACGGCCTGCCGGCTGACGCCCAGCTCGGCCGCGATCTCCTGCCAGGACCAGCCCTGTGCGCGGGCCCCGCGCACCTGTACGGCCTCCAGTTGCTCCAGCAGTCGCCGGAGGGCGGCCACGGCGCGCAGGCCCACCCGGGGGTCGCGGTCGCCGGCGCGCTCGGCCAGATCGGTGGCTTCCGTCATGGGTGTCAATGTAGGTTGACGCACGGGAGGGTGTCAACCCACATTGACAACCGGTGGGGGTCGGGTGCGGGGGCTAGACGGTGAGGACGATCTTGCCGAACACGTCGCCCGACTCCAGCTTCCCGAGGGCCTCGCGGGCCCGGTCCAGCGGCATGGCCTCGTCGACGAGCGGGCGGACGCCGGTCGCCGCGCAGAAGGACAGCAGGTCCTCCAGCTCGTCCTTCGAGCCCATCGTCGAGCCGACCACCTTGAGCTCCAGGAAGAAGATCCGGGTCAGCTCGGCGTGCGCCGGGCGGTCCCCGCTCGTGGCGCCCGAGATGACCAGGGTGCCGCCGGGGCGCAGCGATTTCACCGAGTGCGACCAGGTGGCGGCGCCGACCGTTTCGATGACCGCGTCGACCCGCTGGGGGAGCCGCGCGCCGGGCTCGTAGGCCTCGACGGCACCCAGCTCGACCGCGCGCTTGCGCTTGGCCTCGTCGCGGCTGGTCGCGAAGACCCGCAGACCGGCCGCCTTGCCGAGGGCGATGGCGGCGGTGGCGACCCCGCCGCCCGCGCCCTGGACCAGGACCGAGTCGCCCGGGCGGACGCCGGCGTTCGTGAAGAGCATGCGGTACGCGGTCAGCCATGCCGTGGGCAGGCAGGCGGCCTCCTCGAAGGAGAGCTCGGCGGGCTTGCGCAGGACGTTCCAGGCGGGGACGGTGACCTGCTCGGCGAAGGTGCCCTGGTAGCGCTCGGTCAGGATCGAGCGGGGCTCGTCGGGGCCGACCCCGTGGCCGGTCTGGCCGATGACGGAGTGCAGGACGACCTCGTTGCCGTCCTGGTCGATCCCGGCTGCGTCACAGCCGAGGATCATGGGGAGCTTGTCCCCGGACAGGCCGACCCCGCGCAGCGACCAGAGGTCGTGGTGGTTGAGGGAGGCGGCCTTGACGTTCACGGTCACCCAGCCGGGGCGGGCCTGCGGGGCTGGGCGTTCGCCCAGCTCGAGGCCGCTCAGCGGCTGGTCACGGTCGATTCGGGCGGCGTAGGCAGCGAACATGGCCGCGAGGCTACCGGTCGGTAGGCCCGGGATCCAGGGCCGCCCTGCCCGGCGGGCGGTGGAGAACGCGAAGCGGGGCCCGCCGGAAGGTTCCGGCGGGCCCCGCTTCACGTCTCTCGGCGCAGGGGTCAGGCGAGGCGGGCCACGCCGTCGGCCTTGGCCGCCGCGGCGACCGCGGCCGTGACGGCCTCGGCGACGCGCACGTCGAACGGCGAGGGGATCACGTAGTCGGCGGTGAGCTCGCTGTCGGCGACGACACCGGCGATGGCGTCGGCGGCCGCGATCTTCATGTTCTCGGTGATCCGCGAGGCGCGGACCTTGAAGGCACCCGCGAAGATGCCCGGGAACGCCAGCACGTTGTTGATCTGGTTCGGGAAGTCCGAGCGGCCCGTGGCCACGACCGCCGCGTACTTGTGCGCGACGTCGGGGTGGACCTCCGGGTTCGGGTTGGCCATGGCGAAGACGAAGCAGTCCTTCGCCATCGTCGCCACCGCGGCTTCGGGGACCGTACCGCCGGAGACGCCGATGAAGACGTCCGCGCCCGCGAGGGCGTCCTCCAGGGAACCGGTCTGGCCGGTCTTGTTCGTCAGGCCCGCGATCTCCGCCTTGACGTCCGTCAGGTCGGTGCGGTCGGCGGAGACGACGCCCTTGCGGTCGGTGACGCAGACGTCGCCGATGCCCGCGTCCACGAGGATCTTGGCGATGGCGATGCCCGCCGCGCCGGCGCCCGCGATCACGGCGCGCAGGTCGCCGAGGGTGCGACCGGTGAGCTTCGCGGCGTTGCGCATGGCGGCCAGCGTCACGATGGCCGTGCCGTGCTGGTCGTCGTGGAAGATCGGGATGTCCAGCGCCTCCTGGAGGCGGCGCTCGATCTCGAAGCAGCGGGGCGCCGAGATGTCCTCCAGGTTCACGCCGCCGAAGGAGGGCGCGAGGCGGATCACGGTCTCGATGATCTCGTCCGTGTCCTTGGTGGCGAGCGCGATCGGAACCGCGTCCACACCACCGAACTGCTTGAAGAGAATGGCCTTGCCCTCCATGACGGGGAGGGAGGCCTCGGGCCCGATGTCACCGAGTCCGAGCACGGCCGTACCGTCGGTGACGACGGCGACCACGTTGGACTTCCAGGTGTACTCGTTCACGAGCTCGGGCTGCTCGGCAATGGCGCTGCACACCTTCGCAACGCCGGGCGTGTACGCCAGGGACAGGTCGTCCTTGTCGTTGACGGGCACGGTGGCCACGATGGCCATCTTGCCGCCCCGGTGCAGTGCGAACACCGCATCGGGGTTGTTGTCCGTCACGCTGTCGCTGCGAGGATTGACGATCTCCGCTGCCACTGTCTTAACCCCTTAAGTCTTTGAATCGTTGAGGGTGGCCACTCCTGGTTAAGGGGTGGGCGGGCACCGCGTCCGTCTCCGCGTCGACGGGTTTCGGTCCGTCTCCGCGAAGGGGAGGTTCGTACGCGCGGGCGCGCCGCACGCGCGCCCTGAGCCCCGGATGAGGGGTGTAAGGATCTGTTCTACCCGAAGAACACTCACCCAGACGAGTCGATTCCCGCTCGATCGTAGGCTTCTTGCCCTGGTTTTGGCGAAAAGTCCAAACCTTGCCGTCCGATAGGCGAGACGCGCCGTAAAAACTGCGGCCAAAACGCCTGGTCACAGCGTTTAATCCGGCCTCTAGGGCCCCTGCCCGCAGGGCTGTTGGGCGCCGGGGGGTGTCCGTTATCTGATTTTGACCTGACGGGCACCCTGAATGTCTCAGTCCGAATGGCAAGATGCCGTAATCACACAAGGTCGCGACACTCGATGGTGCGTGCCGGACCGTTCTCGGATGCGTTTTTCCCCACCGCCGGAGGAATCAGCTCATGACCGCAAGCACCACCCGTCGTACCACCGCCGCACGGTCCCGGATCGCCGCGGTCGGCGCGATCGCGGTCGCCGGCGCCCTCGTCCTCACCGGCTGTGGAGACCAGACCGAGAAGAAGGGGTCCGGGGACGCCACGAAGTCCAACTCCGCCCCCCTCTTCTCCGCCCTGCCGAAGAAGATCCAGGACGCGGGCGTCATCAAGGTCGGCACGGACGCGGCGTACGCGCCGATGGAGTTCACCGAGGGCGGCAAGATCGTCGGTGTCGACCCCGACATCGCCGAGGCCCTGGGCAAGCAGCTCGGTGTGAAGTTCGAGTTCACCTCGGGCAGCTTCGACGGTCTGATCACCTCGATCTACTCCGGCCGCCAGGACGCGATCATGTCCTCGGTCACGGACAACGAGAAGCGCCAGAAGGGCCTCGACGACGAGGGCAAGCAGATCGGCAAGGGGATCGACTTCGTCGACTACTTCTCCTCCGGCGTCTCGCTCCTCGTCAAGAAGGGCAACCCGCAGAACATCAAGTCCCTGGACGACCTCTGCGGCAAGACCGTCGCCGTCCAGCGCGGCACGATCTACGAGGACACCTTCAAGGCGCAGGCCACGAAGTGCGGTGACAAGAAGCTCACCATCGAGGCCTTCGACACCGACGCCGAGGCCCAGACCCGCGTCAAGGCCGGCGGAGCCGTGGCCGACCTGAACGACTTCCCGGTCGCCGCGTACATCGCGAAGACCTCGGGCGGCGGCAACGACTTCGAGGTCGGCGGCGCCCAGGCCGACGTCGGCCTCTTCGGCATCGGCGTCAGCAAGGACAACACCCAGCTGCGCGACGCCCTGAAGCAGGCCCTCGACGCGATCATCAAGGACGGCTCCTACGCCAAGGTCCTGGAGAAGTGGAACGTCAAGGACAGCGCCGTTCAGTCCGCGACGGTCAACGCAGGCAAGTGACCCGTGCGGTCCGGGGGCGCCCGCGCCCCCGGACCCTGGTTCCTGAGCTCCACTGAAGGGCAGTCATTGTGACTGACAAGATCGACAAGGGTCCGGCGGCGACCCCGCCGGCCGGTCCCGGCGCCTCGGGTACCCCGTACGAGGCAATCAAGGCAATCCCCGTGCGGCACTACGGCCGCTGGGTCAGCGGCGTCGTGGTCGTCGTCCTGCTGGGCTGGCTGGTCTACGCCTTCTCGCAGGGCAACGTGATCTGGAAGACGGTCGGAGACAAGCTCTTCGACCCCTCGATCCTCTCGGGCCTCGGCAACACGGTGATCATCAGCGTGTCCGCGATGGCGCTGGGCCTCGTGCTCGGCATCCTCTTCGCGGTCATGCGGCTCTCGAAGAACCCGGTGACCAACACGGTCGCCTGGCTCTACATCTGGTTCTTCCGCGGGACCCCGGTCTACGTGCAGCTGCTGGTGTGGTTCAACCTGTCGCTGATCTTCCAGTACGTGAACCTCGGCCCGATCTACAAGCAAGAGACCGTCGAGCTGATGACCCCGTTCATGGTCGCCCTCCTGGGCCTGGGCCTGAACGAGGGCGCCTACATGGCGGAGATCGTCCGTGCGGGCATCCAGTCCGTCGACGAGGGCCAGACCGAGGCCTCGCACGCGCTGGGCATGACCCAGGTGCAGACGATGCGCCGCGTGGTCCTGCCGCAGGCGATGCGCGTGATCATCCCGCCGTCGGGCAACGAGTTCATCAACATGCTGAAGACCTCGTCCCTGGTGTCCGCGGTCCAGTACACCGAGCTCCTGCGGGCCTCGTCGAACATCGGGTCCACGGCCGGCGCGATCATGGAGATGCTGTTCGTCGCCTCCATCTGGTACTTGGCCCTGACCAGCGTGTTCAGCGTCGGCCAGTACTACCTGGAGCGTCGTTACGCACGCGGTTCGCTGCGCTCCCTGCCGCCCACGCCGTTCCAGCGGCTGAAGGCCAACCTGAACATGTTCCGCCGTACGGAGGTGGCGAAGTGACCGCCCAGCCGATGGTCAAGGCCGAGGCCGTCCACAAGTCGTACGGCCCCGCCCACATCCTGCGGGGCATCGACCTCGAAGTCGCCCCCCGCGAGGTGTTCTGCCTGGTCGGCCCGTCCGGCTCCGGCAAGTCCACCTTCCTGCGCTGCATCAACCACCTGGAGCGCATCAACTCCGGCCGCCTCTCGGTCGACGGCGAGCTGGTGGGCTACAAGGAGAAGGCCGGAAAGCTCTACGAGCTCAAGGACAGCGAGGTCGCGGCCCAGCGCCGGGACATCGGCATGGTCTTCCAGCGCTTCAACCTCTTCCCGCACATGACGGCCATAGAGAACGTCATGGAAGCCCCCGTCATGGTCAAGGGCGAGAGCAAGGCCGTCGCACGGGCCCGCGCGATCAAGCTCCTGGACCGGGTCGGCCTCGGCGACAAGGGCGGGAACTACCCCACCCAGCTCTCCGGCGGCCAGCAGCAGCGCGTGGCCATCGCCCGCGCGCTGGCCATGGAGCCGAAGCTGATGCTCTTCGACGAGCCCACCTCGGCGCTCGACCCGGAGCTCGTCGGCGACGTCCTCGACGTCATGCGGGACCTGGCCGAGTCGGGCATGACCATGATCGTGGTCACCCACGAGATGGGCTTCGCCCGCGAGGTCGGAGACAACCTCGTCTTCATGGACGGCGGCGTGGTCGTCGAGTCCGGCCACCCCCGCGACGTCCTGGGCAACCCCCAGCACGACCGCACGAAGGCCTTCCTCTCGAAGGTCCTCTAGCAGGCCGGCAGCACGCGTGAGGGGCGGTACGGACACCCGTACCGCCCCTCACGCGCACCCGGCCTACTTCAGGGCCAGCACCAGCCCGTCGGAGGGCGAGCGCCAGACCGTACGGGCCTCCGAGAAGCCGGCGCCGAGCAGCTTGGCGGTGTGCCAGGACTCCGGCGGGGTGTCGCCGTCGGCATGCTCCCCGTAGATCTCGAAGCGGGCCTTGGTGGGCTCGGCGAGCTCCGGGTCGGCGGCCGCGAGCTCCCACCACTCGCGCCAGTCCAGGGCCCCGGCCGCCTTCGCCCGGTCCATGCCGCCGTGCCGGTGGGCGCGCTCGGCGGCGTTGATCCGGGGGGTGGCGGGGTCGGGCATGTGGTCGGCGTTCATGAACACCCCGCCGGTGCGCAGCAGGGGAGCGAGCTGGTCGTAGAGGACGGCGAGGTCCTCGCTGGGCAGCCAGTGCAGGGCGGTGGCGGTCAGAATCGCGTCGTAGGAGCCCTGGGGGAGGGCCGCGCGCCAGTCGGGGTCCTTGAGGTCGGCGGTCACGAAGGTGACGCGGGGGTCGCCGGCGAAGTGGCCGCGGGCGATCGTCAACAGCGCGGGGTCGAGATCGACTCCCGTACTGGTGGATTCCGGGAACCTCTTGAAGACGCGGTCCGTGATACTTCCCGTACCGCACGCGAGATCGAGCACCCGGGGGGCGGTGCCGACCAGCGCCTCCACCATGTCCAGCATCACCCGGAACCGCTCCTCGCGGTCGGGCATGTACCACTCCTGCTGCCGGTCCCAGCTGTCCTGCCAGGCCTGCCAGTCGGACGGTGCTGCCGTATCGAAGCGTCCCGTATCCGCCACGAAATCCTCCACGCGTAATACCCTCGAACATGTCTCAGCCGTTACCGGAGACACTAATCTGCAGCCGTAAGGACTACAAGTGGAACTGGCCCATTACTCGGACTATGCCGTGCGCCTGGTCAACACCGAGGAGCCGGCCCGCAACAAGGACTCGCTGACCTCCGTGGACGCCGTCCGTGCGCTCTTCGGTGCCAGCGTCCAGATGGCCCGCCGGGTCACGGACGGTGACGTCACCCGATTCCGCAACGTCCGCGGCCGGCTGCGCACCGTCTTCGAGGCCGCCGACGGCGGGGACCACGTCCTCGCCGTCGACCTGCTGAACTCCCTGCTCATGGAGTTCCCGGTCAGCCCGCAGGTCTCCGGGCACGAGACGCTCGGGGACGACGGGGGCCCGGACTGGCACATCCACCTGGCCGACCACCCCTCCAACGCCTCCGCCGGCTACGCCGCGATCGCGTGCTTCGGGCTGGCCTTCCACCTCACCGCGCACGGCCCGGACCGGCTCGGCCTCTGCCAGGCCCCGCCCTGCCGCAACGCCTACCTCGACACCTCCACCAACCGCTCCCGGAGGTACTGCTCCGACCGGTGCGCCACCCGCGCCAACGTCGCCGCCTACCGCGCCCGCAAGCGGCTGGAGGCAGAGGAGTCCGCCCACAGCGGGCGCAGCGCCGAGGAAGCCCAGGAGAGCCACGCCCTCAGCGAGCGCTGACCCTCCGCCGCGTGTTCCGGCCGGGGGCGCGGCCGGAACCGGACCACCGCGGTCGCCAGCACCAGCTCGTCGGGGACCACCCCGTAGTCCGTGCTGTCGCCCGTCGCGTTGTACGGGTTGTCGCCCAGCACCCACCAGCCGCCCGGCCGCCGCTCCGCCGCCCGCTTCACGACCAGCAGGTCCTGCTGGAACGGGTGGCGCAGCACCACCACGTGGCCCGGCCGCACGGGGGCCCCGTAGCGGACCAGCACCTGGTCCCCGTTCTCCAGGGTCGGCGCCATCGAGGGGCCGCTCACCTCCACGGTCCCGATCCGTTTCAACGGCGACTCCCACTCCCGCGACCGGCCGCGCGAGCGCGTGCTCCCCGTCATCCGTGACCTCCGTAACCGCTCTGGTCCACTCTCCGTGCCCCCCGCATGCTGCCGCACTCTTCCGTACATTCGGTCACCGGCCCGGGCACACCCCTGGACTTTTGTCCCAACCGCACGGGGGCGGCCGCGAAATCGTCTTTCTCACGGAGTAATCTCCCCCTTGAGAAGACGATCACGAGGAGGACAAACTCCATGCTTTCCCGCCTCTTCGCCCCCAAGGCGAAGGTCTCCGCCCACTGCGATCTTCCGTGCGGCGTGTACGACCCTGCCCAGGCCCGCATCGAGGCCGAGTCCGTCAAGGCCGTGCAGGAGAAGTACCAGGCCAACGACGACGCCGACTTCCGCGCGCGCGCCATCACCATCAAGGAGCAGCGCGCCGAGCTCGCGAAGCACCACGTCTCCGTGCTGTGGAG
Source organism: Streptomyces sp. NPDC104226 (assembly GCF_055584085.1). NCBI lineage: Bacteria > Bacillati > Actinomycetota > Actinomycetes > Kitasatosporales > Streptomycetaceae > Streptomyces > Streptomyces sp. NPDC104226. The sequence continues at coordinate 37,104 of NZ_JBVJMS010000012.1, forward strand.
CGACTACTTCAAGCCGCCGCACTTTGAGAAGTACCCGCAGCTGCACACCCTGGTCAACGACACCCTGAAGGCCCTCTCGGCCGCCAAGGCGTCGAACGACCCGGCGACCGGCGCCAAGGCGCTGGAGCTCATCGCCGAGATCGACCGCATCTTCTGGGAGACCAAGGCCGCCTGATCAGGCACCACGCCTGATCGGCCTTGTCCCGAGGACGATGACGAAGGGGCCCGACCGCACTGCGGCCGGGCCCCTTCGTCATGCCGTCCGCCGTGCCGGCGGCGGCGCGCTCACTCCTCGTCCTCGTCCTCGTCGTCCAGGCGGGCCAGCCAGGTGGCGAGGCGTTCCACCGGGACCTCGAAGTCCGGGTTCAGGTCGACGAAGGTGCGCAGCTGCTCGGCGAGCCACTCGAAGGTGACCTCCTCCTCGCCGCGCCGCTTCTCCAGCTCCTCGATGCCGCGATCGGTGAAGTACAAGTCGGGCTCCGTGCAGTGGTCGGGTGTTCGGGTGTCTCCCGTCAGGATAATCCGCCGCCCCGCCGGGCCCGGACCTGACCGCTTTCCGCCGTTCGCGAAGCCCCTCCCCAGGGCAGGGATGAAGGGTCCGCGGCGGGAGGCATGCATGGATCACCCCGAGCCGAGCGACGACGTACTGCGCGCACTCGGATCCACCGAGCCGTCCACCGACGGGACCGCGCTGGTGCGCGGCGTACGGCGGGCCCGGCGGCTGAGGCTGCTGCGCGAGCTCGGGGAACTCCCCGGAGCCCGCATAGGGGAGGCCGCCGAGCGCTGGGCCCTGCTGGCGGAGGCCGGGCGCCGCGACCCCGGCGCGGTGGCCGACGTGGTGCACTATCCGGCCACCGGGGTCTGGGCCGAGGAGACGCTGCGCCGGCTGCGCACGCGGCACGGGCCGCCCGCCGACCTCGGACACCTCGGGGCACTCGCCGCCGCCGCGGCGCTGCGCGCCGGAATCGGCTTCAAGATCACGCTGCGGCCCGCGCACGGACGCCTCGCCCTGCCCACCCTCGGACTGCTGCGCCCGGACCGGCCCGGCCCGCTCGCCCTCACCGAGGGCTCCTGGGACCCCGGCAACCCGGAGGCGCTGGCCCTGCACGCGCTGCCCGACGGGCGGACCGCCCTCGACGACCTGGACCCCTACCGCGCCCCCGGGACGGTGCCCGCCGCCCGGCGGCTCACCCCCAAGGGGCACAAGCGCTGGGACACCCAGTGGTCGGGGGCCATCAGCCTGCTGCGGCGCTACGACACCGCCCGCGCGGAGGAGGCGGGGACGCTGCTGCGCTGCCTGGTCCCGCTGTCCGGCATCTCCCGGTCCCACGGCGCGAGCCTGCCCGCCGCGGCGGGCTCCGTCCTGGCGCGGGCCCAGCCGCCGCCCGCGCTGGCCGCGACCCTCGTGTTCGAAGTCCAGCACGGGAAGCTGGCGGCCCTCGCGGAGGCGCTTCCGCTGCACACCGCCGACCGCACCGCACGGTACTGGGCCCCCTGGAGGGCCGATCCGCGGCCGCTGGAGGGGCTTCTGCGGGGCGCGTACGCACATCTCGGACTGGCGGGCTACTGGCAGCGCGCGGCGCTCTACGGGGCCAGGGGGGCGTGGGCGCAGCACGCGCGGGTGCGGGCGCAGGTGGCGGCGGTACTGCCTGTCCTGGAGGCCTGCCCGGAACTCACCGCCGGGGGGCGGGTGTTCGTCGGCTCCATGGCAGCGGCCGAGCGGGCCATGGACGGGGTGCCGGCGCCGGGTGCCCGGTACGCGGTGGCCCGCGGGGTGGTCGAGCGGGACCGGGCCGCATGGTGCGCGGCGCACCCGAACCTGGCCCCGTACGCACCCGGCTGACGGCGGGACAGCCGGAAGGCCCGGCTCCCCGAGGGGGGCCGGGCCTTCACTGTTCAGGCAAGCGCGGTGCCTAGGCCTCGAAGACCTCGTTCAGGAGGAGCTGCTGCTCCGCCTGGTGGCGCTTGGCCGAGCCGACCGCGGGGGACGAGCCGTGCGGGCGGGAGATGCGGCGCAGGCGCTCGCCGGCCGGGACGTCCGCGCCGACCGCCAGGTCGAGGTGGTCGATCAGGTTGAGCGCGATGAAGGGCCACGCGCCCTGGTTCGCCGGCTCCTCCTGGGCCCAGATGTACTTCGCCGCGTTCGGGAACTTGGCGATCTCCGCCTGGAGTTCGGCACCCGGGAGCGGGTAGAGGCGCTCGATGCGGATGATCGCCGTGTCGGTGATGCCCCGCTTCTCGCGCTCGGCCTCCAGGTCGTAGTAGACCTTGCCCGCGCAGAAGACGACCTTGCGGACCGCGTTGGGGTCGATCGTGGAGTCGCCGATGACCGGACGGAACGAACCGGTCGTGAACTCCTCCGCCTTCGACGCCGCAGCCTTCAGACGCAGCATCGACTTCGGGGTGAAGACGATGAGCGGCTTGTGGTGCGGGTTGTGGACCTGCCAGCGCAGCAGGTGGAAGTAGTTCGACGGGAGCGTGGGCATGGCCACCGTCATGTTGTCCTGCGCGCACATCTGCAGGAAGCGCTCCGGGCGGGCGGAGGAGTGGTCCGGGCCCTGGCCCTCGTAGCCGTGCGGCAGGAGGAGCGTGACGCCGGACGTCTGGCCCCACTTCTGCTCGGCGGAGGAGATGAACTCGTCGACGACGGTCTGCGCGCCGTTGACGAAGTCGCCGAACTGGGCCTCCCAGAGGACCAGCGCGTCAGGACGGGCCAGCGAGTAGCCGTACTCGAAGCCCATGGCCGCGTACTCGGAGAGCAACGAGTCGTAGACGTTGTAGCGGGCCTGGTCCTCGGACAGGTAGAGCAGCGGGGTGTAGTCCTCGCCCGTCTCCCGGTCGATGAGGACCGCGTGGCGCTGGCCGAAGGTGCCGCGGCGGGAGTCCTGGCCGGACAGCCGGACCGGGGTGCCCTCCATCAGCAGCGAGCCGAAGGCCAGGGTCTCGCCCATGCCCCAGTCGATGGTGCCGTCGTCGATCATCGCCGCGCGGCGCTGCAGCTGCGGCAGCAGGCGCGGGTGGACCGTGTGGCCGTCGGGGATGTTGACCTGGGCCTCGGCGATCCGCTTGACGACCTCCTGGGAGATCGCGGTGTTCACGGCGACCGGGAACTCCTGCGCGACCTGGGCGGGCGCCACCGTGGTGGCCGCGGGCTGCGTGGCGGCCTCGCGGACCTCCGCGAAGACCTTCTCCAGCTGGCCCTGGAAGTCCTGGAGCGCCTGCTCCGCCTCTTCCAGGGTGATGTCGCCGCGACCGATGAGGGACTCGGTGTACAGCTTGCGCACCGAGCGCTTCTTGTCGATCAGGTCGTACATCAGCGGCTGCGTGAACGCCGGGTTGTCCGACTCGTTGTGACCGCGGCGGCGGTAGCAGATGAGGTCGATGACCACGTCCTTGTTGAACGCCTGACGGAACTCGAAGGCGAGCCGCGCGATGCGGACCACGGCCTCCGGGTCGTCGCCGTTCACGTGGAAGATCGGCGCCTCGATCATGCGGGCCACGTCGGTCGCGTACATCGAGGAACGCGAGGACTCCGGGGCGGCGGTGAAGCCGACCTGGTTGTTGATGACCACGTGCACGGTGCCGCCGGTGCGGTAACCGCGCAGCTGCGACATGTTCAGCGTCTCGGCGACGACGCCCTGGCCCGCGAAGGCCGCGTCGCCGTGCAGGGCGACGGGCAGGACCGTGAAGTCCGTGCCGCCCTTGTTGATGATGTCCTGCTTGGCGCGGACCACGCCCTCCAGGACCGGGTCCACCGCCTCCAGGTGCGAGGGGTTGGCGACGAGCGAGACCTTGATCTGCTCCCCGTCCAGGCCCGTGAAGGTGCCGTTGGCACCCAGGTGGTACTTGACGTCGCCGGAGCCGTGCATGGACTTCGGGTCGAGGTTGCCCTCGAACTCGCGGAAGATCTGCGCGTACGACTTGCCGACGATGTTCGCGAGCACGTTCAGGCGGCCGCGGTGGGCCATGCCGATCGCGACCTCTTCGAGGCGGGCCTCGGCGGCCGAGTCGATGACGGCGTCGAGCAGCGGGATGACGGACTCGCCGCCCTCCAGGGAGAAGCGCTTCTGGCCGACGTACTTCGTCTGCAGGAAGGTCTCGAAGGCCTCCGCCGCGTTCAGCCGGCGCAGGATCCGCAGCTGCTCCTCGCGCTCCGGCTTGGAGTGCGGGCGCTCGATGCGGTCCTGGATCCAGCGGCGCTGCTTCGGGTCCTGGATGTGCATGAACTCGACGCCGGTGGTGCGGCAGTACGAGTCGCGCAGCACGCCGAGGATGTCGCGGAGCTTCATCATCGACTTGCCGGAGAAGCCGCCGACCGCGAACTCGCGCTCCAGGTCCCACAGGGTGAGGCCGTGCTCGGTGATGTCGAGGTCGGGGTGCTTGCGCTGCTTGTACTCCAGCGGGTCGGTGTCGGCCATGACGTGGCCGCGGACCCGGTAGGAGTGGATCAGCTCGAAGACGCGGGCGGCCTTCGTGACGTCGTCGTCGTGCGAGGCGTCGATGTCCCGGAGCCAGCGGACCGGCTCGTACGGGATGCGCAGCGCCTCGAAGACGTCGTCGTAGAAGCCGCTCTCGCCGAGCAGCATGTTCGCGACGATGCGCAGGAACTCGCCGGAGGCCGCACCCTGGATGACCCGGTGGTCGTAGGTCGAGGTCAGGGTCATGACCTTGGAGATGCCCAGCTTGTTCAGGGTGTCCTGCGAGGTGCCCTGGAACTCGGCGGGGTAGTCCATGGAGCCGACGCCCATGATGACCGACTGTCCGGGCATCAGGCGGGGCACGGAGTGGACGGTGCCCAGGCCGCCGGGGTTGGTGAGCGAGACGGTGACGCCGGTGAAGTCGTCCATCGTCAGCTTGCCGATGCGGGCCCGGCGGACGATGTCCTCGTAGGCCTGCCAGAACTCGAAGAAGTTGAGGGTCTCGGCCTTCTTGATGCCGGCGACGACGAGCTGGCGGTCGCCGTTGGGCTTCACCAGGTCGATCGCGAGGCCGAAGTTGACGTGCTCCGGCTTGACCAGGGTCGGCTTGCCGTCCTTCTCCGCGAAGGAGTAGTTCATCGACGGCATGGCCTTGATGGCCTGCACCATCGCGTAGCCGATGAGGTGGGTGAAGGAGATCTTCCCGCCCCGGGCGCGCTTCAGGTGGTTGTTGATGACGATGCGGTTGTCGAACAGCAGCTTCACCGGGACGGCGCGGACGGACGTGGCCGTCGGCACTTCCAGGGAGGCGTTCATGTTCTTGACCACGGCAGCCGCCGGGCCGCGGAGCGTCACCAGGTCGGGGCCGGCAGGGGCCTCGGTGGCGGGCGCGGCCTTCTGGGGGGCTACGGCGGGGGCGGCGGCCGGGGCCGGGGCCTGAGGGGCAGCGGCAGCCGGTGCGGCGGCGGCCGGGGCCTGGGAGGTGACAGTCACAGCAGGGGCACCAGAGGGGGTGGCAGGTACAGGGGCAGGTGCTGACACGGGCGTCGTCGGCGCGGCGACGGAGGCGGCGGGCGAGAGGCTCGCCGTCCCCGTGGCGGCGTCGGAAGCCTGCGGAGTCGCGGCGGTGACGGGGGCGGCGGCCTGTGCGGAGGCGCCGTCCGTCGTCGTCGCGACGGGGGGCTTATCCGCCTTCACCGGAGCGACAGCGCCCCCCGGCTTGTAGTCGGCGAAGAAGTCCCACCAGGCCCGGTCGACAGAGTTCGGGTCCTGGAGGTACTGCTGATAGATCTCGTCGACGAGCCACTCATTCGCGCCGAAGCCCGGGGCGGGGTTCTTCCCGCCTTCTCCTGCTTCGGTCGTGGTGCTCGAGTTACTGGGGGACTGTGGCGACACGGCGGCAACCGCCCTCTTCCGCTTCACAAGGTATGGACAGCGGGAATAAAGGCTACGCCTCCCGGGCCGTGAGATGCAGACCGGGCGGTGGATACGTCATGTAGGTCACATCGAACGGCGGGTTTCCCCACCAGGAATGGCGGGAAACAAGCGTGGTTCGGGCAGGAGGCACCGCGGTTGCGGCCCCCTGGCTTCGCACCCCTGACGGACCCCGGCTTGTGTGGCCGAGATCATGTCCTTCCCACTCGAACCCTACGTCAACTCGATGCCTGCGAGCTGCCCGGAAGCGTGACGAGGATCCGGCAGCCCCGTGACGATTCGGCCACTCCGATGTCGCCCCCGTGCAGGCCGACCGCCCAGCGGGCGATGGCCAGGCCCAGGCCCGTGCCGCCGTCGCCGCCCCTCGCGCTGCCCCGGTTGAACCGCTCGAAGACCCGGTGGCGCTCCGCCTCCGGAATGCCGGGCCCCTCGTCCCGGACTTCGAGCACCAGAGCCCCGGGCGCGTCGCCCGCCCGGGCGTGGACCGTGACCCGGCCGTGCGGCGGGCTGTGCTTGACCGCGTTGTCGATCAGGTTCGCCACCACCTGGTGCAGCCGCTCGGCGTCCGCGTACGCCGCCAGGTCCGGCGGGGACACGTCCAGGTGGAGGTGGACGTCGTTGCGGGTGTGCCCGCCCGAGCCGGAGGACAGCCCCGGCCGGCCCGCGGCCGCCAGACCCGACTCCTTCAGCACCCCCGACAGATAGGGCCACACCTCGAAGCGCCGGGCCCGCAGCGGCACCACCCCGTTGTCCACGCGGGAGAGGTCCAGCAGGGTCTCCACCAGCCGGCCGAGCCGTTCGGTCTGCTTCAGGGCCGTGCGCATGGTCTCCGGATCGGCGGCGGAGACACCGTCCACCACGTTCTCCAGGACCGCCCGCAGGGCCGCGATCGGGGTGCGCAGCTCGTGCGAGACGTTGGCGACGAGCTCCTTGCGGTGCCGGTCCACCGCCTCCAGGTCGTCCGCCATCAGATTGATGGTGGAGGCCAGGTCGCCCAGCTCGTCGCGGCGGCCCGCCCCGCGCACCCGGCGCGTGTAGTCCCCGTGGGATATCGCCCGGGCCACGGTGGTCATGTCGTCCAGCGGCGCCGTCAGGCTGTGCGCCACGAACTGGGTGATCAGCATCGAGGCGATCACCGAGAACACCGTGATGAAGCGCACCTCGGTGCTCGTGCGCACCGCCACCATCAGCAGGCCCGTGGTGATGAAGACCGACACCACCACGAGCGTGCCCAGCTTGGTCTTGATCGAGAACGGGGAGAAGGGCCGCAGCACCCCGGGCGGCCGCTGCCCCGGCGAGCGGTAGCCGCTCACGGCTGTGCCGGGGTCTCCAGGGCGTACCCGACGCCGTGGACCGTACGGATCCGCTCGGCGCCGATCTTCCGGCGCAGCGCCTTGATGTGGCTGTCGACCGTACGGGTCCCGGACGCGTCGGCCCAGTCCCACACCTCGGCGAGCAGCTGCTCCCGCGAGAGGACCGCGCGCGGGGTCCCGGCCAGGCACACCAGCAGGTCGAACTCCGTCGGCGTCAGGTGCACGTCCTCGGCGTGCACGCGGACCCGGCGCTGCGCGTGGTCGATCTCCAGATCGCCCAGGCGCAGCGTGGCTCCGCGCGGGGCGTGCGCGGCCACGTTCGCCCGCTCCACCCGCCGCAGCAGTACGTGGACCCGCGCGGCCAGCTCGCGCATGGAGAAGGGTTTCGTCATGTAGTCGTCGGCGCCGACCCCGAGGCCGACGAGCATGTCGGTCTCGTCGTCCCGGGCCGTGAGCATGAGCACCGGAACGGGCCGCTGGGCCTGGACCCGGCGGCAGACCTCCAGGCCGTCGAAGCCCGGCAGCATCACGTCCAGGACCAGCAGGTCGGGCAGCCAGCCCTCGGCGGCGGCCACGGCCGCCGGCCCGTCCGCGGCCGTCTGGACCTGGAAGCCCTCGGCACGGAGCCGGGCCGCGATGGCCTCCGCGATGGTGTGGTCGTCCTCGACGACGAGGACCCGGCGCTGCGCGCCGGGGGTGGCCGCGGCGCCGTTGTGGGTGGTGGTGTGCGTCTGTTCCATGTCCCGCCCCTGAAGATCCCGCGTGGTAGGGGTGCAGCGTAGAGGAGCGGCTGAGCTCCGGCTATGACGGGTTCGCTGCGCGGGTTCGTTCCCGGGCCCTCTGCCCCCGGACCTGCGGTTCAAACGCCCGGCGGGCCGGAAGATCCGGCCTCGCCGGCGTGCGGGGCGCGGGATCCGGGGCGGAGCCCCGGATCCCGGTGGGTCAGGACAGGGCCCCGGGAACGGTGGAAGGGCCGGCCGGGGACCGGCCCCGCGGGGCTACAGGGACAGACCGTGGCCGTGCGGGAACACCGGGTTCCCGGTGTCGTTCGGAACGTCGGGCCGGGAGGCCGCGACGGCCTCCATCGAGCGCGGGAGCTCGAAGGGCAGGCGGCCCTGCGCGGCGGCCCGGCCGAAGGCCACGTCCAGGAGGGCGGCGTCCGAAGCACCGTAGTCCGCGATCAGTGCGGCCGCCCGCTCCGCGATCTCGGGGATCACCGCGGCCCGCTCCAGGTTGATGCAGACCAGGGTGGGGACGGCGTCCAGGAGGGACAGGATCTCGGTGAGCTCCGGCTCGGGGAAGGCCAGCGAACCCGAGTGGAAGAAGGACTCGAAGATGTTCGTGCGGGGCTCGTGCGGGGTGCGCAGCCGCAGCACCGCCAGGTCCGCCTCGGCCGGGTCGGACACGAGTTCGCCGTACGCCGCCGCGACCTCCGCGTCCACGTCCTTGACGTACAGCTTCGGCCGGCCGGAGACCGGCAGGGTCGTCCCGGTGTTGGTGAGCACCGTCAGGGAGCGCCGCTGGGCCGCGGCGCCGGCCGCGGTGAAATCGGCGCGGCCGACGGTCTCGGCCGCCTCGTCCGGGTCCACGTACGGGTTCTCGAAGAGGCCGAGGACGAACTTCTCGCGCAGCAGCCGGCGCACGGACGCGTCGATGCGGGCCTCGGTGACCCGGCCCGAGCGGACCATCTCCACGATGACCGCGGGGCACTGCTCGCCGCCGAACTGGTCCGAGCCCGCCTCCAGCGCGCGGGCCGCCCGCTCGGAGACGCTGAGGTGCTCCAGACCCCAGGCGCGGGCCGGGTGCGGCTCGCCGAAGATCACCGACTCGGTGAGCAGGCCCCAGTCGGTGCAGACGATGCCCTGGAAGCCGAGTTCCTCGCGGAGGAGGCCGGTGACGACGCCCCTGTTGAAGCCGAAGCCGACCTCTTCCCAGTCGGTGCCCATCGGCTGGCCGTAGTACGGCATCATCTGCGAGCAGCCTGCGGCGATGGCCGCCTTGAACGGCTCCAGGTGGTGCTCGCGCATCCCGCCCGGGTAGATCTGCTCCTTGCCGTGCGCGAAGTGCGGGTCCTCGCCGTCCTTCTGCGGGCCGCCACCGGGGAAGTGCTTGACCATCGCGGACACCGAGCTCGCGCCGAGGGTCTCGCCCTGCAGGCCGCGTACGTAGGCCTGGACGAGCTCGCCCGTCAGCTTCGCGTCCGAGCCGAAGGTGCCCGACTGGCGGGCCCAGCGGGGCTCCGTGGCCAGGTCGATCTGCGGGTGCAGCGCGACGCGGAAGCCGACGGAGAGGTACTCGCGCCGCATGATGTCGGCGAACTCGAAGACCAGCTCCGGGTCCCCGATCGCGGCCAGCCCGATCGCCTCCGGCCAGGCGGAGAAGGCGCCGGCGTTGAAGGAGGCGCCGACGTTGTCGGTGAAGGAGTGCCGGGGGTCCGTCGACAGGGTCACCGGGATGCCGAGGCGGGTGCCGGCGGCCATCTCCTGGACGGCGTTCTGCCACATCGCCATCTCGCGGGCGCCGTAGCTGCCGAGGAGGTTGAAGTGGGTGAGGTGGCGGCCCTCGATCAGCTCGGGGGTGGTGAACGGGAGGATCGAGCCGTCGGTCTCGGTGACCGGGGTGCCGTCCGCGTTCATCATCAGCATCGAGTGGAAGAGCTGGCCGGCCTTCTCCTCCAGGGTCATGCGGGAGAGCAGGTCCTCGACGCGCCGGTCCACGGGGAGGGAGGCGTCGCGGTAGGGGAGGGGCGAGGCGGGGGCGGTCGGGGGCGTCGGGGTGGCGTTCATGGCGGGGCTCCTGAGGAGGTCGGTCGCGCGGGAGGTCGCGGGGTGCGGGGCCGGCGGGGCCGGACGGCTGGGCGGGGCCGGTGCCGGGGTCGGGGCGGGGCCGGGGGCGCGGGGGCCCGGGGTCGCCGGGGTCGCCGGGGCCGGTGCGTCGGCGGTGGCGGGTGCGGTCGGGCGGGCCGTCCCCCGAGGGCCGGGTCAGTCGGACGGGGGTGGCGCCGATGCCCGCCGTGATGCCGTCGGCGAGGAAGAGGGCGCGGCGACCGGGCCGGAGATCAGCCTGGTGGGGGCGCCGGCCGGTGCGTCGCGGGCCCGTCGGCCGGGGTGGCCGAAGCGTGGGCCGGGGTGGCCGGATCGGGGCGGTCGGTGGCGGCGCGTGCACGTCCGGGGTTCTGCGTGAGCGGCATGGGGGCTCCAACGTCTCCGCGTCGGGCCTCGTCGCCGACCGGGCGGTTTCACCGTAGGCGCGAAAACCATGCACCCACTAGGTTTTCGTGGAGTGACCTGGATCACCCCTTCGCGGTGGCCGGAAAGGGTCCGGATTAGGGTGGTCCGCATGGCACAGGACAAGGCCCCGAAGGCGGCGACCGCCCGGGGCGGCTACGCGGTGGGCGAGGCCCGGCGCCAGAAGATCCTCGACACCGCCGTCGAGCACTTCGCGCAGTGGGGTTTCAACGCCTCCTCGCTCGCCCGGATCGCCGGCGACTGCGGTATCACCCAGGGCGGCCTGCTCCACCACTTCCGCGGCAAGGAGGACCTGCTGCTGTCGGTGCTGGCGCAGAGCGAGCAGCACGACGCCGAACGGCTCTTCAGCGGGCCCGCGGAGGAGGTCCCCTCGGTCGCCGCGCACTTCGCCGCCGTGGTCGCCCTCGCCGAGGAGAACGCCCGCCGCCCCGGGCTCGTACGGATGTACAACACGCTGGTCGGCGAGTCCGGGAACCCGGGCCACCCCGCGCACGCCTACTTCAGGCAGCGCTACGACCGGGTCCTGGGCTACAGCGTCGACCTGCTCCGGGCGGGCGTCGCGCGCGGCGAGGTGCGGCCGGACACGGACTGCGAGGCCGTCGGCCGCGAGGTCATCGCGGTGATGGACGGGTTCCAGATCCAGTGGGTGCTGGACCCGGAGGGCGTGGACATGGCGGTCCTGCTCCGCGCCTACCTGGACCGGCGGCTCCGGGAGATCACGGTGGAGGGAACGGGCCTGTGACGGGCCGGCCGGCGGCGGCGCCCCGGCTGCCGTTCCCTCAGCGCGGCTCGAAGGGCGGCAGGGCGGCCAGGACCCCTTGCAGAGACCCGGGCAGCGTGGTCTGGGCGGCGGCGACCTCGTAGCCTCCGTGCCGGAAGGCGTACGTGAACGCGTCGGCGACCGGCTCCTTGGGCATCGAGATCCGGGGCAGGCGGGGGAAGTCCGCCTCCTGGAGCGCGGTGCGCAGTTTCGCGAGGGCGGCCGCCGAGAGCTTGTCCTGGTCGACCGTCTCGGCCTTCGCGTCGAGCCGGAGGAACGATCCGTCCCCCTTGATGACCAAGGTGCTGTTCTTTCCGCTGATGCCGCCGCTGCGGGTGACCGCGAGGAGCGTCTCGCCGGCGCCGGGCGGCGAGGCGCTGGGCGCGGGCGCGGAGGTGCTCGGCGCGGGCTGCGGGGAGGGAGCGGTCGTACCGGTGCCCGGGTCCGGGCTCTGGCCGGCGCTCTGACCGGGGGACGGCGTCCCCGGGGCGTCCGTCGCCGCCCCGGACGGGGTGCCGCCGGCGGTGCCCGTGCTCGCGCTCGGCCGTGGTGACGCCCCGTCGTCCGACCCGTCGGAGGAGCACCCGCCCAGGGCCGCCACCACGGCCAGCGCCCCGGCCGCCGTTGCCCAGCCCACTCGTCCACCACGTGCTCGCACGCCCCACCCCCGCAGGTATCCGGCTCGAACCCCGAGTATGGAGTCAGCACCACCCGCACGGAAAGCACTCGGAGGCCGACATCCGCCGCTTCGCCCCTTGGCGCTGGCTGCCGCCGCTCACCGCCGTCGCCCTCGGCCTCTGGGGCCTCCCGCGGGGCGGCTCCCTGTGGCGCGACGAGTCCGTCACGTGGCAGGTCGCCCACCGGCCGCTCGGCGAGCTCTGGGAACTGCTCGGTCAGGTCGACGCCGTCCACGGCCTCTACTACCTCCTGATGCACGCGGTCTTCGCGGTGACGGGCACCACCGCCTCCGACCCCGGCCTCTGGGCCCTGCGCCTCCCCTCGGTCGCCGCCACCGCCCTCGCCGCCTCCGGCGTGGCCGCGGTGGCCCACCGCCTGACGGGCCCCCCGCGCCCTGCGGGGCGGGTCGCGGTGCTGGCCGGGGTCGGGTACGCGCTGCTGCCGCCCGTGCAGATGTACGCCCAGGAAGGGCGCTCGTACGCGTTCGTCGCCGCGGCCGTCGTCTGGGCCACGTACCTGATGCTGCGCGAGCGCTGGGCCGCCTATGCGGTGGTGCTGGTGCTCGGGTGCTGGCTGCACGAGTTCGCCGTACTGGCGCTGCCCGCGCACGCGTTCGCCGCCCGGCGCTCGCGCGGCTGGCGGCTCGCCGCCGGGGCCGTGGTGGTCGCGCTGCTGCCGCTCGCGCTGGTCAGCGTGCGGCAGGCGCAGCAGCAGCTGGGCTGGCTCGGGCGGCCGAGCTGGCAGGACTGGGCGGCCTACGGGGTCCTCGCGGCCGCCTCCCTGCTCCTGGCCCGGGGAGCCGCGCGGGAACTCGTACGGGTCGCCCTGCCGCTGGCGCTGCTGCCGCCCGGAGTGCTGCTCGCGGTCTCGCTGGTGCACCCCTGGTACGTGGACCGGTACGTCCTCTACGCGCTCGCCGGCTTCGCCCTCCTCGCGGGGGCACGGCTCGCCACGGCGCGGGGGTGGTGGGTGTGGCCGCTGGTCGGGGCCCTGCTCGTCCCCGTCGGGCTCTGGTCCGCGTGGCTGCGTACTCCCGAGAGCCGCAAGGACGACGCGCGGGCCGTCGCGGCGGCCGTACGCGGACTCGCCCGCCCGGGCGACGCGGTGCTGTTCCTCCCCGCACGGCGGCGGGAATGGCTGCTGTCCTCGCCGGAGGCCTACGGCTCCCTGCGCGACCTCGCCCTGTCCCGCACCCCGGCGGCTTCGCGGAGCCTCCAGGGCGTGGAGCGGACTCCGGAGGAGATCCGGGCGGCCCTGCTGGACCCGGCGGTCGACCGGGTGGTGGCCCTGCTGGACCCGGTGGGGCAGCCGCTGGACGGCTACCCGGCCGAGGCGGTGAAACGCCAGACGCTCGTCTCCCACTTCGACCTGTGCTCCGTGACGGAGGTGCGCGGCGCCCGCGTGGCCCTCTTCGCCCGTCCGGGCACCTGCCCGTAACTCCCGGCCGCGCGCGGGCCGCCCGGAAGCGGGGGCGTGCGCAGGGGGCCGGAGGGGAGGAGGGAGGATGGGCCGCGGGGCGCCCACCTCGCGGGGGCCCGTCGGATTCTGCCGGAGGTGCCTCATGGACGCGGACGCAGCCCACCCCCTCTCCCTCGTGCCGCCCGGTCCGCTCGTCGGCGGGGACTGGCTCGCGGAGCGGCTCGGCGCGCCCGGACTCGTCGTCTTCGACGCCTCCGTCGGGGCCCACCGCGGCGCGGACCGGCGCATCCCCGGGGCCCGGCCCTTCGACCTCGACGGCGCATTGTCCGACCACACCGCCGCCGCCCCGCACACCATGCCCGGCCCCGCCGCCTTCGCCGAGGCGATGCGCACCCTGGGCGTAGACGACGACAGCACGGTCGTCGTGTACGACGGCGCCGGCGTCTACTCCAGCGCCCGCGCCTGGTGGATGCTGCGCAGCACGGGCTTCGACCGGGTCGCCGTCCTCGACGGCGGGCTGCCCGCGTGGATCGCCGCCGGGCGGCCGGTGGAGGAGCGCCGGCCGGGCTACGAGGGCCCGCGCGGCTCCTTCACCGCCCGGCCCCGTGCCGGACTGCTGGTGGACGCGGCCGCCGTCTCGGCGGCCCTGGCCGATCCGGCCGCCGCCGTGCTCGACGCCCGGACCCGCGAACGCTTCGCCGGGACCGCCCCCGAACCCCGCCCCGGCCTGCGCGGGGGCCACATGCCGGGCGCGGTCAGCCTCCCCTTCGGCGAACTGCAGCGCCCCGACGGCCTGATGCGCCCCGCCGCGGAGCTCCGCGCGGCCTTCGGGGCTGCGGCGGGCGAGCGGGAGCGGCTGTACTTCAGTTGCGGATCGGGGGTCACCGCCTGCGTGCTCGCCCTCGGCGCCGCCCTCGCCGGGTACGAGGACCTCGCGGTGTACGACGGCTCCTGGAGCGAGTGGGGCCTGCCGTCCCCGGACCGGCCCGTCGTGCAGGGGAGTTGAGGCAGCCGAGCCCCGGATCCGGGGGTTAACCCCACCCCGGATCCGGGCACGTGCACCATGCCCCCGCGTCCGCCGCGCGGGCACGATCGACACCATGACCACGAAGACGCGCCCGCGCGCCACCAAGGCCACCGTCACCCTCACCGCCACGGCAGTCGCCGCCGGACTGCTGCTCACCGGCTGCTCCTTCGGCTCGCTCGTCTCCCGAGGCGGACCGGAGAAGTCGGCGAACGCGGACGCCACGGTGGCCGAGGCCGTCACCGCGGTCGAGGTGGAGGACTCCGGGAGCGGATCCATCGAGGTGGTCGTCGGCTCCGGCCCCGGCGTCGTCGTCGGCCGCACCGTCCGCTACCACGGCGACACCGCGCCCGAGCCCGCCCAGCGGCTCTCCGGCGGAGTGCTGACCCTCACCAACGGGGACTGCTCCGGGCGCTGTTCCGTCGACTACCGGCTGGAGGTACCGGCCTCCGCCACGGTCCGGGCCAAGAGCAGCAGCGGCCGCGTCGCCGTGTCGGGGGTGGCCGCAGCCAAGGTCGTGACCTCCTCGGGCGGGGTGCGCGTGGAGCGGATCGGCGGCGCGCTGGAGGTCGGCACCGCCTCCGGCGCGGTCCGGGCGGACCGGATCGCCGGCCCGCTGAAGGTCCGTACGTCCTCGGGCTCGATCACCGCCGGGGAACTGTCCGGAACGGGCGCGGACGCCCGTTCCGACTCCGGCGACGTCCGCCTCGCCTTCACGACGGCCCCGGCTTCGATCGCCGTCCGGACCAGCTCGGGCGACGCCGGGGTGAAGGTCCCCGCGGCCCCGTACGCCCTCGACGTCGCCACCGACTCCGGCGCACGCAGGATCACCCTCCCCGCGGACCCCTCCGCCGCCGCCCGCGTCGCCGTACGGACCTCGTCGGGCGACATCACCGTCTCGGCGGCCTGAGCCGACCTCGCCCCCACCGGTGGTGAGCTGGGTATTCCCGGTGATGCCGCCGCCCGGACGGGGCTGCCCCCGACCCTGTTCGCCCCGGGCGAACGGGCGTTGGGGAACATCGGGACCCTCACGTGCATTGAGTCGGCATAGCTCAACTTCACTGCCGGAGGGAACATCATGGCTTCGACGTCCGTAACGCTCACCCTGCCCGTGCTGCCGCTCGACGACGAGGTCGTGCTGCCCGGGATGGTCGTTCCGCTGGACCTGTCCGACAACGAGGTGCGCGCCGCCGTCGAGGCCGCCCAGGCCGCCGCCGGGAGCGGGAAGCCGAAGGTGCTGCTCGTGCCCCGGGTCGACGGGAAGTACACCGGCACCGGAGTGCTCGGCACCGTGGAGCAGGTGGGACGGCTGTCCGACGGGGATCCCGGGGCGCTGATCCGCGGCCGCGGCCGGGTCCGCATCGGGGCCGGGACGACCGGGCCCGGGGCCGCGCTCTGGGTCGAGGGGGAGACCGTGGACGAGGCCGTCCCCGATCCGCTGCCCGGGGCCGTCGCCGAGCTCGTCAAGGAGTACAAGGCGCTCGCCACGAGCTGGCTCAAGAAGCGCGGGGCCTGGCAGGTCGTGGACCGGGTGCAGCAGATCGAGGGGGTCGGGGCCCTCGCGGACAACTCCGGCTACTCCCCGTTCCTGACCGTCGAGCAGAAGGTGGAGCTGCTGGAGACGGCCGACCCCGTCGCCCGGCTGCGGCTCGCCGTCAAGGCCCTCAGCGACCACCTCGCCGAGCAGGACGTCGCCGAGTCCATCGCCAAGGACGTCCAGGACGGCGTCGACAAGGTCCAGCGCGAGTTCCTGCTCAAGCGGCAGCTCGACGCCGTGCGCAAGGAACTGCGCGAGCTCAGCGGGGAGAAGGAGGGCGAGGAGTCCGACGACTACCGGGCCCGCGTCGAAGCCGCCGACCTGCCCGAGAAGGTACGGGAGGCCGCGCTCAAGGAAGTCGACAAGCTGGAGCGCTCCAGCGACCAGTCCCCGGAAGGGTCCTGGATCCGCACCTGGCTGGACACCGTGCTCGAACTCCCCTGGAACGAGCGGACCGAGGACGCGTACGACATCCGCGGAGCCCGCGCCGTCCTGGACGCGGAGCACGCCGGGCTGAGCGACGTGAAGGACCGGATCACCGAGTACCTGGCGGTGCGCAAGCGCCGCTCCGAGCGCGGGATGGGTGTCGTCGGCGGGCGCAGGGGCGGCGCCGTGCTGGCACTCGTAGGCCCTCCCGGCGTCGGCAAGACCTCCCTCGGCGAGTCCGTGGCCCACGCCATGGGCCGCACGTTCGTCCGCGTCGCCCTCGGCGGAGTCCGCGACGAGGCCGAGATCCGCGGGCACCGGCGTACGTACGTGGGCGCGCTGCCCGGCCGGATCGTACGGGCCATCAAGGAATCCGGTTCCATGAACCCGGTCGTCCTGCTCGACGAGATCGACAAGGTCGGCTCCGACTTCCGCGGAGACCCGGCGGCCGCGCTGCTCGAAGTCCTCGACCCCGCCCAGAACCACACCTTCCGGGACCACTACCTGGAGGTGGAACTGGACCTGAGCGACGTCGTGTTCCTGGCCACCGCCAACGTCCTGGAGGCCATTCCCGAGGCCCTCGCCGACCGCATGGAACTGGTCCGCCTCGACGGCTACACCGAGGACGAGAAGGTCGTCATCGCCCGCGACCACCTGCTGCCCCGGCAGCTGGAGCGGGCCGGCCTGGCCGCGGAGGAAGTGGTCCTGGAGGAGGACGCGCTGCGCAAGCTGGCGGGGGAGTACACCCGCGAGGCGGGCGTGCGCACCCTGGAGCGCTCCCTGGCCCGGCTGCTGCGCAAGGTGGCCTCCCAGCACGAACTGGGGGAGCGGGAACTGCCGCTGCGGATCGGCGCGGACGACCTGCGCGCACTCATCGGACGGCCGCACCACGTACCGGAGTCCGCGCAGGACCCGGCCGAGCGGCGCACCGCGGTACCGGGCGTGGCCACCGGCCTCGCCGTGACCGGGGCGGGCGGCGACGTCCTGTTCGTCGAGGCCTCGCTGGCCGATCCCGAGACGGGCGCGGCCGGGCTCACGCTGACGGGCCAGCTCGGAGACGTGATGAAGGAGTCGGCGCAGATCGCGCTCAGCTTCCTGCGCTCCCACGGCGCCGAGCTGGAACTCCCGGTCGCCGACCTGAAGGACCGGGGCGTGCACATCCACTTCCCGGCGGGCGCGGTGCCCAAGGACGGCCCGAGCGCGGGCATCACGATGACGACGGCGCTGGCCTCGCTGCTGTCGGGCCGCCAGGTCCGCACCGACGTGGCCATGACCGGCGAGGTCTCGCTGACCGGGCGGGTGCTGCCCATCGGCGGGGTCAAGCAGAAGCTGCTGGCCGCGCACCGGGCCGGGCTGACCACCGTCATCATCCCGAAGCGGAACGAGGCCGACCTGGACGACGTGCCCGCCGAGGTGCTGGCAGGGCTGTCGGTGCACCCGGTGACGGACGTGCGCCAGGTCCTGGAGCTGGCCCTGGCCGCGGACGAGGCCGCGGTGGCCGCGGTGGCGTGATCCGGGAGGCAGGCCGGGCCGGGGGCCCGGGGTTCCCCGCTCCGGCGGGGCCCCGGGCCCCCGGCACACCCGCTGCGAAATACTGGTGCCCCACACACCAGCGAAGGAGAGGGCCGTGCACGGGACCGAAGACCAGGAGTTCCTTGCCCTGGAGCGGGAGCTGTCCGTCTTCCTCCGACGGGCCCGCGCCTCCTCCGGGGAGATGGCGCGCGAGCTGCACCCCGAGCTGGAACCGGCCGCGTACGGGCTCCTCGTACGGCTGGAAGCCGCCGGGCGGCAGCGGGCGACCGAGCTCGCCGCCTACTTCGGGGTCGGCAAGGCCACCATGAGCCGGCAGCTGCGGGCCTTGGAGGTGCTGGGCCTGGTCGCCCGCGAGCCGGACCCGGCGGACGGGCGGGCCTTCCTGGTCGGGCTCACCGAGGAGGGCCGGGAGCGCTTCCTGCGGGTCCGGGGCGCCCGGCGCGAGCAGTACATGCGCAAGCTCGCGGACTGGGACCGGGGGGAAGTCGCGGAACTGGCCAGGCTCCTGAACCAGTTGAACGCGGGCGGGGAGTAACACCGGGCACCGGGCGCGGCCGCCCGGGGCACTGGGCGTCCCGGGCCACTGGGCCTCCCGGGCCGCCCGGCCCCCGGGTCTGCGGCCGTCCGTGCTTCCCGGCCCCCGCGCCCCTAAAGCTCCGCGTAAGCCGCCGACGCGTCGTCGTGGCGCTTGCCGCGGCGGTGCGCCCGGTCCGGGTCCGACTCCAGCGCGCGCACCCGGTCGATCAGCGACTGCGCGCCCTCCTTGCGGAGCACCGCCAGGCAATCGGCCCAGTCGCCCTCCCCGAACGTGTCCGTCCACCGGCTGGCCCCGTCCGTGAGCGCCGCCACCGCACATACCTCCGCGCGCGGCGTCCGCCCGGTCACCGCCCGGGCCGCCACCTCCGGGTCGGCGGCGGCGGTGAAGAAGCCGCCCTCCGCGTTGCGCAGCTCGTCGGCCGAGGCCTCCGTACGCAGCCGCTCGCGCGGGATCCGGTCCAGCCGGTCGTCGAGGACCGCGCGCACCTCTCCACCCGGCGCCTGGAGGAGGAGTACGGAATCCGAGAGCACCAGGTGTTCGACGCAGGACGCGTCCCAGCGGACCACGACCACCGTCGCCTGAGGCGTTCGGACGTGAGAAAGGTCACAGGTGTCGCGGTGGGCGTCCGCGGTGACGCGGATGGCCTCCGCCAGGACCTCGTCGAGGGGCATGTCCCGGCGCGATCCGGACAGTTCGGTCAATCGGCCGCCCAGCCTCGCCGCGAACCACGGCACGCCGTGCGCGCATCCGACCTCGCCCGGAGGCGGGGTGACCCCGTCGAGGGCCACCAGAACTCCGCCGCCCGAAGCGGGGATCGCGGCCGACAGCCAGTCCTCGTTGGGGCGTTCCGGGTTGCCGGGGACGGAGGAGAGATCGATGCGCATGGGGACATTCTGCCCGCGCGGGGCTCCGTACGGGCGGGAGGAGCCGGGGAAGGTCCGGACCAGAAGGACTCCCGGGGCCCACGGCGCGGCACGCTGCGATGTGGGCGGGCATCCTGCCAAAAGCCGCATCGATCTTTCAACCACCCGTCCACGGCGGGCCCCTGACAGCCGATCGCCGAGTTGGTCGCCAACTCCTCCGTGCTGTTCACTCCTTCGTGTGGCCGGGCGGGCGATGTGCGGTCCTCTTCCCCACTCACTGCGAGGGTCTGAGGCGGTACGGCGGCAGGCGCGCACAAGCGGCGCGCGCCGAGCAGCACGTACCGGGCACCAGACGACGAGCACGAGCAGTACACGTACACACGTAAACAGGATTGCGAGCACCGGTGCAGAAGAAGCGGCCTCGGAAGAACGGCACCGTCGCGAACGGCACCGCACCCGACGGCACCGCACCCGACCGACGAGCCCCCGGCGGCCCGGTCGCCGCGACCGCACCCGCAGGGCGCCGCGTCCGCGTGCGCAGCAGGCTGGTCATCGGGGTCGCCGTGGCAGGGCTCGCCGTCCTCGCGGCGGGAGCCCCCGCCGTCCTGTCCGCCTCCGCGGACCTGAAGGACTCCCAGGAACTGGTCACCCTCGCCGACCGGAGCCGGCAGACCCTCACCCTCGCCCACCTGCTCGGCGACGAGCGCGACGCCGTCACCGCGTACGTGGCCAAGGGCCGCCCCGGCGGCGCCAAGGGCGCGCAGGCCGCCGCCGTCCAGGAACGCGCCGCGGGCACCGACCGCCAGCTCGCCGAGGTCCAGGCCGACGCGGACGAGGAACTCGCCCAGGCCCTCGGCCGGGTGGGCGCCGTCCGCACCGAGGCCATCGAGGGCAAGGACAGCGCCCTCGCCGCCCACCAGGCCTACTCCGGCGTCATCGCCGAACTCCTCGCACCGAGCGGCCGGCTCAGCGAGTTGACCCCGCCGCGCGCCGCCGACGCCCTCGTCACCGCCCGCCCCCTGGCCGCCCTCGGCCAGGCCGTGGAACAGGCCTCCGCCACCCGCGGACTGCTCCTCGCCGCGCTGTCCGTGCCCGGCGGCGACAAGCAGCCCGGCGCCGCCTTCGTGGACGAACTCACCGGCGCAGCCCAGCGGGCACGCGTACGGGAGCAGGGCGCGCTCGACGACTTCGCACGCGCCGCGCGTCCCGACGTGCGCCAGAGCCTCACCGCCACCGTCACCGGACCCGAGGTCAAGACGGCCGACGACTACCTCAAGCGGCTCACCGACCGGCCCGCCCTGTCGCCCGCCGACCGCAAGCTCGATCCCGGCACCGTCGGACCGGCCCTGACCGCCCGCGTCGACCGGATGCGCTCGGTCGAGGCCACCCTCGCCGCCGAGCGCGCCACCGCGCTCGCCGCGCTGCGCGACGACGACGTGACCGCGCTGGAGGTCATGGTCACCTTCCTCGGCGTCCTCTTCCTCCTCACCCTCGGCATCTCCACCGCCGTCGCGCGCTCCCTGACCCGGCCGCTGTCGGTCCTGCGGCGCGGCGCGGCGCGGCTGGCCACGCCGGAGGGCTCGGTGGAACCGGTCCGCTTCACGGGCCGCAACGACGAGTTCGCCGAGGTGGTGCGCCACCTCAACGCGGTACGCGACCAGACGGTCTCCCTGCACACCCGGATCGCCGGACTCGACGCCGACCGGCGCCGCCTCATCGGCCGCAACGAGGCCCTGTCGGCCGGCCGGGAGACGCTGGAGGAAGAGCTCGCGCAGCTGCGGGCGGGGCTGGAAGAGCACCGCCGCATCATGTCGACCACGTCCGTGTCGCTGTCCCTGCGGACGCTGGGGCTCGTCGAGCGCCAGCTCGCCGTCATCGAGGAGCTGGAGTCCGAGGAACCGGATCCGGACCGCCTCGCCACCCTCTTCAAGCTCGACCATTTGGCGACCGTGATGCGCCGCCACAACGAGAACCTGCTCGTCCTCGCCGGCCAGGAACACGGCCACGGGCAGGGTGTGGCGGTGCCGCTGGTCGACGTCATGCGGGCGGCGGTCAGCGAGATCGAGCGCTACGAGCGCGTCGACCTCGGGGTGCTGCCCTCGTACACGCAGGTCGCCGGGCACGCCGCCGACGACATCTCGCACGTACTGGCCGAGCTGCTGGAGAACGCCACGACCTTCTCGCCGCCCGACGCCAAGGTCAAGGTGTCCGGCTGGCTGCTGGACTCCGGTGACGTGGTGCTCTCCGTCGTCGACGAGGGCATCGGAATCACCGGGGACCGGCTGGCGACCCTGAACGCGCGGCTGGCCACGCCGGACGCGTACGACGAGGAGCCCGAGTCGGAACACGGCCTGGGCCTCGGCCTGTACGTGGCCGGACGCCTCGCGGCCCGGCACGGGGTGAGCGCGGAGCTGCGCACGCAGCAGCACGGCGGTACGGAGGCCCTGGTCGTCGTACCGGCGGCGCTGCTGCCCGCCACCCCGCTCGCCTCGCCGGTCCACACCCTGGGCGCACCGGGCGCACCCGCGCTACACCTGCCCGGGGTGGTCGCGGAGGCCAACGAGAACACCCTCCCGGCACGGGTACGGGGCCTTGCCGCCCTCCCGCCCGAGGCGCCGGCGGAGCCCGCAGAGCCGGCCGAGCCGACCGAGCCCGAGGCCCCGGCGGCGCCGGAGCCCCTGACGGCGGATGCGGCCGTGGACCCGGACCCGGCGTTCTTCCCCGGAGTCGAGCACGGCCCGGAGTCCCTCCCGGCGGCTGAGGCCCAGGCCGACAACGGCCCGGAGTTCTTCCCGGAGGCTG
Source organism: Streptomyces sp. NPDC104226 (assembly GCF_055584085.1). Classification (NCBI taxonomy): domain Bacteria; kingdom Bacillati; phylum Actinomycetota; class Actinomycetes; order Kitasatosporales; family Streptomycetaceae; genus Streptomyces; species Streptomyces sp. NPDC104226. Next base: position 59,097 of record NZ_JBVJMS010000012.1, read on the forward strand.
GGCCCGAGGCGGAGTACACCCCGGAGTTCTTCCCGGTGGCTGAGCCCCAGGTGGCGTTCGCCCCGGAGGGCTACCCGGCGATTGAGCCCGAGGCGGAGTACACCCCGGAGGGCTACCCGGCGGTTGAGCCCCAGGCGGAGTTCGCCCCGGAGGGCTACCCCGATCCCGAGGCCGAGTATGCCCCGGAGGGCTACCCCGAGGCCGAGTACGCCCCGGAGTCCCACCCCGAGCCCGAGGCTCAGGCCGAGTACGCCCCCGTGGCCTTCCCCGAGCCGGAGCCCGCGCACGAGACGGCGCAGGCCTCTGTCGTGGAGCCGCCCGCGCGGGTGGCTCCGGAGCCCGCTCCGGCGGGGTTCGCGCCGCCGGCCGGGCAGCTGCCGCCCACGGAGCAGGTGTTCCGGGTCCCGGCGCCGGTCGAGGTGCCCGCCGAGCAGGTGTTCCGCGTACGGCCGCAGGCCCAGGCCGCCGCCGAGGCGCCCGTAGAGCAGCCGGAGGAGGCCCTCGCGGAGGTGCCCGCCGAGCAGGTGTTCCGCGTACCGCCGCAGGCTGAGGCCCCCGGGCCGCAGGAAGTCCTCACCGACAAGGGGCTTCCCAAGCGGAGCCCCCGCGTGGTGAGCACCGTACGCGAGGAGGCGGCGCGTCCGGCTCCGGGCCGGGTGGACGCCGACGAGCTGCGCCGCCGGCTCGGCGGCTTCTACCGGGGAGCCCAGGACGGGCGGCGCGTCGTGGAGGCCGAGCTCGCGCAGGCCCCCGGGCAGGACGCGCCGCAGGACCCCCGACAGGGCCCGCCGCAGGAGCAGGGGCAGACCGACCGGGGGGACACCGCACAGGAGGCACGCACATGAACGCGTCCAGTACGTACGGACTGAGCTCCCAGGCCCGCAACCTTCAGTGGCTGCTGACCGACCTCGTCGAGGAGGTGCCCGGGGTCAACTCGGTGGCCGTCGTGTCCTCGGACGGGCTCCTCCTGCTGTCCTCGGATCCGGTGGCGGCCGACACACCGGCCGCCGCCCCCGCACCCGCCCGCCCCAGCGGCCCCCGCGGTGCCTCCGCCGATCTCGCGACGATCGTCTCCGGCCTCGGCTCGCTCACCACGGGCGCCGCCGCCCTGATGGACGGCGGCTCGGTCAAGCAGACGATGGTGGCCATGGAGCACGGTTCCGTGTTCGTCATGTCCATCAGCGACGGATCGCTCCTCGGCGTGCACGCCACGCCGGACTGCGACATGAGCGTCGTCGCGTACCACATGGCCTTGTTCGTGGGCCGCGCCGGCCACGTCCTGACCCCCGAAGTCCGCAGTGAGCTGCGCCAGTCGATGGAGAACACCCCGTGAGGAGTCCGGCCTCCGACCGGCTGCCGATACGCGGCGCCGACCGCCGCCCCGCCCGTGTACGCCCGTACTCCCTGACGGGCGGCCGCACCCGCTTCACCCAGGTCCTGCACGTCGAGACCTTCGTCGCGGCCCTGGACACCAAGGTGTCCGAGCCGCGCAAGCCCGACCGGATGCCGGAGATGCCGGCGATCGTCGAGGTCTGCCGCCGCATGCGGACGATCGCCGAGATAGCCGCCCTGCTGAAGCTGCCGCTCGGCGTGGTCCGCGTCCTGGTCAGCGACCTCGCCGACCAGGGCCGGATCCGTGTCTACGGGACCGGCCACGGCAGCGGCCGTCCCGACCGCGCTCTGCTCGAAAGGGTGCTCAGTGGGCTCCGCCGTCTCTGAAACCGGCCTCTCCTCCTTCCCCGCGCACCCGGACACCGATCCGGACGAGCCCGTACAGCCCTGGCAGTACGACCGCTCGCGCGCGCCCGTCGCCGTGAAGGTGCTGGTGGCGGGCGGTTTCGGGGTGGGCAAGACCACCTTCGTCGGTTCCGTCTCCGAGATCCGGCCGCTGCGTACCGAAGCGCTGATGACCGAGGCCGCCGCCCCCACCGACGACCTGTCGGGGACCCCGGACAAGCACACCACCACCGTCGCCATGGACTTCGGGCGCGTCACGCTCGACGACGACCTCGTCCTGTACGTGTACGGGACCCCCGGTCAGGAACGCTTCTGGTTCATGTGGGACGACCTGGTGCGCGGCGCCGTCGGCGGGATCGTCCTCGCGGACACGCGGCGGCTGCGCGACTGCTTCCCCGCCCTCGACTACTTCGAGAGCTGCGGGCTGCCGTACGCCGTGGCCGTCAACCACTTCGAGGGCACGCCTTCGTACGAACCGGAGGACGTGCGGGAGGCGCTGACCATACCGGCGCAGGTACCCGTGGTGATCATGGACGCGCGGCGCCGGGCGACGGTCCTGGAATCCCTGATGACCCTCGTGGGCCACGCCCTCGACACGACCCCCGAATAGAGAACGTCCAGATGCGCAAGATACTCGTCGTCGGCGCCGGCCAGTCCGGTCTCCAACTCGCCCTCGGACTGCAGGCGAAGGGGTACGAGGTCACCCTCATGTCCAACCGGACGGCGGACGAGATCCGCACCGGGCGGGTCATGTCCACGCAGGTCATGTTCGACACGGCGCTCCAGCACGAGCGGGACCTGCAGCTGAACTTCTGGGAGCAGCAGGCGCCGAGGATCGAGGGCCTGGGCGTCTCCGTCTCCGCCCCCGACGGCAGCCGCCCCGTCGACTGGCTCGGCAGGCTCAAGGGCTTCGCCCAGTCCGTGGACCAGCGCGTGAAGATGGCCGGCTGGCTCGACACCTTCGCGCAGCGCGGCGGGCAGCTGGTCATCCACGGCGCGACCGTCTCCGACCTGGACTTCTTCTCCCGTACGTACGACCTGGTGCTGGTCGCGGCCGGCAAGGGCGAGCTGGTCTCGCTGTTCGGCCGGGACGCGGCCCGCTCCCCGTACGACGCCCCGCAGCGCGCGCTCGCCGTGTCGTACGTGCACGGGCTGGCTCCGCACCCCGAGCACCCGGAGACGGAGGCCGTGCGCTGCAACCTGGTCCCGGGTGCCGGTGAGCTGTTCGTGATGCCGACGCTGACCACCTCCGGGCGGGCCGACATCCTGTTCTGGGAGGGCATCCCGGGCGGACCGCTGGACGTCTTCGGCGGGGTGAAGGACCCTGCGGAACACCTTGCGCTGACCCTGGAACTGATGGAGAAGTTCACGCCCTGGGAGTACGCGCGGGCGACGGAGGTGGAGCTGACGGACGCGGGCGCCACGCTCGCCGGGCGGTACGCCCCCGTCGTCCGCAACCCGATCGGGCGGCTGCCCGGCGGCGGGCTGGTGCTGGGCGTGGCGGACGTGGTCGTCGCCAACGACCCGATCACCGGGCAGGGTTCGAACTCCGCCGCCAAGTGCGCGGCCTCGTACCTCTCCTCGATCCTCATGCACGGGGACAACCCGTTCGACGAGGCGTGGATGAAGGCGACCTTCGACAAGTACTGGTTCACCTGCGGCAAGCCCGCGACCCAGTGGACGAACGCCATGCTCGGCGTCCCGCCGGAGCACGTGCTCAACCTGATCGGCGCGGCCGGGCAGCTCCAGCCGGTGGCGAATCGATTCGCCAACGGCTTCGACAACCCGGCCGACTTCGACGCGTACTTCTACGACCCCGAGGACGCGGCGGACTACCTGGCGGAGGTCTCGGGCGCCTCGGGCGCCTCGGCCTCCGCGTAGCCCGTGTCGTCCCCCGCCGTCGCGCCCTCGGGCAGCGGCGGCGGGGTGAAGGAGCGCAGTGGCGCCCCGTCGGGGTCCGGCCGTACCGCGCCGAGCAGCGGATTCGCGGCGATCGGCGAGACCTTCACCTTCGCGCCCGGACGGGGTGCCTGGATGACCTTGCCGTCGCCGACGTACAGGGCCACGTGGGTGGCGGTCGGGAAGTACACCACCAGGTCGCCCGGACGCAGTTCGTCGAGCGGCACCCGCGGCAGCCGGGCCCACTGCTCCTGACTGGTCCGGGGGATCTCGCGGCCCGCGTGCGCCCAGGCCTGCGAGGTCAGCCCGGAGCAGTCGAAGGAGGCCGGACCCTCCGCGCCCCAGACGTACGGCTTCCCGATCTGGGCGGCCGCGTACGTGAGGGCCGTGCCGCCGGCCGCGGTGGGGTTGCGGAGCCGGGGGGAGCCGCCGCTGCCCAGCTTCCCCGAACCGATCAACTCCCGCTGCGCGGTGGCGGTGTCCTCGGCCTCCCGCGCGTCGAGCTCGGTGAGCTGGGCGGGGCTGAGCGAGGCCAGCATCCGCTCGACCTCCTTGAGCTGCGTGGCGGCCTCCTCCTTGCGCGCCTTGGTGTCGGCAGCCAGCTTCAGCTCGGAGTCCAGGGCCTTGCGGGCGGCCGTGGCGAGCCGGTCGGCCTGCTGCTCGCCCCGGGTGAGCCGCTGCAGCGCGGCGGCACGCCGGGCCCCCTCGCGCTCCGCGATCCGGCGCTGGTCCAGGGCCCCTTGGGGGTCCCCGGCGAACAGCATCCGGGCGTACGGGGAGAACCCGCGGCCGCCCTTGTACTGCTCGCGCGCCAGCCGGCCCGTGGTGGTCTGGGCGTCGGCGACGGCGGTACGGGCCCTGCCGAGCTCGGTGCTGAGCCGGCTCTCCTCGCGCTGCCGGGCGGTGAGGGCGGTCTCGGCGGCGTTGTAGGCCTCGGCGGCCTGCTCGGCGCGCTGGTAGAGGCCCTGGAGGCGGGTGAGGAGGACGCCGACGGGCTCGGTGGGGGAGGCGGCGGGGGTGTCGGGGGCCGTGGGGGCCGGGGCAGTGGGGGCGTCCGGCGTTTCCGGGGTGGTGGGTGTCTCCGGGGCGGCGGGTGTCTCCGGTGTCGCGGGCGTCTCCGGTGCGGCAGGGGCGGCGGGCTCGGCGTGGGTGACGGGGAGCGGGCCGGCCGTGACGAGGGCTGCGGCGAGGCACGCGGCGCGAAGCAGCCGACGTCTGCGGCGTCGTGACATGGGGTCACCTCCTGGCGGCCGATGCTGTCATGCGTGGTATGACAAATCGCCCACCCGGGGCGGCCGTGCCGCCCCGCTCACCCGGTCGGCGGACAGCTGCCGGCCGGACCCGATGAAACGGTTGGCGCGGCTTTCGCCAAGTACGGGGTGAGGGGCCGACGGGGGCCCGCAGACCAGGGGAGGGGCTGGGGTGAACAGCACACACGAGGGCGGCGCGGGGGCGGGCGGCGCGTCGGCGGGGGGTAGGAGGAAGGACTCCGGATGGGCGGGGGCCGGGCCACCGGACCTCCGGACGCCGGAGGGGTTCGGCGCCTTCTACGAGGAGCACATCGACGCCGTGCTCGGGTTCGTCACCCGACGGGTCACCGACCCGCACCTGGCGGCGGACCTTACGGCCGACATCTTCCTCGCCGCGCTGAAGGACGTGGCCGGCTATCGGCCCGACAGGGGAGTGCCGATCGCCTGGCTCTACGGCATCGCGCGCAATGTCCTGGCGAGCCACGCCCGTGCGGGCGCCCGCGAGCGCGGAGCCCTGCAGAGGCTCAGCGGCCGCCGGCTGCTCGACGACCAGGACGTGGCGGCCCTGGAGGAACGGATAGACGCACAGCGGGCCTTCCGCGACCTGGCCGAGCGGCATGCCGCCCTGTCGGAGCCGCTGAGGGCCGCGCTCGACCTGGTCGTGGTCGACGGCCTCACCCCGGCCGAGGCCGCCCAGGCCCTCGGCGTCACCCAGGCCACCATCCGGGTCCGCCTGCACCGCGCCCGCCGCGCGCTGCGGACTCCCGAGGATCCGTACGTCCCTGCCCCGGCGCAGCAGTTGGAGGTAGCACGATGAGTACCAGGCCCACTGCGTTCGAGGAGCGGCTGAAGACGGAGCTCGTGGCGATAGCCGCCGACCGGGCGGAGCTCGATGGCCGGGCGGACTTCGCCGTCGGCTCGCCTGCCCGGCGGTTCCGGATACCGATCGCCGTCGGGCTGGCGGCGACGGCGGCCGTGGCGTCGATCGCCGTGCCGGTCATGGGAGACCAGGGGGGTGCCTCCGCTGCGTACGCCCTGAGCAGGAGCGATGACGGCACGATCACCGTCAGTCTGTACCACCCCGAAGGGATCTCCGGCGTGGAGCGGGAGCTGCGAGGGCTGGGCATCCCCGTGGCGGTGGTCCCCGAGAAGCCGGTGGAGGAGTGCCCCGCGGTGCCGGGCGGCGGTTTCGACGGACCCGTGGGCCTGATCAGTGACGCACGCGGCCTGATCGTGGGCGCGTCCCAGGAGCAGCTCTTCGGCTTCAAGAAGGGCGGGGGTGGCGAGCTCGTGCTGACGATCAACTCGAGGACGCTCCCCGCAGGACACACCCTGGTGCTCGTGAAACCGGTGAAGCCCCGGCTCACCTATGTGGGTGCCGGCTCGATGCCCACGGAGCGGGTGCCGTCCTGCATACCCGACTTCACCCGTGCCGATGATCCGGAGATGGGGCTTGGCCTCCTCCAGGGCGGGACCGGAGGAGGCGCCCCGAGGTAGCGGATGGGCCGTACGGCCCGGGGTCAGTCGGACAGCAGGCGGGCCTTGGCCGCCGAGAACTCGTCCGGGGTCAGCAGGCCTTCGCGGGCCAGGGCTGCCAGCTGGGTCAGGCGGTCCGTCAGATCGGCCCCGGGGGAGGCCGGACCCGGGCCCGGGTGGGGAGCGGGACGGGCGGCTGCGGGCTCCCGGCGGGCGGAGGGGGCCGCCGGGGGAGAGGATGCCGTGCCGGGGGTCGCGTCGGGGGGCGTGTCGCGGGGCGTGCCCGGGGGTGTGCCGTCCTGGGGCTGGGGGGTCGCAACCGCTGCCGGGTGCTGGGCCGCGTCCCAGACGTAGGCCCCGCGCGCCAGGATTCCGCGCAGGAGGGGGTGGCCCGAGGGGCGCTGGGAGGGGTTCACGACGGAGCCGATGGGGCGGATGAACATCAGGCCACCCCCAGCCGGTCGGCCGGGAGGCGGACCGCTCCCGCGATCCGGCCGCCCGCCGCGCGGACGGCGACGGCGGCGTCCTCGGCCCATACGTGCTCGACGACCAGGAGGAGGGCGCAGCTGCCGCGGTCCATCAGTTCAGCCGATTCCCGCACGTCCTCGGGGCCGATGAGCGGGGCCGCCTCCCGGTGGGCGAGCAGGCCCCGGAGTTCGACGAACTCGTCGAACTCGGCTGAGAGCACCTCACCGCCGGCGGTCTTGGTGGCCACCAGACCGTCGACGAGCCGCACGACCCCGGCCTTGCGCAGTCCCATCACCGCCTCGACCGCCGCGACCCGCAGCTGTTCTTCCGGAAAGGCCAGGACGATGAACTCCGCAGGTCCCATGGAAGGAGACTCCTGATCCGCTACTTCGCTTCCGACCGGTTCTGACGACTCTTCGGCACACTATGACATAAGCGGACATACGGCCCGGCTCCTTGCTACGTTTCCCCGTATGACCGCTCTGACGGCGAAGGTGACGGAACCCGCCCCGCCACCGCCCCCCGACGCCCGTGCGCCCAAGCGTCGTGGAGTCGAGCTGTCGCTGCTCTTCGGCGCCGTCCTGATCGCCGTCCTCGGCCACCTCTACGTGGGGCTCGCCACCACCGGCAGCATCCCCGCACCCGCCGCCCACTACGCCGCCGGCCTCGCCGTGGCCGCACTCGTCGCCCACCTCGCCGTCCGGCTGTTCGCCCCGTACGCCGATCCGCTGCTGCTCCCGATCGCCGTGCTGCTCAACGGCCTCGGCCTCGTCCTCATCCAGCGCCTCGACGCCACCACCCCCGGCAACGCCACCGCCGGTGAGCAACTGCGCTGGTCAGCCCTCGGAGTGGTGCTCTTCGTGCTCGCCGTCGCGCTGCTGCGCGACCACCGGGTGCTGCAGAAGTACGCGTACCTGTCCGTGGCCGTCGCGCTGGCGCTGATGATGGTGCCCGTCTTCTTCCCGGCCGTGAACGGCGCGCACATCTGGATCCGGTTCGCCGGGCTCTCCTTCCAGCCGGGGGAGTTCGCCAAGATCCTGCTCGCCGTCTTCTTCGCCTCCTACCTCGCGGCGAACCGCACCGCCCTGGCCCTCACCGGACGCACCCTCTTCTGGAAGCTGAGGCTGCTGCCCGGCCGGGTCCTCGGCCCGATCCTGGCCATCTGGCTGCTCTCGGTCGGCGTGCTCGTCCTGGAGCGCGACCTCGGGACCTCGCTGCTCTTCTTCGGCCTCTTCGTGATCATGCTGTTCACGGCCACCGGCCGGATCGGCTGGATCGCCATCGGGCTGCTGCTCGCGGCCGTGGGCGCGTACGCCGTCGGGACGTTCGAGCCGCACGTGAACAGCCGCGTGGACGACTGGCTGAATCCTTTCGCCTCCATCGAGCGCGGCGACGGACCCGGCCAGCTCGCCCAGTCGCTCTTCGCCTTCGGGGCCGGTGGACTGCTCGGCGCCGGGCTCGGCCACGGCCAGTCCTTCCTCATCGGCTTCGCCGCCAAATCCGACTTCATCCTCGCCACCGCCGGGGAAGAGCTCGGCCTCGTCGGCCTCACCGCGATCCTGCTCCTCTACGGGCTCCTCGTCGCCCGCGGCTTCCGCGCCGGACTGGCACTGCGCGACCCCTTCGGGCGGCTCCTCGCCACCGGACTCGCCTCGATCGTCGCGCTCCAGGTGTTCGTCATCGCCGGCGGAGTCACCGGCCTGATCCCGCTGACCGGCATGGCCATGCCCTTCCTCGCCCAGGGCGGCTCCTCCGTGGTCACCAACTGGATCATCGTCGCCCTCCTCGTCCGGCTCAGCGACAGCGCCCGCAGGCCCGGACCGGCCGAGGAGGCCGACGCGTGATCCGCTACATCCGCTGGTGCGCGTACTTCTGCGCCCTGCTGCTCGTCGCCCTGCTGGTCAACGTCGGTCGTGTCCAGGTCTGGGAGGCCGCCGGGTACGGCGCGAACCCGGCCAACAAGCGCCCCGCCATCGAGCGGTACGCGGAACCGCGCGGGGACATCACCGTCGACGGCCGTCCCGTCACCGGCTCCCGGGACAGCCGCCAACTGCTGCGCTACGAGCGCACGTACAAGAACGGACCGCTCTACGCGCCCGTCACCGGCTTCGCCTCGCAGACCTACGGGACCAGCTTCCTGGAACGCGCCGAGGACGCGGTCCTCTCCGGCACGGACCCCGGGCTGTCGGCCTTCCCGCTCTGGTACGAGCTCTCGCGCGGCCGCCCCGGCGGCGGCGACGCCGCCACCACCATCAGGGCGAACATGCAGCTGGCCGCGTACACCGGGCTCGCGGGCAAGCGGGGTGCGGTCGCCGCCGTGGAACCGTCCACGGGCAAGATCCTCGCGCTGGTCAGCAGCCCCTCCTACGACCCGGCGGTGCTCTCCGGCACCGGGCCGAAGGTCAAGGAGGCCTGGGAGAAGCTCAACGCGGACCCCGCCAAGCCGATGCTCAACCGCGCCCTGCGCGAGACGTACCCGCCCGGCTCCACGTTCAAGATCGTGACGGCCGCCGCCGCCCTCGACGCGGGCGTGGTCACCGATGTGGACGCGCCGACCGAGACCCCGGACCCGTACCCGCTGCCGGGCACCAGCACCCTGCTGCCGAACGCAGGAACGGGCTGCGCCGACGCCTCGATGGCGGACGCGGTCCAGTGGTCGTGCAACACGGTGATGGCGAAGATCGGCGTACGGGTCGGGCTGCGCGGGATGACGGAGGCGGCGCGGCGTTTCGGCTTCAACGACGCGGGCCTGCGGGTGCCGGCCTGGGTGTCGCGGTCCAACTTCGACACCGACATGAGCCCCGACCAGCTGGCCCTGTCCTCGATCGGCCAGTTCAACACGAAGGCCACCCCGCTGCAGATGGCGATGGTGGCGGCGGCCGTCGCCAACGGAGGGGAGCTCAAGGCCCCCTACCTGGTGGACCGCACGACCCAGGACGACGGGGACCCGGTCCGCCGCGCCGACCAGCGCAGTCTCGGCCGGGCCATGACCCCGCTGACCGCGATGCGGATGCAGGAGCTCATGGTGAAGGTGGTGGAGAGCGGCACCGGCCGCAACGCGGCGATCCCCGGCGCCGTGGTCGGCGGCAAGACCGGTACGGCGCAGCACGGCGTCGGCAACGCGGGCACCCCGTACGCCTGGTTCATCTCCTGGGCGGGGCCCGAGGGCGGCCGGCCGCCGGCCGTGGCGGTCGCGGTGGTCGTCGAGGACGCGTCGGCCGTCCGCGGGGACATCAGCGGCAATGGGGCGGCAGCCCCGATCGCCCGAGCGGTGATGGAAGCGGCCCTGTCACCCCGGTGAAACACCCCGGCAGGGCCGGCGGTTCCCTCCGCGCGGGTTTCCCACCGGAGGGTGCGCGTCGTGGGAGCCGTGCGCCGCCAGGGCCAACGCTCCCGCCCGACCGGGTCCAGCCCACCGCCCTAGGCGTCCGCGCCCTCCGCGACGGTCTCCGCGACCTCCGCCACCCGCTGTTCCTCCTCGGCCGCGAACCGCTCCCGGTCGAGGGCCTCGGCGATCTCCTCGTCCTCGCTCATCAGCAGGTCCAGGTTGGAGTTCCCCATCTCGAAGACGCCCATGTCCAGGTACGCCTTCTGCAGCCGCTCGCCCCACAGCCCGATGTCCTTCACGCAGGGCACGATCCGGCTGAAGAGCAGCTTGCGGAAGAGCGCCAGGAACTCGGAGCGTTCGCTGAACTCCTCCGCCTCGGCGCGCGAGATGCCGAAGTTCTCCAGCACCTCCACCCCGCGCAGCCGGTCCCGCATCAGGTAGCAGCCCTCGATCACGAACTCCTCGCGCTCGCGCAGTTCGGCGTCCGACAGCTGCTTGTAGTAGTCGCGCAGGGCCATCCGCCCGAACGCGACGTGCCGGGCCTCGTCCTGCATCACGTAGGCCAGGATCTGCTTGGGCAGCGGCTTGTTCGTGGTGTCGCGGATCATCCCGAAGGCGGCCAGCGCCAGCCCCTCGATGAGTACCTGCATGCCCAGGTACGGCATGTCCCAGCGGGAGTCGCGCAGGGTGTCGCCGAGCAGTCCCTGAAGGCTGTCGTTGATCGGGTAGAGCATCCCGATCTTCTCGTGCAGGAACCGTCCGAAGATCTCCGCGTGCCGGGCCTCGTCCATGGTCTGCGTGGCGGAGTAGAACTTCGCGTCGAGGTCCGGCACCGATTCGACGATGCGCGCCGCGCACACCATCGCGCCCTGCTCGCCGTGCAGGAACTGGCTGAAGTTCCATGCGCTGTAGTGCCGGCGCAGCTCGCCCCGGTCCCGTTCCGTGAGCTTGGCCCAATGCCGGGTGCCGTGCAGCGGAAGCGCCTCGTCCGGGGTGCCCAGGGGATCGTACGGATCCACCTCGATGCCCCAGTCGATGCGCTTGGCGCCGTCCCACTGTTTGTCCTTGCCCTTCTGGTACAGGGCCAGCAGCCGCTCGCGGCCGCCGTCGTACTCCCAGCTGAAACGGGCATTTCCGGATGCGGGGACCGGCCAGACGGTCTCGCCCGGATCGTTGGTGTAGAGCTCGTGCGTCGACACTGACGCCCCCTCGCCTCACGTAGCCGCGTACTTCCGTACAGGACCGGACAGTTGGCAGCGTCACACGTTGGTAGACGCGCGGTCAACAAGTCGTGCGCGAGGGATTGACGGCCTTGCTGACAAGGAGTCTCATAAGAGGTGACCGCCGGTAACTCGACGCAGAGGTGTCCGAAGCCATGACCACCGTGACCGAACGAGCCGAGCTGCGCGACGCCCTCGGCCTGCTCAAGGACCGAGAGCAGATCGCCGAGCGGCTGCTCGAATCCTCGGCGAAGCACTCCTTCGACCCGGACAAGGAACTCGACTGGGACGCCCCGCCCGTCGACGGCAAGTACTACTGGCCGCCGGAGCTGCTCTCCCTCTACGACACCCCGCTCTGGAAGAAGATGGGCGAGGAGCAGCGCATCGAACTCTCCCGCCACGAGGCGGCGGCGCTCGGCTCGCTCGGCATCTGGTTCGAGATCATCCTCATGCAGCTCCTGGTCCGGCACGTGTACGACAAGTCCCTGACCAGCAATCACGTCCGGTACGCGCTCACCGAGATCGCCGACGAGTGCCGCCACTCGATGATGTTCGCCCGCATGATCACGACGAGTGGCACCCCGGAGTACCCGGTCTCCCGCACCAACCACAACCTCGCCCGCATCCTGAAGACGATCTCCACCACCCCCGGCTCCTTCGCCTGCACCCTCCTCGGCGAGGAGGTCCTCGACTGGATGCAGCGCCTGACCTTCCCGGACGAGCGCATCCAGCCCCTCGTCCGCGGAGTCACCCGCATCCACGTCATCGAAGAGGCGCGCCACGTCCGCTACGCCCGGGAGGAACTGCGCCGCCAGATGCTCACCGCCCCGCGCTGGGAGCAGGAACTCACCCGCGTGAGCTGCGGCCAGGCCGCCCGCGTCTTCTCGGAGGCCTTCGTCAACCCCCAGGTCTACGACAACATCGGCCTCGACCGGCGCGAGGCGCTCGCCCAGGTCAAGGCGAGCGGCCACCGCCGGGAGGTCATGCAGACCGGAGCCAAGCGGCTCACCGACTTCCTGGACGACATAGGCGTGATGCGCGGGGTCGGCCGCAAGCTCTGGAAGAGCTCGGGGCTCCTCGCCTGAACATCCCCCGCCGCAGGGCCCGGGGGTGCGGCTACCCTGCGGACATGACAGCCGTACGGGCGTACCGCAGGATGAGCGTCGAGGAGCGCCGGGCCCAGCTCCTCGACGCGGCCCTGACGTTGTTCGCACACCGGGCGCCGGAGGAGGTCTCGCTGGACGACGTGGCCGAGGCCGCCGGTGTCTCGCGCCCCCTCGTCTACCGCTACTTCCCCGGCGGGAAGCAGCAGCTCTACGAGGCCGCCCTGGGCTCGGCCGCCGACGTCCTGCGGCTCTGCTTCGCCGAACCCCAGGCCGGCCCCCTGACCCAGCGGCTCTCCCGGGCCCTGGACCGGTACCTCGCCTTCGTCGACGAACACGACGCCGGTTTCTCCGCCCTCCTCCAGGGCGGCAGCGTGGTCGAAACCTCCCGCACCACCGCCACCGTCGACGGCATCCGCCGGGCGGCTGCCGAGGCGATCCTCTTCCACCTCGGCGTGCCGGCTCCCGGACCGCGCCTGCGCATGATGGTGCGCACCTGGATCACCGCGGTCGAGGCCGCCTCGCTGATCTGGATCGACGAGGGCAAGGAGCCGGAGACCGACTCGCTCCGGGACTGGCTGGTGGACCAGTTCATCGCGCTCCTCACCGCCACGGCCGCCACCGACCCGGAGACGGCCGAGGCGGCCCGCGCCGCGCTCGCGCTCGAATCGGCGGACGGGCCGGTGGGGGTGCTGGCCCGCCGGGTGATCCCCGTGGTCTCCGAGGCGGCGCACCTGCTGTGACCCCCGAACCGCAGTGACCCCCGAACCGCTGTGACCCCTGAACGGCAGTGATGTCCGGATTGCTGTGAGACTGGAGGGGTGAGAAGCCAACCCACCCCCTTCGAGGGCGGCCCGATGGACGGCCGGACCCTCCCGATCCTCCTCGGACCGACCGGGCACCCGTCGAAGTGGTACGAGATCCCCGTCCCGGCCCCGGACGGCGGCGCCCCCACGGTGCTGCTCTACGAGAGGGTCCCGGCGGGGTACTCCAAGCGCCTGGGCCTCCAGCAGGGCTGGAAGTACGTCTACGCCCCGGGCGGCCAGAAGCCGAAGCTCCGCTGGCCCTGGACGAAGCCGACCCCGCCGGCTCCCCCGGGGGAGTGACGGCAGGGCGTCGCCTACGGCAGGCGGACACCCCCTTGCGGCAGGCGGGCGTCACCTCACGGCAGGCCGCCGTCGCCCGACGGCAGCCGGGCCTCGACCAGGGTCAGTACGGCCTCCGCCCCGCCCGCCCCGCCTCCGGCCGACGGCTCCGCCTGCCGGAACACCAGCCCGGCCCCGATGACCTCCGCCTGCGCCACCGCGATCGTCAGCCCCAGCCCGTGCCCCTTGCTCCCGCCCCCGGTGCGGAACCGCTGGGGCCCGTGAGACACGAGGTACTCGGGATACCCGTCGCCGTGGTCCCGTACGGTCACCACCGGCCCGTCCACCGTCACCACCACCGGCGCCCGCCCGTGCTTGTGGGCATTGGCGACGAGGTTCCCCAGCACCCGCTCCAGCCGCCGCCGGTCGGTCTCCACGTGCGCGTCCCGCACCACGACGACCTCCGTGTCGGTCCCCGACGCCCGCACCACCCGCCGCGCGAGGCGCCCGAGCTGGTGCAGGTCCGTCTCCACCACCTCGCTGCCCGAGTCGAGCCGGGAGATCTCCAGCAGGTCCTCCGTCAGCTGCCGCATCGTCCGCACCCGCTCCTGCACCAGCTCCGTGGCCCGCCCCTCGGGCAGCAGCTCCGACGCCGCCTGCAGACCGGTCAGCGGGGTCCGCAGCTCGTGCGCGACGTCCGCCGTGAACCGCTGCTCCCGCTCGAGCTTCGTCTGCAGGCTGCCCGCCATCGTGTCCAGGGCCGCCGCCACCGTCGCCACCTCGTCCTGGTGCCGCGAGGGGTCCTTCGTCCGCGGGTCCCCGACGCGCGCGTCCAGATCGCCCTGGGTGATCCTGCGGGCCACCGTCGCCGTCTGGTGCAGCCGCCGCGTCACACGGGTCACGGCGAAGGCGCCGAACAGCAGCGTTCCGCCGATGGCCAGCACCGACGAGCCGATGATCGCGTTGTCCAGCCCGGAGATCGTGCGCGCGCTCTGCCCGTAGTCGACGGCCGTGGCCAGCGCCTTGCCGTCCGCCGGGGCCGCCGCCCACATCAGCTGCCGCCCCTCGTACTGCGCCACGAGCGTCCCGCGCTGTCCGGAGAGGGCCAGCGCGCGCAGCCGGTCCGGCAGTCCGACCGGGTCGAGTCCGGTCCCCGGCGGCAGCATCTCGCCGGCCTCGTAGGCGCGCGAGGCGTCGGTCAGCTTGCCGAGGGCCTTCTCGCGGGCCGTCGCGACGGTCTGCCGGGTCACCTCCACGTGCACGAGCACACCCAGGACCGCCGCGAGCGAGCAGCACATCAGCACGATGAAGCACGCCGACTTCCAGGTCAGCGTCGCCGTCCACGAAGGCAGCCGGAGCCTCACCGCGACCCTCCCGCCGAGCCGGGGCTCGCGGACGGGGCCGGGCTCGGGGAGCGGCGCGGGGTCGCGCTGCCGGGGACCCGGACGATCTGCTCCCAGGTCGGCAGCATCGAGCGCTGCGTCTCGTCCCAGGACCAGGTGGTGTTCACCTCGTAGCCGGCGTTGCCGCTGGGGACGCGCAGGATCACGTCCCGTCCGGCGAGTTCGACGCTGATGACGGTGTCGGTGGTGGCCATGATCCGGTTGAGCCGGCCCTGCGCGTCCGCCGTGTACACGCGTACGGACATCTGCTGCTCCGGGTACTCGATGCCGACGATCAGCTCGTCCTTGCCGTTGCCGGTGAGGTCCCGGTAGTACGGCGTCAGCACCGGGCACTTCTTCGGATCGGCCCCGTCCGCCCCGCACTCCTTGATCGCGGCGGCGGTCTCGGGCGGCATCCCGTCGGGGCCCGTCTGCACGTTCGGGTGAGCCCGCAGCTCGGCCTGCACCAGGGTCGCCGGGTCGATCACGTGCACGTTCTGGTCCTGGACGGGCGCGATCCCGGGTACGTACTCGGGCGGCGCGCCCCCGGGATCGGCGGGCGGTACGACGGCCCCCGCGCGCCCCGGCCACAGGTGTACGGGCCCGCTCGCGGTCGGGGTCGCCCCGGCACCGGCCAGCCCGCCGGTGTCACCGCAGGCGCTCGCCAGCGGGAGCAGCAGGGCGGTCAGCAGACCGGCCCGGACGCGCCGGAGCCGACACCGGCCCCGGGGTCCGGGACCGGGAGAGGGGGTGGACCCGGATCCGATCACCCGTCGACCCTCCTCTCCCATGACCATGTGCCTGTCCACAGTAGGCAGAGCCGCATCGTTTCTGCCCGTGAGCCCGGGCCGGGGGAGGGGAAGGGGTGCGTCCTACGCGTCCGTACGCCCGCGGCGCAGCATCGCGAAGCCCAGCCCGGCGGCGCCGATCGCCGCGATCCCGCCGCCCGCGGCGAGCAGTAGCATGCCGTCACCCGGGCCGTCGGCCAGCGTGTTCAGCCCCAGCGCCTCGACGGTCCCCGTACTCGAACGCGAGGGCGCGGAGACGGGGACGACCCGGCCGTCGCGGCTCGCGGTCTTGTGCCCGTCCGTGGATCCGGCGCCGGAAGCGGACTGCGTACCGCTGTCGGGCCCGGCCCAGGAGCTGAGCCGGCCGTCGGACCGCAGCGCGAGGTGCATCTCCCCGGCGGCGCCGTAGCCGGTGCTGCCGTCACGGCTGGTCAGGGTGGCGGCGGTGGAGCCGTCGGGGTTGAGGACATCGGCCTGGTAGGCGCCCTTGGCCACGCGGTACACGTGCGCGGTGGAGACTCCGTCGGCGAGGGACACGGTCTTGACCAGGGTCCGCGGGGCGGTCACGCCCTGTACGGAGGAAGCCGACGGAACCCCGTCGGCGAACGCGGCGGCCGCGGGGAACGCCAGCAGGGTGCCGGCACCCACAGCCACGGCGGCGGCGCTGACGAGAGTGCGGCGGCTGTGGCTCACGGTGTTCACGGGACGTCCTTCGGTGCAGGTCAGACCCTGGTCCGTCCAGGTGGGATAAACGTATGCACCCGCCGTTGCGGTAACCCGTTGCTTCTGTAACAGCCATGCCTCAGCGACCCTGCGGAGTCGTTACACGCCACGGGCCGCACCGCGCACGCCGAAGGCCGGACCCGACCGGGGGATTGCCGCGGGGCGCCGGGGCTGCTCCCATGGACGCCGGGGGTGAGGGCATGTCTTCGATGGGTTCGAGGGGACTGAAGGTACTGCCGAGCGGTCGGCCCGGGCGCGGCCGGCTGTATGTGAACCTGCCCGACGGCAGGGCCGTGGCCTGGTACGACCGCCGGGCCAACCGGATCAGCGTGCTCGCGGACGAGCGCCGCGAGGAGATCCTGTCGGCGTTACGTCCCTACCTCACCGGAACCGTGGCCATCGGCCCGCCACCCGTCCCCACGGCCGGGGACCTGCGCCGCCTGTCCCTCCCGCCCGACGAGGACCTGGCCCCGAACCGCCCGGGGGAGGCCCTGCTCGGAGCCCTCACCTACGGCACCGCGGGCACCCGCGCCCGGCACCGGCTCCGCCAGGAGCTCACGGTGAGGCAGCGGATGGGCGAGGTGCTGGACGCCCTGGCGGAGACGGAGGACTGGCAGGTCCTGCACTCGGTCCACGCCGTCGCCGACCACCTCCTCATCGGGCCGCCCGGCGTCTTCTGCATCCGCACGGTCCAGGGCCGCCGCCAGCGCGTGGCGATCGGCGACCTCCTCCTCACGGTGGGCCGCAGCGACCCCGCCCCGGACCCCCGCGAAGCCCGCCGCGCGGCGGCCCGCGCGACCCGCGCCCTCTCCACCCCGGTCACCCCGGTCCTGGCCGTGGTCGACGCGACCCGCCTGGAAACCGCCCCCACCCTCCGCGACGTCCGCATCCTCACCCCCGCCACCACATCAGCCTTCCTGACCAACACCCCCACCACCCTCAAACCCCCGGACGTAGAAGCCCTCTACACCAAGGCCAGAGACCGCCGAACCTGGCACCCCCACCCGTCCGACGCCTGAGCCGCGGGCCCGGGCGCAGCAAATCCAGCCGTCCGGCGTGAGGACCGGGGTCCGGCGCGGAGCCCCAGGGGGGTCCGGGCGCAGCCCGGTACCCCCCCCAGCCCGTCCGGCGCTTGAGGACCGGGGTCCGGGCGGCGCCCGGGGAACGGTGGAAGGGCGGGTAGGGGACCCCAGCCCCGCAGGGCCGGCTCCGCACCACCCCTCAGGCGGAGCTCCGCTTGCGCGGCGTCACCGCCTTCTTCGCGGCCCCCCGCGCCGGCTTCGCCTCGGCAGCCTTCGCCTGCGCAGCCTTGGCCGAGGCCGTCTTCCTCACGGCCGCCGAAGCCGCCTTCTTCTTCGCCGCAGCGGCAGCAGCAGTCGACTTCTTCGCGGCGGCACCGGCACCCGCACCCGCCCCACCCGCCCCCGACGCAGTCGACTTCTTCCCGCCCACCGCTTTCGGCGCAGCCGCCCCCGCAGCCTTCTTCCGCCGAATCGGCGTAACCTCCGCCTCGGCCCCGGTACCGGCCGCCCCCTCGGCCCCCTCCGCCCCCTCCGCCCCGGACACCCCCGCCCGCGACGCCTTCGCCACCCGCACACTGTTCTCCAGGGCCGCCATCAGGTCGATGACCTGCCCACCCGCCCCCTCCACCGGCGGCCCCGCCGCCACCGCCGGTTCACCCTCGCCCGCCTTCGCCGCGATCATCGCTTCGACCGCCTCCCGGTAGTCGTCGCGCAGCGAGTCCATCTCCACCTCCCCCAGCGTCGCCATCAGCGCATCCGCCAGGTCCAGCTCGGCCTCGCGCACCGACACGGCACCCTCGGGCGCGACCCCCTCGGGGACCCGGATCTCGTCCGGCCACAGCAGCCCGTGCATCGCGATCACGTCGTCGACGACCCGCAGCATGCCCAGCCGCTCCCGCCCCCGCAGCGCGTACTTCGCGATCGCCACCTTCCGGCTCCGCTTCAGCGCCTCCCGCAGCAACGTGTACGGCTTGGCCGCCGTGGCCCCGCTCGCCGCGAGGTAGTAGGCCGCGTCCATCTGCAACGGATCGATCTGATCGGCAGGGACGAACGAAACGATCTCGATCGTCTTCGCGGTGGCGATCGGCAGCTGTGCCAGGTCCTCGTCCGTGATCGGAATGATCGACCCGTCCGCCTCCTCGTACCCCTTGCCGATCTCGGCGGTCGGCACCTCCTCCCCGTCCAGCTCGCAGACCTTGCGGTAGCGGACGCGCCCGCCGTCGCTGACGTGGATCTGGCGGAAGGAGATCGAGTGGCTCTCGGTGGCGTTCACGAGCTTGATCGGGATGCTGACCAAGCCGAAGGAGATCGCCCCGTTCCATATGGATCGCACGGTTCCTCCTGTTTCGTGGCAATCTCATCGTATGACGCCGATCACCCTGGTGGAGGGCCGTCGCATTTCGCTCAGCAACCTCGACAAGGTCCTCTACCCGGAGACCGGTTTCACCAAGGGCGAGGTCCTCCACTACTACGCCACGGTCGCGGGCCCCCTGCTCGCCCACATCCACGACCGCCCGGTGTCCTTCCTGCGCTATCCCGACGGCCCGGACGGACAGCTCTTCTTCACGAAGAACCCGCCGCCCGGTACCCCCGGCTGGGTGAAGACCACCCCGGTCCCGCGGTCCGAGGACCTCCGTGCCGAGCAGGTGGTCATCGCCGACCTGCCCACCCTCATGTGGGCCGCCAACCTCGTCGTCGAGTTCCACACCCCGCAGTGGCCGGCCGGCGCCCCCGCCCTCGCCGACCGCCTGATCCTCGACCTCGACCCCGGTTCCCCGGCCACCGTCGTCGCATGCTCGGCCGCCGCCCTGTGGCTCCGCGAGCGCCTCACGGCCGACGGCCTCCATGCCTGCGTCAAGACCTCCGGCTCCAAGGGGCTCCACCTGGCGGTCCCCCTCGAACCGACCCCCTCCGAGCGCGTGTCGGCGTACGCGAAGACCCTCGCCCAGGAGGCCGAGCGCGAGCTCCCGGACCTCGTCGTGCACCGGATGACCAAGGCGCTGCGCCCGGGGAAGGTCTTCGTCGACCACAGCCAGAACGCCGCCGCCAAGACCACGGCGGCCCCCTACACCCTGCGCGCCCGCACCCTGCCCACGGTCTCCGCACCGCTCTCCTGGGCGGAGGTGGAGGCCTGCCGGACCCCCTCCGACCTGGTCTTCCTCGCCGACGACATCGCCCCGCGGCTGGCCCGCGACGGAGACCTCTTCGCCCCCCTCCTCGACCCCGCCCTGGCCGGACGGCTCCCGTGATCACCGTCGCGCTCGCCGCGGCCGTACGGACCCTGCCCCGCGCGCCCGGTCTCGCGTACGAGCCCAAGTTCGACGGCCACCGCCTCGTGATCATCCGCACCGACGGCCCGGTCGGCGGGGTGGTCCTGCAGGCCCGCTCCGGCCGCAACGTCACCGCGGCCTTCCCCGACCTCGCGGCGGCCGCCCGCCACCTGCCCGCCGGGACCGTCCTCGACGGGGAGGTGGTGGTGTGGCACGCGGGCCGCACCGACTTCGCGCTCGTACAGCGCCGGGCGGCCGCCGCTTCGGCCGCGCGGGCCGCCGTGCTGGCCCAGACGCTGCCGGCCTCGTACGCGGCCTTCGACGTACTGGAACTCGCCGGCCTGGACCTGCGCGCCCGCCCGTACGAACGCCGGCGCACCCTCCTCGTCGACCTGCTCCTGCCCCTGGGCCCGCCGCTCCAGCCGGTGCCCATGACCACGGACCCGGAGCTGGCGGAGACCTGGTACGAGACCCTGCCCGCCAGCGGCATCGAGGGCCTGGTCGTCAAACGGATGGACCAGCCCTACCCCGCCGGCCGGCGCGGCTGGCAAAAGCTCCGGCACACCAACGTCCGCGACGCGGCGGTGGTCGGCTACACGGGCAGCGCCCGCCGTCCGCTCGCCCTCGTCCTGGTCCTCCCGGTCGGCGACGAGACCCCGCTGGTCTCCAGCCCCCTGACGGCGCCGCTCCGCGCGGAGGTGGCGGCCGCGGTGGCCGCCCGCGACCCGGAGGCGGCCGGGGGAGCCCCGCGCATCTCCCGGGGCGCCACCATCACGGCCATCGGCCTCGGCGAGGTCCCCTTCCACCCCCTGGACCCGCCGCTCACGGCCGAGGTCCGCCACACCTCGACCCGCCACCCGCCCCCGGAGATCCTGCGGCTGCGCACGGACCTGTGACCCGGGGCGGGGTCCGCTCCGGGTCACAGGTGCCGGGTCAGTGGGTCGGTGGGCCGGCGGGTCGGTGGGCCGACGGGTCGGTGGATCAGTCGTGCGCGCCCCGCCCGGAGTTGGGCGGAGAGCCGGGCTGCGGGTGCGGGCCCGGTCCTTCGACGCGCTGGTGGGCCGCTTCCCGCCGGGCCCTGACCTCTTCCGGGTTGAGCGAGGTGGTGGAGCCGAAGTTCCCGTACCCCTGCATCTCGTGCGGGCGCAGTCCGTTCTCGGGGAAGTCCACGTAGTCCCGCTCCTCGCGCACCTCGTACACCGCACCGCCGTCGGGCAGGTGCGGCTGGCTCTCGGGAGTGGGGGGTGCGGGTTCCTGTGCCCGGACCCGCTTGCCCAGCAAGAAGCCGCCGAGCAGGAAGCCGACCACGATGAGCCCGACGACCAGGAACCACGCGATGTTGGTCAGTGTCCTGTCCACCGCGAGGAACGTCAGAGTCGTGTCCATACAACCCATTTTCCCGCATTCGTGACGTTTCCACCCGATGGCCCGGTATCACCCGGTACGGACCCGGTAGGACCCGTACGGCCCGGTGCGGTCTTTGGACCGGCTCAGCCCTTGAGCGGCCCGTCCGCGTCCCGCACCCCGCGGACCTCCCGGCCCCCGAGCACCGCCAGGATCTCCGCGCAGATGGCCAGCGCGGTCTCCGCCGGGGTCTGCCCGCCCAGGTCCAGCCCGATCGGGCCGTGCACCGTCCGCAGCCGCTCCTCGCTGACTCCGGCCGCGAGCAGTCCCTCGCGGCGCCGCGCTGTGGTCTTGCGGGAGCCGAGCGCACCGACGTACGGAATCCCGAGCGCGAGCGCGGTCCGCAGCGTCGGCACGTCGAAGTCCGGATCATGGCTCAGCATGGCCAGACAGGCGGCGTCCCGCCGCACGTCGAGCAGCTTCTCGGCCTCACCCGTGGAGACGACGACGCTCACCTCCCAGCCGAGCAGCCGGGCCTGCGCCTCGATGACCTCGGCCAGCTCCCCGGCCCCGCCGATCACCACGTACGGAGCCGACGGGTACGCCTCCACGAGCACCAGCCCGGACCCCGCGTACAGCGCGTCCCGGCCCGGCCGCCGCGTCCTCAGCAGCTCCCCGGCCCGCCGCTCGGCGTCGCCGGACGGCTGGTCGGCCCCCCGTACGACGACACTGACGGCCTGATCCGCCCGCTCGTTCAGCTGGGTCACGAGCGCGACGCCGACCCCCTGCCCGAGCAGCTCCCACCACTCGCCGGGAATCGCGGCCAGCGGCTGCAGCAGCACCTCGGCCTGCCCGCCACACGTCAGCTTCGCCTCGACGGCCTCGCCGCCGCCGACCGAGACCTCGCACACCCGTGCGGTCTCCCCGCTGCCCATGGAAGCGGCCTCCGCCACGAGCTCGGCGTCGAACACCCCCCGGTACAGGGCCCCGACGCACTCGCCCCGCGCATCCACGAGCACGGCCCCGGCCGGATCACGGGGTCCGAACCCCTGCTCGGTCACGGGCCGCGCCAGAAAGCCGGTCCGCCCCTCGGACACCCACTGCCGCGCCGTCTCCACCAAGTCACGCATCTGTGCCGCCCCATCCTCACCGTCAGAGCACGCCACAGAGCACCAGGTCGACGACACAAAGTGGCCTCGCACCCAACCTACGCACGCCCACCCCCGCCCCTCACCCCCCAAAACCCACAGACCCACCCCCACGTCCTTCGTACGGACCACCATCGGCGCCGCTCATCGAGGACCCGGCGACCCCGGATGCCGTACGACGCCGACGAGTTGCCCACCCCTCGCGCACCGCACCCACGGTCCGCGCCCGATGGCCGATCATGTGCGGTGGGGGTGGAGTACAGGTGTGCGGCAACCGGTAGGGGACCGGATCGCCGTCACGTCGAGATGTGAGGGATCGCATGGTGTCGCTGGTTACGTCGGACGCTCTGGAGCGCGAGGACAGATTCGATTGGTTCTGCGAGACGGTGTCCGTCGACGTGATGCCCATTACGCTCAGAACCCGGCAGCGGGCCGACTTCCGGGCGAGCCTCATGTACGCGGACCTCGGCGTCGCGCAGCTGTCCTCCCTGACCTGCTCACCGGTCACCTCACGGCGCACCTCGGCCCACGTCCGGCGCGGCGATCCCGAACACCTCCAGCTGGCGCTCATCACGGAGGGCGCCGTCAGGATCTCGCAGCGGAGCAACGAATCCCTGGTCGCGGGGGCGCTCATGCTCACGGACACCTCACGGCCGAGTGAGGGCGCGTGCATGGGGGAGCAGACCGGGACGGTCGTCCTGCAGATCCCCCGCCAATCCCTGGCCCTGGGACCGGACCGGGTGGACCGCCTCCTGGCGAGACCCCTGGCCGCGGACGCGGGATCGGGGGCGATCCTCGCCGACTTCCTCAAGGTGCTCGTCGCACGCGGCCCGCACTGCCAGCCCGAGGAGCTGCGGGCTATGGGGGCCATCACCCTGGACCTGACCACCGCGTTCCTCGCGCGGCAGCTCGGCGACCTCGGCCAGGCGCCGGCCGAGGCCCGTGCGCAGGAGACCCTGCAGCGGGTTTACCGCTTCATCGAGAACAACCTCGGCGACCCGGAGCTGACGCTCCGGACGGTCGCCGACCGGCACAACCTCTCCCTGCGCCGTCTCCACGCCCTCTTCGGCGACCAGACCCTGACCGTCGCGGCGCACATCCGCCAACGCCGCCTGGAGCGCGCCCGCACCGACCTCGTGTCCCGGGAACTGAGCGGCCGGCCCGTCCAGGAGATCGCCGCTCGCTGGGGCTTCGCCACCGCCACCGCGTTCAGCAGGGCGTTCCGCGAGACCTACGGCATCACCCCCACCGAACACCGGGCGCTCTCCCTGGCCGACCCGCGGCACTGAGCGCACACAAACGCGGCACTCGACGCACACCACCGCACCCCGCTCCGGCCTAGATTCTCCTCCGGCGACAAGGGCCCGGGTGAACACAATTCACGGGCTCCGAGCAGGTGCGACGTCGGCACCTGCCGGGTCTCAGGGAGGGGTCTGTCATGGGCATGACTAGAAACCGGATCGGCTGACTCTCCTGAGCGGCCCGGGAGGCCGCCGGCACGCAACTCGCCCCGGCGCGCGCTGTATGCGCTTCCGCTTCCGTATCCGTAAGTGCACCCGCATCCGTATCCGCATGCACATGTGGAGGGCGCCGTGGCGCCTCCTTTCCCGACGCCTTCCGCCCTTTATCAGCCGCTCGCTCGGCACAGATCCAATTCGAGGAATCCCCTTATGCTTCGACGTACTTCGGCCATGCTGCTCGTCACGGCCTCCCTGGTCGGCGCGGGAATCGCCATGAGCGCCCCCGCGCAGGCCGTCCCGGTCTGCACCGAGGACAACGCCTGTATCTATTCGGACTCGAACTTCTCGGGATTCGAACGGGACGACTTCTCCTCCCGCCCCAACTGGTCCACCATCACCTACGACTACGCCCCGACCAGACTGCTCTACGCGGGCGACGGCACGGTCAACAACGTGACCTCCATCAACAACATGGACCCCGACACGAAGATCTCGGTGTACTACAACTCCGGATACGCCGGGCCCTGCTTCAAGATCGCGGCTTTCGGACTGGTGGACAACTTCGCGAAGATCACCCTCACCAACGGCAAGACCGCCAACGACAACATGAACTCGCACCAGTTCAGCAACAACTGCGTGGGCAACACCTACAACATCTTCTGATCGCGGGCCCCTGACTGCGATGGGGCGGAGGCCAATTCCGCCCCACCGCGCGATGAGGTGCGCCCTTGCCCCACCACGGAACCAGAACGAGGAGGAATCTCATGCTTCGACGCACTTCGGCGATGCTGCTCGCCACGATGTCCCTGATCGCCGCGGGAGTTGCCATGGCCGCGCCCGCGCAGGCGGCGCAGGAATGCACCGAGGACAACGTCTGTCTCTGGTCGGACAGCAACTACTCCGGATACCTGCGGGACGACTTCAATTCTCGCGACAACTGGTCGATCATCTCGTACGAATACGCCGGCTGGCGGCTCTACGCGGGCGACGGCGTCGTCGCCAATGTGAGCTCCATCGACAACTGGGACCCGGACACCAGGATCTCGGTGTATTACAACTCCGGATTCGCCGGACCCTGCTTCAAGGTCGCGGCCTACGGCAGCGTGGGCAACATGGCCAACATCACCCTCAGCTCCGGCAAGACCGCCAACGACAACATGAACTCGCACAACTTCACCAACAACTGTGCGGGGACCACGTACAACTTCTGATCCACGTCCGGTGACCGCGTTGGGGCGGAGGCCAATTCCGCCCCACCGCAGATGAAAAGCGCCGCTCGTGCGGCGCGGAACGAAAAAGAGGAAACAGCTCATGATGCGACGTACTTCGGCCATGCTGCTCGCCACTGCCTCCCTGTTCGGCGCGGCAGTCGTCATGGCGGCGCCCGCGCAGGCCGATGTGTGCACCCCCGACAACGTCTGCCTCTGGTCGGACGGCAACTGGAAGGGCGAGAAGCGGGACGACTTCAACTCCCGCACCAGCTGGGCCAACATCACCTACGACGGCACCACCCTCCCGCTGTACCGGGGCGACAACGTCATCTCGAACGTCAGCACCATCGACAACTGGGACATGGACACCAAGGTCTCGGTGTACTACAACTCCGGATACTCCGGCCCCTGCTTCAGGGTCGCCGCCTACGGGCGGGTGAGCGATATGAGCGGCATCACGCTCAGCAACGGCAAGAACGCCAACGACGTCATGAACTCGCACAGGTTCGGTGACTGGTGCAACGGCGCCACGTACGACTTCTGATCACCGGCTCATGACCACGGTGGGGCGGAGGCCAATTCCGCCCCACCGCGCACATCCACTCTATCCAGGGGTTCCCTTGCGTTACACGCGTCTCGTCATCGCCGCCGGGGTCGGCACGCTGCTGCTCACCGGCTGTTCGGAGGGCGGTCAGGAAGCCGCCCGCGCCGACGGTGGCGGTTCCGCTGTCCGGGATGTCGTCACGGAGGCCGACATCGTCCTCCCGGTCTCCGCCTACCTCTTCACTCCCGAGCAGCAGGCGCAGGTCGACACCGCTCACTCCACCCTGGCTTCCGACTGCATGAAGCGGTTCGGTTTCGACTGGCCCGTCAGAAGGGCCGAGCCGGCCAAGGTCGTGAGCCGTCGGTACGGCGTGGTCGGCGAGAAGACCGCCGCCGAGTACGGCTATCACGTGATCCCGTCGCCGGGTGACAGGGAGCACGGCGAAGGCGCGGTGTCCAGCGGGGCCAAGTTCCCGCCCGAGGCCTACATGGTCTACGGCGCCAAGGGCGCCAAGGCCGGCAAGGACGGCGCGGGCGGTAGTTACGCGGGCAAGGACATCCCCCAGGGCGGCTGCATCGGAGAGGCGGGCCGCAAGCTCGGGCTCGACAAGGTGCAGGACCCCGCGAAGGGCAAGATCGGACTGCTCAGCATCGACTACTCCTCCTTCGGGAAGGCCCAGGCGACACCGGAGTTCAAGAAGGCGCAGGACGAATGGGTGGCCTGCATGAAGAAGTCCGGCTATCAGCACACCGCCTTCCTCCAGCCCGTCGAGAAGTACGCGGCCCAGGGGGACTCCGCATCACCGGAGGAGAAGGTCGTGGCCAAGGCCGATGTGAGGTGCAAGCAGGAAACGAAACTCGCCACCGTCCTGGCCCGCGCCGAAACGAAGATCCAGAACGACTACATCGAGCAGAACGCCGCCGGTTTCGCCGAAATCAAGAGGGACCAGGGCGCGGTCATCAAGTCGGCGAACGAGGCATTGGCGAACTGAATGCAGATCGACGAACAGCCCTTCGTGGACGGGGCCGACGCGGTCGGGGCGGCCCACGGCAACACGGGAAGCTCAGGCAGCACGGGCACCGCGGCCGACGGCGGTGACGGCGTACGGATCAGGCGCCGCTCGCTCGCCCTGATCGCGGTGGGCGCGGTCGCACTCACCGGTGCGGGCTTCGGAGCCTCCCTGCTGGTCAAGTCGCCCGCCCAGGCCGCGGCCGACTCCCGGCCTCCCGCGCCGTCCGTGATCACCGCTCCGGTCGAGTACCGGGCGCTGACCTCCTCGCTGGTCCTCCGCGGCACCGTGGTCGCCGGGCAGAGTACGGAGATCACCCCCGGCGGGGGCTCGGCCGACGGAGGCAGCCCCACGGTCTCCAAGCTGCCGCTGAAGGCAGGGGACGAGGTACGCGCGGGCCGGTTGCTCGTCGAGATCTCCGGCCGCCCCGTGATCGCGCTCCAGGGCGCCGTCCCGCTCTACCGCGACCTCAAGCCCGGCGCCCAGGGCAGTGACGTGGGCCAGCTCCAGGACGCGCTCCAGGGGCTCGGCCACTCCACCGCCCCCGACAACCGGGGGCGGTTCGGCGAGGGCACCAAGGCGGCGGTCACCAGGCTGTACGAGGCGGCCGGGTACGAACCCGTCCCGGTAGGCGGCGCCGAGGGCTCGGCCGCCGTCACCGCGGCCGAGGCACAGGTGACCTCCTCCGAACGGGCCCTGGACGACGCCAAGGACGCGCTGAAGTCCGCAGAGTCCGCCTCCACCTCCGGCTCGGGCTCCTCCTCAGGCTCCGGCTCCGGTACGGGCTCGAACACCGGAGCGTCCGGGAAGGCCGATGGCGGTACGCGCGATCTGGCGCCCCTGCGCAAGTCGGTCGGCCGCGCCCGGGAGGACCTGACCACGGCGCGCGAGGCTCTCGTCGCCGCGAAGGCGGCCTCCGGCCCCATGGTCCCGTCCGGCGAGGTGACGTTCCTGGAGAGCTTCCCCGCGCGGGTGCAGGACCTTCCCGCCCGGCTCGGCGGGAAGGCGCAGGGAGCCGTGATGACCGTTGCCGCAGGTCCGCTGGTGGTGCACGCCTACGTGCCCGACCACCAGAAGGGCCTGATCAGGGCGGACCAGAAGGCGGAGCTCCTCTCGGAGGCCGACGGGGCCACCGCCGACGCCTCCGTACGGTCCGTCGCGACCGCGCGCACGACGCCGCGTACCGATGCCGGCGCCCAGGACGGGCAGCCGGCCGCCGGGCAGGCCGGCGGGCAGGCCGACGCGGACGGCTACCTGATGGTGGTGACACCCGGCCGGCCGCTGGAGGCCCAGTGGACCGGGCAGAACATCCGCCTGACCGTCCTGGCCGCCACGACCGGCGGCAAGGTCCTCGTCGTCCCCGTCTCGGCGGTGTCGGCCGGCGCCGACGGCGCCACCGTGGTGACCGTCCTCGAGGACGACGGCAAGCAGCGCCGGGTCCGGGTGAAGCCCGGCACCACCGGCGACGGCCATGTCGAGGTCACCCCCGTGGACGACGGGGCCCTGCGCGAAGGCGCCCGCGTGGTGACCGGGGCCCGGGCCGACGGCGCCGCGCCGGGAGCCACCGGATGACCGCGCCCCCGGCGTCGGCCCCTGCCGCGCCCACGTCCCCGGCCGCGCCCGCCCCGCCCGTCATCGAGTTCCGGCAGGTCGGCCTCACCTATCCGGGGCCGCCGCCCGTGGAGGCGTTCCGCCCCGGCGACCTCGTGGTCCGCAAGGGCGAGTTCATCACCGTCGTCGGCCCCTCCGGATCGGGCAAGTCCACCTTCCTGAACATCGCCGGACTGCTCGACACCCCCACCACCGGCAGCTTCCTGCTCGACGGCATCGACACCGGCCGGCTCGAGGACACCCAGCGCACCACCCTGCGCGGCCGCCGCATCGGCTTCGTCTTCCAGGCGTTCCACCTGCTGCCGCACCGCAGCGCCCGCGAGAACGTCGAACTCGCCATGGTCTACGGCGATGTCCCGCGCCGCGAGCGTCCCGAGAGGGCCCGCGAAGCCCTGGCCCGGGTCCGCCTCGGCCACCGGACGGACGCACTGCCCACCCGGATGTCCGGCGGCGAACGCCAGCGCGTGGCCATCGCACGGGCCCTGGCCGCCCGGCCCTCGTTGCTCCTGTGCGACGAGCCGACGGGAAACCTCGACTCCGGCAACGCCGAGGCGGTGCTCCAGCTCCTGGAGACCCTCAACGCCGAGGGCATCACGGTCGTCCTCATCACCCACGACCTGGCCGTGGCCGCCCGTGGCCGGCGGACCATCACCATCCGGGACGGCGCAATGAGCGAGAGCGAGCAGGTGGCCGCATGCTGAGCCGGACCGGAAGGACACCGGACGCCTTGCCGCAGCCCGGGATCGGACGTTCCCGGTTCGCGCCACGGGACCTGCTGGCCGAGGCCGTGGCCGGGATGCTGCAGCGCCCCGCCCGCTCCGCGCTCACCATGCTCGGCACCGTCCTGGGCGTCGGCGCCTTCGTCGCGGTGCTCGGCCTGACCGCCACCGCCTCCTCGCAGATCGACGACCGCTTCAACGTGCTCTCCGCGACCGAGGTGACGGTCGAGGACATCGCCCACGAACAGGACAAGTTCGCCGGCGCGGCCTTCCCGGACGACGCCACGGACCGCGTCGAGCGGCTCAACGGGGTGCGGCACGCAGGCGTGCTGTGGACGGTCAGGCCCCGGCGCAGCGCCGCCGAACTCGCCGTCACGGCCGCCCCGGTGGGCGCCGCCGCAGGAGAAGCCCTCAGCGTGGTCGCCGCCGCCCCCGGCGCCCTGCGCGCGGCAGAGCCCCGGCTCGCCCAGGGCAGGCTCTACGACGACTTCCACGCCGGTGCGCGCCAGCGCGTCACCGTGATCAGTTCGGGCATCGCCGCCCGTCTGGGGATCACCACCCTGGAGACCGAACCGGCGATCTTCATCGGGGGACAGCCGTTCACGGTCCTCGGCATCGTCGAGGACGTCCAGCGCCAGCCGGACGTCCTGCTCTCGGTCCTCGTACCGCAGACCACCGCGGTCGAGCTGTGGGGGCGGCCCGCCGAGGGGGCGAGGATGCTCGTCGCCACCGACCTGGGCGCCGCCGGTCAGGTGGCGGCGGAAGCCCCCGTGGCACTGCGCCCC
This sequence comes from Streptomyces sp. NPDC104226, assembly GCF_055584085.1. NCBI lineage: Bacteria > Bacillati > Actinomycetota > Actinomycetes > Kitasatosporales > Streptomycetaceae > Streptomyces > Streptomyces sp. NPDC104226. Next base: position 88,679 of record NZ_JBVJMS010000012.1, read on the forward strand.
GACCACCCGGAGTACCTCAAGGCGGTTCCGCCGCCGGACCCGAAGAGCCTGCGCACCTCGGTGACCTCCGACCTCGAACAGCTCTTCCTGCTGCTCGCCGGAGTGTGCCTGGTCATCGGAGCGGTCGGCATCGCCAACACCACCCTCGTGGCGGTCCTGGAACGCACCGGGGAGATCGGCCTGCGCCGCGCCCTCGGCGCCCAACGGCGCCACGTCACCGCCCAGTTCCTCGCCGAGTCGGGCACACTGGGCGCGTTCGGCGGACTCGTCGGCACGTCCCTCGGCACACTGGCCATCCTCACGATCGCGCTGATCAGGGACTGGACCCCGGTCATGCACCCGCTGACCCTGGCCACGGCCCCGCTCATCGGCCTGGCGACCGGCGTCGTGGCCGGCCTCTACCCCGCCCGCCGAGCCTCCTCCGTCCAACCAGCCGAAGCCCTCCGCGGCTGACCCACCGCCATCCGGCCGGATCCGCCGGACCAGGCTCACGCCGCCCACGGAGATCAAGTGCGCGGCGCTCCCGCGAGCGCCCGCCTGCCGGCCGCCACCTCACCTCGGGCGGCCAGCAGGCGCGCGGCAGACGTCGGAGACGCCCATGGCTGCGCATACGCGAAGACCCCGTCTCAGCGTTACCGCTGATGGCGGGGTCTTCGGACACTTCTCACGAAGTGCCCCCGGCAGGATTCGAACCTGCGCACACGGCTCCGGAGGCCGTTGCTCTATCCCCTGAGCTACGGGGGCGCTGTCGCTGGTGTTGCGGCGACGGGTTGAACACTACCAGCTTCCGGACGGTGATCAGGAACGGATTCCGGGGGAGTGGGGCGTGCGTCGCCCGGAGGGGGTGGAAGTGGCGAAAACCCGGACGCGGGGCCCGGGGTCGACCTACTCTCGAGTGGTGTCGGGCGCCTCGGGCCGGGTGCTTGTTGTCGACGACAACAAGGTCATCCGGCAGCTGATCAGGGTCAATCTCGAGCTGGAGGGCTTCGAGGTCGTGACCGCGAACGATGGTGCCGAATGCCTGGACGTCGTCCATCACGTGCTGCCCGATGTGATCACCCTTGATGTGGTCATGCCCCGCCTGGACGGGTTCGGGGCCGCCGCGCAGTTGCGGGCCGATCCGAGGACGCGGCATCTGCCCGTCGCGATCGTGAGTGCCTGTACGCAGAGCGAGGTCGAGGCCGGGATCGCCGCCGGCGTGGACGCCTTCCTCGCCAAGCCCTTCGAGCCCGCGGAGCTGGTGCGGGTCGTGCGTCGGCTGATCGACCGGCGTGACCGGAGAGAGCGGAAGGGCGCCCCCGCGGGGAGAGGGAGGGGATGACCCTCAGGGGTCCCGAGGGGGTCCCCCGGAGGTCCTCCGGGCGTCCTCGAAGAGGCCCCGTGGGCTGCCGGTGTTCACATGGCGAAACCCTTCGCGTGACCTCGGGGCTTCTCCCCTAGGCTGGTCACGTGACCCCCGTCGACCTCTCCCGCTCCGTCGTGTGCGCCCTGCGCCGCGCCGTCGAGGACGGGGAGCTGCCCGGCGGTGTGGTCGTGCCCGAGCGGGTCGTCGTCGAGCGGACCCGGCCCGGGGGAGTGGGGGACTACGCCTCGCCCGTCGCGTTCGGGGTGGCGAAGGGTGCCGGAGTCGCGCCCCGTGGTGTGGCCGAGGTGCTGGCCCCGCGGCTGGCCGGGCTGGCCGGCATCGAGCGCGTGGAGATCACCGGCGCCGGGTTCCTGAACTTCGTACTCGCCGAGAGTCCGGTCGGTGAGCTCGTACGGGGCATTCGCGCCCGCGGGGCGTCGTACGGTTTCGCCCCGACCGGAGCGCAGGAAGCGCCCGCGGCCGACGCGCCCCTCGGGGCCCTGCGCGAGCGCGTCGTGCACGCCGCCGTGCGGCGGATCCTGAGCAGCCAGGGGGTGGCGGGAGGAGCGGCAGGAGAAGGAGCCGTCGCCCGCGTCGCCCCCGTGGCCAAGAGGGACGGGGACGTCCGCGCCCGGTTCGGGGCCGACGCCGCCGCCTGGGCGATGCTCGGCGTTCCCGGGCACGAGACCCCGGTGTTCCCCGGGTGGCTCCTCGTCCAGGACGAGTCGAGCGAGTTCTTCCGGGTGCGGTACGCCCACGACCGCGCGCGGGCCCTGACCCGCAACGCCGGGCAGTTGGGGTTCCGGAGCGAGCCCGGGGAGACGGGGGAGGGGGACGGAGCCGGCGCGCTGCTCGGCGCGCTCCGCGACCACCCCCTCGTGCTCGAAGCCGCCGCGCACCACCGTGCGCCCGAGCGGCTCGTACGGCAGCTCGTCGTGCTGGCCGACGCCCTGCTCGACTTCCACTACCACGTCCTGCCCAAGGGGGACGAGAAACCCTCGGCCGCCCACCGCGCCCGGCTGGCCCTTGCCGAAGCCGCCGGGACGGTGCTGGCCGGCGGCCTGGCCCTGCTCGGTATGGACACGTCCGACGACCAGTACCTGTGAAGCCCGCGAACCACGTGTGATCGGATGTGATCCGATGTGATTCGCCCGCGATCCGGATGATTTGCGAAGAGAGAATGCCGAGATGAGCCGTTCCGCACACCCCGCCGGGCCCCGCCACGCCGACGTCCTGCCCGAGGGCCACTACACCCCGCCGCCCGCCGACCTCAACGTGCTCGACGAGAAGGTCTGGGCCCGTACGGTCGGCCGGAACGCCGAGGGCGTCGCCACCGTCGGCGGGATCGAAGTGACCCGTCTCGCCGAGGAGTTCGGGACGCCCGCCTACTTCCTCGACGAGGAGGACTTCCGGGCGCGCTGCCGCGCCTGGGCGCACGCCTTCGGGCCCGACGCCGACGTCTTCTACGCCGGCAAGGCCTTCCTCTCCAAGGCCGTCGTGAAGTGGCTCAAGGAGGAGGGGCTCAACCTCGACGTGTGCTCCGGCGGGGAGCTCGCCACCGCGCTCGCCGCCGAGATGCCGGCCGCCCGGATCGCCTTCCACGGCAACAACAAGTCGACGAGCGAGATCACCCGCGCCATCGAGGCCGGCGTCGGCCGCATCGTGCTCGACTCCTTCCAGGAGATCGCCCGCGTCGCGCACATCGCCCGTGAGCTCGGCGTGCGCCAACCCGTGCAGATCCGCGTCACCGTGGGCGTGGAGGCGCACACCCACGAGTTCATCGCCACCGCGCACGAGGACCAGAAGTTCGGGATCGCCGTCGCCGACGGGTCGGCCGCCGAGGCCGTACGGCGTGCGCTGGGGCACGACAGCCTGGAGCTGCTCGGCGTCCACTCCCACATCGGCTCGCAGATCTTCGACATGGCCGGCTTCGAGGTCTCCGCCAAGCGCGTCGTACGGCTCCTCGCGGCCGTGCGCGACGAGCACGGGGTGGAGCTGCCGGAGATCGACCTCGGCGGCGGACTGGGCATCGCCTACACCTCCGCCGACGACCCGCGCGAGCCGCACGAGATCGCCAAGGCCCTGCACGAGATCGTCGCCCGCGAGTGCGAGGCGGCCGGCCTGCGCGCCCCGCGGATCTCCGTGGAACCCGGACGGGCGATCGTGGGCCCGACCGCCTTCACCCTGTACGAGGTGGGCACGGTCAAGCCGCTGGAGGGCCTGCGGACGTACGTCTCCGTCGACGGCGGGATGTCCGACAACATCCGGACGGCCCTCTACGACGCCGAGTACTCGGTCAGCCTCGTCTCCCGGACCTCCGACGCCGAGCCCATGCTCGTGCGCGTCGTGGGCAAGCACTGCGAGAGCGGCGACATCGTGGTCAAGGACGCGTTCCTGCCCGCCGACATCGCCCCCGGGGACCTCCTCGCGGTCCCGGCCACCGGCGCGTACTGCCGGTCGATGGCGAGCAACTACAACCACGTGCTCCGCCCGCCGGTCGTCGCCGTGCGCGACGGAGAGGCGCGTGTCATCGTCCGCCGGGAGACGGAGGAAGATCTCCTGCGTCTCGACGTCGGCTGATGCGCATTCTTCTGGGGGACACCCCCCAGACCTCGGAATAGGTGTCTCACTCAATGGACCGAGGGTGGAAACTGTTGTCCATTGAGTGAGACTGGTTCACACCTGGGGTGCAAACCGCGCAACAGGTACTGATGTGAAGATCGAAAGGCGTAGGTCGAATGATGCGTACGCGTCCGCTGAAGGTGGCGCTGCTGGGCTGTGGAGTGGTCGGCTCGGAAGTTGCCCGCATCATGACGACGCACGCCGACGACCTGACGGCCAGGATCGGCGCGCCCGTCGAGCTCGCGGGCGTCGCCGTGCGCCGTCCCTCCAAGGTGCGCGAGGGCATCGACCCGGCCCTGGTCACCACCGATGCGACCGCGCTGCTCAAACGCGGTGACATCGACGTCGCGATCGAGGTCATCGGCGGCATCGAGCCTGCCCGCACCCTGATCACCACCGCCTTCGAGCACGGCATCTCCGTCGTCTCGGCGAACAAGGCGCTGCTCGCCCAGGACGGCGCCGCGCTGCACGCCGCGGCCGAGGCGGCCGGGCTGGACCTGTACTACGAGGCCGCCGTCGCCGGCGCCATCCCGCTGGTCCGTCCCATGCGCGAGTCCCTCGCCGGCGACAAGATCAACCGGGTGATGGGCATCGTCAACGGCACGACGAACTTCATCCTCGACAAGATGGACTCCACCGGTGCCGGGTACCAGGAGGCCCTCGACGAGGCCACCGCCCTCGGGTACGCCGAGGCCGACCCCACCGCCGACGTGGAGGGTTACGACGCCGCCGCCAAGGCCGCGATCCTGGCCGGCATCGCCTTCCACACCCGGGTCCGCCTCGACGACGTCTACCGCGAGGGCATGACCGAGGTCAGCGCCGCCGACTTCGCGTCCGCCAAGCGCATGGGCTGCACCATCAAGCTCCTCGCCATCCTGGAGCGCGCCGCCGACGGCGAGTCCGTCACCGCCCGCGTCCACCCGGCGATGATCCCGCTGACCCACCCGCTCGCCTCCGTCCGCGAGGCGTACAACGCCGTCTTCGTCGAGGCGGAGGCCGCCGGGCGGCTCATGTTCTACGGGCCCGGCGCGGGCGGCGCGCCGACCGCGTCCGCGGTCCTCGGCGACCTCGTCGCCGTCTGCCGCAACAAGCTCGCCGAGGCAAAGGGGCCGGGCGAGTCGGCGTACACCCAGCTGCCGGTCAGCCCCATGGGGGATGTCGTCACCCGCTACCACATCAGCCTCGATGTGGCGGACAAGCCGGGCGTCCTCGCCCAGGTGGCGACCTGCTTCGCGGAGCACGGTGTCTCGATCGACACCGTCCGTCAGCAGGGAAAGGACGGCGAGGCCTCCCTCGTCGTCGTCACTCACCGTGCGCCCGACGCCGCCCTCTCCGGGACCGTCGAGGCGCTGCGGAAGCTGGACACCGTCCGCGGTGTCGCCAGCATCATGCGTGTTGAAGGGGAGTAAGGACCCATGAGCAGCAATCGCACCCACCAGTGGCGCGGCATCATCGAGGAGTACCGGGACCGTCTGCCGGTCACGGCGACGACCCCGGTGGTGACGCTCCGCGAGGGCGGTACTCCCCTCGTGCCCGCCCAGGTGCTCTCCGAGCGCACCGGCTGCGAGGTACACCTCAAGGTCGAGGGGGCCAACCCCACCGGGTCCTTCAAGGACCGCGGCATGACCATGGCGATCACCAAGGCCAAGGAGGACGGCGCCAAGGCCGTCATCTGCGCCTCCACGGGCAACACCTCGGCCTCCGCCGCCGCCTACGCGGTGCGCGCCGGCATGGTCTCCGCCGTCCTCGTGCCCCGCGGCAAGATCGCGCTCGGCAAGATGGGCCAGGCCCTGATCCACGGCGCCAAGATCCTCCAGGTCGACGGCAACTTCGACGACTGCCTGGACCTGGCCCGCGCGCTGTCCGACAACTACCCGGTGGCGCTGGTCAATTCGGTCAACCCGGTACGCATCGAGGGCCAGAAGACGGCGGCCTTCGAGATCGTGGACGCGCTCGGTGACGCCCCCGACATCCACGTGCTGCCCGTCGGCAACGCCGGCAACATCACCGCGTACTGGAAGGGCTTCAAGGAGTACAAGGCCGATGGCCTGGCCTCCCGTACGCCCCGCGTGTGGGGTTTCCAGGCCTCCGGTTCCGCGCCGATCGTGCGCGGAGAGGTCGTCAAGGAGCCGCACACCATCGCCACCGCGATCCGCATCGGCAACCCGGCCTCGTGGGACTACGCCCTGCAGGCCCGGGACGAGTCGGGCGGCTTCATCGACGAGGTGACGGACCGCCAGATCCTGTCCGCCTACCGCCTGTTGGCCGCTCAGGAGGGCGTCTTCGTCGAGCCCGCCTCGGCCGCGTCCGTGGCCGGTCTGCTCAAGGCCGTCGACCTCGGCCTGGTCGACCCCGGCCAGAAGATCGTGTGCACCGTCACCGGCAACGGCCTGAAGGACCCCGACTGGGCGGTCGCCGGCGCTCCGCAGCCGATCACCATCCCGGTCGACGCCGAGGCCGCAGCCGTCCGCCTCGGTCTCGTCTGACCCGACCGGGGAGCAGCGGGCCGGCCGTCCGGCAAGGACACGGGCCACAGGCCGCCGCAACCAGCAGTACCGCAGGAACCGAGTTGCCGGATTCCGGAAGTCCTTCGAAGGCTGAGGAATCCGGCAACTCGGCCCGTACAGCACAAAAACCGACGGAAACCCGCCAGATATCGCGGCGGAAATCCGGCCGGACCGGGGGGAGCGGGCGACACGCATCGTGCGCCTGCCGTGCGCCCTATGTCGGAGAAGAACCTTCCTTCGATAGGCTGTACTTACATCCGCCGCCGCGCATATGACCGCGGTGCTGCCCACAGGGCCTTCGGGTGTCGTACGTTCTCCAGTACATTCACAGCGAGCCAGCGAAGATCCCGTCTCGCACAGTCACAAGGAGTGTCATCGGAAGATGGCCGGTCCCGCCTTCCGCGCCGCCGCCGTACGGGTGCGCGTTCCCGCCAGCAGTGCCAACCTCGGCCCGGGCTTCGACGCCTTCGGGCTGGCCTTGGGGCTCTACGACGACGTCGTCGTACGCGTGGCCGATTCCGGCCTGAACATCGACATCGCGGGCGAAGGTGCCGACACCCTTCCCCGGGACGAGAGCCACCTCCTCGTGCGTTCCATGCGCACCGCGTTCGACCTGCTGGGCGGCCAGCCGCGCGGCCTCGAAGTCGTCTGCGCCAACCGCATCCCGCACGGCCGCGGTCTCGGCTCCTCCTCCGCCGCCATCTGCGCGGGCATCGTGGCCGCCCGCGCCGTGACCATAGGCGGAGAGGCCAAGCTCGACGACACGGCGCTGCTGGAGCTCGCCACCGAGATCGAGGGCCACCCCGACAACGTCGCCGCCTGTCTGCTCGGCGGTTTCACCCTCGCGTGGATGGACGGCGGCAGCGCCAAGGCGATCCGCATGGAGCCCGCCGATTCCATCGTTCCGGTGGTCTTCGTCCCCTCCAAGCCGGTCCTGACGGAGACCGCGCGCGGCCTGCTGCCGCGCACCGTCCCGCACGTGGACGCGGCCGTCAACGCAGGCCGCGCGGGTCTGCTCGTAGAGGCCCTGACCAGGCGTCCCGAGTTCCTGCTGCCGGCCACCGAGGACCGTCTCCACCAGGAGTACCGGTCCCCGGCGATGCCCGAGAGCGTGGCGCTCGTGGCCCGACTGCGGGCGGACGGCATCCCCGCGGTGATCTCCGGCGCGGGCCCCACGGTCCTCGCGCTGGTCGACAACGGTGCGGCCGACAAGGTCGCACGGCTCGCGGGCGAGGGGTGGGCGGCCAATCGGCTCGCACTCGACGCAGCGGGCGCGAGCGTACTTCCGCTGGGAACCCAGGGCGGCTGATCCGCGCAGTAGAGGGGACAGCCGGCCAGGGGCGGGCGGCCGGGGCAGGCCGCCCGCGCGGAGCCCGCGCGAAACCCGCGCGGATGGGCTCGACAGCCGGTGATGGAGAGGGGGAATGTCTGTTGGATCCGGTAGTGTTAGTCTCAAGTGCGCATCCGAAGCCGCCATGGCTTGGTGCTCAGTGTCCCTATCAGGGACCACCTTTCTTCCGGGAGCCTCCCCGACTGCTTTGATCGCTGCCAGCAGTTTCGAGCACGCTCCGGAATCGGCGTGACATTCCCACGCTTTCAGCTCGGGGGCTTCTCGCCGGAACCACCCACGCACATGCACGTTTCTCCCCGCCGTATCCCTATCGGCGGACCACCGCCCCGGCAGTAGTTCGCGGCTCATCGAGTCGTGGCTTTCTGTCGGACAGCACAACCGGTCGCCGAGCCAGACAGGCCGACGTCCGCTCCAGGGAAGGACCCTTCGTGAGCGACACCACCGATCTGATGGGCGCTGCCGACACCAACGTCGACACCAGTGCCCCCGCCGAGGGCGCCGCGCCGACCAAGCGCCGCCGCTCCGGCACCGGCCTTGACGGCATGGTCCTGGCCGAGCTCCAGCAGGTCGCGTCGGGCCTCGGCATCAGGGGCACCGCGCGGATGCGCAAGGGCCAGCTGATCGAGGTCATCAAGGAGGCGCAGGCGGGAAGCAGCGCCCCCAAGGCCGCGGCCTCCGCGCCGTCCGCCGCGCCCGCCGACAGCGGCGAGACCAAGCCGAAGCGCCGCGCCACCAGCAAGGCCCGTACGGGCGAGGTCGCCGCCGAGGCGCCCGCCGAGAAGACCGCCACGCAGGCCCAGATCGACATCCCGGGCCAGCCGGCCAGCGAGGACGCCCCGGTCGGCGAGCGCCGCCGTCGGCGTGCCACCGCCCCCTCCGGCAGCCCCGAGGGTTCGGCCCCCGCTGCCGCCGTGCAGGTGGAGAAGACCGAGACCGCCGCTCCGGCCGCCCAGGCCGAGGCGAAGGCCGAGGCCGTCACCGCCCCTGCCGGCCAGGCCGCACAGGGTCAGGAAGGCGAGGGCCGCGGCCGTCGCGACCGCCGCGAGCGGGGCAACGACCGCGCCGACGGCCGCCGCGAGCGCCGTGAGCGCGGCGCCAAGGCCGACGACCAGGGCCAGGGCGGCCAGGGTCAGGGCCAGGGTGGTCAGGGCCAGAACCAGGGCCAGGGCCAGCAGGGCGGCCGCCAGGACCGGACCGACCGTCAGGACCGCCAGCAGGGCGGCCGCGGCCAGGGTCAGGGCCAGCAGGGTGGCCGTCAGGACCGGGACCGTCAGGACAACGGCCCGCAGGACGACTTCGACGAGGACGGCCGTCGCGGCCGCCGCGGCCGCTACCGCGACCGCCGTGGCCGTCGCGGACGCGACGAGTTCGCGCCGGCGGAGACGCCCGTCGCCGACGACGACGTCCTGATCCCCGTCGCGGGCATCCTCGACATCCTCGACAACTACGCGTTCATCCGGACCTCGGGCTACCTGCCCGGCCCGAACGACGTGTACGTCTCCCTCGCCCAGGTCCGCAAGGCCGGTCTGCGCAAGGGCGACCACACCACCGGCGCCGTCCGGCAGCCCAAGGACGGCGAGCGCCGCGAGAAGTTCAACGCGCTCGTGCGCCTGGACTCCGTCAACGGCATGGCGCCCGAATCCGGCCGCGGCCGACCGGAGTTCCAGAAGCTGACCCCGCTGTACCCGCAGGACCGGCTCCGCCTGGAGACCGACCCGGGCGTGCTGACCACCCGCATCATCGACCTCGTGTCGCCGATCGGCAAGGGCCAGCGCGGTCTGATCGTGGCCCCGCCGAAGACCGGTAAGACCATGATCATGCAGGCGATCGCCAACGCGATCACGGTCAACAACCCCGAGTGCCACCTGATGGTCGTCCTGGTCGACGAGCGTCCGGAAGAGGTCACCGACATGCAGCGGTCGGTGAAGGGCGAGGTCATCTCCTCGACCTTCGACCGCCCGGCCGAGGACCACACCACCGTCGCCGAGCTGGCCATCGAGCGCGCCAAGCGTCTCGTCGAGCTCGGCCACGACGTGGTCGTCCTGCTGGACTCCATCACCCGTCTGGGACGCGCGTACAACCTCGCCGCCCCCGCCTCCGGCCGCATCCTGTCCGGTGGTGTCGACTCGACCGCGCTGTACCCGCCGAAGCGCTTCTTCGGTGCCGCGCGCAACATCGAGGACGGCGGCTCGCTGACCATCCTGGCCACCGCGCTGGTCGACACCGGCTCGCGCATGGACGAGGTGATCTTCGAGGAGTTCAAGGGCACCGGCAACATGGAGCTCAAGCTCGACCGGAAGCTCGCCGACAAGCGCATCTTCCCGGCCGTGGACGTGGACCCCTCGGGCACCCGCAAGGAGGAGATCCTCCTCAACAGCGAGGAGCTCGCCATCGTCTGGAAGCTCCGCCGGGTGCTGCACGCACTCGACTCGCAGCAGGCCATCGAGCTGCTCCTCGACAAGATGAAGCAGACGAAGTCGAACGCCGAGTTCCTCATGCAGATCGCGAAGACGACCCCGTCGGGCAAGAACGACGACTGACGTCCCGCCGCAGCACCACCTGCGTGACCGCGACCGCCCCCGCCGCACCTGCGACGGGGGCGGTCGCGTCGTAGTGCGCCCTACGGCCCTTCGTGCCGGGGTGCGACCTTTGCCACACTCCGTACACCGCCCGGCCCGCGGCACTCACCCCGCGCCTACGGGGGAAACCGCAGGTAGGCACCGGGTCACGGGGTGTCCGCAGGGGCCCGTAGCAGGCGCCCAGCGGGCCGGGCCGCACACCGGATGCACACGGGACGCACAGGCGGCCGTGGAACCCTTGAAGCCGTCAGGCCGTCTCCGACAGGGGGAACGGGGAATCCGGGCCGCACACAGACGGGCAGAGCAGAGCATGAGCCAGGACAACAGGGGCCACGGCCACAGGGCCGCCGCGGGCCGGCGCCGACGGAAGCCGGCCGCGCGCCGCAGGGCCGTCGTCATCGCCGCGTGGACCGCCGCCGGCGTGGTCGTCCTCGGCGGGGCGGGGCTCGGCTACTTCTACGTCAAGTTCAACGGCAACCTCAAGACCGTCGACATCGACGCGGCGCTCGGCACGGACCGCCCGCAGAACGTCGACAACGGCTCGATGGACATCCTCGTCCTCGGCTCCGACTCCCGCAGCGGCGCGAACGGGGAGTACGGGCAGGACGACGGCGGCTCCGCACGCTCCGACACGGCGATGGTCGTCCACCTCAACGAGGGCCACACCAAGGCCACCGTCGTGTCGATACCCCGCGACACCCTCGTGACCAGGCCCTCCTGCAAGCTCTCCAACGGCAGGACCGACCTGGGCGGCCCCCGCAAGATGTTCAACGAGTCGTTCACCGTCGGCGGGGCCGCCTGCGCCGTCGCGACCGTCGAGAAGATGTCCGGGATCCGCATGGACCACTACCTCGAAGTCGACTTCACGGGCTTCAAGGAGATCATCGACAAGCTCGGCGGCGTCGAGGTGACGACCACCAAGCCGATCAAGGACGACTACAGCCACCTCGACCTGCCCGCCGGGACGAACAGGCTGAACGGCGAGCAGGCCCTCGGCCTCGTCCGTACCCGCCACGGCGTCGGCGACGGCGGAGACCTGGGCCGAATACAGCTCCAGCAGGCCTTCATCAAGGCGCTGATCAAGCAGGTCAAGAGCATCGGCGTCTTCGAGAACCCGAAGAAGCTGCTCGACGTGGCCGACACCGCCACCAAGGCCATCACCACGGACAAGGCGCTCGGCGACGTGAAGTCCCTCATGGGCTTCGCCCAGGGCCTGGAGGGCATCAGCCCCGAGAACATGCAGATGATCACCCTGCCCGTGACCGGCGACACCCGTGACCCCAACCGGGTCGTCCCACTCACCAAGGAGTCCCAGATGGTCTGGGACGCCCTGCTGGCCGACCGCCAGGTCCCCGCCGAGGCCACCGCGAACTCGGCCGGCGACAAGGGCGCCGCCGGTACGGTGGTCCGGTAGTCCGGTGGCACGAACCACCTGGCCGGACGGGTTCCGGCGGGCGGCGGAATAGATGTGGCCCCCCCTCCGTTGAGGGAGGCGTCCTCAGAATTTTGACAGGCAGCCCGGTCCTGGCAGACTGGTCTGTCGGCCCCGGTTCACGCAGCGCGCAATTCGGCTCCTGCGACCCGGCGCCCTCCCGAATCTAGGAGACACCTTGAAGCGCGATGTTCACCCCCAGTACGTCGAGACCCAGGTCAGCTGCACCTGTGGCGCGTCGTTCACCACCCGTAGCACCCTGACCGAGGGCACCATCCGTGCCGAGGTCTGCTCCGAGTGCCACCCGTTCTACACGGGCAAGCAGAAGATCCTCGACACCGGTGGCCGCGTGGCCCGCTTCGAGGCCCGCTTCGGCAAGGCTGCACAGAAGTAGCGAGCCTCAGGCGCCGGATCCCGGCTGCACCCCGTTCGCACGGGGGCAGCCGGACCGGCGCCTTTCTCGTCCCGCAGCCCCTTTCTCCACATTCACCATCTTCAGGAGCCCCCGATGTTCGAGGCGGTCGAGGAACTGATCGGCGAGCACGCCGATCTTGAGACGAAGCTCGCCGACCCTTCGGTCCACTCGGATCAGGCCAACGCGCGCAAGCTGAACAAGCGCTACGCGGAGCTGACCCCGATCGTCGCGACCTTCCGTGCCTGGAAGCAGTCCGCCGAGGACATCGAGACGGCGAAGGAGTTCGCGGCCGACGACCCGGACTTCGCGGCCGAGGTCAAGGAACTGACCGCACAGCGCGAAGAGCTCACCGAGAAGCTCCGCCTGCTGCTCGTTCCGCGCGACCCCAGCGACGACAAGGACGTGCTCCTGGAGGTCAAGGCGGGTGCGGGCGGCGACGAGTCGGCCCTGTTCGCCGGCGACCTGCTGCGCATGTACCTGCGCTACGCCGAGCGCGTGGGCTGGAAGACCGAGATCATCGACGCCACCGAGTCCGAGCTCGGCGGCTACAAGGACGTCCAGGTCTCCGTCCGCACCAAGGGCGGCAACGGCGCCACCGAGCCCGGCCAGGGCGTCTGGGCCCGCCTGAAGTACGAGGGCGGCGTGCACCGCGTGCAGCGCGTGCCGGCCACCGAGTCCCAGGGCCGCATCCACACCTCCGCCGCCGGCGTGCTCGTCACCCCGGAAGCCGAGGAGGTGGAGGTCGAGATCAACATGAACGACCTCCGCATCGACGTGTACCGCTCCTCGGGCCCCGGCGGCCAGTCCGTCAACACCACCGACTCGGCCGTGCGCATCACGCACATCCCGACCGGTGTGGTCGCCTCCTGCCAGAACGAGAAGAGCCAGCTCCAGAACAAGGAGCAGGCGATGCGCATCCTGCGCTCGCGCCTGCTGGCCGCCGCCCAGGAAGCCGCCGAGCAGGAGGCCTCCGACGTGCGCCGCAGCCAGGTGCGCTCCGTGGACCGCTCCGAGAAGATCCGTACGTACAACTACCCGGAGAACCGGATCTCGGACCACCGGACGGGCTTCAAGGCGTACAACTTGGACCAGGTGCTCGACGGAGACCTCGACCCGGTCATCCAGGCCTGCGTCGACACGGACTCCGCCGCCAAGCTCGCGTCCGCGCACTGAGTCCCCTCGCAGGACCCCCGCACCACCCCGCAGCACCCAGCACCACCCCCCGTACGACAGCAGCCCGGAGGACCAGCGTGAACTTGCTGCTTGCCGAGGTGGCCCAGGCCACCCAGCGGCTGGCCGCCGCCGGCGTGCCCTCACCGCGTTTCGACGCGGAAGAGCTCGCCGCCTTCGTGCACGGCGTCAAGCGGGGGGAACTCCACCACGTCAAGGACGCGGACTTCGACGCCCGCTACTGGGAGGCCGTCGCCCGCCGCGAGGCGCGCGAGCCGCTCCAGCACATCACCGGCCGCGCCTTCTTCCGCTACCTGGAGCTCCAGGTCGGGCCCGGGGTCTTCGTACCCCGGCCCGAGACCGAGTCGGTCGTGGACTGGGCCATACAGGCCGTCCGGGCGATGGACGTCGTCGAACCGCTGATCGTGGACCTCTGCACCGGCTCCGGCGCTATCGCGCTCGCCATGGCGCAGGAGGTCCCGCGCTCGCGCGTCCACGCCGTCGAGCTGTCCGAGGACGCCCTGCGGTGGACCCGCAAGAACGCCGAGGGCTCCCGGGTCACCGTCCACCAGGGCGACGCCCTCAGCGCCCTGCCCGAGCTGGACGGACAGGTCGACCTGGTCATCTCCAACCCGCCGTACATCCCGCTCACCGAGTGGGAGTACGTGGCGCCCGAGGCCCGCGACCACGACCCCGAGATGGCGCTGTTCTCCGGCGAGGACGGCCTGGACACCATCCGCGGCATCGAGCGCACCGCCCACCGGCTGCTGCGCCCCGGCGGCATCGTCGTCATCGAGCACGCCGACACCCAGGGCGGACAGGTCCCGTGGATCTTCGCCGAGGAGCGGGGCTGGGCCGACGCCGCCGACCACCCCGACCTGAACAACCGACCGCGCTTCGCGACCGCCCGCAAGGCCCTGCCGTGAGCGGCGCAGTCACCGCGCGCATTCCCGCCACCCCCCTGCCGCACGAGGAGGCCCGCTGATGGCCCGGCGATACGACTGCAACGACGCGACGGACCGCAAGACGGGCCTGCGCGAAGCGGCCTCCGCCGTACGCCGCGGCGAGCTCGTCGTGCTGCCCACCGACACCCTCTACGGGATCGGCGCGGACGCCTTCAGCGCTGAGGCCGTCGGCGACCTGCTCGCCGCCAAGGGCCGCGGCCGCAGCATGCCCACCCCCGTGCTCATCGGCTCCCCGAACACCCTGCACGGCCTGGTCACCGACTTCTCCGAGCAGGCCTGGGAGCTCGTCGACGCCTTCTGGCCGGGCGGTCTGACGCTCGTGGCCAAGCACCAGCCCTCGCTGGCCTGGGACCTGGGCGAGACCGGCGGCACCGTGGCCGTACGCATGCCCCTGCACCCCGTCGCGATCGAGCTGCTGACCGAGGTCGGCCCGATGGCGGTGTCCTCGGCGAACCTGACCGGCCACCCGGCACCCGAGGACTGCGACGCGGCGCGCGAGATGCTCGGCGACTCCGTGTCCGTGTACCTGGACGGCGGGCCGACCCCGAACACCCTGCCCTCGTCGATCGTCGACGTCACCGGGAAGGTTCCCGTCCTGCTGCGCGCGGGCGCACTGACCGCCGAGCAGCTGCGTGAGGTCGTGCCCGACCTCGAGGTGGCTCCGTGAGCCCTCAGGGGCGTGGCATAGCCGGGGACAGCACCTTCCGCATACTCCACGTCAGCACCGGCAACGTGTGCCGCTCGCCCATCACCGAGCGGCTGACGCGGCACGCGCTGTCCCACCGGCTCGGCGGCCCCGTCACCGGCGACCTGATCGTGGAGAGCGCGGGCACCTGGGGCCACGAGGGCGCACCCATGGAGGCCAACGCGGCCGCGGTGCTGGCCGACTTCGGGGCGGACGCCTCCGGATTCACCGGCCGGGAACTCCTCGACGAGCACGTCATACGCGCGGACCTGGTCCTGACCGCCACCCGCGACCACCGTGCCCAGGTGATCTCGATGGGGCACTCGGCGGGGCTGCGCACCTTCACCCTGAAGGAGTTCACCCGGCTGGTGCGGGCGATAGACCCCGCGACCCTGCCGCCGCTGGAGGACGGGATGGTGGAGCGGGCCCGGGCACTGGTCCGGGCCGCCGCCGCGCTCCGCGGGTGGCTCCTCGCACCGTCCCCGGACGCGGACGAGGTGTACGACCCGTACGGGGCGCCGATCACCTTCTTCCGGTCGATCGGCGACGAGATCAACCAGGCGCTGGACCCCGTGGTCACCGCCCTGACGGGCGTCACGGCTTCCCGCTGACGCGCGGGCGGGCCGGTCCCGCGCCGCAGGGCGGGATCCGCGGCGGCGGCCTACAGTGGCTGGTACCCGGTATGCGGTACCCCCCTGGAGTCGCGCCATGAGCGTCATCACCCAGCCCCTGGACCTGCTGCGGCAGCAGGACCCGCAGATGGCCGACGTCCTCGACGGGGAACGGCAGCGACAGGCGACCGGGCTGCAGCTGATCGCCGCCGAGAACTTCACCTCGGCCGCCGTGCTCACCGCACTGGGATCGCCGCTCGCCGGCAAGTACGCCGAGGGGTATCCCGGCGCCCGCCACCACGGCGGCTGCGAGTACGCCGACCTCGCCGAGCAGATCGCCGTCGAACGGGCCCGCGCCCTCTTCGGCGCCGAGCACGCGAACGTGCAGCCGCACTCCGGATCCGCCGCCGTGCTCGCCGCCTACGCCGCCCTGCTGCGGCCCGGCGACACCGTGCTGGCCATGGCCCTCACCTCCGGGGGCCACCTCACCCACGGGTCGCCAGCCAACTTCTCCGGGCGCTGGTTCGACTTCGTCGGATACGGAGTGGACTCCGAGACCGGGCTCATCGACTACGCCCAGGTGCAGCGGCTCGCGCACGAGCACCGGCCCAAGGCCATCGTGTGCGGTTCCATCTCCTATCCGCGGCACCCCGAGTACTCCGTGTTCCGGGAGATCGCCGACGAGGTCGGGGCCTTCCTGATCGCCGACGCCGCCCACCCCATCGGACTCGTGGCCGGCGGGGCCGCGCCCAGCCCCGTGCCCTATGCCGACGTCGTCGTGGCCACCACGCACAAGGTGCTCCGGGGTCCGCGCGGCGGCATGATCCTGTGCGGGGCCGAGTTCGCCGACCGGATCGACCGGGCGGTGTTCCCCTTCACCCAGGGCGGCCCGCAGATGCACAGCATCGCCGCCAAGGCCGTGGCCTTCGGCGAGGCCGCCGGGCCCGCCTTCACCTCGTACGCGCACCGGGTGGTCGCCAACGGCCGCGCCCTGGCCGACGCGCTCGCCGCCCGCGGGTTCGCGATCACGACCGGGGGGACCGACACCCACCTGATCACCGCCGACCCCGCACTGCTGGGCGTCGACGGCGCGGGTGCCCGGGGCAGGCTGGCCGCCGCCGGCATCGTGCTGGACACCTGCGCCCTCCCGTACGGCGACCGGCGCGGGATCCGCCTCGGCACCGCGGCGGTGACCACGCAGGGCATGGGGGAGGCCGAGATGGGCCGGATCGCCGAGCTGTTCACGGCCGCGCTGACCGGTGGAGAGCCCACGAAGATCCGTAGTGACGTCAACGAGCTGGTGGTCAGTTTTCCGCCGTATGGGGTTTAAGCGGGGCAACAGCGACGTACCGCAACCGGGATACCGCCCCTGCGCGTCTCCGACAGTGAGTACATCGCAGCTAGTGTGTGGGGCTGAGATGGCCGGCGATACATCTGGGGCAGCCCGTGCGTGAATATCTGCTGACGCTTTGCGTCACGGTCGCGGTGACTTATCTACTCACCGGGCCCGTGCGGAAGTTCGCGATCGCCGTGGGCGCGATGCCCGAGATCCGTGCGCGCGACGTGCACCGGGAGCCCACTCCGCGGCTCGGCGGCATCGCGATGTTCGGCGGACTGTGCGCCGGACTGCTCGTCGCGGACCACCTGAAGAACCTCAACGGGGTCTTCGAGCTGTCGAACGAGCCGCGGGCCCTGCTCTCCGGGGCGGCCCTGATCTGGCTGGTCGGCGTGCTCGACGACAAGTTCGAGCTCGACGCCCTGATCAAGCTCGGCGCCCAGATGATCTCCGCCGGCGTGATGTGCATGCAGGGCCTGACCATCCTGTGGATCCCGGTCCCCGGAGTCGGCTCGGTCTCGCTCACCCCCTGGCAGGGCAACCTGCTCACCGTGGCCCTCGTCGTGATCACCATCAACGCGGTGAACTTCGTGGACGGCCTCGACGGCCTGGCCGCCGGCATGGTCTGCATCGCGACCTGTGCGTTCTTCCTCTACGCCTACCGGATCTGGTTCGGCTACGGGATCGAGGCGGCCGCGCCCGCGACCCTCTTCGCCGCCATCCTGATGGGCATGTGCCTCGGCTTCCTGCCGCACAACATGCATCCCGCCCGCATCTTCATGGGCGACTCCGGCTCGATGCTCATCGGCCTGGTGCTGGCCGCCGCCGCCATCTCCGTCACCGGGCAGGTGGACCCGGACGCGATGGCGCTCTTCGTGGGTGGTGAGCGCAACGCGACCCACGCGATGCTGCCGGTCTTCATCCCGCTGATCCTGCCGCTCACGATCATCGCGATCCCGATGACGGACCTGATCCTGGCCATCGTGCGGCGCACCTGGAAGGGCCAGTCGCCCTTCGCGGCAGACCGCGGGCACCTCCACCACCGTCTGCTCGAACTCGGTCATTCGCACAGCCGGGCCGTGCTCATCATGTATTTCTGGTCAGGATTGATCGCCTTCGGCACCGTCGCGTATTCGGTGCATTCCGCCTCGATGTGGATCGTGCTGGTGATCTCCGGACTCAGCGCCGTGGGCCTGCTCCTGCTCCTGCTGCCCCGCTTCACCCCGCGTGCCCCGCGCTGGGCCGAGCGCCTGGTCCCGCCGCGCTACCGGCACGCGGAGCGGGCCGCCGAGGCGGCCCTCCAGGACGATTCCGCGGCGGAGCCGGAGCCGGCCCGGCCGATCGCGGCGGGTGTGGCCGGCGTCAACGGAGCGACCGCCATCGGCCCCCGTTCGCGCTTCCCCGACCGGCGTAAGGCCGGATCGTCACACTGACGCCCGGCGTGCATGTCCGACATGAACGCCCTTTACCAGACAAGCCACTTCGCTGTCGCGCACACACGCGCAGGGTCACTCTCATGTGTGACAGTCGGCACACCCTCCGAGTAAAGCTCTCATCAAATACTTTGTGATACCGTTCACTAAACCCGGCGACAGAGCCGAAGGACCGTAGTGCGACGGTCCATTGGCCCGAGGTCCCCTCTCGGACCGGGCTTACGCTCGTCCTGTACGAGTCCCTGTGCCCCCACCACCACGCGGAGCAAACCGCCATGCGGTCAGATGACGTCCGAACCCTGCTGCAATCCGCCGTACCCACTGCTGTCGCCGGCGCTCTCGCCGCCGTCATCAGTGGGATCGTCGCCGGTGGCAAGGGTGCCGTGGGCGCCGTCGTCGCGACGGTGGTGGTGATGCTGTTCATGGGCATCGGATTCCTCGTACTGCAGCGCACGGCGAAATCACTGCCGCACCTGTTCCAGGCCATGGGGCTGATGCTCTACACGGCCCAGATCCTGCTGCTCTTCGTCTTTCTCGCCGTGTTCAAGAACACGACGCTGTTCAACCCCAAGGCCTTCGCGATCACCCTCGTCGCCACCACCCTGGTGTGGATCGGTGCACAGGCGCGTGCTCACATGAAGGCCAAGATCCTCTACGTCGAACCTGACTCGACGAAGGCCGAAAAGCCCGGAAATTCGGGCCAGAAGCCGTGAGGGGTAGGGGCGGAATAAGTACGCGTTCGGGATGCTGCTATCGTCCGGTTTCAACTGTGGCAATGCTGGCGCGGGCATCTGACGCTGACGCCTGTTCCATCGCGAGGCTCGATGCCTGACCGCCGCCCCCACATCCGTTACACCAGTCCAGTGCCGAACAGCGGCTGTCCGCCGCGCCGACACAACGAGGTTGCCGTACCTATGCGCCACGCTGAAGGAGCCCGCGGTGAGTGCTGACCCGACGACGGTGCTCGCCTTCGAGACCGATTGCCACATCTTCGACGGTTGTGGTTTCCCGGCTCCCGGCCTGCACTCGTTCCTGTTCCAGCCGATCTTCGGGGACGGTGACACCAACTCGTACTTCAACAAGACGATGCTGCTGGCCCTCCTCGGCACGGTCGTCATCGTCGCCTTCTTCTGGGCCGCCTTCCGCAAGCCGAAGGTCGTCCCGGGCAAGCTGCAGATGGTCGCCGAGGCCGGCTACGACTTCGTGCGCCGCGGCATCGTCTACGAGACGCTCGGCAAGAAGGAGGGCGAGAAGTACGTCCCCTTCATGGTCTCGCTGTTCTTCTTCGTCTGGATCCTGAACCTCTGGTCGATCATTCCGGTCGCCCAGTTCCCGGTGACGGCGATCTTCTCGTACCCGGTCGCGCTCGCCGCCATCGTGTACGTGATCTGGATGAGCGTGACCTTCAAGCGTCACGGCTTCGTCGGCGGCTTCAAGAACCTGACCGGCTACGACAAGTCGCTCGGCCCGGTCCTCCCGCTGGTCATGGTCATCGAGTTCTTCTCGAACGTCCTGGTCCGCCCGTTCACGCACGCGGTCCGACTGTTCGCGAACATGTTCGCCGGTCACACCCTGCTGCTGCTGTTCACCATCGCCAGCTGGTACCTGCTGAACGGGATCGGCATCGCCTACGCGGGCGTCTCGTTCATCATGGTCATCGTGATGACCGCGTTCGAGCTGTTCATCCAGGCTGTCCAGGCGTACGTCTTCGTCCTCCTGGCCTGCAGCTTCCTGCAGGGCGCGCTCGCCGAGCACCACTGAGCCAGGCCCGCACCAAAACCCCCTGTCGTCCGGTGGCCAACCCCCACCGGTCCGTGAAAGAGAAGGAAGAACTGGCATGTCCCAGATCCTCGCTGCCACCGAAGGCGTCACCGGCTCCCTCAGCTCTGTCGGCTACGGCCTCGCGGCCATCGGCCCGGGCGTCGGCGTCGGCATCATCTTCGGTAACGGCACCCAGGCTCTCGCCCGTCAGCCCGAGGCTGCCGGTCTGATCCGCGCCAACCAGATCCTCGGCTTCGCGTTCTGTGAGGCGCTCGCCCTCATCGGTCTGGTCATGCCGTTCGTCTACTAAGACGAACCCAACGACTAGTCCGAATCGACGAAAGGCACTGATGTGAACCTCCTGGTTCTCGCGGCTGAGGGCGGGGAAAACCCCCTCATTCCGCCGATCCCCGAGCTCGTCATCGGTCTGATCGCCTTCGTCATCGTCTTCGGTTTCCTCGCGAAGAAGCTCCTCCCGAACATCAACAAGGTTCTGGACGAGCGCCGCGAGGCCATCGAAGGCGGTATCGAAAAGGCTGAGGCCGCTCAGACCGAGGCTCAGAGCGTGCTGGAGCAGTACAAGGCCCAGCTCGCCGAAGCCCGGCACGAGGCCGCTCGCCTGCGCCAGGACGCTCTGGAGCAGGGCACTGCGCTCAAGGAAGAACTGCGCGCAGAGGGCCAGCGGCAGCGTGAGGAGATCATCGCTGCCGGTCACGCCCAGATCGCGGCTGACCGCAAGGCCGCCTCTTCCGCCCTCCGTCAGGACGTCGGCAAGCTGGCGACCGACCTGGCCGGAAAGCTTGTCGGCGAGTCCCTCGAGGACCACGCCCGGCAGAGCCGCACGATCGACCGCTTCCTCAGCGAGCTTGAGGAGAAGGCCGAGGCCGCCCGATGAACGGAGCGAGCCGCGACGCGCTGGCCACCGCCCGCGAGCGTCTCGACGCGCTGACGGACAACACGTCCGTCGACGCGGCGAAGCTCGCCGGCGAGCTGGCGGACGTCACCGCGCTGCTCGACCGTGAGGTCTCGCTGCGTCGGGTCATCACGGACCCGGCGCAGTCCGGCGAGGCCAAGGCCGAGCTGGTCGGCCGCCTTCTCGGCGGCCAGGTGAGCGGGGAGACCCTCGACCTGGTGTCCGGCATGGTCCGGTCCCGCTGGTCGCAGTCCCGTGACCTGGTGGACTCGCTCGAGGTCCTGGCGGCCACCGCCGACCTCACCGCGGCCCAGCAGAGCGGTGGCCTCGACGACGTCGAGGACGAGCTGTTCCGGTTCGGCCGGATCGTCACCTCGAACACCGAGCTGCGCGCCGCACTGACCGACCGGTCGGCGACCTCCGCCGCCAAGAGCCAGCTGCTGCGCAGCCTGCTCGGCGGCAAGGCGAACGCCGTCACCGAGCGGCTGGTCACGCGTCTTGTCACGCACCCGCGTGGACGTAGCCTGGAAGCGGGCCTCGAGTCCCTTTCGAAGGTCGCCGCCGAGCGTCGTGGCCGCATGGTCGCCACCGTGACCACCGCGGTTCCGCTCAGCGATGTCCAGAAGCAGCGTCTCGGCGCGGTGCTGGCCAAGCTGTACGGCCGCCCGATGCACCTGAACCTCGACGTGGACCCCGCGGTCCTCGGCGGGATCTCGGTGCGGGTCGGCGACGAGGTCATCGACGGCACCATCGCGGACCGCATCGCCGAGGCGTCGCGCCGCATGGCCGGCTGACCAGCCACACCTTAGAAAAAAGCATTCCTAGCGGCCCGGTTGGGCCGTGCAGAACTTGCAGAAGATTCCTGGGGGTCGCCCCCAGACCCCTAAGAAGCTTCAGGCCCAACAAGGAGAGCAGGGAACCCAGATGGCGGAGCTCACGATCCGGCCGGAGGAGATCCGGGACGCACTGGAGAACTTTGTCCAGTCGTACCAGCCGGACGCGGCCTCGCGCGAGGAGGTCGGGACGGTCAGCGTTGCCGGCGACGGCATCGCGAAGGTGGAGGGCCTGCCCTCCGCCATGGCGAACGAGCTGCTGAAGTTCGAGGACGGAACCCTTGGTCTCGCCCTGAACCTCGACGAGCGCGAGATCGGCGCCGTCGTCCTCGGCGAGTTCAGCGGTATCGAGGAGGGCCAGCCGGTGCAGCGCACCGGTGAGGTGCTCTCCGTCGGCGTCGGCGAGGGTTACCTCGGCCGCGTCGTCGACCCGCTCGGCAACCCGATCGACGGCCTCGGCGAGATTGCGACCGAGGGCCGCCGCGCCCTCGAGCTGCAGGCGCCCGGCGTCATGGTCCGCAAGTCGGTCCACGAGCCGATGCAGACCGGCTACAAGGCGATCGACGCGATGGTGCCGGTCGGCCGTGGTCAGCGTCAGCTGATCATCGGTGACCGTCAGACCGGCAAGACCGCTCTGGCCGTCGACACGATCATCAACCAGCGCGACAACTGGCGCTCGGGCGACGTGAACAAGCAGGTCCGCTGCATCTACGTCGCCATCGGCCAGAAGGGCTCGACCATCGCGTCGGTCCGCGGTGCGCTGGAAGACGCGGGCGCGCTGGAGTACACGACCATCGTCGCCGCCCCGGCGTCCGACCCGGCCGGCTTCAAGTACCTGGCGCCGTACACCGGCTCGGCCATCGGCCAGCACTGGATGTACGCCGGCAAGCACGTCCTGATCATCTTCGACGACCTGTCGAAGCAGGCCGACGCCTACCGCGCCGTGTCGCTGCTGCTGCGCCGTCCGCCGGGCCGCGAGGCCTACCCGGGCGACGTCTTCTACCTGCACTCCCGTCTGCTGGAGCGTTGCGCCAAGCTCTCCGACGACATGGGTGCCGGTTCGATGACCGGTCTGCCGATCGTCGAGACCAAGGCGAACGACGTGTCGGCGTTCATCCCGACCAACGTCATCTCCATCACCGACGGCCAGTGCTTCCTGGAGTCCGACCTGTTCAACGCGGGCCAGCGCCCGGCGCTGA
Source organism: Streptomyces sp. NPDC104226 (assembly GCF_055584085.1). Lineage (NCBI taxonomy): Bacteria > Bacillati > Actinomycetota > Actinomycetes > Kitasatosporales > Streptomycetaceae > Streptomyces > Streptomyces sp. NPDC104226. The sequence goes on from NZ_JBVJMS010000012.1 coordinate 111,836, forward strand.
ACGTCGGTATCTCGGTCTCCCGCGTCGGTGGCTCGGCCCAGCACAAGGCCATGAAGCAGGTTTCCGGCCGTCTGCGCCTGGACCTCGCCCAGTACCGCGAGCTGGAGGCGTTCGCCGCCTTCGGTTCCGACCTGGACGCCGCTTCGAAGGCCTCGCTGGAGCGCGGCAAGCGCCTGGTCGAGCTGCTGAAGCAGGGCCAGTACCAGCCGATGCCCGTCGAGGAGCAGGTCGTCTCCGTCTGGGCCGGCACCACCGGCAAGATGGACGACGTCCCGGTCAACGACATCCGTCGCTTCGAGTCGGAGCTGCTGGACCACCTGCGCCTCGAGCGCAAGGAGCTCCTCACCTCCATCGCTGACGGCGGCAAGATGTCGGACGACACGCTGACGTCCATCGCCGACGCCATCGCCAGCTTCAAGCGCCAGTTCGAGACCTCGGACGGCAAGCTCCTGGGCGAGGACGTACCGGCCGTCAACGTCTCCAAGTGACGACGGAAGGGACCTGACTCATGGGAGCGCAGCTCCGGGTCTACAAGCGTCGCATCCGTGCCATCACGGCGACCAAGAAGATCACCAAGGCGATGGAGATGATCGCCGCCTCGCGCATCGTCAAGGCGCAGCGCAAGGTGGCGGCGTCGATGCCGTACGCGACCGAGCTCACCCGTGCGGTGACCGCGGTGGCGACCGGTTCGAACACCAAGCACGCCCTGACCACGGAGGTCGAGGCGCCGGTGCGCGCCGCGATCGTGCTCGTCACGAGCGACCGCGGTCTGGCCGGCGGCTACTCCTCGAACGCCATCAAGCAGGCGGAGCGGCTCACCGAGCGGCTGCGCGGCGAGGGCAAGGAGGTCGACACCTACATCGTCGGCCGCAAGGGTGTCGCCTACTACGGGTTCCGTGAGCGCAAGGTCACGGACTCGTGGACGGGCTTCACCGACAGCCCGGCCTACGCCGACGCCAAGCGCGTCGCGGCGCCGCTGATCGAGGCCATCCAGACGGCTACGGCCGAGGGCGGCGTCGACGAGCTGCACATCGTCTACACGGAATTCGTGTCGATGATGACGCAGAACGCGGTGGACGGCCGGATGCTGCCGCTCAGCCTCGACAAGGTCGAAGAAGAGGACGGTGCGAAGGGCGAGATCCTTCCGCTGTTCGACTTCGAGCCGTCGGCGGAGGACGTCCTCGACGCCCTTCTGCCGCGCTACGTCGAGAGCCGCATCTACAACGCACTGCTGCAGTCGGCCGCTTCCGAGCACGCCGCCCGCCGCCGCGCGATGAAGTCGGCTACCGACAACGCCGGGGATCTCATCAAGAGCCTCTCCCGGCTTGCCAACGCGGCCCGCCAGGCCGAAATCACCCAGGAAATCAGCGAGATCGTCGGTGGCGCCAGCGCCATGGCAGACGCGACCGCGGGGAGTGACAAGTAATGACGACCACTGTTGAGACGGCCGCCGCCACGGGCCGCGTCGCCCGGGTCATCGGCCCGGTCGTCGACGTGGAGTTCCCCGTCGACGCCATGCCCGACATCTACAACGCGCTGAAGGTCCAGGTCGCCGACCCGGCCGAGGACGGCGCGCTGAAGACCCTGACCCTCGAGGTCGCGCAGCACCTGGGTGACGGCCTCGTCCGCACCATCTCGATGCAGCCGACCGACGGTCTGGTCCGCCAGGCCCCGGTGACCGACACGGGCGAGGGCATCACCGTCCCCGTCGGTGACTTCACCAAGGGCAAGGTCTTCAACACCCTGGGTGAGGTGCTGAACTACCCGGAGGAGAACGCCAACGTCACCGAGCGCTGGCCGATCCACCGCAAGGCGCCCCGCTTCGACGAGCTCGAGTCGAAGACCGAGATGTTCGAGACCGGCGTCAAGGTCATCGACCTTCTCACCCCGTACGTCAAGGGTGGAAAGATCGGTCTGTTCGGTGGTGCCGGTGTCGGCAAGACCGTTCTGATCCAGGAAATGATCTACCGCGTCGCCAACAACCACGACGGTGTGTCGGTCTTCGCGGGCGTCGGTGAGCGTACCCGTGAGGGCAACGACCTCATCGAGGAAATGGCCGACTCGGGCGTCATCGACAAGACGGCGCTTGTCTTCGGCCAGATGGACGAGCCCCCGGGCACCCGTCTGCGCGTCGCCCTGGCCGGTCTGACCATGGCGGAGTACTTCCGCGATGTGCAGAAGCAGGACGTGCTCTTCTTCATCGACAACATCTTCCGTTACACCCAGGCCGGTTCGGAGGTGTCGACCCTTCTGGGCCGCATGCCGTCCGCCGTGGGTTACCAGCCGAACCTGGCTGACGAGATGGGTCTGCTGCAGGAGCGCATCACCTCGACCCGCGGTCACTCGATCACCTCGATGCAGGCGATCTACGTCCCCGCGGACGACCTGACCGACCCGGCGCCGGCCACCACCTTCGCCCACCTCGACGCGACGACGGTTCTTTCCCGTCCGATCTCCGAGAAGGGCATTTACCCGGCCGTGGACCCGCTGGACTCGACGTCCCGCATCCTCGACCCGCGGTACATCGCGGCGGACCACTACGCCACGGCGATGCGCGTCAAGGGGATCCTGCAGAAGTACAAGGACCTCCAGGACATCATCGCGATCCTCGGTATCGACGAGCTGGGCGAGGAGGACAAGCTCGTTGTCCACCGTGCCCGTCGTGTCGAGCGCTTCCTGTCGCAGAACACGCACGTCGCCAAGCAGTTCACCGGCGTCGACGGTTCGGACGTCCCGCTCGACGAGTCGATCACGGCCTTCAACGCGATCTGCGACGGAGACTACGACCACTTCCCCGAGCAGGCGTTCTTCCTGTGCGGTGGCATCGAGGACCTGAAGGCGAACGCCAAGGAGCTGGGCGTCTCCTGAAGCCGCGCTCATCCGTGAGCACAGCTGAATGACGGAGAGGGGCGGGTGTGTCCCGTCCCTCTCCTCACGCCCATTAGAATTTGACCCAACACCCGGCCATCCCGCCGGGTGGTGACCCGAGGAGCCACCATGGCTGCTGAGCTGCACGTCGAGCTGGTCGCGGCGGACCGTAACGTCTGGTCCGGCGAGGCCACCCTGGTTGTCGCCCGCACCACGTCCGGCGACATCGGCGTCATGCCCGGTCACCAGCCGCTTCTCGGTGTGCTGGAATCGGGCCCGGTGACCATCCGCACCACGGACGGCAACACTGTTGTCGCCGCGGTGCACGGCGGATTCATCTCGTTCGCGGACAACAAGTTGTCGCTGCTGGCCGAGATCGCCGAGCTTGCCGACGAGATCGACGTCGAGCGGGCGGAGCGGGCACTGGAGCGCGCGAAGGCGGAGACCGATTCGGTTTCCGAGCGTCGCGCCGATGTCCGGCTGCGCGCGGTTTCGGGGCGCTGAGCCCCGGTACTGGTAAGAGTTTCAAACCTCAGCCGCGGCCTGTTCCGGAATTTTCCGGACCGGGTCGCGGCTGAGGCGATGCGGGTGCGTTTTTGGATGTGCGTCATTCGATGAGCGAGGAGGTCGGTGAAAGATGCTCCTCGCTCTGCTTGTGAGCGGCCTGGTCGTCGTAGCCCTGGTGGTGATCGGGCTGTTTGTGTTCGGGCTGCGCCGCAGGCTGATCCAGCGCTCCGGCGGCACCTTCGACTGCAGCATGCGCTGGGGGGTGTCCGAGGAACCGGACGTCTCCGGCAAGGGCTGGGTGTACGGGGTCGCGCGCTACAGCGGTGACCGCATCGACTGGTTCCGTGTCTTCAGCTACTCCCCGCGGCCGCGCCGGCTGCTGGAGCGGGGCTCCATCGAGGTCATCGCCCGCCGTGCGCCCGAGGGCGAGGAGGAGCTGGCCCTGCTCTCCGACGCCGTCGTACTCGCCTGCGTGCACCGCGGCACCCGCCTGGAGCTGGCGATGAGCGAGGACGCGCTGACCGGTTTCCTGGCCTGGCTGGAGGCGGCGCCTCCCGGCCAGCGGGTGAACGTCGCCTGAGGGCGCGAAAACGGAGAAGCCGGGAAGAGGGGGGCGGACCCCTCTTCCCGGCTTCGGTCTTTTACTGGAGTCCGTTGTGGACCGCGGTGGCCAGTTCGCCGTTCGCGGTGTCACCGCTGAACTCCCAGTAGAAGGCTCCCCTGAGCCCCTGCTGCTTCGTCCAGGCCATCTTCGAGGCGATGGTGGCCGGGGTGTCGTAGCTCCACCAGTTGCTGCCGCACTTGGCGTACGCCGTGCCGGCGACGGTGCCGGTGGCCGGGCAGGTGTTCTTGAGGACCTTGTAGTCCTCGATGCCCTGCTCGTAGGTGCCCGGGGCCGGTCCGGTGGCGGTGCCGCCGGGCTCGGCCTGGGTGACACCGGTCCAGCCGCGGCCGTAGAAGCCGATGCCGAGGTTGAGCTTGGAGCCGGTGATGCCCTTGCCCTTGAGCTTGGTGATGGCGGCCTCGGAGTTGAAGCCGGCGATCGGGATGCCGGTGTACGAGGTGAGCGGGGAGTGCGGGGCGGTCGGGCCCTTGGCGTCCCACGCGCCGAAGAAGTCGTAGGTCATGACGTTGTAGAAGTCGATGTACTGGGCGGCGCCGGCGTAGTCGGCGACGTCGAGCTTGCCGCCGTTGGATCCGTCGGCGGAGATGGCGGCGGTGACCAGGTTGTTGGCGCCGAACTTGGCGCGCATGGCCTGCATCATGTTCTTGAAGGAGGCGGCGCCGCTGGTGTCGCAGGACAGCCCGCAGGCGTTCGGGTACTCCCAGTCGAGGTCGATGCCGTCGAAGACGTCGGCCCAGCGCGGGTCCTCGATCAGGTCGTAGCAGGACTGCGCGAAGGCGGCCGGGTTCGCCGCGGCCTGGCCGAAGCCGCCGGACCAGGTCCAGCCGCCGAAGGACCACAGCACCTTGATGTTCGGGTACTGGGCCTTGAGCTTGCGCAGCTGGTTGAAGTTGCCGCGCAGCGGCTGGTCCCAGGTGTCGGCCTTGCCGTCGACGCTCTGGTCGGCGGTGTAGGCCTTGTCGTAGTCGGCGTAGGCGTCACCGATGGTGCACTTGCCGCCCTGGACGTTGCCGAAGGCGTAGTTGATGTGCGTGATCTTCGCGGCGGTGCCGGAGGTCACCAGGTTCTTCACGTGGTAGTTGCGCCCGTAGACGCCCCAGTTGGTGAAGTAGCCCAGCTTGACCGGGCCGCCCGGGGGCGGGTCGATCGGTCCGCCCGGGGTGGTCACCGCCAGGGTGCCGGAGGAGGGGCCGGTCTGGTCGATGGTGTCGCGTGCGGTCACGCTGTAGGTGTAGCTGGTGCCCTTGGTCAGGCCCGTGTC
>NZ_JBVJMS010000012.1:117194-276410 GCF_055584085.1 Streptomyces sp. NPDC104226
TCGGCGTAGGAGGTGCCGGTGACGGTCGCGATCTTGGCGCCGTTGCGGTAGACGTCGTAGTTCTTGACGCCCTTGTCGTCGGTGGCCGCGGCCCAGTTCAGGGTCAGTCCGGTCTCGCCCACGTTGCTCGCCGTGGGGGTGCCGGGGGCGCTCGGCGGGTTGTCGGTGGTGCCGCCGCTGGTGGTCACCGAGAGGGGGCCGGAGGAGGGGCCGGTCTGGTCGATCGTGTCGCGGGCGGTGACCGTGTAGCTGTACGTCGTGCCCTTGGTCAGGCCCGAGTCGGCGTAGGAGGTGCCGGTGACGGTCGCGATCTTGGCGCCGTTGCGGTAGACGTCGTAGTTCTTGACGCCCTTGTCGTCGGTGGCCGCGGCCCAGCTCAGGGTCAGCCCGGTCTCCGTGACGCCGCCGGCCGTGGGGGTGCCGGGGGCGCTCGGCGGGGCGTCGGCGGTGCCGCCGTCGCAGCTGCCGCCGTTGATCTTGCAGCCGCTGGGGGCACCGGAGCCGACGCCGTTGAAGCCGAAGCTGATGGTGGCGCCGGGGGCGAGGGTGCCGTTCCAGCCGACGTTCTTGCCGGTCCAGTGGGTGCCCGAGCTGGTGACGCTGGCGTCCCAGGCGGAGGTCACGGCGGTGCCGGCCGGGTAGTCCCATTCCACGGCCCAGCTGCTGAGGGTGGTCGTGCCGGTGTTCTTCACCGTCCACTTGCCCTCGAAGCCGGTGCCCCAGTCGGAGACCTTGGTGTACGTCGCGGTGGCCGAGGCGGCGGCCTCGGCGGGACCCGCGAGGGCCACGAGTCCGGCGACGGGCAGGGCGAGTACGGCCAGTGCGGCCGTGACTCTTCGAAACAGCGGTGCGCGTCGTGGGGGTGCTGTGCTCAAGGGTGCTCCTCCGAGGTCCGCAGCGGCCGTGGGAGCGGCCGCTGCATGGGGGTGGGACCTGCGCCGCCCGTGAGCGCGTCGGTGACCTTTTGTCATGACGTGCTCACCACAGTTGTGCGTGAGAGTAGAAAGGTCTGGACCAACCGTCAAGAGGTCCAGACCTCCTCGTAGCAGCCCTGCACTTGTTTCCGGTCGGATTCGACTAGAGCCCCAACTCCTGTGCCAGCACGGCCGCTTGGACCCGACTGCGCAGTTCCAGTTTGGCCAGCACCCGGCTGACGTGCGTCTTCGCCGTCGCCTCCGCCATCTCCAGCCGCACCGCGATCTCCGCGTTCGACAACCCCTCGCCCAGACACCCCAGCACCTCCCGCTCGCGCGGGGTCAGCGACTCCACCGTCGCCGGTACCGGGACCCGTACGGGCCGCGGAGCGGCGAACTCCGCGATCAGCCGACGGGTCACCGCCGGGGCGATGAGGCCCTCGCCGCGCGCGACGGTCCGTACCGCCGCGATCAGCTCCGCCGCGTCCGCGTCCTTCAGCAGGAAGCCCGACGCGCCCGCGCGCAGCGCGCCGAAGACGTACTCGTCCAGGTCGAAGGTGGTGAGCACGAGGACGTCGGCCAGACCCTCCGCAACCACCTGGCGGGTCGCCGAGACCCCGTCCAGACGCGGCATCTGCACGTCCATGAGGACCAGATCGGGCCGCAGCTCGCGGGCCAGGAGCACGGCCTCCTCCCCGTCCGCGGCCTCGCCCGCCACCTCGATGTCGCCGGCGCTGCGCAGGATCAGGACCAGCCCGGCCCGTACCGCACTCTGGTCCTCCGCCACCACGACCCTGATCGTCACGCCCGTACCGCCTCTTCTTCCACGGGCAGCGTCGCCCGGACCCGCCAGACCGCGTCCGCGCGGCCCGCTTCGAATGCCCCGCCCAGCAGCTCCGTCCGCTCGCGCATGCCGATCAGGCCGGCCCCGGAGCCGGGTGCGCGGGGGCCCGGGCGGTCCCCGTAGGGGGATTCGACCACGACGTGCAGCGCGCCGTCGCCGCCGGCCCGGCCGCCGCCCGCCGGGCGGTCGCGGGCCAGCCGGACGGTGACCGTGCCCGGAGCGGCGTGCTTGAGGGCATTGGTCAGCGACTCCTGGACGATCCGGTACGCCGCCAGTTCCACCGGGGCGGGCAGCGGCTGCCCGGGCGGCCGGTCGTCGCGCAGTACGAAGTCCAGCCCACTGGCGGCCCCGTTCGTACGGGCCTGCTCCAGCAGGGCGTCCAGAGCGTCCAGCGAGGGCGTGGCGACGGCCTCCTGGCCGGCGCCCGCGTCCCGCAGCAGTCCGATCAGGCGGCGCATCTCGGCCAGTCCCTGGACGCTGTTCTCCCGGATCACCCCGAGCGCCTCGCGGCTGGTGGCGGGGGAGTCGATGGAGAGCGCGGCGGTGGAGTGGATGGCGATCGCGGAGAGGTGGTTGGCCACCATGTCGTGCAGTTCGCGGGCCATCCGGGCGCGCTCGGCGACGACCGCCTGAGACCGGTCCATCTCGGCCAGCAGCGCGGTCTGCTCGGCGCGCAGCCGGGCGGCCACGGCGGCCTCCCGGTGGTTGCGCAGGGTGGCGCCGGTCAGTGCCGGACCGAAGCTCACGATGCCGGTGACCACGCCGATCAGCAGTGCCTGCGGGGTGCGCAGCCAGGCCACGGCGGCGATGGTGACGGCGACGGTGATCAGGCCGGTCTGGACCGGGAGGCGGCGGGCCATGGCCGGTTTGCCGTAGACGACGGCCGCGTACATCAGGTCGGTGAAGATCAGGATGGTGGCCAGGTTCCCCACCGTGAACTGGTCGGCGATCAGCCCCGCGGTGCCGACGGCCAGGGTCACCCGGGGCATGCTGCGGCGCAGCAGCTCCATCGGGCCGAGGGCCAGGAGCGGTACCAGGGCGGCCCAGGCCGGGAGCAGGTCCCGGCTGGGGGAGCTGTGCACCCCGAGCGACCACAGGAGCAGGCCGGCGGCCACGCTGCACCCGGCGAGGAGCACGTCGTCGCGGTGCGGTGGCGGGATCCGATGAGTCACGGACCCATCCAACAGGCTGCGGCGGGGCCGGGCGTCGCCATCGCGGCTGCCTTTCGGGCGGTCCCGTACATCGAAGGATGCAGGGCGGCCGCCCCGGCATTCGTCATCAGTGACGAGGAAACGGCGCGCACCGGGCGGGAAGCTGGAGGCATCCCCCACCGCAGGAACGGAGACTCCCGTGCTCGTCACCCTGATCATCGCCTGTGAAGTCGGCTTCTGGGTCCTGCTGGCCGGCGGCCTGGCCCTGCGCTACCTCGCGAAGATGCCGAAGACCGGCGCGGCCGTCCTGCTGTGCGAGCCGCTCCTGGAGCTGACCCTGCTGGTGGCCACCGCGGTGGACCTGCGCGGCGGCGCCGAGCCGGACTGGAAGCACGGGCTGGCCGCGCTGTACCTCGGTTACACCGTCGCCTACGGGCACTACACCGTGCGCTGGCTCGACGGCCACGCCGCGCACCGGCTGGCCGGGGGGCCGAAGCCGGCCGGCGCCGGACACGGCGCGGCGCGGGCCGTCCACGAGTGGAAGCTGTTCGCGCGCACCGTCCTCGCGGCGGCCGTCGCGGCAGGGCTGCTGCAGGCCGCGATCTGGTACGTCGGCGGTGCGGGCGACACCGAGGCGCTGCGCGGATGGCAGTTCACGACCCTGCGGATGGTCGGCATCCACGCCCTGATCGCCGCCACCTACACGGTGTGGCCGAAGCGGGCACCGGCGAAGGTGCTCACCTCCGCGGACCGGTCGTAGCGGACCGGTCGCGTCCGGGCCTAACGGGCGCGTCCGGCCTACCGGTCGCCGCCGGGGACCCACAGGACGTCGCCGACCTCCTTGTTGGCCGTGCGGGCCAGGATGAAGAGGAGGTCGGAGAGGCGGTTGAGGTAGGTGGCGGTCAGCGGGTTCATGACCTCGCCGTGCACCTCCAGGGCCGCCCACGTGGAGCGCTCGGCGCGCCGGACCACCGTGCACGCCTGGTGCAGGAGGGCCGCGCCGGGGGTGCCGCCGGGGAGGATGAAGCTGCGGAGCTTCTCCAGCTCGCCGTTGAAGAGGTCGCAGTCGGCCTCCAGCTTGTCCACGTAGAACTGCTCGACGCGCAGCGGCGGGTACTCCGGGTCCGGGACGACCGGGGTGCAGAGGTCGGCGCCCACGTCGAACAGGTCGTTCTGCACACGGACCAGGACCTTCACGACATCGGCGGGCAGGGAGCCGAGTGCGATGGCCGTTCCGATGGCCGCGTTGGCCTCGTTGGCGTCGGCGTACGCCGAGATCCGCAGATCGGTCTTGGCCGTACGGCTCATGTCGCCGAGCGCGGTCGTGCCCTGGTCGCCGGTACGGGTGTAGATGCGCGTGAGGTTCACCATGCCGCCACCCTAGTGCGGGTCAACTGGGGCCCCCTGTCGCACTGCTGGGCCGTCCCGGTGTGATGTCCGTCATCTGAGACGTGACGCGTGTTACTTCGCGGTCACTGCGCCCCTCCCGGACGCTAGTCTCCGCCGGAGAACGAACGAGGCTGTGCCGTGTCCGAGGCCGCGTGTCCTGTCGAAGGCCGTGTCCTCTTCAAAGAGCTTGGGGTGTGCAGTGGCTGGGAAGCTTGCCGTCATCGGTGCCGGACTGATGGGGTCCGGAATCGCGCAGGTCTCCGCTCAGGCGGGTTGGGACGTCGTGCTGCGCGATGTCACCGATGCCGCTCTGACGCGTGGTACCGACGGGATCAAGGCCTCGTACGACCGCTTCGTCTCCAAGGGCAAGCTGACGGCCGAGGACGCCGAGGCGGCGCTCGCCCGCATCACCACGAGCACCGAGCTGGAAGCCGTCGCCGACGCGGACATCGTCGTCGAGGCCGTCTTCGAGAAGCTCGAGGTCAAGCACGAGATCTTCCGCGCGCTCGACAAGCTCGTGCGCGAGGACGCGATCCTCGCCTCCAACACCTCCGCCATCCCGATCACCAAGATCGCGGCCGTGACGGAGCGTCCGGAGCGGGTCGTCGGCGCACACTTCTTCTCGCCGGTCCCGATGATGCAGCTGTGCGAGCTCGTGCGCGGCTACAAGACGAGCGACGAAACCCTCGCCACCACCCGGGCGTTCGCCGAGTCGGTCGGCAAGACCTGCATCGTCGTCAACCGCGACGTCGCCGGATTCGTGACGACCCGTCTCATTTCGGCACTCGTCGTCGAAGCGGCGAAGCTGTACGAATCGGGCGTCGCGTCGGCCGAGGACATCGACATCGCCTGCAAGCTCGGCTTCGGGCACGCGATGGGCCCGCTGGCCACCGCGGACCTCACCGGCGTCGACATCCTGCTGCACGCCACCAGCAACATCTACACGGAATCGCAGGACGAGAAGTTCGCGCCGCCGGAGCTGATGCGCCGCATGGTCGACGCGGGCGACATCGGCCGCAAGAGCGGTCAGGGCTTCTACAAGCACTGAGCACCAGTTCGAGACCTGCACCCCACGGGGTGAATTAGGTATCGGTTCGCTCACGGTCGGCAACTTCCCTGCCCCTGAGGCAGTCAGTTGCAGTGAGAGTTGCCGACCACGGACCAGTCGGACCATAAGCAATCAGTACCGCGCTGCCGGGAGTACACATGCACATCAGGGGCGACCACGCCGAACTCGCTGTCGGGGGTCGCCTCGACGTGCGCAGCGCGGCGGACGCCCGTACGGTCCTGCACACCGCCCTGGACGACGGTCACGGCGACCTCGTGCTGGACCTCACCGGGCTCGACTCCTGGGACGCGACGGGTCTCGGCGTGATCATGGGCGCCCACCGCCGGGCCGGCCGGACCGGCCGGCGGCTCGTCCTGCGCGGGGTCCCGCCGCAGATGCAGCGGCTCCTCGTGGCCACCCGGCTGCACCGGATCCTCGCCATCGAGGGCGGCCTGGAAGCGGAGTCCCTGCCGCGCGCCTGACCCGTACGCGGTTCACCTGCGCAGGGCCCGCTCCCCGCGACCGCCGGGCCTGCTTCACCGGGACTGCGCAAACGTAACGGTCCGGTGGTGAAGGCACCCCTGCGGTTCACGCCCGGCCGGGCACGGTCTAGGGTTCGGGCGGAAACCGGACCAGTAGCGACAGCGGCGTGGGCGAAGGCCGGGCGAGACGACGGCGCACGGCGCGATCGGGGGACTGGGGCATGGACCGCAGCACACAGGGGCAACAGGGGCAGGCCGATCAGGCGGAGGCGCCCGCGGCGCGCGTGGTGACGCTCACGTCCGGGGACTACACCCTCACGGTGAACCCCGTCGACGGCAGCGAGATCGTCCGCACGCACCGCCCCGGAGGCGAGCCCGCCCCCACCCCCGTCAAGCGCACCCCCGCCGCCCGCGCCTCCGCGGCGGCCGCCGCCCGGCCCCCCGTACCGCCGGGCGCCCCGGCCGGTGCACGGCCCCTGCTGGGCCGCGAGGAGGAGCGCGACCGCCTCGTACGGCTCCTCGGGCGCGGCCGTTCCGTACGGCTGACCGGCCCCTCCGGATCCGGGCGCACGGCGCTGCTCGACGCGGTCGCCCAAGCCTGCGCGGACCTCGCCCCCGACGGGGTCGTACGGCTCAGCGGGCAGGGACACCAGCAGCCCGGCGAGCTGCTCCAGGCGCTGTACGCCACCGTGTACGAGGCTTCGGCCGAACGCCCCGACCGGGCCGTCCTCCTCGCCCGGGTGGCGGAGATAGGCGCCGTCGTCCTCGTCGACGACCTCGACATGGGCGGCACCGCCCTCGACGAACTGCTGCGGGCCACGCCGGAGTGCGCGTACCTGCTGACCGCCACCCCCGACACCCGGGCCCCCTCCGACGACTCCCACCTCGAAGAGGTCTTCCTCGGCGGCCTGGCCCGCACCGACTGCCTGGCCCTCCTCGAAGCGGGCACGGGACGGACGCTCACCGACGAGGAAACGGCCTGGGCGGGAGACCTGAGCTTCGCCTCCGAGGGGCTGCCGCTGCGCTTCGTCCAGGCGGCCGCGCTGCTGCGACAGCGCGACGAACTCAACCGCACCGGTCACGACGACGAGGGCGACGAGGACGAGGAGCCCGGCGTCTTCGACGAGAAGCCGCGCGCCGGCGTGTTCGTGCCGCTGCCGACGCTGGCCGAGGCCGCCGCCCCGGCGGAACTGCTCGCCTCGCGGGTCAGCGAGTCGGCGCGGGCCGCACTGCGGATCGCCTGCGCGCTCGGCGGGGAGCTGCCGCACCACGCGCACCTGCCCGCGCTGGTCGGCGACACGCACGCCGACACGGCCGTCGCGGAACTCCTCGACTGCGGGCTGCTGAGCCCCGTCGGGACGCGCTACCAGCTGGCCGCGGGGGTCGTGCGCCAGCTGGAGGAGACCGGCTACGGGGACACCGCGGCCGAGGAAGCCCGCACGGCCGCCCGGCACTACGCCTGGTGGACCGGGCACACCTCGGTCAGCCCGCAACGGGTGGCCTCCGAAGCCGACGCGGTGCTCGCGGCGCTGGCCGGGGCCGATGTGGTGGCCGCGGTACTGCTCGCGCGGACGGCGGCCCCTGCGTTCGCCGCCTCGCTGCACTGGGAGGCCTGGGAGCGGGTGCTGCGCGCGGGCGCGGAGGCCGCGCGGAAGGCCGGCGAGGTCGCCGAGCAGGCGTACTTCCACCACGAGCTGGGCGTACTGGCCCTGTGCGAAGGCCGGCTCGACCGGGCGCGGGCCGAGCTGGAGGCCTCGATCGGGCTGCGCGGTGCGCTGGCCGACAAGCGGGGGACCGTGGCGGGACGGCGGGCCCTGGCCCTCGTCACCGACCGGGAGTCCGCCGAGACCCAGATATCCCCGCCCCTGCGTCTGGCCCCGCCGACCGCGTCCGCGGCTGCCGCCGGGGGAGCCCCGCGGCCGGCAGGCCCCGGCCGGGCGGGCGCGGCGGGGGCGCCCGACGCGCTGGAGGCTCCGGGCGGTGCGGGGGCACCGGGGGGTGCGGGTGTGCCGGGCATTCCGGGTGTCCTGGGTGGCCCGGGTGTTGCCGGTGTCCAAGCTGCTGCGGGCATCCCGGGTGCCGTGGGCATTCCGGCTGCTGCGGGTGTACCGCCGGTTCCGGGTGTTCCGGGCCTTCCGCCGGTCCCCGGGACCGCGGGGGCTCCCCTGCCTCCGGGGCTTGCCGGCCTCGCCGGGGCTCCCGGGGTGTCCGGGGTTCCTGCTCCTCCGGGGCTTCCGGAGGCTGGTGCGAAGCCGCAGTTCCCTGCGGTGACGGGGACTGCGGGGGTGCCCGGGGTGTCCGGGGTTCCTGGTCCTCCGGGGCTTCCGGAGGCTGGTGCGAAGCCGCAGTTTCCTGTGGTGGCCGGGGCTCCGGGGGTGCCCGGGGTGTCCGGGGTTCCTGGTCCTCCGGGGCTTCCGGAGGCTGGTGCGAAGCCGCAGTTCCCTGCGGTGACCGGGACTCCGGGGGCGCCGTTTGCTCCAGGGGCTCCTGGGCCCGCCGGGGCTCCGCCGCTGCCTGAAGTTCCCCGGGTTCCGGGCGTCCCCGGTGCGACCGGGTCCCCGTTGGCCGGTGCTGCTGGTGCCGGCGGGGTGCCGTCGGCTGCTGGGGCTGCCGTGCCGGGGGCTCCGGTGGCGCCTGCTGCTCCGGTGACTCCGGCGACGCTGTCCAAGGCTCTTGCCGCCCTGCCAGGGGCGGGCCCCGGGGCCGCCCCCGTTCCCGAGCGTGCGGCGACGCGTGATCCGGAGGCGTTCACGACGGTCGTGCCCGCGGTGGCGCCGCCGGGCTCCGTCGCACCCGCCACGCTGGCGGAGGTGTTCGAGGACGCCTTCCCCCTCACGCCCGAGCCGGCCCCGGCGCCCAAGGCGACGCCCGCGCCGAAGCCGAGGTCCCGTCGCAAGCCGCTGCTGCTCGCCGCGGCCGGGGCGGTGACGGCCGTGGTGCTGGGCACGGTGGTCGCCCTGGCGCTGGACACCGACGAGGAGCCGCCGGCGCAGGCACCCGCGGTCTCCACGGCACCGACCTCGGAGGAGACGCAGCCGCAGCCGAGCACCCCGGATCCGGGCAGTGGCGATCCCTCGCCGGAGCCGGGAGCCTCGTCGCCCACCGCACAGGCACCGGGTACGACCCCGTCGCCCAAGAAGACGCCCTCGGGCAAGCCGACGCCGACGCCCTCGCCGACTCCGTCGGCATCGAACCCGGCCTCGCCGCCGGTGTCGAGCTCGCCCCCGCCGGTGAGCAGCCCGCCGGCTTCGCCGAGCGCGTCCGCGACCGTGTCGCCGAGCGCCACGCACACGCCGCCGACCGACGGGCCGAAGCCCCCCGTGGAGGGGGCGGGCGAGACGGGGGAGCAGACCCCCTGACGCCCGTTCACGCAGAACGGGGCGGGGCGGGGCCGCGATCGCAGCCCCGCCCCGCCCCGTGTCCGTACGGACAGCGCCTAGAACAGGCGGAGCTTGTCGTCCTCGATGCCGCGCATCGCGTCGTAGTCGAGGACCACGCAGTCCATGCCGCGGTCGTTCGCCAGGACGCGGGCCTGGGGCTTGATCTCCTGGGCCGCGAAGATGCCCTTGACGGGCGCCAGGTGCGGGTCCCGGTTCAGGAGCTCCAGGTAGCGCGTGAGCTGCTCGACGCCGTCGATCTCGCCGCGGCGCTTGATCTCCACCGCCACCGTCGCGCCGGAGGCGTCCCGGCACAGGATGTCGACCGGTCCGATCGCGGTCATGTACTCGCGGCGGATCAGCGTGTAGCCCTCGCCGAGGGTCTCGATCCGGTCGGCCAGGAGCTCCTGCAGGTGGGCCTCGACGCCGTCCTTGATCAGACCCGGGTCGGTGCCCAGCTCGTGCGAGGAGTCGTGGAGGACTTCCTCCATGGTGATGATGAGCTTCTCGCCCGCCTTGTTGACGACGGTCCAGACGCCGGCGTCGTCCCCGGTCCCCTCCTTGAGGGTGCAGGGCGGGGACATCCAGTTGAGCGGTTTGTACGCTCGGTCGTCCGCGTGGATCGAGACACTGCCGTCGGCCTTCACGAGGATCAGACGGGGTGCCGAGGGCAGATGGGCGGTGAGCCGGCCCGCGTAATCGACGGAGCAGCGGGCAATGACGAGACGCATGGTCGGCAACGCTACTCGACGAGAAGGCATGCACGCGATTCGCCCCCGAAAGCCCCGTTCGAGGATGGCGCGTTGTATGCGCATTCTCCTGGTGCGGTACCCACCGGGCGCCTACCGTGGTGAGCGGGAGGTTGCGACACGTGCACACTGCGTGGCGATCTCCGTCCCTGCCCGTAAGGCTCCGGCAACCCAATCGGCCGGAGTCGCGAGAGGAGAACCCATGTCGCTCGACGTCTCACCGGCCCTACTCGAACAGGCCGAGCGAGGCGAGGTCGACGAAGCCGCTTTCGTCGACTGCGTCCGGACCTCCCTGCCCTACGCATGGGAGATGATCAGCTCGTTGGTGGCCCAGCTCAAGGTGGACGGCGGCCAGTTCGCCGACAACCAGACGCCGCCGCCGGACGAGCAGGCGCGTGGCCAGCTGCTGCGTGCCCTCGCGAGTGACGCGATACGGGGTGCGCTGCAACGGCACTTCGGAGTGCGCCTGGCATTCCAGAACTGCCACCGGGTCGCGGTGTTCCCGCTGGACTCCTCGGTGGACGACCGGCTGGCCAAGTTCACTTCGATCCGTGGTCAGCTGCTCAACCAGTCGCCCGAAATGCGCGACTGTTAGCAGGAAGTTCCGCACGACAGCACCTCCGCACCACAGCACCGCCGTACGACCGTATCGCCGCACGACCGGTACCTCGCTGCCGCTCCGGTGCCAACGGAGCGGCAGCCCTGGTCTCAGCCGAGCAGGGGCAGCACCTCGGCGCCGAGGCGCCGGAGGTTCTCCTCGGTCGAGGCGAGATCGCCCGATCCTTCCGTCAGCAGGGCGAACCGCGTGATGCCCGTACGCTCCGACGTGGCCGCGAGCCGGTCTGCCGCCAGCTCCGGTGTGCCCACGGGGTGCAGATCGCACAGGAGCTCGGTGTACGCGGCCGGGTCCCGCATCGCGCGCTGCCGTCCGTCCACCGTGACGTGCGCGTCCAGACCCTGCTTGAGCCAGCCCGGCATCGCCTTCATCAGCGTCTCGCGGGCGTCCGCCGTCCGGTCCGCCAGCTGGCAGACCCCGGCCGACACGTGGCCCGCCTCGGGCGAGCGTCCCGCGGCACGCGCCGTGCGCCGCCACAGATCGACCATGGCGGCCTTGTCCTCGTCCCCGCAGTGCATGCCCAGCAGCATCGGCAGTCCGCGCTCCGCGGCCAGCCGTACCGAGCCGGGGGAGGTGCAGGCGACGATCAGTTCCGGCCCTGTCGCGTCCCCGTCCAGCGACTCCGACGCACGCGGTACGACGGCCACCTCGCGGAAGCCGTCCCGGCCGCCGGCCGTTGCCGCGGGCGCCCCCACGCGCGGCTCGGCCAGCCAGCGGCGCAGCAGGTCCAGGTCCTCCGGGAAGCGGTTCTCGTACGCGTCGAGCCCGCCGCCGAAGACCTCCAGGTCCACCCAGGGACCGCCCCGGCCCACCCCGAGGGTGAACCGCCCCTCCGAGGTCAGGTGCAGCAGGGCCGCCTGCTCGCCCAGGGCCACCGGGTGGGTGTTCGGCAGCACGCTCACCGCGGTGCCCACGCGCAGCCGCCGGGTGCGGCCCAGCATCAGGGCCGCCAGGGTCACCGCGGACGGGCAGACCCCGTACGGGACGAAGTGGTGTTCGGCGAGCCAGACCGAGTCGAGTCCGGCCTCCTCGGCCACCTCGGCGGTCCGCACCGCCCGGTGCAGTGCCTCGCCCTGTCCCTGTCCCGGGAACTGGGCCGCCAGTACAAATGCTCCTACGCGCATCGCCTTTAGCCTCCTCGCGGCTGACGCGGCCTCCCCCAGGCGGACCGGTTGCTTCACCGGCAACAACGTCTGACACGTGCCAAAGGCACGGCCTGAACGGAAAGTTATTGGGATTGTCGGGTCGGTCACACCAACCGGTTGTTCCGTACTACGGTCGTCCTTCGGCCACCCTGCGGGTACCCGGGCTCGCTGCGCGTAGTCTGGGAGAAAGTCACTGCCGTCCGCCCATCCGTGAGGTATACGTGTCACCGCGCCACAACCGCCCCAGGGGCGGCGAGAATCCAGCCGATCGTTCGGACCAGGGCTCGGGCCCGGGCGGTCTGGACCGGTACGGCCTGGAGCGCACGGAGGAGTACCAGGGCGAGGACTGGAAGGTCCGGCACGTCGCGGGCGCGAGCGCTGCGGGCAAGCGCTACCGCTGCCCCGGCTGCGACCAGGAGATCCCCTCGGGCACCCCGCACCTGGTGGCCTGGCCCGAGTACGGCGGGGTCGACGACCGCCGGCACTGGCACAAGGCCTGCTGGAACGCGAAGGACCGCCGCACCTCCAAGGTGCAGCGGTCCCGCAACGCTCCCAAGTACTGAGTCCCCGGATCAGACGTCCCGGCGGCCGGACACCACGTACGAAGCGGCGACCGCGGCGCCCGTCACCAGCAGGATCAGCACCAGGTGGCTCACGCTCGACGGGTACGGCGAGCTTCCGTCGGCCGGGGCCTCGGTGGTGTCCAGCGGCATGCCGAACAGGGTGATCAGCGCCACCGGCGCGTTGAACTGGAGCAGCGCCTGGCCCACCGGGGCCAGGGCCTCCCAGATGCTGAGCACCGCCCCTATCACCGGCGGCAGCGTGACGACCCCGAGCATCACGGCGATCGCCCCGGCGGAATGCCGGACCAGCGCCCCGACCGCCATGGCCAGCACGCCGAGCAGGGTGACGTAGAGGCTGCCCAGGAGTCCGGTGGCCCACTCGGCGCTCCCGTGCGCCCCGGCGCCCCGGCCGCCGTGCAGGAGCGTCGCGGTCAGCCCCACCAGGCAGACGGACCCGGCCGTGACGAAGAAGGCGGTGGCGGCGAAGACGAGGTATTTCGCGGTGAGCACCCGGTACCGGTCGGGGGCGGCCGTGAACGTGGTGCGGATCAGTCCGGTGCCGTGCTCGGAGCTGATGGTCAGCACCCCGAGCACCATCACCGCCAGCTGCCCGACCAGCAGGCCGAACAGGGCGGGGGCGATGAACGGCATCTGCTCGTAGTCGCGGGGGGAGGTCTGCAGGATCACCGCGCCGCCGATGCCGACGACCAGCAGCACCAGGGCCCCGAGCGTCCACACCGTGGAGCGCACCGAGGTCAGCTTGGTCCACTCCGAGGCCACCGCGTGCCCCAGGTGCGGCCGGCGGGCCGGCAGGGGCGAGGTGTACTCCGGCGGGCCCTGCTCCCCGTCGGTCGCGATCGTCGGGGCGGTCATCTCTGGTCCTCGGGCTTCTGCGCGGGGGAGTGCACGGGGTCGGGGGCGTGCACCGCGTCGGGGGAGTGCCCGGCCCCGGTCCCGCTCGGGGAGCCGGCGAGTTCGCCGGGGCTGGCGGGCATCAGGAAGGGCTGCCCGGCGGCGCCCGGCGGCGGGGGCGCGAAGAAGCCCGCCGCGGGGACCTGGAGGGCCTCGGCCGCTTCCAGCGCCTCCTCCTCCCACTTCGGGACGGTCAGCGGTTCGGGCTCCCAGAGCTCGGCACGCGGGTCCTCGGTGGAGGTGTACTCGACGGAGGACTGGGTCATCCGCATGTACGCCTCCTCCAGCGAGGCCCGGTGCGGCGACAGCTCCCACAGCCGTACGCCGGCCTCGTGCGCGAGGTCGGAGATCCGCGGCAGCTCCAGCCCGGTCACCCGCAGGGCCCCGTCGGGCTCCCGGAGGACCCGGCCGCCCGCCCTGGTGAGGACGGAGCCGAGGGTGTCCCAGCCCCCCGGGTCGGTGTCGGCCGTGCGCACCCGGGCGAATCCGGCCGAATTGTGGGTGATGAACTCCTGGGTGCCCATGTCGGCGAGCAGCCGCCCCCGGCCGATCACGATCAGGTGGTCGGCGGTCAGCGCCATCTCGCTCATGAGGTGGGAGGAGACGAAGACGGTGCGGCCCTCGGAGGCGAGCCGGCGCATCAGATTGCGGACCCAGAGGATGCCCTCGGGGTCGAGTCCGTTGATCGGCTCGTCGAAGAGCAGCACCTGCGGGTCGCCGAGCAGGGCGGTCGCGATGCCGAGCCGCTGGCCCATGCCGAGCGAGAAGCCCTTGGCGCGCTGCCGGGCCACGTCCTGCAGGCCCACGACGCCCAGGACCTCGTCCACCCGCTTCTCGGGGATCCCGGAGAGCTGGGCGATCGACAGCAGGTGGGTACGGGCCCGGCGGCCGCCGTGGACGGCCTTGGCGTCGAGCAGGGCTCCGACGTGCCGCTGGGCGTTCGGCAGCTCGCGGAAGGGCAGGCCGTTGATCGTGACCCGGCCGGCGGTGGGCCGGTCCAGGCCGACGATCATGCGCATCGTGGTGGACTTCCCGGAGCCGTTGGGCCCCAGGAATCCCGTCACGTGACCGGGCCTGACCTGGAAGGAGAGGTCGTCGACAGCGGTCTTCGCGCCGAAGCGCTTGGTCAGGCCGACTGCCTCGATCATCTTTGCTGCCCCTTGCCAGGCCGGGACGACTCTCGCCCGCGTAAGGGTTAAGAGGATATCCAGTCCCTTGCGGTTCCACGTCGTCCGTGACCCTGAGGTACCCCTGAGAACGCACCCGGGGATCCCCCGTAGTACGTCAGGCGTCCCTCTGCTTGAGGACCAGGTAGCCGCCGAGCACGGCCGCCAGCACCCACAGGGCCATGATCCCGAAACCGCCCCAGGGGCCGTAGGGCACCTTGTCGCTGCCCATCGCTCCCGGGATCACCTGCATGATCTTGGAACCGGCCTGGTCGGGGAAGTACTGGGCGACCTTCCGGGTCGCCGGGACCGCCCCGAGGATGGTCGAGATCAGGAGGAAGAACGGCATCAGGATGCCGAGCGAGAGCATCGAGCTGCGCAGCATGGTGGCCACGCCCATGGAGAACAGCGCGAGCATCGCCATGTACAGCCCGGCTCCGAAGACGGCGCGCAGCACGTTCGGCTCGTCGATGCCGATGGAGCGGTCGCCCAGGATCGCCTGTCCGATGAAGAAGGACGCGAAGCTGGTGATCAGGCCCACGACCAGCGCGAGCCCGGTGGCGACGAGGAGCTTGCCGGCGAGGAAGCTGCTGCGCCGGGGTACGGCCGCGAGCGAGGTGCGGATCATGCCCGAGCTGTACTCGGTGCCCACGACCAGCACTCCGAACACGATCATCGCGAGCTGGCCGAGGGACATGCCGGCAAAGCTGGCGAGCGTCGGGTCGAAGGTGGCCTGCTCCTGCGGGGGCATGTCCTTGAAGGAGGAGTTGACGAACGCGCAGAGCAGGGAGCTGATGCCGACCGTGACGATGGCGGCGGAGGCCAGGGTCCAGACGGTCGAGGCGACCGAGCGGATCTTGGTCCACTCGGACTGGAGGATGGCGGGGAAGGCGGACATGGTCACTTACCGCCCTTGCGCTGAGCCTCGAAACCGGCGCCCCAGGCGGGTACGTCCGCCGGCCGGGCCGGGTTGTCGGCGGCCATGCCCGGTCCGGCCGGGAAGCCGGCCGCCCCCGGTGCGTGGGCGTGGTACTCGACGGAGTCCGCCGTCATGCGC
Organism: Streptomyces sp. NPDC104226; assembly: GCF_055584085.1. NCBI lineage: Bacteria > Bacillati > Actinomycetota > Actinomycetes > Kitasatosporales > Streptomycetaceae > Streptomyces > Streptomyces sp. NPDC104226. The sequence continues at coordinate 132,608 of NZ_JBVJMS010000012.1, forward strand.
ATGAACGCTTCCTCCAGTGAAGCCCGCTGCGGGCTGAGTTCGTGCAGCACGATCTGGTGCTGGGCGGCCAGCTCGCCGAGCTGCTCCGCCGCCACGCCGTCGATCTCCAGGGTGCCGGTGGCCGGGACGCTGATGGCGTCGATCCCGGCCTCGTGCAGGACGTCCTTGAGCCGTTCCTGCTGCGGGGACCGCATGCGGACGAAGCTGCGGGAGTTCTGCTGGATGAAATCGGCCATGGACAGGTCGGCCAGCAGCCTTCCCTGTCCGATGACGACCAAATGCTCTGCGGTCAGAGCCATTTCGCTCATCAGGTGAGAAGAAACGAAGATCGTCCTTCCTTCCGCCGCGAGCCCCTTCATCAGATTGCGGATCCAGAGAATTCCCTCCGGGTCCAGACCATTGACGGGTTCGTCGAACATCAGAATCTCGGGGTCGCCGAGCAGCGCGGCGGCGATTCCGAGCCGCTGGCCCATGCCCAGCGAGAATCCCTTCGACTTCTTCTTCTCCACGGCCGTGAGGCCGACCAGGTCCAGTACGTACGAGACCCGGCTGGCCGGGATCCGGTTGGCCTGGGCCAGGCAGAGCAGGTTGTTGTACGCGCTGCGGCCGCCGTGCATCGCCTTCGCGTCCAGCAGTGCCCCGATGTACTTCAGCGGCTCCGGCAGGTCCCGGTAGTGCTTCCCGTCGATCCGGACCGTACCGCTGGTCGGATTGTCGAGGTCGAGCATCATGCGCATGGTCGTGGACTTGCCCGCTCCGTTGGGGCCGAGGAAGCCGGTGACCACCCCCGGTCTGACCTGGAAGCTGAGGTTGTCCACGGCGGTCTTCGCGCCGAATCGTTTCGTAAGGCCCTCGAGCTCGATCATTCCGCCACGCTAGAACGCCGAAGGGCCGAACGCCACCTTCTTAAGGTGACGCCCGGCCCTACTTAGGTCGTGAAACGGGCGAACGGTACCGCCCGGTAACCGCGACGCGGAGGTCAGCGGCTCTGCTGCGCCGGAACGCCGCGGGTGACCGGCTCGTCGTCGATCGGCGCGGACGCGGCGGCGACCGCGGCACCCGTCAGCGTCGCCAGCATCTCGCGGACGTTGGTGAGCTGCGCGTTGATCGAGTCGCGGCGGTTGGTGAGCGCCGCGAGCTCGCGCTCGGACTCGCTGCGGATCCGGTCGGCCTTGGCGTTGGCGTCGGCCACGATGTCCTCGGCCTGGCGCTGCGCGGTCTCCACGGTCTGGCGGGCGCGACGCTCGGCGTCCGTACGGAGCTTCTCGGCCTCCAGGCGCAGCTGCTCCGCGCGGTGCTCGATCTCCGCGAGACGCTTCTCGGCCTTGGCCTGACGGCCGGCCAGGTCGCGCTCGGACTGCTCGCGGCGCTTGGCCAGGTTGGTCTCGAAGTCCGCGGCGGCCTGGGCGGCCTTGGCGCGGGTCTCCTCGAAGAGCGCGTCGGCCTCCTCGCGCTTGGAGGCCGCGTCCTTCTGGGCCTCGGCGCGCAGCGAAGCGGCGTCGCCCTTGGCCTTCTCGACGATCCGGACACCCTCGTCCTCGGCGGTCGACTTCCGGTCGGCGGCGAACGACTCGGCGTCGTTGCGCACCTGCTGGGCGGCCGACTCGGCGAGCTCGCGGTGCTGCTCGGCCGCGCGACGGGCCTCCTCACGGAGGTCCTTCGCCTCCTCCTCGGCCAGGCGCAGGATCTTCTCGACCCGGGCGCCGAGGCCGGCGTACGACGGCTCGGCGTCGTTCACCTGAGCCTGGGCGTTCTGCGTCTCGAGGTGCAGCTCCTCGATCCGCTTTTCCAGAGAGTTGATACGTCCTAGGGCGCTGTCGCGGTCGGAGACCAGCTTGGTGATGCGGTCGTCCACCTGACCGCGGTCGTAACCACGCCGCACGAGCTCGAAGCCGAAGGGGGAGGATGTGTCGCTCATGGGGTTCCTGTCGAATGAGACCGATGAGGTGCTACGCGGGGTGTTAGGTGTTAAGGGGAATCCTAGGCGCCAGGACGGCGTGTCATCGAGTCAATCCGCGTTTGATCTGGACAATGACACCCCTTTTGAGTGGCAAGGCGACAGAATGCTTGTCACTCGTTCGCCTGAACCTCCATCAGGAGCACAGAGTCGAGTGCGCTGACTAGCCCTCTGACGACTTGCCACCCGATCGAGTGGAACCCGCCGCTGCGCCGGCCTTCGCGCCCCCCGCGCCCTGGCCGCCGACTCCGGGCTTTCCGCCGCCCGAAGGCGCCTCGAATGATTCCAACGCCTCAAGAACGTCCTGGACACGGGAGATCTCCCCCTGAATGTCCTGCCGCCTGCGCACGAGGACCTCCAGCTCGCGTCGGCCCTCCTCGACGAGCCGTTCCGCCTCGGCCTTGGCCTCCGCGAGAGCGCCCTCGGCCGCCCGGACCAGCTCGGCCTTCTTCTGCTCGGCCTCCTTGAGCAGCGCCTCCGCCTTGCGCACCGCGGCGATGCGGACCTTGCTCGCCTCGCTGCTCGCGTCCGACACCAGCTCCTTGGCCTTCGCGTCGGCCTCGACGCTCTGCTCGGTCGCCGCACGCACCAGCTTGTCCACGCGCTCGCCGGCCGACTTCATCTGCTCGGCCGACTCCCGGCGGGCCCGCTCGTGCAGCTCCTCGACCTCCGCCTCGACGCGGCCGCGCAGCTCCTCCGCCCGTTCCCTTATGGCCGACGCGTCCGTGCGCGCCCCGACCAGCAGCTCGTCGGCGTCCGTACGGGCCTTCTCCACCAGGGAGTTGCCCTCCACGGTCGCCTCCGAGGAGATCCGCGCGGCTTCCTTGCGCGCCGCGTCGACCATCGCGTCCGCCTGCTCCTCGGCCGCCGTCGTGGCGGCCAGGGCCTGCTTCTGCGCGTCCCCGGTGAGCTTCTCGGCCTCCGCGGAGGCCTCCGTGATGAGCCGGTCGACCTGCGTCGCGGCCTCGCTGCGGCGCTTGTTGGCCTGTTCGCGGGCCTCGTCCAGCACCCGCTCCGATTCGGCGCGCGCCTCGCCGCGGATCCGCTCCGCCGCGGTGGCGGCCTCGGCCTTGACCCGCTCGGCCTCGGACCGGGTACGGGTCGCGTGCTCCTGCGCCGAGGACAGCGCCTCGGAGGCCTCGGCGCGCAGCCGCTCGGCCTCGTTCGCCGCCTCGCCGACCGTGCGCTCGGTGTCCTTGCGGGTCTGCTCGGTGAGCCGGTCCGCCTCCGCGACGGCCTCGCCGACCAGGTGGTCCGCCTGCTCGGCGGCCTCGGTACGGATCCGGCCCGCCTCGGCGCGCGCCTCGTCCAGAGCCCGCTCGGACTCCCGCTCGGCGCCCGCCAGGGTCTCGTTGGCCGCGACCGTGACCCGGTCCGCCTCCGCGGTGGCCTCGCCGATGATCCGGCCGCCCTCCGCGCGGGCGTCGTCCAGGGTGCGCGCCGCCTCGGCGCGCAGCCGGTCGGCCTCCGCCGCGGCCTGGCCGACGGTGGCCTCGCTGGCCGTACGGGTCTCCTCGACGAGCCGGTCGCCCTCGTTGCGCGCGTCGACGAGGATCCCCGTCGCGTCCCGCTCGGCCCCGGCCAGCGTCTGCGCGGCCTGCGCCGTGAGCTGCTCGGCCTTGGCCTGCGCCGCGTCCAGTGCGGCGGCCGCCTCGGCCCGCAGCGCCTCGGCCGCGGCCTCGGCCTCACCGACCGTCAGCGCATTGGCCGCACGGGTCTCCTCGGTGAGCCGCTCCGCCTCCGCAGCCGCCTCGGTGATCAGGCGGTCCGCCTGCTCGGCCGCCTCCGTGCGCAGCCGGTTCGCCTCGGAACGGGCCTCGTCCAGGGTGCCCGCGGCCTCGGTACGGGTCGCCTCCGCGGCGGCCTCGGCCTCGGCCGTGAGCCGCGCCGCCTCCGCCTGGGCCTCGCCGACCGTGGCCTCGTTGGCCGCGCGGGTCTCCTCGGTGCGGCGCTCGGCCTCGGCCGTGGCCTCGGCGACGATCCTGCCGCCCTCGGCGCGGGCCGCCTCCAGGGACTCCGCGGCCTCGCCGCGGATCCGGTTGGCGTCGTCGCGGGCATCGGCCTTCGTACGGGCCGCATCGCGCTCGGAGGCGGCCAGTGCGTCGGTGGCCTCCGTGCGCACCCGCTGCGCGTACTCCGCCGTGTCCGTGCGCAGCTGCTCGGCCTCGGCGGCGGTCTCGGTGCGCAGCCGCTCGGCTTCGGCCGTCGATTCGGTGTGGAGCCGCTCGGCCTCGGCCGTCGACTCCGTGCGCAGCCGCTCGGCCTCCGCCGCCGCGTCCGTGCGCAGCTGCTCCGCCTCGGCGATCGCGTCGCCGACCGTGCGTGCCGCCAGCTCCTTCGCCGCGTCCGTCTCGGTGCGTGCCTCGGTGCGGATCCGGTTGGCGTCCTCGGTGGCCCGCTCCCGCTCCGCGTACGCGTCGGCGCGGACCCGGCCGGCCTCTTCCTCGGCCTCCGACTTCGTGCGCTCCGCGGAATGCTCCGCCGCGCTGCGCAGCCCCGCGACCTCTTCCTCGGCCTGCTCGTGCAGCCCCGCCACGGCGTCGCGCACCTGCTGGGCGGTGGCCTCGGCCGCAGCGACCACCTCGGACGCGCGCCGCTCGGCCTCCTCGGTGAGCCAGACGGCCTCGGCCGTGGCGTCCTCGGACCGCTTGCGGGCCTGGGCGAGGAGCTCCTCGCTCTCCTCCCGCGCCTGCGCCCGCTCGCTCTCCGCGTCCGTACGCGCCGACGCCAGGGTCTCCTCGGACTCCCGACGGCGCCTGGCGGCCTCCTCCTGGGCGGCGGCCAGCGCCTCGGCGGCCTCCTGCGCGACCCGCTCGGCGGCGGCCTTGGCCTCCGCGCGCAGCCGGTCCGCGGTCTCCTTCGCCTCGGAGCGCAGCCGCTCCGCCTCGGCCTCGGCCTCGCCGGTCAGCCGTACCGCGGACTGCTCGGCCTCCGCACGGACCCGGCCGGCGTCCTCGGCGGCGTCGGTGCGCAGCTGGTCGGCCTCGGCCTCCGACTGCGCCTGCAGCGTGCGGATCCGCTCGGCGGACTCCGCGCGCAGCCGGTCGTTCTCCTCGCTGGTCTCCTTGCGGATGTTCTCCGCGGCCGCCCGGGCATCGCGCAGCGTCTGCTCGGCGGTCGCCAGGCGTCCCTCGGCGTCGGTGTGCAGCCGGACGAGCTCCTCGTCGGCCTCCGCGCGCTTCGCCGACAGGGCCCGCTCGGTCTCCTCGCGCCGCACGGCAGCCGCGGCGTCCGCCTCGGCCCGTACCGACTCCGCCTGCTCCTCGGCGTCCGCGCGCAGCCGCTCGGCCTCGGCGCGGGTCCGCTCCAGGGTCTCCTCGGCCTGCTTGCGCAGGGTGGTGGCCCGCTCGACGGCCTCGCCGCGGACCCGCTCGCTCTCGGTGTTCGCCCCGGCGCGCACCTCGTCGGCGTCGGCCCGGGACTTGCCCAGCAGCTCCTCGGCGGTGCGGGCCGCCTCCTCGATCTGCTGGACCGCCTCGCGGCGGGCCTCCCCGCGGATCCGCTCGCCCTCGGCGACGGCCTCCGCGCGCAGCTGTTCGGCCTCGCCGCGCAGCCGGCGGGCCTCCTCCTGGAGCTCGACCGTACGGGCCCGGTACTCCTCCGTGTCGTCCTTCGCGGCGCCCTTGAGCTCATCGGCCGTGGCCGCGGCCTGGGCGCGCAGCCGCTCGGCCTCCGCCTCGGCCTCGCCGCGGATCCGCTCGGCCTCCTCGGACGCCGCCCGGGTGGTGGCGCGCGCGTCCTCCGAGGCCTTGTTCAGAACCTCTTCGGCGGTGCGGGCCGCCTTCGCCAGCTGGGCCGCCGTGTCCTCGGCCGCCGCCGTACGGGCCTGCTCGCCGGCCTCGGCGCGCAGCCGGTCCGTCTCCGCGCGGGCATCGGCGAGCGCCTGCTCGGCCTCGGCCTTGAGGGTCTCGGCCTCCTTGCTGGCCTCGCCCACGAGGCGGGCCACCTGCTCCTTGGCCGTACGGGTGCGCTGCTCGTTGACGGACTCCGCCGAGGCGAGCTGCCGTGCGGCGCTCTCCTTGGCCTCCGCGAGCAGCTTCTCCGCGGCCGCGCGGGCCTCGCGCAGGGCGCCGTCGGCCTCCTGGGCGCGCTGTTCGGCGACCCGGCCGAGGTCCATCGTCTGCTGGCGCGTCTGCTCGGCCTCGGCGGAGGTGGTGGAGCGCAGCCGCTCCGCGTGCTCGGTGGCCTCCTGGGCCTGCGAGGAGGCGGCGGTCAGCAGCCGCTCGGCCTCCTTGCGGGCGCGCAGCAGCGTCGACTCGGCCTCGGCGCGCGCGGATTCGTTCTCGGAGGCGAGCCGGCGGGTGGCCTCGGAGGCGACCCGGGCGGCCTCGGCGCGGGCGGCGCCCAGGGTCTGCTCGGCCTCGGCGCGGGACTCGTCCATGAGCCGGCGGGCCTGCGCCTCGGTGCGGGCGCGCAACTGCTCGGCCCAGGCCACGTTCTCGTTGACGTGGGCTTCCACCGTCTGGCGGCGCTCGCTGAGCTCCTGGTCCAGTCGCTGGCGGCGGTTGACGGCCTCGGCGTGCAGTTCGGCCTGGAGCCGCGCCTGGTGCTCGGCGTGCTCCTGGAGGATCCGCTGCGTCTGCGCCCGTACGTCGCGCAGTTCGCGCTCGGCGTCCGAACGCATCTGGTCGGCCTGGATCTGGGCATTACGGAGCAGCTGCTCCGCCTGGTACCCCATGTCCGCGCCGTCGTAGGCGGGCCGGGACGCCAGGTTGCGGCGTACCTCGTGGAGCTTGGCGCGCAGCACCTCGACCTGGTACCCCAGGTCATCGGCGTGCTGGACGGCCTTCCCGCGTTCCTTCTTCAGCCGCTCCATCTCGGCTTCGAAGCGCGAGAGATGGTCGGCCTCGGCCTGATGGCTCTCCTGGCTTTCGTAGCCCCGCACAGCGCGGTCCCATCCGTCCCCTGGTCGCAAGCTCACTACCGAATGAGCACCGTCCGCCCGCTGAACGACGCCCCCAGGGATGGTGTCAGATCCCGGGTCGGCCGATACAGGCCCCGACCCCGTCTCCGCACCGAACCCCGGCCGAGCCAAAGCCACTCTACCGGCCGGGGAAACGGGACATCAGTGGTCGGGGTTGCTCGTGACCAGTTCGGTGAGGACGCCGTGGCAGTCCTTGGGGTGCAGGAAGGTGATCGAGGAGCCCATCGAGCCGGTGCGGGGCTGGTCGTAGAGGACGCGGACGCCCTTGCCGCGGATGGCCTCCGAGTCGGTCAGGACGTCGGCGGTGCCGAAGGCGATGTGGTGGACGCCCTCGCCGTTCTTGGCCAGCCACTTGCCCACCGCGGAGTCCTCGCGGGTGGGCTCCAGGAGCTGGATGTACGAGGCTCCGCCGTCGTCGGTCCCGTTGATCTTCAGCATGGCTTCGCGGACGCCCTGCTCCTCGTTGACCTCGGAGTGGAACACCTCGAAGCCGTACGTGGCACGGTAGAACTCAACCGTCTTGTCCAGGTCGAAGCAGGCGATCCCGATGTGGTCGATTCTTGTCAGCATGGACACAGTGCAGCGCTACCGGGGGCGGTTACGCAACGTGCGCGCGATCACACTGACGGGCCGGTGACGGCACGGGTACCGCTCAGTACATTCGGGTAAACCCTCGTTCACTCCTCATCTTCAAGGGGCTGTGCTCCATGTCCGGAACGAACAACACCACGTCAGTGATCGTCGCCGGGGCCCGCACGCCCATGGGGCGACTGCTCGGCTCGCTGAAGTCCTTCTCGGGTGCCGATCTCGGCGGCTTCGCCATCAAGTCCGCGCTGGAGCGGGCCGGGATCTCCGGTGACCAGGTCCAGTACGTGATCATGGGCCAGGTGCTCCAGGCCGGCGCGGGCCAGATCCCCGCCCGCCAGGCCGCCGTCAAGGGCGGGATCCCCATGAACGTGCCCGCGCTCACCATCAACAAGGTGTGCCTCTCGGGCCTCGACGCCATCGCCCTGGCGGACCAGCTCATCCGCGCCGGGGAGTTCGACATCGTGGTCGCGGGCGGGCAGGAGTCCATGACCAACGCCCCGCACCTGCTGCCGAAGTCCCGCGAGGGATACAAGTACGGCGCCATCGAGATGCTCGACGCGATGGCCTACGACGGCCTCACCGACGCCTTCGAGAACATCGCGATGGGCGAGTCCACCGAGAAGCACAACACCCGCCTCGGCATCGAGCGCGCCCCGCAGGACGCCTTCGCGGCCACCTCCCACCAGCGCGCCGCCGCCGCGCAGAAGAACGGCGTCTTCGAGGCCGAGATCACCCCGGTCGAGATCCCGCAGCGCAAGGGCGAGCCGGTGGTGTTCTCGCAGGACGAGGGCATCCGCGCCGAGACCACCGTCGAGTCCCTCGGCAAGCTGCGTCCCGCCTTCACCCGCGACGGCACCATCACGGCCGGCACCTCCTCGCAGATCAGCGACGGAGCCGCCGCCGTGGTCGTGATGAGCAAGGCCAAGGCCGAGGAGCTGGGCCTGGAGTGGCTCGCCGAGATCGGCGCCCACGGCAACGTGGCGGGTCCGGACAACTCGCTCCAGTCGCAGCCCTCGAACGCGATCCTGCACGCCCTGAAGAAGGAGGGCCTCGGCGTCGAGGACCTCGACCTCATCGAGATCAACGAGGCCTTCGCGGCGGTCGCCGTGCAGTCAATGAAGGACCTCGGCGTGACCCCGGAAAAGGTGAACGTCAACGGCGGCGCCATCGCCCTGGGTCACCCGATCGGCATGTCCGGCGCCCGTGTGGTGCTGCACCTGGCGCTGGAGCTCAAGCGCCGCGGCGGCGGGGTCGGCGCGGCCGCCCTGTGCGGTGGCGGCGGCCAGGGCGACGCCCTGATCGTCCGCGTCCCGTAGGGGAGGGGCGGCCTGCCGGGCCGCCCGTACCCGTACTCGTAACCCGTAAGAGAACCGAGGAGCGCAGCACGTATGACGGCGGTGGACGTCCCCCAGCTGGTGGCCCAGGCCCGCGAGGGCAGGCCGCGAGCGGTCGCCCGGCTGATCTCGCTGGTCGAGGGGGCGTCCCCGCAGCTGCGCGAGGTGATGGCGGCGCTGGCGCCGCTCACGGGCAACGCGTACGTGGTGGGCCTCACCGGCTCCCCGGGCGTCGGCAAGTCCACCACCACCTCGGCGCTGGTCTCCGCCTACCGGCAGGCCGGCAAGCGGGTCGGCGTCCTGGCCGTCGACCCGTCCTCCCCGTTCAGCGGGGGCGCGCTGCTCGGCGACCGGGTGCGGATGTCGGACCACGCCTCCGACCCGGGGGTCTACATCCGCTCCATGGCCACCCGCGGCCACCTGGGCGGCCTCGCCTGGGCGGCCCCGCAGGCGATCCGGGTGCTGGACGCGGCCGGCTGCGAGGTGATCCTGGTCGAGACCGTCGGGGTCGGGCAGTCGGAGGTGGAGATCGCGGCGCAGGCGGACACCTCCGTGGTGCTGCTGGCCCCCGGGATGGGCGACGGCATCCAGGCCGCGAAGGCGGGCATCCTGGAGATCGGCGACGTCTACGTGGTGAACAAGGCCGACCGGGACGGCGCGGACGCCACCGCCCGGGAGCTGAACCACATGCTGAGCCTGGGGGAGTCCCGGGGCAAGGGCGACTGGCGGCCGCCGATCGTGAAGACGGTCGCGGCGCGCGGTACGGGCATCGACGAGCTGGTCGAGGCGCTGGAGAAGCACCGGGCGTGGACGGACGAGCACGGGGTGCTGGCGCAGCGGCGTACGGCCAGGGCCGCGCGCGAGGTGGAAACGATCGCGATCACCGCCCTGCGGGCCCGGCTGGCCGACCTGCACGGCGACGCCCGGCTGGATGCGCTGGCCGGGCGGGTGGCGGCGGGCGAGCTGGATCCGTACGCGGCCTCGGACGCGCTCCTCGCGACGCTCACGGAGGCGGCGGAAGCGGTGTAACCGGCGGAACCGGATGCGGGGCCCGCGGCCCGGTCATAGACTGGCGAACGCCCGGAATGCCCCACACGCAGGGAGGTTTCATGGCGAAGCGCGGCAACAAGAAGCGAGCCCGCAAGAAGAAGAAGGCCAACCACGGAAAGCGTCCCAACGCCTGACCGTGAGCACGGACCGACCACACACGGAAGCCGCACCCCGTCCACGGGGTGCGGCTTCCGTGCGTGCGGGGCCGGGACGGGTCCTAGCCGTTGTCGTTCCCGTCGTCGTTCTCGTTCTCGTCGTTGCCGTGGTCCGAGTGGGAGACGGTGGCCTTGCCGGACGTGGGGTCCACGTGGACGTTCGTCGTGGTGCCCCCGGACTTGACCTCCACGTCCCAGTAGGTCGTGTTGTTGTCGTCATCGTCGTCCCACTGCACCGACCAGACCTGGCCGGGATGGGCGGCGACGGCGGCCTTCACGGCCTGCTGGGCGGTGACCTTCGCGGCGACCAGGGCGGCGTCCTCGTTGCCGTTCCCGTCGTCGTTCCGGTCCGTGTTCTCGACGGTCACCGCTCCCGTGGCCGCGGTGACGAGCAGCTCCGTGTTGCTGCCGTCCTTGCCGATCACGTTCACGTGCCAGACGGAGCCGTCCTTGTCGAGGGACTCGATGACCCCGGGGTGGCTCTTGAGGGCCGCCGCGGCGGCCCCCTCGGCATCGACTGCGGCGCGCAGGGGTGCGCCGACGCTGCCGCCGGCCGCTGCGGTCGTGGATGCGGCGGCGGCCGCCACCGGCCCCGCGACCAGCAGGACGGCGGCGGCCGCGGCCGACGAGACGTACAGGGTGCGCTTCATGGCGTGACCTCCTCAGGCCGGCCATGGCGCTTACGGTTGCTCGGCGGCGGCCGGCGAGCGAGCGTTACCGCCCATTCTCCGGCCTGCGGCAGAGGGGCGCCGCTCGGGGAGCGGCCCGGGCGTCAGGCCTTGCCGCGCCCCGCGCGCAGGTGGTCGGCGACCGGGGAGAGCGCGGAGCGCAGTGCCGCGAGGGCCTCCGGCGGGAGCAGGTCGATGAAGTGCCGGCGGACGGACGCCACGTGGTGCGGGGCGACCTTGCGCATCGTCTCCATGCCCTCGGGCGTGAGGACGGCGTAGAGACCGCGGCGGTCGGACTCGCAGTTGACGCGGCGGACGAGGCCCGCCGATTCCATGCGGGTGATCTGGTGGGAGAGCCGGCTCTTGGACTGCAGGGTCGACGTCGCGAGATCGCTCATCCGCATCCGGTGTTCCTCGGATTCGGAGAGGTTCACGAGGATCTCGTAGTCGTTGTTGGTGAGCCCGAACGGCTGGAGGTCCTTTTCCAGCTGGTGGGACAGCAGTCTGCTGACGTCCAGGTGGGTGCGCCAGGCGCACTGCTCGGCGTCGCTCAGCCAGGGGGTGGCCGCCTCGGTCTCGATGGTCTCCATGAAAGAACTCTACCTAAGAAGTTGAATTACGTACAAAAATACTGCGAGACACAGGGGTGCCTACAGCCCGAAGCGCCGCTGGAGATCACCCAGCTGCCCCGGCATCCGCGGTACGCCGAGCTGCCCCAGCGGACCCTGTCCCTGGCCGGGAACGCCCTGCGCCTGGCCCGTGGCCGCCCCGGCGCCCACGGCCCCGATCGCCTGCTCCGGCATCAGCATCTCCGAGGACTGGAGAAGCACCGTACCGGCACCCACGAACTCGAACTGGTGCTCCTCGCCCGAGGAGCCCCCGATGCCCGTCAGCGAGCGCAGCCCGCCGATCACGCCCGACATGTACCCGTGGTCGTAGTGGTGGCAGGGGGAGGGGCAGTCCGCCCACCCCACCAGCGCCTGCGGATCCACCCGCAGCGGCGGCTCCATGAACACCACCGGACCGCTGGAGGCGGCCACGAACTTCCCGGTCCCGATCAGCGTGAGGAAGCCCGGGACGATCGACTGCTTCAGCGCGAGCGAGGGCTGGTAGGCGAGCAGGTTGCCCGACCGGATGGTCAGGTTGCCATTGTCCAGGTCGTACGAGTTCACGTCGAAGGCCCGGTCGGCCAGCAGCATCTTGCCCTGGCCCTCGGCCACCACCCAGTCGCTCGCGTGCAGCGGCGAGTGGAAGCTGGTGCGCAGCAGCCGGTCGAAGCGGCCGTGGCCGATGCCGTTGAACTCGATGCGCCCGTAGTAGGCGATCATCTTGCCCTTCTGCAGGAACCACTGGCTCCCCTTGAGCTCCACGCAGAAGGTGTAGGCGTTGACGTTGTCGTCGGACGGCAGGGTGTACGGGTCGAAGACGGTCGGACCTCCCGGTCCGCCGGTCACGGGACCAAAGTTCACAGTTTTTCCTCCGAGGCCTGTACGTACACCGCGCCCTGGCCGGACAGTTCCAGCTGGAACGCCTCGCCCGAGCCGCGTCCGACCATGTCCCGCCAGCCGAGCGCCGTGGACAGCTTGTTGCGGACCTCGCCGTGGTGGGCGACGTACGCCTGCGGGTCCACGTGGACCGGGCGGTTCGGGTGGATCGGCAGCTCGATGACCCCGCCGTGGGCCATCACGGCCACCGAGCCGTGGCCCTTGAGCGTGGTGGTGAACAGGCCCTGGCCCGTCACCTGGCCGCGCACCATGCCCATGACCCCGCCCTGCGCGCCCATGAACATCGTGCCCTGCTGCAGGGTGCCGTCGAAGGCGAGCAGCCGGTCGGCCTCCACGTAGAGCGTCTCGCCGGTGAGGCTGATCACCTGGATGTGGTGGCCGCCGTGGCCGAACATCACGGTGCCGCTGCCCTCGACCTCCATCAGCGGGGTCTGCTCGTTCGCCACGCGGCGTCCGATCATGCCCATCACGCCGCCCTGGCCGCCGGTCAGGCTCGGGGTGAAGGAGACCTCGCCCCGGTAGGCGAGCATCGCGCCGCGCTGGCTGTACATCTTCTGCCCCGGTACGACCTGGGCCTCGACCATCTTCGAGTTGATCTCGCGGAACGGCATCAGACGTCGCCCCCGATGGTGTTGCGCTCGCTGGGCTGCACGTACACCAGGCCCTCGCCCTCGAAGCGGATCTGGAACGCCTCGCCGGAGCCCTCGCCTATCAGCGTGCGGAAGTTCACACCGGACTGGAAGGACTGCTGGAGGTTCCCGGTGTGCGCGATGTACGCGCCCGGGTCGACGGAGAGCGGGTACTGGGAGCTGACGCGCAGCACCACCGCCGGGCCGTCGGACATGATCGCCGCCTGGCCGCTGCCCTCGACGGTGGTGGTGAACAGGCCGTTGCCCGTGCTCGCACCCCGCAGGCCGGTGAAGGTGGTGCCGGTGCGCAGGCCGGCGTCGGTGCACAGCAGGTTGCTGGACTCGACGTACAGCTTCTCGCCGCGCAGGTTGACCAGATTGATCTCGCTCGCCCGGTCGGCGAAGAAGCAGGTGCCGTGCCCCTGCACTTCCATCACGGTCATCTGCTCGCCGGTGAGCCGCCGGGTCACCATTCCGCGGAGGCCTTCGCCGCCGCCGGTCATCTTCTTGAAGGCCATCTGGCCGTCGTACGCGACCATGGAGCCGTTCTTCGCTTTCACGGCGTCCCCGGTCAGGTCGACGGCGAGCACCTTGCTGCCTTGGAGTCGGAACTGAGCCACGGGAAGACGTTATCGGCAGCGGGCGGCACCGAACAGGGCCCGTTGGCCGATATCCGTCACGGTTCGGCACGGTCCGCCCCGGTCCGGCCGGAGCCGGGCCCCCCGCCAAGATCGCCCGGGGCGGCTGAGACACTGGGACGGACCCCCGGCATCCACCCCGAAGGTTCCACGTGGACATCAAGACCGCTTCCGCCCTGCACCGGCTGCGCCTCATCTCCGTACCGGAGGCGCTCTCGTTCCCGGCGCTGCTGATCTTCGGCTCGGTGCTGAGCCGGATCTCGGACATCGACTACCTGATGATGCCGCTCGGCGTCCTCCACGGGATCCTGTTCGTCATCTACGGCGTGTTCCTGCTGGACGTGTGGTTCAAGGCGAAGTGGCCCCTGAAGAAGGTCGCCCTGTTCTTCCTGCTGTCGCTCATCCCCTTCGGCGGGCTCTACGGCGACCGCGTGCTCAAGCGGGACGAGTCGGCCGGCGTGCTCGCCGCCCGCGCCCGTGAGGCGGCCCGCGCATGATGATCGCGTTCTCGGTGACCCCGCTGGGCGTCGGCGAAGAGGTCGGCGAGTACGTGGCCGACGCGGTCCGCGTCGTGCGCGCCTCGGGGCTGCCCAACCACACGGACGCCATGTTCACCACCATCGAGGGCGAGTGGGACGAGGTGATGGACGTGGTCAAGCGCGCGGTGGCCGCCGTGGAGGCGCGCGCCCCCCGGGTCTCCTTCATCCTCAAGGCCGACATCCGCCCCGGCGTCACGGACGGCATGACGTCGAAGATGGAAACGGTCGAACGCCACCTCGCCGGGGGCTGACCGAACCGCGGGACCGGTCGGCTCACGCGTCCCGCGGGACCCGTCGGCTCACACGTCCCGCCGTGGCCGGCCCTGGCAGACTTCGGGCGTATGAGCACCGCCATGATCAAGCACGCCGTCCCGTACTACTCCCAGTGGGAGTCCGCCGCGCTGGTGCCCGGGTTCGTCTCGGGGGCGGACGCGGCGCGGGATCCGCTGTGGGCCGGGTCCGGTGCGGAGTCGCCCGGGGAGTACGCCTTCTGGGCGCCCCGCATGTGCGGAGTGGCCTGCCTGCGGATGGTGCTGGGGAGCCTGGGGCTCCCGGTGCCGCCGTCCGTGGAGCTGGTGAAGGAGCTCTGCGCGGCCGGGGCGTACGTACGGGACGGGGACGCCGTACAGGGGCTGATCTACCGGCCGTTCGCCGAGTACGTGAACGCCCGCTGGGGCCTGGACGCCCGCTCGGTGCCCGTACTGGACCACCGGGCCGTGCGGGACACGCTCGCCGCGGGCGGTCTGGCGATGCTGTCGGTGCACTGGTCGATCCGTGGCCTGGCCCCCGAGGTGGAGGCCCGGGGCGGGCACCTGGTGCTCGCCGTCGGGGCCACCGACGAGGCCGTCCTGGTGCACAATCCCTCCGGCTTCCCCGACGGCTCCCAGCAGTACGCGCGCGTCCCCTGGGCCGACCTGGACCGGTTTTACGCCGGACGCGGCATCCTGATCGGCGGCCGGCAGGCCGGCTCCCCGTCGCCGCAGCCGGGCCGCTGACCCGTTCGGGTCCGTGAGGGAGGGCGCGCAGCAGAACCGCCCGGTCGGGTGCATCCCGTTCGACAGCCTGAGGTATCTCCCCTTTCGTGGGGATACGTACCTCGGTTTCGAGCGCTGGAGGAACCGTGCGGCAGGAGACCTTCGACTACGAGACCCACAGCCGGCTGGCCGGCCCCTGTGAAGAGCCGGATCCCGCCGTCGCCTACCGCGTGAGGTACCGCTCCCTCCTCGCGCGCGAGGACCTCCGGACCCGAATACGGGCCCTCGCGCTCATGACGCTCGCCCCCGTCGCCGCCGCCGGGCTGCTGCTCTACCTCGTCTGGCCCACGCACCACACCGTCCGGGAGGGCGCCGCGGGCTGGCTCGTCCGGCTCGACGCCGTGATGCTCGGATCCGTCGCCCTGATCATGCTCTTCATGGTGGTCAACGTGGTCTCGATCGCCCACGCCACGATGGCCGCCCGGGACCCCGTCCCCGTCCCCGCCGAGCCCGGCACCCGCGTCGCCTTCCTCACCACCTACGTCCCGGGCAAGGAACCGCTCTCCATGGCGGCCGCCACCCTGCGCGGGGCCGTGGCCGTCCGGCACGACGGGCCGCTCGACGTCTGGCTCCTCGACGAGGGCGACGACCCCGCGGCCAGGGAGCTGTGCGCCGCGCTCGGCGTGCGCCACTTCACCCGCAAGGGCGTCCCCGAGTGGAACACCGCCGCGGGCGCCCACCGGGCGAGGACCAAGCACGGCAACTACAACTCCTGGCTCGCCCGGCACGGCGCGGACTACGACTACCTCGCCTCCGTGGACACCGACCACGTGCCGCTCCCGCAGTACCTGGAGCGGATGCTCGGCTTCTTCCGCGACCCCGACGTCGCCTTCGTCGTCGGCCCGCAGGTCTACGGCAACTACACCTCCCCGGTCACCAAGGCCGCCGAGTCGCAGCAGTACCTCTTCCACGCGCTGATCCAGCGCGCGGGAAACCGCTACGGCGCCCCCATGTTCGTCGGCACCAACAACGCCGTCCGGATCAGCGCGCTGCGGCAGGTCGGCGGGCTCCACGACTCCCTCACCGAGGACATGGCCACCGGCTTCGAGCTGCACCGGAGCAGGAACCCGGGCACGGGGCGGTTCTGGCGGTCCGTGTACACCCCCGACGTGCTCGCCGTGGGGGAGGGGCCGAGCACCTGGACCGACCTGTTCACGCAGCAGCTGCGCTGGTCGAGGGGGACGTACGAAACCCTCCTGCGGCAGTACTGGCGCGGCTGCTTCCGGATGCCCCCGGGCCGCTGGCTCAACTACACCCTGATGCTCGTCTACTACCCCATGACCGCCGTCAACTGGCTCCTCGGCGTCCTCAGCTGCGTGCTGTTCCTGTGGTTCGGGGCCTCCGGCACCCAGGTCTCCTCCGAGGTCTGGCTGATGCTGTACACCGACGCCGCCGCCCTCCAGGTCGGGCTGTACCTGTGGAACCGCCGCCACAACGTCTCCCCCCACGAGCCGGAGGGCTCCGGCGGGCTCGCCGGCATGGCCATGTCGGCCGTCTGCGCGCCGGTCTACCTGAGGTCGCTCGGCTCGGCGGCGCTGCGCACCCGGGGCCGCTTCGTCGTCACCCCCAAGGGCGGCGGCGCCAGCCCCGACCGGCTCGCCACCTTCCGCATCCACCTCTTCTGGGCCGCCGTCCTCCTCGTCTCCCTCGCCGCCTCCGTGCGCTACGAGCACACCCACGCGGCCATGCGCGTCTGGGCGGTGCTCGCCCTGGCCGTCACCCTCGCCCCGCCGGCCGTCTGGGCGCTGACGGAGCTGCGCGCCCGGACGGCCCGGACCGCGCCCGGCGGCGGCCCCGAACCGGGTGGGGAGCCGGAGCAGGCGCTCGCACAGACGGCGGGAGGGAACTGAACCATGCCGTACCGGCCTTCGAAGCAGTTCAAGAAGACGGCCCTGGGCGCCGCAGCCGTCGCCCTGCTGCTCGCGCTCAACGCGCCCGCCGCGCTCTCCTTCGCCGGGGACCGCTACCACGCGTACAAGATCGGCAGGGCCGGCTACCGCCTCCAGTACGGCTCCTGGGGGCTCGTCGGGCTCCCCGAGGAGTACCGGATCAACGCCATGCACGCGGCGCTGCTGCGCACCGGCAAGGTGCTGCTGATCGCCGGCTCCGGCAACGACCAGCGCAACTTCGACAAGGGCACCTTCTCCACCGTCCTGTGGGACCCGAAGGACGACAGCTTCAAGAAGATCCCGACCCCGGAGGACTTCTTCTGCTCGGGCCACGCCCAACTCCCCGACGGGCAGCTCCTGGTGGCCGGCGGGACCGCGCGCTACGAGGTGCTCGGCGGGAAGGTCACCCGGGCCGGCGGCGGCATGCGGGTCAAGAACGAGAGCCCCGACAAGGCGGTCAGCCTGCCGAAGGGCACCGTCTTCCGGTCCCCCTCCGGAGTCGAGTACGTGTCGAAGTTCCCCGTCACCGTCCCCAAGGCCACCCGGCGGTTCGAGATCGCCTACGGGCGCGGCGGGCAGATGATGCCGTGGAAGACCGAGGTGGTCGCGGCCGAGGCCCGCGTCTTCGTGGAAGCGGTCCGGGAGGGCGCCGCGGGGCTGACGACCCAGGCCGCCCAGTACACCGTGGCCGGGCTCACCGGCAAGGACGCCGCCGACGTCTACGGGCTCGCGGAGCGGCTCAGCGCCGGCAAGCAGGACTTCCAGGGCATCAGGTCCGCCTACGAGTTCGACCCCGTGGCGGAGAAGTACGTACCGGTCGACCCGATGAGGGACGCCCGCTGGTACCCGACCCTGGTGGGCCTCCAGGACGGGCGGGTGCTGGCCGTGTCCGGGCTCAACGACGTGGGCGACGTCGTACCCGGCGACAACGAGTACTACGACCCGAAGACCAAGAAGTGGTCCAAGGGGCCCTTCCGCTACTTCCCCACCTACCCCGCCCTCTTCCTCACCCAGGGCGGCAAACTCCTCTACACCGGCTCCAACGCGGGCTACGGGCCCAAGAGCAAGGGCCGCGAGCCGGGCGTGTGGGACCTGGCGACGAACCAGTACCGCAAGGTCGGCGGACTCGCCGACCCCGACCAGCTGGAGACCTCCTCGTCCGTGCTGCTCCCCCCGGCCCAGGACCAGAAGGTGATGGTGCTCGGCGGCGGCGGAGTCGGCGAGTCCAGGCTGTCCACGGACCGCACGGCGGTCGTGGACCTCAAGGCGGAGGTGCCGGTCTTCCGGTCGACGGCCCGGCTCCCGCAAGGGGTCCGCTACCTCAGCAGCGTGCTGCTGCCCGACGACTCCGTCTTCACCACGGGAGGCTCCGCCGACTACCGCGGCCGGGGCGCCAGCGACATCCGCAAGGCGCAGTTCTACTACCCGCGCACCGACACCTTCGTCGCCGCCGCGGCCCCGAAGGTCGGGCGCAACTACCACTCCGAGGCGCTGCTGCTGCCCGACGGGCGGGTGGCGACCTTCGGCTCCGACCCGCTCTTCGCGGACAAGGACAACACCAGGCTGGGCAGGTTCGAACACCGGCTGGAGGTGTACAGCCCGCCGTACCTGCACCGGGACCCGGCGCTGCGGCCGGTCCTGGGCGAGGGGCCCGAGGAGGTCGGGCCCGGGGGCCGCGCCACCTTCCGGGCACCCCAGGCGGAGCGGATCCAGCGGGCCCGGCTGATGCGGCCGAGCGCGGTCACGCACACCACCGACGTGGAGCAGCGCTCGATCGAGCTCGGGCTGGAGAAGACCGCCGGCACGGTGACGGTCACCGTGCCGGCGGACCCGACGCTGGTGCCGCCCGGCTGGTACATGCTGTTCGTGACCGGCGCGGACGGGACCCCGTCGGTGGCGAAGTGGATCCGGGTGCGGCCGGCTCCGGAGGCGGCCGCGGAGCCGCCGTCGGCGGCCTCGCGGGACGGCTGGCTGAGCGAGTAGGGCCGGGGTCGGGTGGCGCCGGGCCGGGCCGCGCTAGTCGGTGGCGCGGCGGGCCAGGCCCAGGGCGTAGTCCGGCCACCACTTCCCGGCCGGCGGGCCGCCGCGGCAGGTGCCGTCCGATTCGCCCGGCCGCTTGACCCAGAGGTACGCGTCCACGAGCGGGTCGCCCGTCCCGTCCGTCGGCGGCGTGCCCAGCGCCCGGCCCGGCGGGTTGCACCAGGCCTGGCTGCGGTCGCCCTGGAGCGGGCCGTCGCCGTTGCGGCTGGTGTCGATGACGAAGTGCTTGCCCTTGGTGGCCTTGGAGAGGGCGGCGCCGTACTCGCGGCCGGCCGGGCTGGGCTGGAAGTTGGAGACGTTGAGGGAGAAGCCGTCGGCGTGGTCCAGACCCGCCTTGTAGAGGGGACCGACCAGCTTCTTCGGGTCCGGGATCCACGCCGGGTTCCCGGCGTCCAGGTAGACCTTGGTGTTCTTGTTGCGCTTGAGCCGGTCGACGGCCTCGGAGAGCAGCTGCAGCCGCTCGTCGCGGTGGCCGGCCTCGGTGCAGCCGTCCACGAGGTGCGGGACCGCGTCCGGCTCCAGGACGACCAGGGCCTTCGCATCGGCGATGTTGTCGGCGAAGGCGCCGATCCAGCTCCGGTACGCGGCGGCGTCCCGGGCGCCGCCCGCCGAGTGCTGCCCGCAGTCCCGGTACGGGATGTTGTACGCAACGAGGACCAGCGTGCGGCCGGCCGCACGGGCGCTCGCCCTGGCCCGGCGGATCTCCGGGCCGGGGTCGCCGGCCGGGCCCCACAGGGCCATCGGCCGGTCCGCGATGCGGCGCAGCACCTGGGCGTCGCTGTTGCGGCCCTGCGCCTCCCAGGCGGCGACCTGGCGGGCGGCGTCGCTCTGCGGATCCACCCAGAACGGGGACTCGTCGACCAGGCCGACCCCGGCCGGGTGGTGGGGCGGTGCGGATTCCGGCTGGGCGGTGGGGGCGGGCGTGCAGGCGGCTGCCGCCGTCAGGGCGAGGGCCGCGGTGAGGAGGGGGTGGGGGCGGGGGCGGCTGCGGGGGGCTGGCATCCGGCTTCCTCGGGGCGAAGGGGCGGGCGGCGGCTGCGGGCCGGGTCATCGTGACATAACGGGCAGTCGGGGCGGAGCGCGACACCGCCGAGTGCGGCCGGGTGGGGGCGGACGGTCCGCTGCGCGGGGCCGTCCCCGACCCGCCCTTCCCCCGTTCCCCGTGCTCCGCCCGGACCCCTCGGGGCCCCGCCCCCGGCGCCGGCGCCTCAGACGCCGGCGGGGCTGGGTTTGCCCCTGTGGGGGCGGATCACTCCGGCGGGGTGGGTTCCGAGCCTCCGGTCAGGGCGATGGCCAGGGGGGTGCGTTCGTAGAGGATCTGGTGGCCGTGGCGGGAGGGGATGAGGAGGCCCGCCTGGTGGAGGGTCTTGAGGTGGGCGGACACGGTCGAGGGGGCCAGGGAGAGGCGGTGGGCCAGGGCGGTGGTCGAGGCCGGTTCGGTCAGGGCGCACAGGACGTCGGCGCGGGCGCGGCCGAGGAGCCGTGCCAGGGCCTGCGGGGCCGGGCCGGCCGGGGCCGTCCACAGGGCGCCGATGCCGCGGGCCGGGTACACCAGGGTGGGCTGCCACGGCGGGTCGTAGCCGCCCACCACCTCCGGCCAGACGAAGGCGCTCGGCATGAGGAGGAGGCCCTGGCCGTCGAGGGAGCGGTCGTGGTGGCCCCGGCGGGCGATGCTGAGGGTCTTCCCCGACCAGCTCAGATCCGGGTGGAGGCCGTCGAAGAGGGCCTCCAGCCCGCCCGCGGCCAGCCGCCGGGAGTGGAACAGGACGTCCGCCTCCAGCAGGGCGCGCAGCCGGGGCCAGTGGGGGGCGACCAGGGTCCGCCAGGCCTGCTCGTAGAGGTCGGCCAGCTCCTGGACCGCCCGCTCCGGGTCCGCCAGCATCCGCTGCCCGACCGCGCTCTCCAGTGCGCCCGGGGTGCAGACCAGGGAGCGCCGCAGGTCCTCCCGGGCCTCCTGCGGATCGGCGGCCCGGACCCGGGCGAGCTCCTCCTCGAAGGTGACCGACGGGCCCGTCGGCGGCGGGCTGAGGAAGTCCGGATTGTGTCCCGCGCGCGGCATCAGCAGCCACAGCGGCCGCAGGTCCAGCCCGGCGGCCGCTGCGCGGATCCCGCGGAGCCAGGGCAGGTGGTACGCGTGGCGGCGCCGGTCCAGCAGGACCCGTACGGCCTCCTGGGTCTCCCAGCGGGGCGAGATCGAGAACCGGCAGCGCAGCAGGTCGGCGGCGCCGAAGCGGAAGTGGAACGGCACGGGTCCCTCCGGGGGTGGAACGGGTCGGTCGAGACGGCCCGCGCCCGGGCGGCCGGCCCCTCAGGGGAGCCCCCCCGGGGGACCGCCCTCGGGGACGGCCCTTCCGGTGACGCCCCCGAGGGCCCCCGGCGGACGGCCCGCCTGGGTGCGGACGGGCCCCGCGGGCCCCCGAGGGAGGGCCCCTGGGCGGACCGCCCCAAGGGACCGCCTCTCCGGGCGGACACCGCCCGAGGAGCGGCCCTCCGGCGGACGGCCCCGGCGGACGGCCCCCGAGGGACCGCCCCCGGCGGATGGCCGCCCTGGGGGATGGTCGCCCCGGGGGACGGCCTCCGGAGTGGGCCGGGCCCTGCCACAGGTGCTGGCTGCGTTGCGACGGAGAGCCCGGGGGACGGCCCCCTGAGGGACCGCGCCCCCCAGTGGACGGTCGCCCGGGCGGACGCCCTCGGAGTGGGCCGGGCCCTGCCGCAGGCGCTGGATGCGTTGCGACGGAGGGCCGGTGATTCGGATGGGGACGAATCTCTGGAGGGCCAGCCTAGGCGCCAGCAAGCTCCTCCGTATGACCACCACAGACCCGCCCACCCCGGAAGCCGCCGTCCTCGGGCAGGGCTCCGTGCCGGGACCCGTCGGCTCCGGGCAGGGCCTCGCGCCCGGAACGGGCGTCTCCCAGGAGGTCCTCGTGCCGGGGACGGTCGGCTCTGGGCAGGGGCCCGTGCCGGGGACCGTCGCTTCCGGTCAGGACTCCGTGCCGGGGACCGTCGCGACCGGTCAGGGCTCCGTGCAAGGAACGGGCGTCTCCCAGGAGGGTCCCGTGCCCGGGGCGGGCGTTTCCCGGGAGGGGGCCGTGCCCGGGGCGGCCGGCTCCGGGCAGGGTTCCGTGTCGGGAGGGGGTGGGTCCGGGTATCGGGGGGTGTTTCGGGTTCGGGAGTTTCGGCCCGTGTTCGCCGCGCATCTGTTGTCCGTGCTCGGTGTCGTCATCGCCGAGATCGCTCTCACCGTCCTCGTCTACCGGGCCACCGGGTCTCCGCTGCTGAGCGCGCTCACCTTCGCCCTCGGGTTCCTCCCGTACGCCCTCGGCGGCACCCTCCTCGCGCCGCTGGCCGACCGGCTGCCCGCCCGCCGGGTGCTCGTCGGCTGCGACCTCGTCTGCGCGGCCTGCGCGGCGGCCATGGCCGCGCCCGGTACCCCGGTGGCGCTGCTCCTCGTACTGCGCTGCGCGATGGCCTTCGTCGCGCCGCTGTTCCAGGGCACCCGCAGCGCCTCCCTCGCCGACGTCCTCGGCGCCGGCGACGCGTACGTCCTGGGCCGCTCGCTGCTGCGCATGGTGGCGCAGAGCGCCCAGCTCATCGGCTTCGGGCTCGGCGGCCTGCTGCTCACCGTGCTGGCCCCGCGCGGGGCCATCCTGCTCACGGCCGCCGGGTTCCTCGGTTCCGCGGCCCTGCTGCGCCTGGGCACCCGCGCCCGGCCCGCCCGCAGTGCGGGCAGCGGGCGGACGCCGGACCGGGTTTCCCCGGTCGCCGGGCTGCGCGCCGTGCTGGGACACCGCCGGCTGCGGGCCCTCACCCTGCTGTCCTGGCTGCCGCCGCTCTTCGTGGTCGTGCCCGAGGCGCTGCTGACCCCGTACGCCACCGGCCTCGGCGCCTCCACCGCCGGGCTCGGGCTGCTGATGTGCGCGATGCCCGTCGGGGCCATCGCCGGGGAGGTGTGGGCGGGCTCGGCGCTCACCGCCCGAACGCGTTCGCGGATCACGGCCCGGCTCGCGGCCGTCTCGCTGCTGCCGCTGCTCGCGTACGCCGTCCGGCCCGGCCTGCCGCTCCTGTGGGGCGCGCTGGTGCTGGCCGGGCTGGCCCACGCGTACACTCTCGGCCTCGACCAGTGGTACGTCGAGGCGGTACCGGAGGAGCTGCGCGGCCGGGCGATGACCCTGCTCAGCACCGGGCTGATGACCCTTCAGGGCGTCGGCATGGCGCTCGCCGGGGTCGCGGCGGAGTTCCTGCCCGTCCACGTGGTCGTCGCGTCGGCGGCGGTGCTCGGCACCGGGGTCGTCCTGGTGCTGCTGGCCGAGGTGCGCCGGACGGCTCCGGGGCCTGCCGGGCCGAGGAGTGAGACGGTTCCCGCAGCCAAATGACCGCCCGGTAGGGTCTGGTGCGTGCCGAAACCGCTCAGCCTTCCCTTCGACCCGATCGCCCGCGCCGACGAGCTCTGGCAGCAGCGCTGGGGTCCCGTGCCCTCGATGGCCGCGATCACCTCGATCATGAGGGCGCACCAGATCCTGCTCGGCGAGGTCGACGCGGTCGTCAAGCCGTACGGCCTGACCTTCGCGCGCTACGAGGCGCTGGTGCTGCTGACCTTCTCCAAGGCCGGGGAACTGCCGATGTCGAAGATCGGCGAGCGGCTGATGGTGCATCCGACGTCGGTGACGAACACCGTGGACCGGCTCGTGAAGTCGGGGCTCGTCGCCCGCCGCCCCAACCCCAACGACGGGCGCGGCACGCTCGCGTCGGTCACGGACAAGGGCCGCGAGGTGGTCGAGGCGGCCACGAAGGCGCTGATGGCGATCGACTTCGGGCTGGGCGCCTACGACGCCGAGGAGTGCGGGGAGATCTTCGCGCTGCTGCGCCCGCTCCGGGTGGCCGCGGCCGACTTCGAGGAGCGCTGACCGCCGCCTGATCCGGGCCGCGGCGCCCGCGGGGGCGGCGCCCGCGGCGGCGGCGTACGCTCGGCAGGGGTGGACCCGGACGGGACCGCGGAGGGCCGATGACCGCACTCGGTGACCTGATCGAGATCGACGACCGGACCGTACTGGTCCTCGGGCAGGAACTGGACCTCGGCCGCGGACAGCCGGACGTGGCCAACGCCCTGGTGCACCGGGCCGGCGACACCCTGGTGCTCGTCGACACGGGGGTCACGGAGGCCTTCCGCACGGCGCTGCTGGAGGCGGCCGGCCGGGTCGGGCCCTGGTCCCGGGCGCTGGTGCTGACCACGCACGGCCACCTCGACCACGTCGGCAACAACGACCTGGCCGACGGTCTGGGCGTACCGGCGGAGCACTGCGTCCCCGCCCCCGACGTGGCCCAGATGCGGGACCCGGTGGGCTACTGGGTGCGGGCCTTCGACGGCGTCGCGGGGCCCGCGGGCCTGACCGACCCCGCAGGAACCGCGGCCCGGGTGGTCTCGCTCTTCCAGCCGATGCGGCCCTTCGGCGAGACGACCCGGACCTACGAGGAACGGCCGCCGGAGCGGATCAGGATCGGCCCGCTCCGGTTCGTCGGCTGGACCTTCGCCGACGGCGCGGTCCGCGTGCTGCGCAGCCAGGGGCACTGCGCCGGGCACGTGATCGTGCACCTGCGGGACTCCGGGGTGCTGCACCTGTCCGACGAGGACAACGGGCCCTGCGGCGCCATGGCCGACGCCGACCAGCTCAAGATCCAGACGGTGCTGGGCTCCGCGGCCGTCCTCTGCGAGGCGGGGGCGGTGGAGTTCCTCACCGACGGGCACACCTTCGCCGTGCGCCGCGGAGCCGAAGCGGTGGCGCACCTGGAGGGCCTGCTGGAACAGGCCGCCGCACTGGGGGAGGCGGCGTTCGCGCTGGTCGGGGAGGGCGCCCGGGTCGACCCGGGCGGGTTCGCCGCCCGCTACGGGCAGGCCATGGCGGACCTGGGCGTCGGCGGAGCCAACGCGAACACGCTGTTCACCGCCATGTCGGCCGTCAACCAGCTCCGCCAGCTGGGGCTGAGCCCCGAGTCCGGCGCCGCCGGCGCGCCCTGGTCACGTACGGCGCCTCAGGACCCGTAGCCGGCCGCCCGAACCCGGCCCCCGTCAAGATCGTGCAAACCGGACGGCTAGGCTCGACGGCATGAAACGAAGCGTGCTGACCCGCTACCGCGTCATGGCCTACGTGACCGCGGTCATGCTCCTCATCCTCTGTGCCTGCATGGTGGCGAAGTACGGCTTCGACACCGGCGCCGACCTGACCTTCGCGGTCTCGCAGGCGCACGGTGTGCTGTTCATGATCTACCTGGTGTTCGCCTTCGACCTGGGCTCCAAGGCCAAGTGGCCGTTCGGCAAGCTCCTCTGGGTCCTGGTCTCCGGCACCATCCCGCTCGCCGCGTTCTTCGTGGAGCGGGGGATCCGCGCCGAGGTCGAGCCCCTGGTCGCCGGCGATCCGGCGGCCGCCCGCGTCTGACCCCGGGTGATCCACCCGCGGTGATCCACCGACCCCCGGGGTGACTCCCCGGGGGTTTGCCATCGACATTTACTAGGACGTCCTAGTAAATTCGGAGGCATGGACGCTGACGCCATTGAGGAAGGCCGCCGTCGCTGGCAGGCCCGGTACGACAAGGCCCGCACGCGCGAGGCCGATTTCACCACGCTCTCCGGCGACCCCGTCGATCCCGTCTACGGCCCGCGGCCCGGCGACTCGTACGAGGGCTTCGAGCGCATCGGCTGGCCGGGGGAGTACCCGTACACCCGCGGCCTGCACGCCACCGGCTACCGGGGGCGGACCTGGACCATCAGGCAGTTCGCCGGGTTCGGCAACGCCGAGCAGACCAACGAGCGCTACAAGATGATCCTGGCCGCCGGCGGCGGCGGGCTCTCCGTCGCCTTCGACATGCCCACCCTGATGGGGCGCGACTCCGACGACCCCCGCGCGCTCGGCGAGGTCGGCCACTGCGGGGTGGCCATCGACTCGGCCGCCGACATGGAGGTCCTCTTCAAGGACATCCCGCTCGGCGACGTGACCACCTCCATGACGATCAGCGGCCCGGCCGTCCCGGCCTTCTGCATGTACCTGGTGGCCGCCGAGCGGCAGGGCGTCGACCCGGCCGTCCTCAACGGGACGCTGCAGACCGACATCTTCAAGGAGTACATCGCCCAGAAGGAGTGGCTCTTCGAACCCGAGCCGCACCTGCGCCTCATCGGCGACCTCATGGAGTACTGCGCGAACGGCATCCCCGCCTACAAGCCGCTCTCCGTCTCCGGCTACCACATCCGCGAGGCCGGGGCCACGGCCGCGCAGGAGCTCGCGTACACCCTCGCCGACGGCTTCGGGTACGTGGAGCTCGGCCTCTCGCGCGGGCTGGACGTGGACCACTTCGCGTCCGGGCTCTCCTTCTTCTTCGACGCGCACCTCGACTTCTTCGAGGAGATCGCCAAGTTCCGCGCCGCCCGCCGGATCTGGGCCCGCTGGATGAAGGAGGTGTACGGGGCGAAGTCCGAGAAGGCCATGTGGCTGCGCTTCCACACCCAGACGGCCGGGGTCTCCCTCACCGCCCAGCAGCCCTACAACAACGTCGTGCGCACCGCCGTGGAGGCCCTCGCGGCCGTCCTCGGCGGCACGAACTCCCTCCACACCAACGCCCTCGACGAGACCCTCGCGCTGCCGAGCGAGCAGGCCGCCGAGATCGCCCTGCGCACGCAGCAGGTGCTGATGGAGGAGACGGGCGTGGCCAACGTGGCCGACCCGCTGGGCGGCTCCTGGTTCGTCGAGCAGCTCACCGACCGCATCGAGGCCGACGCCGAGAAGATCTTCGAGCAGATCAAGGAGCGCGGGCTGCGCGCCCACCCGAACGGGCAGCACCCGATCGGCCCGATCACCTCGGGCATCCTGCGGGGCATCGAGGACGGCTGGTTCACCGGGGAGATCGCCGAGTCGGCCTTCCAGTACCAGCGCTCGGTGGAGAAGGGCGACAAGCGGGTCGTGGGCGTCAACGTGCACCACGGCTCGGTCACCGGGGACCTGGAGATCCTGCGGGTCAGCCACGAGGTGGAGAAGGTCCAGGTCCGCGAGCTCGCGGAGCGCAAGGCCGCCCGGGACGACGCGAAGGTGAAGTCGGCGCTGGACGCCATGCTGGCCGCCGCCCGCGACGGATCGAACATGATCCCGGCGATGCTGGACGCGGTGCGCGCCGAGGCCACGATGGGCGAGATCTGCAACCTGCTGCGGGACGAGTGGGGCACGTACACGGAGCCGCCGGGCTTCTGACGCCCCGTCGCCCGCGACCCCTAAGGTGGCGGCCATGACCGGCCGCCGCCTTCCCGTCCCCGTGCCCGGGGTGACCGTCCGCGTGCTCATGCAGACCGGCTGCGGGCCGTACGCGTACATCGCCGCCGACTTCGAGCCGCCCGGCCGGGACGGGCTGACGGAGGTCCTGAACGCCGTGCCGGCGGACCGCCGGCTGCCCGAGGTGTACGCCTCCTGCGTGCGGGCGGGCATCGTGCGCGGCCTCGACGGGGTCGCGGCCTCGGTGCTGCTCACCGACGCCCGGGTCCACGAGGTGGACTCCTCGGAGTACGGCTACCGGCTCGCCGGGCTCGAAGCGGGCCGGGCGGCCCTGGTCGCCTCCGGCCTGCTGCCGCCCGAGGAGGCCGACAGCCTGCGCTGGGCCGACTGGCCGGGGCGCCCGAGGCCCTGGCCGGGCCACAATCCGCGCTCGGAGGCGCTGATCGCTTCGGCGCCGGCCTGGTGCGAGGACTTCCTGCCCCTGTCGGACGGCGGCCGGCCCGCCGTGGTCACACCATCGGTACGGGGCCGGAAGGGCCGGCGGCGGAACCCTGGAGGCCGTACATGAGCAGGGCCGTGAAGGTGGCCACCCACAGCTCGTCCACCGGCTCGGAGCTCACGAGCGCCCGGTGGACCACCGTGCCCGCGATCACGTCGAAGATCAGGTCCGTGGTGGGGGAGGCGAGGGAGTCGTCCTCCTCGTAGGGGAGTTCGCCCCGGGCCTGCGCCCGTTCGCGCCCCAGTACGACGAGACGTTTCTGCCGGTCCACGATCGCCGACCGGATCCGGTCCCTGAGGGCCTCGTCCCGGGTGGACTCGGCGACCACCGCCATGAGGGCGGTACGGGCCTCCGGGCGCCGCAGCAGCGCCGCGAACTGGAGCACCACGTACTCGATGTCGGCTTCGAGCGATCCCCGGTCGGGGAGTTCGAGGGAGTCGAAGAGCTCCGCGACGGCGTCCACGACCAGCTCGCTCTTGCCCGACCAGCGCCGGTACAGGGTGGTCTTCGCGACCCCGGCCCGCGCCGAGACGTCCCCCATCGTCAGCTTCGACCAGCCCAGCTCCACCAGTGCGTCCCGGGTCGCGGCGAGGATCGCGGCGTCCGCCGCGGCGCTGCGCGGGCGTCCGGTGCGGCCGCGCGGGCAGGAGGTGTCCGAGCTGGGGTTGCGCATGGCCGAGACCATACCCGCCGGTAGCAGAACCGATCGGTACCCCGTGCGTGTGCTTCAGATCACGGCCCACGGGAGGGCGGGGGGAGTTACGCTACGACTCGTAGCGTAAGAGCGGCAACCACGCGAAGAGCTACCGGCGCCAGGTGGGGACCCGGCGCCAACAAGCACCACAAGCACCACAGGTACCGCGATCGGTTCGTTTCGGCCGATCTTTTTCGTCGGCGCGCGCACTCGGGGGAGGATGTACGCATGCAGCCCAGAAACATGTCCATGAGCGGCGTCGTCGACCTCGCCGCGGTGAAGGCGGCCGGTGAGGCCAAGGCCAAGGCCGAGCAGGCCCGCGCCGAGGCGGCCCGGAAGGCCGCTCAGGGCGGTGCGCCCGCGCCCGCCGGGGCCGTTCCGCCGTCCGCGCTCGTCTTCGACACCGACGAGACCCGCTTCGAGAGCCACGTCGTACCGCTCTCGGGCGAGGTTCCGGTCATCCTCGACTTCCGCGCCGAGGGCTTCGAGCAGGGGCGGGAGCTGAGCCTGCTGCTGGAGCGGCTCACGATCGAGGCGAACGGCCGCCTCGCGCTGGCAGCGCTCGACGTGGCCGCCAACCAGAACCTGATCCGCGAGTTCCGCATCCAGGCCCTCCCGGCGGTCTTCGCCGTGGTCGCCGGCCAGGCGATGCCGCTGTTCCAGGACCTCCCGTCCGAGGGCGAGGTCCGCGGGGTCCTGGCGCAGCTGGTCCAGATCGCCGAGGAGCGCTTCGGCGTCATCGGCGTCGAGGTGGACCCCGGCGCCGAGGGCGCCGGCGTCGGCGGCGCCGGACAGGTGGCGGCCGAGGAGCCGGCCGGTCCGTACGACGCGCTGCTCGACGAGGCGATCGCGGCGCTGGACGCCGACGACCTCGACGGGGCGGTGCGCGCCTACAAGAGCGTCCTGGCGGCCGATCCGTCCAACAGCGACGCCAAGCTGGGCCTCGCCCAGACCGAACTGTTCGTCCGGGTCAAGGACATGAACCCGCAGGCGGTGCGTGCCGCGGCGGCCGAGAACCCGAAGGACCCGGCGGCGCAGATCGCCGCGGCCGATCTGGATCTGGCCGGCGGTCACGTGGCGGACGCCTTCGGGCGGCTGGTGGACACCGTGAAGGTGACGTTCGGTGACGACCGCGACGCGGTGCGCGTCCGGCTGCTGGAGATGTTCGAAGTGGTCGGCCCGGACAACCCGCTCGTCACCTCCGCCCGTACGGCCCTCGCGCGGGTGCTGTTCTAGCAGCCCCGCAGGACCGGCACGAGACCGGCACATCGCCGGTGATTTGTTGACACGGAGATAAACAGCGGCCGCGCTTTGCCAAATCTTGGCAATCGCGGCCGCTGTTACTCGCAGTAAATCGAACCCCGTGAACTGTCCGGTGTGTTCGCTCTTCCACCGATCTGTCGTGGCCCATGGTGACACCCTGTGTTGCGGCCCGACAGGGGCGGGACGCCCTCAGGTTATCTGGCCGTTACCCGCCAGTAACGAACCCCCTTGTGCCCCGGCCGTGAATGGACCACGATCGGCGACGCCCGGTCCTTCCCGCAGAGCCGCTCACCCGGAGCCGCGGCGAGGGTCCCCACCGGGCCGGCTGGTGGCAGTGGCACCGGCCGTGGGACAGGGGGGTCTCCGTCACGCGACGGGGCCTGTCCCCCCGGTTGCGCGAACGCGTGGCCAAGTGGTTGTCGCTCGGGGGTGAACGCCGGTGTACGGACGCGGCTCGGCCGCGGCTCGGCCGCTCGCGCTCCTTCCCGAGGACGTAGCACTTCTCCCATCCCAGGACGGGCACCGCCCGGACCGGAGATGTACGTCCGAGAAGGAGGAACGAACATGATTTCCCAGATTCGTGGCGGGACCAGATGGAAGCGCTTCGCGCTCGTCATGGTGCCGAGCATCGCCGCCACGGCGGCGGTGGGTGTCGGCCTGGCGCAGGGTGCCCTCGCGGCGTCGTTCAGCGTGTCCGGCCAGGACTTCAAGGTCAGTGCCGACTCGCTCGAAGGCACCGACATGATCCAGTACGGCAGCGTGGCGCAGGGCGCGACGCTGGAGTCGGACAAGAAGTCCTACCACCCGGTGATCATCTCCGGCTTCAAGGAAGCCAAGATCACCAACATGTGCCAGTCGCTGGTGACGAAGACGCCGCTCGGCAACATCACCATGCAGCTGAAGACGGGCCACAAGGGCTCGCCCGCCGTTGCGAAGAACATCTACCTCGACGTCGCCGAGCTCGACGCGGACGCCGTCCTCGGCGACCTCGACATCGGTGTCGCGGCTGGTGACGGCTCGCACGCCACCAAGCCGAAGGAGGGCACCCTCTCGGACGGCGCCCTGTTCTCGCAGCGTGCCAAGACGGCCACGCTGACGAAGGTGCGCCAGAAGGCATGGGCGACGACGGCGGGTACCTTCACCCTGCCCGACCTCAACCTGCGCCTGTACGGCGGCGACAAGCCGTGCTACCAGGACGAGAAGTAGTCCGTCCGGACTCCTGACCGGACGGGCCGGGGGCGACGGCCACCGTCGCCTTCGGCCCGTCCGGGCTCCACATCGTTCTCCGTACCACCCGTTTTCAGGGAGCTGTTGTCCATGAACCCCCAGGCCCCGGTTTACGTGCGCGCCGAAGACGACGCCTGGCTCACGGTGGCGTACTACCACTTCCACGCCTGGAGCGGTCGCCGCCCCTTCTGGGCCGGTCTGGTCACCCTCCTCGGTGGCATTCCGATCGGTTACATCCCGTACGCGGACGTCCGCCTCGGCAACGTCACCTTCGCGATGGCGACGACGGCCGGCGCCGGCTCACTGATCATCGGCGTCCTGCTGTTCACCCTGGGCCTGGCGCTCTGGTTCCAGCAGGGCATCCGGATCTTCGCCGGTGTCGCCGCGATCCTGCTGGCGCTGGTGTCCCTGCCGGTGTCGAACCTCGGTGGCTTCGGTGTCGGGTTCACCCTCGCGCTGGTCGGCGGCGGCCTCGCACTGGCCTGGGTACCGGGCACTCCGGCGGAGCCTGCGCAGGCGCAGGCCGTGGACTTCGGCAAGGGCGCGGGCGGCTCGCTGCCCCAGGAGACGCACGAGGCGTACTCCCAGGGCTTCCCGGGGCAGCGCGAGACGGAAACGACGGCATACGCGAGCGAGACGACTGCCCACGCCGATGGCGGGAGGAACAGTGCGGGGTGACGAGACGCAGCGGGGCGAGGCCCCGGGTGCGGGGTCCCGTGAAAGGAAGGGCCCGCGCCACGCGGCGCCCAGGAAGTCGCTGCTGACCAAGATCCAGATACCCGTCGGCAAGACGATGGCGCTGGCCGCCATGCCGACCGCCGTGTTCGTCGGCATGAGCATGGCGCCGAAGCTGGCCGTGGCCGACGACAAGGAGATCCCCTTCGCGCCCGGACCGTGCGTGACGCGGTCCGACGAGCCCGCGGAGTCGGCGTCCCCATCGGCGAAGACGCCTTCCACGACCCCTTCGAAGAAGCCGCAGGCGACGCCCGCTCCGGGCAGGTCGCCCAGCACGGTGCCTTCGCCGGGCGCGAGCCCGTCGGCCGGCAAGCCCGCGTCGAAGCCCGCCGCGAAGCCCGGCCTCGTGCCGGCTGCGGTGCCCACGGCCAAGGCGGCGAACCCGCTGGACCCGCTCGGCGTCGGCGACGCGATCAAGGGCCTGGTAGACGAGCTCGGCAAGCCCCTCAGGGGCACCCCGGCCGCGCCGGCTCCGACCGCCACCGCAGCCACCGCCGCGCCCGCGGCGGACCCGGCCGCGGCAGCGATCCGCGACGCAGCGAAGACTGCGGGCGCCACCGTCTCGGAGCTCTCCGAGGAGGTCAAGGCCACGGTGACCGCCCCGAAGGACGAGACGGGCAAGACGACCAAGCCGAAGCCCAAGCCGGAGCCGGAAACGGCGACGGAGGGCGAGGACGAGGGCGCGAAGGGTGCGAAGGGCAAGGACGGGAAGGAACCCTTCCCCTGCCCGACCTACGACGCCAAGGCGCTGGCCGCCGCCGAACTGGAGCAGAACATCCCGCTGCTCCCGGACGAGCCCTGGTACCTGGACAGCTCGCTGCTGACCCTCTACGGCCTCGACTACGAGGGCATCGTCGAGGTGAAGACGGCGAGCGGCAAGACCAAGACCGTCCTGAAGTTCACCGCGGACTCGCTGGACATCAAGGACCTCTACCAGACGGTCGGCAAGGGCAAGAACGTCGCCCACCTGAAGTCCCGCCCGGGGTCCACCTCGAAGATCCGCGGGGCCAAGGTGACGATGTACACCGAGAGCCTCAAGGGCAACCTCTTCGGGCTGATCCCGATCGAGTTCACCCCGAAGAGCCCGCCGCCCCTGAACGTCCCCTTCGCGTTCTTCACGAACGTCAAGGTCGTCCAGGCCGGCCAGTTCGGCGGCACCCTGACCGTTCCGGGCCTCCACAACTACATCGGCCCGGAGGAGTAGACGCGTACGGCCTCGCGCGGCCGCACGCACCGAGGGCGGCACCCCGGATCCTCATCGGATCGGGGTGCCGCCCTCGGTCTCTGTGCGGCAGAGTCCTACGCGTGGAGCCGTACGGCGGTGCGAGGTCAGTCGCGGGCGCCGCCGCCCAGGTGGTGGACCCGGACCATGTTGGTCGTGCCCGGGACGCCGGGGGGCGAGCCGGCGGTGATGATCATGGTGTCGCCGTTGTTGTAGCGCTGGAGCTTGAGCATCTCCACGTCCACCAGGTCGACCATGGAGTCGGTGTTGTCCACGTGGGGGACCACGTAGGACTCGACGCCCCAGCTCAGCGTGAGCTGGTTGCGGGTGTTGACGTCGGTGGTGAAGGCCAGGATCGGCTGGTTCGCGCGGTAGCGCGACAGGCGGCGGGCGGTGTCACCGGAGTGGGTGAAGGCGACCAGCGCCTTGCCGTCCAGGAAGTCCGCGATCTCGCAGGCCGCGCGGGCGACGGAGCCGCCCTGGGTGCGGGGCTTCTTGCCCGGGACCAGCGGCTGCAGGCCCTTGGACAGCAGTTCCTCCTCGGCCGCCTCGACGATCTTCGACATCGTCTTGACGGTCTCGATCGGGTAGGCGCCGACCGAGGACTCGGCGGACAGCATGACCGCGTCCGCGCCGTCGAGGATCGCGTTGGCCACGTCGGAGGCCTCCGCGCGCGTCGGGCGCGAGTTGGTGATCATCGACTCCATCATCTGGGTCGCGACGATCACCGGCTTGGCGTTGCGGCGGCACATCTCCACGAGGCGCTTCTGCACCATCGGGACCTTCTCGAGCGGGTACTCGACGGCGAGGTCGCCACGGGCGACCATGACCGCGTCGAAGGCCGCGACGACGCCCTCCATGTTGGCGACGGCCTGGGGCTTCTCGACCTTGGCGATGACGGGGACCCGGCGGCCCTCCTCGTCCATCACCTTGTGGACGTCCTTGACGTCGTTGGCGTCGCGCACGAAGGACAGGGCGACCATGTCGCAGCCCATCCGCAGGGCGAAGCGGAGGTCGTCGACGTCCTTCTCCGACAGGGCGGGGACGTTGACCGCGGCACCCGGCAGGTTGATGCCCTTGTGGTCCGAGATGACACCGCCCTCGATGACGATGGTCTTGACCCGGGGGCCCTCGACCTCGGTCACGCGGAGCTCGACGTTGCCGTCGTTGATCAGGACCTGGTCGCCCTTGGAGACGTCGCCCGGCAGACCCTTGTAGGTCGTGCCGCAGATGGACTTGTCGCCCGGGACGTCCTCGGTGGTGATGGTGAACTCGTCACCGCGGACGAGCTCGACGGGACCCTCGGCGAAGGTCTCCAGGCGGATCTTCGGGCCCTGGAGGTCGGCGAGGACGCCGACCGCGCGCCCGGTGTCCTCGGAGACCTTCCGGACGCGGTCGTACCGCTCCTGGTGTTCTGCCTGGGAGCCGTGGCTGAAGTTGAATCGGGCCACGTTCATGCCGGCCTCCACGAGAGCTTTCAGCTGCTCGTAGGAGTCGACGGCGGGGCCCAGCGTGCAGACGATTTTGGAACGGCGCATGGAGCGGATCCTATCGGTTTGTTTCGTAGCGGAATATTCCGTCTGGCGGAAAGTCCAAAGTGACTAACCGGTAACCAGCGCGTACGTCTGGCTGGCGATCTCCAGTTCCTCGTCCGTCGGGACCACGGCCACGGCCACCCGCGCGTACTCCGCGGAGACCAGGCGCGGCTCGGGGGACCGCACGGAGTTCGCCTCCAGGTCGAGCGCCAGGCCCAGTTCGGCCAGACCGGCCAGGGCCATCTCCCGGATGTCGGAGGAGTTCTCGCCCACGCCCGCGGTGAAGGCCACCGCGTCCACCCGGCCGAGGACCGCCGAGTAGGCGCCGATGTACTTCTTCAGACGGTGGATGTACGAGGCCAGCGCCAGGCGGGCGGAGGCGTCGCCCTCCGCGGCCCGCCGCTGCACCTCGCGCATGTCGTTGTCGCCGCACAGACCCAGCAGACCGCTCTTCTTGTTGAGCAGCGAGTCGATCTCGTCGACGGACATGCCCCCCACCCGTGCCAGGTGGAAGACGACCGCCGGGTCCAGGTCGCCCGAGCGGGTGCCCATGACCAGGCCCTCCAGCGGGGTGAGCCCCATGGAGGTCTCCACGCACGCCCCGCCGTGCACGGCCGAGGCCGAGGCGCCGTTGCCCAGGTGGAGCACGATGACGTTCACGTCCTCCTCGGGCTTGCCGAGGAGCCGGGCCGTGGCCCGCGCGACGTAGGCGTGCGAGGTCCCGTGGAACCCGTACCGCCGGATGGAGTACTTGTCGGCCGTCGCGGTGTCGATCGCGTACCGCGCCACGTGCTCCGGCATGGTCGAGTGGAAGGCCGTGTCGAAGACGGCGACCTGCGGCAGGTCGGGGCGCAGCTCCCGCGCCACCTCGATGCCCGTCACGTTCGCCGGGTTGTGCAGCGGGGCGAGCGGGATCAGCGCGCGGATCTCGGCCAGGACGGCGTCGTCGACCAGCGTCGGGTCGGTGAACTTGGTTCCGCCGTGCACCACGCGGTGGCCCACGGCGGCCAGCTCGGGGGAGTCCAGGCCCAGGCCGTCGGCGGCGAGCTCCGCCGCGACGGCGCGCAGCGCCGCCCCGTGGTCGGCGATCGGACCCTCCGTCACCCGCTTGCCGCCCGCGGCCCCGGGTGCTGCTTCGTCGACCAGTCGCTCGTGACTGAGCCGGGAGGTCTCCTCGCCGATGCGCTCCACCAGACCGACTGCCAGGCGGGAGGAGTCCGCCATGTCGAGCAGCTGGTACTTCACCGACGAGGAGCCGGAGTTGAGGACGAGTACGCGCGATGCGGTCACGATGAGGGTCTTTCCTTTGCGGTCGGGGCTCGGTGGAGGGAGGGCTCGGGCGGTCGAGGGGCTCAGCCGGCCACCGGCTGGGACTGCGCCTGGATCGCGGTGATGGCCACGGTGGTGACGATGTCCTGGACCAGGGCGCCGCGCGAGAGGTCGTTGACCGGCTTGCGCAGACCCTGCAGGACCGGGCCGACCGCCACGGCACCGGCCGAGCGCTGCACGGCCTTGTACGTGTTGTTGCCGGTGTTGAGGTCGGGGAAGATCAGCACCGTCGCGCGGCCGGCCACCTCGGACCCGGGCAGCTTGGTCGCGGCGACCGAGGGCTCCACGGCGGCGTCGTACTGGATCGGCCCCTCGATCAGCAGGTCGGGGCGCTGCTCGCGGACGATCTCGGTGGCCTTGCGGACCTTCTCCACGTCGGCGCCCGAGCCGGAGGTGCCGGTCGAGTACGAGAGCATCGCGATCCGCGGCTCCAGGCCGAAGGCGGCGGCCGTGGCGGCCGACTGGACGGCGATGTCGGCGAGCTGCTCGGCGTTGGGGTCCGGGTTCACGGCGCAGTCGCCGTAGGCCAGGACCTTGTCGGCCAGGCACATGAAGAAGACCGAGGAGACGATGGACGCGTCGGGCTTGGTCTTGATGATCTCGAAGGCCGGCCGGATGGTGGCGGCGGTGGAGTGCACCGAGCCGGAGACCATGCCGTCGGCGAGGCCCTCCTGGACCATCAGGGTGCCGAAGTAGTTGACGTCGGTGACCACGTCGTGGGCCAGCTCGACCGTCATGCCCTTGTGGGCGCGGGCCTTGGCGTAGTACTCGGCGAACCGTTCCCGCAGCGGGGAGGTCGCCGGGTCGATGAGCTGGGCGGCCGAGATGTCGATGCCCAGGTCGGCGGCCTTCTTCAGGATCGCCTGCTCCTCGCCCAGCAGGGTGAGGTCGCAGACCCCGCGGCGCAGCACCACGTCGGCGGCGCGCAGCACGCGCTCCTCGGTGCCCTCGGGGAGGACCACGCGGCGGCGCTCGGCGCGGGCCTGCTCCAGCAGCTGGTTCTCGAACATCATCGGCGTGACCCGCTCGGAGCGGGCCACCGAGAGCACCTCGCGCAGTTCGGCGGTGTCCACGTGGCGTTCGAACAGGCCGAGCGCGGTCTCCAGCTTGCGCGGGGTCGCCGAGTTCAGCCGGCTCTGCAGCGCGAAGAGTTCGGCGGCCGTGGGGAAGCTGTTGCCCGCCACCGAGACCACCGGGGTGCCCGGGGCCAGCTTGGAGGCCAGCGTCAGGATGTCCTTGCTCGGGCGCTCGTTCAGCGTCAGCAGCACGCCGGCGATCGGCGGGGTGCCGGAGGTGTGCGCGGCGAGCGCGCCGACGACCAGGTCGGAGCGGTCCCCGGGGGTGACGACCAGGCAGCCGGGGGTCAGGGCGTTCAGGAAGTTGGGCAGCATGGCCCCGCCGAAGACGAAGTCCAGGGCGTCGCGGGCCAGTCCGGCCTCGTCGCCGAGGAGCACCTCGCCGCCGAGCGCCCGGGTGATCTGGGCGACGGTCGGGGCGGACAGGTGCTTGTCGTCCGGCAGGACGTAGCAGGGCACGGGGAGCCGGGCGGCCAGGCGCTCGGCTATCACCTCGCGGTCCTCGGCGGCGACCCGGTTGACGACCATCGCGCCCACGTGGCAGCCCAGTGCCTCGTAGGCGCGGTAGGCGTTGCGGGCCTCGGCGCGCACGGCCTCGGCG
The DNA here is from genome assembly GCF_055584085.1 of Streptomyces sp. NPDC104226. Classification (NCBI taxonomy): domain Bacteria; kingdom Bacillati; phylum Actinomycetota; class Actinomycetes; order Kitasatosporales; family Streptomycetaceae; genus Streptomyces; species Streptomyces sp. NPDC104226. Next base: position 169,988 of record NZ_JBVJMS010000012.1, read on the forward strand.
GGGTGCTTGGTGCCGCCCACGACGGGGATGACCAGTGCGCCCAGCTCGTTGGCGAGGCGGGCGTTGAGCGCCAGCTCGTCCGGGAGGTTGGTGTCGGCGTAGTCGGTGCCGAGGACCAGCATGACCTCGTAGTCGCGCGCCACCCTGTGGTAGCGGCCGACGAGCTGGGAGACCAGTTCGTCGGTGCCCTTCTCGGCCAGGATGGCGGAGGCCTCGTGGTACTCCATGCCGTAGGCCGTGGCGGCGTCCTGGTCGATCCGGTACCGGCCCTTGAGGAGGTCGAACAGCCGGTCGGGCCCGTCGTGCAACAGGGGGCGGTACACGCCCACCCGGCCTGTCTGGCGGGTGAGGAGCTCCATGATGCCCAGCTCGACGACCTGGCGGCCGTCCCCCCGCTCGATCCCCGTCACGTACACGCTGCGCGTCACGCGTGCTCTCCGTCCCAATTCGAGTCGGTTGTCCCAGTTAATGTGGGGTTGACCTCTTGACAATACCCCTGTGATTCCTTAGGACGCCCGCCGGGAGAAGGGCCTCCCGGCGGGGGCCGAAAGGCCCTGCGGGCCCCTCCGGGGTGACGTGCCACGGAGCGCGCGCCACCCGGAGCCCGTGGAACAATCGGACAGGCTTCATCAATACGCCCTTCATATGGCACCTCATATGGCACCTCATATGTCGCGTCGACTGGACGCCCGCACGCGGACAGTCACGTACGACCAGGAGCAGGAGACACAGCACGATGCGTATCGGAGTTCTCACCGCAGGCGGCGACTGCCCGGGCCTGAACGCTGTCATCCGGTCGGTCGTACACCGTGCCGTGGTCGGGCACGGGGACGAGGTCATCGGCTTCGAGGACGGCTTCAAGGGCCTCCTCGACGGCAACTTCCGCCCCCTCGACATCAACGCGGTCAGCGGCATCCTCGCCCGCGGCGGCACGATCCTCGGATCGGCCCGCATGGAGCGCGCCCGCCTCCACGAAGCGGCCGAGAACGCCGTCGAGCTGGCGAAGCGCTACGGCATCGACGCCCTGATCCCGATCGGCGGCGAGGGCACCCTGACGGCCGCCCGGATGCTGTCGGACGCCGGCATGCCGGTCGTGGGCGTACCGAAGACCATCGACAACGACATCTCCTCCACCGACCGCACCTTCGGCTTCGACACCGCCGTCATGGTCGCCACGGAAGCCATCGACCGCCTCAAGACCACCGCCGAATCGCACCAGCGCGTCATGGTCGTCGAGGTCATGGGCCGGCACGCGGGCTGGATCGCCCTGGAGTCCGGCATGGCCGGCGGCGCCCACGGCATCTGCCTGCCGGAGCGCCCCTTCGAGGTGGACGCCCTGGTCAAGATGGTGGAGGAACGATTCGCCCGCGGTAAGAAGTTCGCCGTCATCTGCGTGGCCGAAGGCGCGCACCCCGGCGAGGGCTCCATGCCGTACGAGAAGGGCGCGATCGACCAGTACGGCCACGAGCGCTTCGCCGGCATCGGCAACCGCCTCGCCGTCGAGCTGGAGCGGCGCCTGGGCAAGGAAGCCCGCCCGGTCATCCTCGGCCACGTCCAGCGCGGCGGCACCCCCACCGCCTACGACCGCGTCCTCGCGACCCGCTTCGGCTGGCACGCGGTCGAGGGCGTCCACCGCGGTGATTTCGGCAACATGACCGCCCTGCGCGGCACCGACATCGTCATGGCCCCGCTGGCCGAGGCCGTCACCGAGCTGAAGACCGTCCCCGAGGACCGCATGTACGAGGCCGAGTCCGTCTTCTGACGGCCCCGGCCGGGACTTCCGCCCCGAATTCCGCCGCCGAACGGCCCGGTCCGCACCCCCCTCCGGGGTCGCGGAGACCGGCCGCCAGGCCCGGACGGCCCGTCCGCGTCCCCACCGGGACGGGGACGGGCCGCACCTCGTTCGGACCCCTTCCCGCGTTATGATCCGAAGAATCCGCCGTTGGGGGATTGATCGGCCGAGCCGCACCTGGCCGGATCGGGCCGCGAAGTCCAGGCCCCTCACCCGGCTCCCGTGCGCACGATGGAAGGTTCCCGTCTCCCGTGGCGACCCGCCCTGCCCTTTTGACCAGTAGGAACGCCGAGAACCCGCAGGCGGGACAGCCAGGCGGTCCGGCCGCGGCACCGGCCCGGGCCCAGCGCCGGTGGCCCGTGCTCGCCGCGGCCGTGGGCCTCTCCTGGGCGCTGCCCCTGCTCCTCGACGCAGCCGGCCTGGACGTGGTGCTCATCCCCGTCCTGGTCCTGGCGATCGGCTCGCTGATCCGGGTGGGCGGCGGCCTCCTCGACCGCCTCGTCGTCTCCGCCTTCATCCTGTGCGGCGCCGTCATGGCCTTCGGGCTGCTCTTCTCCGTCTGGCCGTGGGGGCTGTCCCCGGTCCCGGGCGGAGGCCTGCTGCTGACCGTCGTGTCCGTCTGCGGCTGGCTGTCCGGCCGGCGCCCGCACATCCCCCTGCGGCTGCGCGGCACGGACGCACTGGTGCTCGGCACCTTCGCGGTCGTCTGGCACTACATGCACCACCCGCTCGCCGGTAAGTCGATCACCGAGCGGCTGGCCTTCTTCGTCACGTCCGAGGACCGGATGGGGCACTTCTCGTACTTCGACGGCATCCACCACGTGGGCGGCTACAACTTCCTGCACCAGGAGGCCGCCAAGACGTTCATGATGACCCCCTCGGAGGCCGTCTACCCGCAGGGCACCCACTTCCTGCTGGCGTGGATCGACGTCCTCGTGAAGTCCTCCACCGACGGCGGCCCCACCGCCGAGATGATGAACCGGTACCTCCTGTACGTCATCGGCGCCTACGCGCTGCTCTGCGCCGTCCTGGTCTGGGCCGCCCGCTGGATCGGCGGCCCGCGACTGCGCGGCTGGCGCGCCGCGGCGGTCTGCGCCACCGTGATGGCGGTCATGTTCATCGGCTCCATGTCGACCCTCGTCGAGCGGGGGTTCGACTCCGAGATCGTCGGCCTGCTGTTCCTCGCCGTCGGACTGGCGCTGCTCGTGCGACCGGCGACGGGCCGGGTCGAGTTCGCCCTCGTCGCCGTGGCCGGCCTGGTGACCGTCACCTTCGTCTACAACCTCTACGGGGCCCTGCTCGGCCTCGGCCTGGCCGCGGTCCTCGTCGTCCACCGGCGGCGCTTCGCCCCCCGGCGCGGGCTGCTCCTCACGGTCCTCGCGGCCGGCACGCTCCTCGCGGGACTGCCCAGCATCTTCTCCGTGCTGACCAAGCTGGACGTCTCCAAGACCTCCAACCTCGCCGGCCCGATGGTGGTCCCCGACCGCCCGGTGCTCATCGGATGCGCCCTGGCGGCCCTGCTGGCCGCCTCCCTGCGGGCGAACCGGCGCACCGCCACCGGACAGATGGTCCTGGTCATGGTCCTCGGCGCGATGGCGATGCTCACCCTCTTCGGCGTCTACCAGACGAAGACCATCGGCTACCTCTCGTACTACTTCGAGAAGCTGGCCGCCGGCGGACTCGTGATCGGCCTGATCTCGCTGGGCCTGGTCGGGCTCCTGCTGACCCCCGGGCAACAGGCCCAGGGCTCCCCCCGGCGACGTCGGGCGGAGCGGCTGCTGCAGTCCGGGCTCGCCGTGGTCACCGCACTCGCGCTGTTCGGCGGCGTGCAGTTCGGGATCCCCTCGGGGTGGACCAGCTTCGCGGAGCGGCTGAACACCACCTCCGCCTTCCACGAGAGCCCGATGATCAAGTGGGCCAAGGGCGGGGGCCGCAGCGACATGGGCCCGCCGGCCAAGGCGCTCGTCGGGCGGGACCTCGAGGACCGGCCGGGCCCGGTGATCGCCCTGTACGCCAACGACTCGTACCTGAACCTGAAGTCCACCTTCCTGGCCGCCCTCCTGAACCACCGGGCGGGCGACATGGTGGCGCTGTACGAGATCTTCTACGTCCAGATGGGCGGCCCGCCCGCCGAGAAGGACAACCAGAAGCGGGAGTTCGCGAGCCTGTACGACACCTCGCTGGTCCACCTGAAGAAGGCGCTCGCCGAGGGCCCCGCCGCACCGACCATCCTGGTCGGCGACCGGACGGTGGCGGACCGGCTGACGAAGGACCTCGCCAAGGCGGGCATCAAGGCGACCGTGGTCCACGCACCGCTTCCGCCGCGCTAGCGGCGGCGGACCGGGGCTGCCGGACGGCGGCTGCCGATCGGCCCCCGGGGCGGGACCTCCGCCCCCACTTCGAACGCCGGAAGGCCCCGATCGCGTCCTCGTCTGGACGCGGTCGGGGCCTTTCCCGTAGGGAGACCGAGGGCGAAATGTGTCCTACGCCGCACCCCCGGCGAGGGACCAGAACCGCTCCACGATGTCCGCGAGGTACTCACGTCCCGCATCGCCGCTGCCGGCCTCGCCCTGGCCGCCGCCCCAGCTCAGGGTCGCCACCATCCGCGACTGGTACTCGCCGTGCAGCTGCTCCAGCACCCGCTCCAGGTGCGTCTTGGGCACCGGAAGCAGCTTGGTCAGCGGCTTCACGTACGCCTGCCAGCGCGTGGTCACCGCGCTGCGCAGCAGCTCGGCCAGCTCCTCGTGCTTGCCGGTCGCCGTCACGAACTGGGCCAGGGTCAGCCCCAGCGCCGTCGCCAGCGCCGCGGACTGCCGCTCGTTGCCCTTCCAGCGGCCGGTGTCCTCCATCTTCTGGTAGGCACCCGCCTCCACGCCGACCCGGCGGGCCAGGTCCTCGGCGGCCAGACCCCGGGCGATGCGGTGCTCCCGCAGGGTGACGGGCTCCGCGAGCAGCTCGCCGGGGGCGCACCAGAGCACGCCGGCCAGCGCGGTGAGCTCGGCGGAGGTGGGCGATATCTCGCCACGCTCCCATGCCATCACGGTTTCGGGGGTGACGAGCATCCCGTACTGGGCCCGCAGACCGTAGGCGACATGACCGGGAGCCATGCCCAGGGCCGCGCGGAGACGACGCGCGGCGGGGGCATTGAAGGGGGGGCTGGAGTGCACATGGCACACCGTAGGAGTGGCCGAGGCGTGGCGACTACAGACCAAACAAACAAGCCCATAACTCGTAGGAAAGTCCTATGCAGTTAAGGGCTTTGGACGGTTTTCCCTGCGACTGTCCGGTAATCGGGGCGGAACGTGATCCACTTTCTAGCGTACGTTTCCGGCCGCCCGCAGCGATAGCCCCGTGCGTGATCCGTCTCACACGACCGGACCGATCCGAACCGGCCACCCGTCGCCTCCGTGCTCCATGAGGCGGAGGCCCTCGCTCACGGGGGTGGTGAGGGCCTCCCCACCCCGCTCCTTGCCTTGACGTCGGGGTCAAGGATTACCGTCGGGGCCATGCGAATCGGCGAACTGGCCGAGCGTGCGGGCACCAGCACCCGGACGCTCAGGTACTACGAGTCACGGGGACTGCTGCCCGCCCGGCGCGACGCCAACGGCTACCGCAGCTACGACGAGGAAGACCTGCGGCTGCTCCGCCAGATCCGCACGCTCCAGGACTTCGGCTTCGACCTGGAGGAGACCCGCCCGTTCGTGGAATGCCTGCGCGCCGGGCACCCGTCCGGCGACTCCTGCCCTGCCTCGCTGGCCGTCTACCGGCGCAAGCTCACCGAACTGGACGGCCTGATCGGCCGCCTCGGCGAGGTGCGCGACCAGGTCGCGAGCCAGCTCGCCGAAGCGGAAGCCGAAGCCGGTGCCCTGGCGGGAGCCGGAGCCGGAGCCGAAACGCCCAGACCCAGATGCGAGATGACCGGCTGACCCGGTCCGACGAGAGGGGAAGCACATGATCAAGGCCCACGGCGTCGCCGAAGTGACCGACGCGGACTTCGAGGCGGAGGTGCTCGCCGAGCGAGGCCGGCCCGTCCTGGTGGAGTTCACCGCCGACTGGTGCGGCCCCTGCCGCCAGCTCGCGCCCGTCCTGTCCGCCGTCGCCGCGGAAGAGGCCGACCGCCTCAAGGTCGTGCAGATCGACGCGGACACCAACCCCGGCACGGTCGTGCGCCACGGCGTGCTGTCCATGCCGACCCTGCTCGTCTTCCGCGACGGCGAGCCCGTCCTGCAGCTGGTCGGAGCCCGCGCCAAGCGCAGGCTCCTCCAGGAGCTGGAAGGGGTGCTGGCTGCTAGCGGCGTGGCAGCGGGCTGAGCCAGAGCGTCGCCAGGGGCGGGAGGGTCAGGCGCAGGCTGGCCGCCCGGCCCTGGGCGGGGACCGGCTCGGGTCGCACCGGCTGGGTGTGGTGCACGCCGCTGCCGCCGTAGAGCTGCTGGTCGGTGTTGAGGACCTCCTGCCACAGCGGCACCTCCTCCGGGACCCCGATCCGGTACCCGTGCCGGACCACCGGGGAGAAGTTGGAGACGCACAGCAGCTGCGAGCCGTCCTGCGCGAACCGCAGGAAGGCGAACACGTTGTCCTCCGCCGCGTCCGCCTCCACCCACGCGAACCCCTCCGGCACCGTGTCCCGCTCCCACAGGGCCGGAGCCGCCCGGTAGGTGCGGTTCAGGTCGCCCACGAGGCTGCGTACGCCCCGGTGGTCACCGGCCGCCGCGTACGAGGAGTCCAGCAGCCACCAGTCCGGACCGTACGTCTCGGACCACTCCGAGCCCTGCGCGAACTCCTGCCCCATGAAGAGCAGCTGCTTGCCCGGGTGGGCCCACATGAACCCCAGGTACGCCCGGTGCGCGGCCCGCTGCTGCCACCAGTCGCCGGGCATCTTCGACACCAGCGAGCCCTTGCCGTGCACCACCTCGTCGTGCGAGATCGGCAGCACGTAGTTCTCGCTGAACGCGTAGACCATCCCGAAGGTCATGTCGTGGTGGTGGTACTTGCGGTGCACCGACTCCTTCGACGCGTAGCGCAGGGTGTCGTGCATCCAGCCCATGTTCCACTTCAGGCCGAAGCCGAGACCGCCCGTGTCGGTGGGCTGCGTGACGCCCGGCCACGCCGTGGACTCCTCGGCGATCGTCACCACGCCCGGGCAGCGCCGGTAGACGGTGGCGTTCATCTCCTGGAGCATCGCCACCGCGTCCGGGTTCTCCCGTCCGCCGTGCTCGTTCGGCGTCCACTCGCCCTCGCCGCGCGAGTAGTCGAGGTAGAGCATCGAGGCCACCGCGTCCACGCGCAGCCCGTCCACGTGGAACTCCTGGCACCAGTACACGGCGTTGGCCACCAGGAAGTTGCGCACCTCCCGGCGCCCGTAGTCGAACTCCAGCGTCCCCCAGTCCGGGTGCGCGGCCCGCCGCGGGTCGGGGTGCTCGTACAGCGGCCGCCCGTCGAACTCGGCCAGCGCCCAGTCGTCGCGCGGGAAGTGCGCCGGCACCCAGTCGACGATCACCCCGATCCCGGCCCGGTGCAGCGCGTCCACCAGGAAGCGGAAGTCGTCCGGGGTGCCCATCCGGGAGGTCGGCGCGTAGAAGCCGGTGACCTGGTAGCCCCAGGAGCCGCCGAAGGGGTGCTCGGCGACCGGCATGAACTCCACGTGCGTGAAGCCGAGCTCCGTCACGTACGCGGGCAGCTGCTCGGCCAGCTGCCGGTACGAGAGCCCGGGCCGCCAGGACGCCAGGTGCAGCTCGTAGACGGAGAAGGGGGCCTGGTGCGGCGCCCGGTCCCCGCGCGTCGCCATCCACTCCGCGTCCTGCCAGACGTAGGAGGAGGCCGTCACCACCGAGGCGTTGGCCGGCGGGACCTCGGCGTGCTTCGCCATCGGGTCGGCGCGCAGGGTGTGCGAGCCGTCCGGGCGGGTGATGTCGTACTTGTACAGGGCGCCCTCGCCGACGCCGGGCAGGAACAGCTCCCACACGCCGGTGGCCCCGAGCGAGCGCATCGGGTAGGCGACCGAGTCCCAGTACGAGAAGTCCCCGCTGACCCGCACCCCCTGCGCGTTCGGCGCCCACACCGTGAACCGGGTGCCCGCCACGCCCTGGTGCTCCATCGGCTCCGAGCCGAGCGCCGTCCACAGCTCCTCGTGCCGGCCCTCGCCGATCAGGTGCAGGTCGAGCTCGCCGAGCGCGGGCAGGAAGCGGTAGGGGTCGTGGACCTCCACCTCGTCGCTGTCGTACGTCACCAGCAGCCGGTAGTCCGGCACCCCGGCCAGCGGCAGCAGCCCGGAGAACAGCCCGTCGCCCTCGTCGAGGAGCTCGGCCCGCAGCCCCTTGGCGACGATGGTGACCGCCTTCGCGTACGGACGCAGCACCCGGAAGGACACCCCGCCCCGCTGGGCCCGGGCCCCGAGCACGCCGTGCGGATCGTGGTGACGGCCCTCCAGCAGCCGGGACCGTTCCTCCGCGCCCAGCGCCGGCGCCGGCCGGACCCCGTGCGCCGGGGCCGCCCGCCGGGCCCTGGGGGCCCGGGGCTTCTTCACGGGCTCGGGGGTGTCGACGGTGTCGGTCACGGGCTTGGCTTCGTCGCGGACGGTCGGTGACGGCTGTCGTGCGGCGCTCACGCGAGCGGCCTCCTCGGGGGCTTCGGGTGGAGGGTGGGGGATCCTGGGGCGGGGAGCTGCGTGCGGTGCGAGGGCGGACGCTGCGGCTCCGAGAGCCGCCGGATCGCCGCCATCGGCACGTGCAGCCAGTCGGGGCGGTGCCGGGACTCGTAGCGGGCCTCGTACACCGCCTTGTCGGTCTCGTAGGCGCGCAGGAGCACGGGGTCCTCGCGCGGGTCCCGGCCGGTCGTGCGGGCGTAGCCCTCGCAGAAGGCGGCCCGGCAGTCGTCCGCCCAGGTGGGGGCGAAGGGCCGGTGGGAGCGGGCCGCGTAGTCGAAGGAGCGCAGCATCCCGGCGATGTCCCGGACCGCCGGCTCGGGGCGGCGCCGGTCGGCGAGCGGCCGGGCCGGCTCGCCCTCGAAGTCGATCAGCGCCCAGCTCCCGTCGGCGGTGCGCAGGGTCTGGCCCAGGTGCAGGTCCCCGTGGATCCGCTGGGCGGCCACCCCGGTCCCGCGGGAGGCGGCCAGTGCGTCGAAGGCGCCGCGCAGCCCGGCCTCGTAGGGGCGCAGGGCCGGTACCTCGCGGGCGGTGGCGGCGAGCCGGGCCGTCATCCCGGCGGCGAGGCGGGCCGTCTGCTCCGGGCCCAGTGCGACGGTGGGCAGGGCTCCGGCCAGCGCGCTGTGCACCTCGGCGGTGGCCCGGCCCAGCGCGTGCGCCTCGGCGGTGAAGTCGACCCCGGTGCGCAGCCGGTGCAGCGCGAGCTGCCAGCCGTCGTCGGAGCCGCGCAGGTACGGCTGGAGCACGCCCAGGGTCAGCGGTTCGGAGCCGGGCAGCTCGGCCTCGTACCAGGCGACCGGCGCGGGCACCCGGGCGCAGCCGGCGGCGGCCAGGGCCCGCGGCAGCTCCAGGTCGGGATTGACCCCGGGGCCGACCCGCCGGAAGACCTTCAGGATGTACGAATCCCCGTAGATCAGCGAGGTGTTGGTCTGTTCCCCGGACAGCGGCCGGGGGGTGGGCGCCTCGGGGATGGCGGCGTCCGGGTCCCGGTCGAAGCGGAGCGGGCCGAGGGTGCCGGGGGAGCGAAGCCGCTCCAGCAGCAGCGAGGCGAGCCGCGGATCGCCCAGTCCCTCGTAGACCGCGAGGCCGGCGTACGGGCCCTGCTCGGCGTGGCCGATCAGCGCGGGCGCGAGGGCCGGCGGCAGCGGGCTCGGGCGGATGCCGAGCAGGAGCTGGTAGCAGTCCCCGTCCACGTCCAGCAGCAGGTGCAGCAGTCCGGCGGTGGACCCGGGCGGCAGCAGTTCGGCCGCCGAGACGGCCCTGAGCCGTCCGATGGCACGGCCCTTGCCCGCGAACCAGCGCTGCGCGGGCAGCCAGGCCCGCAGCATCGGTTCCAGGGGACCCAGTCCGGGTCCCGGTCCGAGCCCGGGCCCGGTGGCCCGGTCGGCGGTGAGCCGATCCCGGGCGGATGCAGCCTCCGACATGGCGTCGCGTCCTTTCCCCGGGCCGTCAAAGAATGCGCAGAGTGTCCCGGATCGCGGTGTGTGCTGCTCCGGTGTGAGCGAGTGTCGGGTCAGAAGGGTCCGTACAGGGCGGGCGATTGACCCATTCGCCCGCCCTCGTGCGTCTAAGCGCGCGGCGGTTGCGGTTCCGAGCGCAGTCGGAACCAGTAGAAGCCGTGGCCCGCCAGGGTCAGCAGGTACGGCCACTCGCCGATCGGCGGGAAGCGGACGTCGCCGGTGAGTTCCACCGGGACCCGTCCGTTGAACGACCGCAGGTCCAGCTCGGTGGGCTGCGCGAAGCGCGAGAAGTTGTGCACGCACAGCACCAGGTCGTCCCCGTACTCACGGAGAAAGGCGAGCACCGCCGGGTTGGACGAAGGCAGTTCGGTGTACGAGCCGAGCCCGAAGGCCGGGTTGGCCTTGCGGACCTCGATCATCCGGCGGGTCCAGTGCAGCAGCGAAGAGGGTGAGGCCATCGCCGCTTCGACATTGGTCACCTGGTACCCGTGGACCGGGTCCATGATGACCGGCAGGTTCAGCCTGCCCGGATCGCACGAGGAGAAACCGGCGTTGCGGTCCGGGGTCCACTGCATCGGCGTGCGCACGCCGTCGCGGTCGCCGAGCCAGATGTTGTCGCCCATGCCGATCTCGTCGCCGTAGTACAGCACCGGGGAACCGGGCAGCGACAGCAGCAGGGCGGTGAACAGCTCCATCTGGTTGCGGTCGTTGTCCAGCAGGGGGGCGAGCCGGCGCCGGATGCCGATGTTGGCCCGCATCCGCGGGTCCTTGGCGTACTCGGCGTACATGTAGTCGCGCTCTTCGTCGGTGACCATTTCGAGGGTGAGCTCGTCGTGGTTGCGCAGGAAGATGCCCCACTGGCAGCGGTCCGGGATCGCCGGGGTCTTCGCCAGGATTTCGGAGACCGGGTAGCGGGACTCTCTTCGGACCGCCATGAAGATGCGCGGCATGACGGGGAAGTGGAAGGCCATGTGGCACTCGTCCCCGCCCTTCTCGAAGTCCCCGAAGTAGTCGACGACGTCCTCGGGCCACTGGTTGGCCTCGGCGAGCAGGACGGTGTCCGGGTAGTGCGCGTCGATCTCGGCGCGGACCGCCTTGAGGAGGGTGTGGGTGCGCGGCAGGTTCTCGCAGTTGGTGCCCTCCTCGGCGTACAGGTAGGGCACGGCGTCGAGGCGGAAGCCGTCGATCCCGAGGTCGAGCCAGAAGCGCAGCGCCGAGACGATCTCCTCGACGACGGCCGGGTTCTCGTAGTTGAGGTCCGGCTGGTGGGAGAAGAACCGGTGCCAGTAGTACTGCTTGCGGACCGGGTCGTACGTCCAGTTCGAGGTCTCGGTGTCGACGAAGATGATGCGGGCGTCCTGGTACTGCTTGTCGTCGTCGGCCCACATGTAGTAGTCGCCGTAGGGGCCCTCGGGGTCCTTGCGGGACTGCTGGAACCACTCGTGCTGGTCGCTCGTGTGGTTCATGACGAAGTCGATGATCACCCGCATGCCGCGGGTGTGCGCCGCGTCCACGAACTCCACGAAGTCGGCGAGGTCGCCGAACTCGGGCAGCACGGAGGTGTAGTCGGAGACGTCGTAGCCCCCGTCGCGCAGGGGTGAGGCGAAGAACGGCGGGAGCCACAGGCAGTCGACGCCGAGCCACTGGAGGTAGTCCAGCTTGGCGGTGAGCCCCTTGAGGTCACCCACGCCGTCGCCGTTGCTGTCGTGGAAGGACCGTACGAGGACCTCGTAGAAGACCGCCCGCTTGAACCAGTCGGGATCGCGGTCCTTGGCGGGGGTGTCCTCGAAGGTGTCGGGGACGGGATCGTTGATCATCATGAGATGGGTGACCCTCCGGTGGGCGGGGACGGTCGCAGAGCCGCCAGTACGTGCGCGGGGGTGCGGCCCGGTTCCAGGCGCACGTAATTGGCCCTGCCCCAGTGATAGGTCTCGCCGGTGAGCTCGTCGCGCACCGCGAGGGACCCGTGCCAGTCGAGGCCGAGTACCGGCATGTCCAACGAGACCGTCGCCTCCTGGGTGTGGTGCGGATCGAGGTTGACGACCACCAGTACGGAATTGCTCCCCGCGTGCTTCGAATAGGCGATCACTTGTTCGTTGTCGGTCGGGTGGAAATGGATGTCGCGGAGCTGCTGGAGGGCCGGGTTGCGTCGGCGCAGCCGGTTCAGGGCGGTGATCAGCGGGGCGATGGTGCGGCCCTCGCGGTCGGCGGCGGCCCAGTCGCGCGGGCGCAGCTCGTACTTCTCGGAGTCCAGGTACTCCTCGCTGCCCTCCTTGACCGGGGTGTTCTCGCAGAGCTCGTAGCCGGCGTAGACCCCCCAGGTGGGGGAGAGCGTGGCGGCGAGGACCGCGCGGACCTCGAAGGCGGGGCGGCCGCCGTGCTGAAGGTATGCGTGCAGGATGTCCGGGGTGTTGACGAAGAAATTCGGCCGCATGACGGAGGCGGAGCGGGTGTCCGCGAGCTCGGTCAGGTACTCCGTCAGCTCGGCCTTGGTGTTGCGCCAGGTGAAGTACGTGTAGGACTGCTGGAAGCCGACGGCGGCCAGGGTCCGCATCATCGCGGGACGGGTGAAGGCCTCGGCGAGGAAGATCACGTCGGGGTCGGACTTGTTGATGTCCGCGATCACCTTCTGCCAGAACACCACCGGCTTGGTGTGCGGGTTGTCGACCCGGAAGATCCGGACCCCGTGCTCCATCCAGTGCCGCAGGATCCGCACCGTCTCCGCGACGATGCCGGCCATGTCGGCGTCGAAGTGGATGGGGACGATGTCCTGGTACTTCTTCGGCGGGTTCTCCGCGTACGCGATCGTCCCGTCGGCGCGGTGGCGGAACCACTCCGGGTGCTTCTCCACCCACGGGTGGTCCGGGGAGCACTGCAGGGCGAAGTCGAGCGCCACCTCGATGCGCAGCTCGCGGGCCCTGGCGACGAAGGCGTCGAAGTCCTCCAGGGTCCCGAGCTCGGGGTGGACCGCGTCGTGGCCCCCCTCGGTGGAGCCGATGGCCCAGGGCACGCCCGGATCCCAACTCCCCGCCGACAGCGTGTTGTTCGGCCCCTTCCTGAAGGTGCTCCCGATCGGGTGGATCGGCGGCAGGTACACCACGTCGAAGCCCATCGCGGCGACGGCGGGAAGCCGCTCGGCGGCGGTCCGGAAGGTCCCGCTGACCGGAGCCTCACCGGGCTCCAGCACCGCCCCCTCCGACCGGGGGAACATCTCGTACCAGGAACCGAACAGGGCCCGCTTGCGCTCGACCAGCAGCGGCAGCGGCTTGGAGGCCGTCACCAGCTCCCGCAGCGGACGCTTGGCGAGCAGCGCGTCGATCCGCGGACCGAGCGCCGCCGCGTACCGCTCGGCGACGGGCCGGTCCTCGTCGCGCATCACGTCCGCCGCGGCCAGCACGTGCTCGCGGCCGTCCCGCTTGGGAATCTTCGCGGCGGCCCGCTCGTAGAGCTCGGCGCCTTCCAGCAGCATGAGCCCGGTGTCGATCCCGGCCGGGATCTTCACCGCCGCGTGGGCCCGCCAGGTGCCCACCGGGTCGCTCCACGCCTCGACGGTGTAGGTCCACCTCCCCTCGACCTCGGCGGACACCCGCGCCCCCCACCGGTCGGTACCGGGAGCGAGCTCGGACAGGGGCACGGGGGGCCGCAGCCGCCCGCTCGGATCTCGGAGCACGACATGGGCCGCCACGGCGTCGTGCCCCTCGCGGAACACGGTGGCGGAAATCTCGAAGACCTCGTCCACGACCGCCTTGGCGGGTCTGACGCCGCAGTCGACGGCGGGGCGGACGTCCAGCACGGGAATGCGACCGATCATGATGGGATCACCTGGGGGCAGTTCGCAGGGCTCGGTGACAACAGGCCAGCCGGCAAGGCAGCTGGTAGTGCACGCTCTGTTCGCTCTGTTTCTAGCCGCTCGGAAGACGGCTGGGCTGCGGGCATGGCCGCTCCTGTCCGCGTTCACTCGGGTGGCGGGAGAGGTTCGGGGAGGCTGCGCCGTGCGCGTACCCGGGAGCCCTTCCCACTCCAGCCCGACCCATGCCGCGTGTTCGGTTAACTACTCGTACGTACTGGAACGCCTGCCCGGTCGCCGATCCCCGACACCTGCCGATGCTCCGTCAACTCCAAGAGGACTACCGGATGTCCACCGCACCGCTCTTCGCCTACGTCGGCCCACCCGAACTGGCACCCACCCCGGACGCCTGCCCGGGCGGGCTGCCGGTACGCACCAGCGCGGACCTCGACGGCGAACTCCCCGCGCAGTGGAACGTGGACGGGGGCGTGTGCGACCTCGTACGGCGGCTCGGAGCGGACGAGGCGGAGGTGCGGGAGCTCGCGGCCGCTGTGGCGAGGGACTGGCCCGATGCCCGCGATCCGGGTGAGGGGCGGATCCTGTGCGAGGCCCTGGCGCGGGCGGCCGTACGGGAGCGCGACGACGTGGCGCTGGAGGCCGAGCTCTACGCGCTGCTGGAACTTCAGGCCTTCCTGCCGGCCGCCGCGCTCCACGTGCTGCGCGCCCTGTCCCGTACCGAGCTGCCCGCCGCGCTGCGGCCTTACCTGGACGAGCTGTTGGAAGGGCCCGGAGGAGGGGGGTGGTGACGGGCGGTCGAGGCCCCATGGTCCGGGAGGGGGGAGGGCGCTAGCCTTCCGAGGGTGACGCTTGCGGTGCACAGCGTGGTGCGGCCGCTCCGATCCGTAATCCCCTGCGAAGGTGGAACGCGTGAAGGCTATCCGTCGATTCACCGTGCGCCCCGTCCTCCCCGAGACCCTCGCGCCGCTCGCCGACCTCGCGCGCAACCTGCGCTGGTCCTGGCACGCCGAGACCCGTGAACTCTTCCAATCCGTCGATCCCGAGGGCTGGCAAGCCGCCGGCGGGGATCCCGTCCGGCTGCTCGGCGCCGTGTCCGCCGCGCGGATCGCCGAGCTCGCGGGGGACCGGCGGTTCCTGCGCCGGCTCGCCGTCGCAGCCGCCGACCTCGATGACTACGTCCACGGCGGGAGGTGGTACCAGAGCCACGAGGCCGCGGCCGAGCTGCCCGCCGGCATCGCCTACTTCTCGCCCGAATTCGGCATCACCGCCGCCCTGCCCCAGTACTCCGGCGGCCTCGGCATCCTCGCCGGGGACCACCTCAAGGCCGCCAGCGACCTCGGCGTCCCCCTCATCGGTGTCGGACTGCTCTACCGGCACGGCTACTTCCGCCAGTCCCTCTCCCGCGACGGCTGGCAGCAGGAGCACTATCCGGTCCTCGACCCCAACGAACTGCCCCTCGCGCTGGTGCGCGAGGAGGACGGGACCCCCGCGCGGGTGTCCCTGAGCCTCCCCGGCGGCCGGGCCCTGCACGCGCACGTCTGGCAGGCCCGCGTCGGCCGGGTGCCGCTGCTGCTCCTCGACTCCGACGTCGAGGACAACGACGCCGTCGCCCGCGAGGTGACCGACCGGCTGTACGGCGGCGGCAGCGACCACCGGCTGCTCCAGGAGATGCTGCTCGGGATCGGCGGCGTACGGGCCGTGCGCGCCTACTGCCGGATCACCGGCCATCCCGACCCCGAGGTCTTCCACACCAACGAGGGCCACGCCGGGTTCCTGGGACTGGAGCGCATAAGGGAACTGGAGGGGCAGCAGGGGCTCGGCTTCGAGGCCGCCGTGGAAGCGGTGCGCGCCGGAACCGTGTTCACCACCCACACCCCCGTCCCCGCCGGCATCGACCGCTTCGACCGGGCCCTGGTCGCCCGCCACTTCGGCGACGGCGGCGAACTGGCCGGCGTACCCGTCGACCGGATCCTGGCCCTCGGCGCCGAGACGTACCCCGGAGGCGACCCCGGGGTGTTCAACATGGCGGTGATGGGCCTGCGCCTCGCCCAGCGGGCCAACGGGGTCTCCACCCTGCACGGCGCCGTCAGCCGCGAGATGTTCGCCGGGCTGTGGCCGGGATTCGACCCCGCAGACGTGCCCATCACCTCGGTGACCAACGGTGTGCACGCACCGACCTGGGTGGCGCCCGAGGTGGTGAAGCTCGGCGCGAAGCAGATCGGCGCCGGCCGCACCGAGGACGCGCTCTCCGTCGGCGGCTCGCAGCGCTGGGACGCCGTCGCCGACATCCCCGACCAGGACGTCTGGGACCTGCGCCGGGTGCTCAGGGAACAGCTCGTCCAAGAGGTACGGGACCGCCTGCGCGCCTCCTGGCGCCAGCGCGGGGCCGCCGACGCCGAACTGGGCTGGGTGGACTCCGTCCTCGACCCCGACGTGCTGACCATCGGGTTCGCCCGGCGCGTGCCGTCCTACAAGCGGCTCACGCTGATGCTGCGCGACCCCGACCGGCTGCGCCGCCTGCTGCTGGACCCGGACCGGCCCGTGCAGATCGTGGTCGCCGGCAAGGCGCACCCCGCCGACGACGGCGGAAAGCGGCTCGTCCAGGAGCTGGTGCGGTTCGCGGACGACCCCCGCGTGCGCCACCGGATCGTGTTCCTGCCCGACTACGGCATGGCCATGGCCCAGAAGCTCTACCCGGGCTGCGACGTCTGGCTGAACAACCCGCTGCGCCCGCTGGAGGCCTGCGGCACCAGCGGGATGAAGGCGGCGCTCAACGGCTGCCTCAACCTCTCCGTCCTGGACGGCTGGTGGGACGAATGGTTCGAGCCGGACTTCGGCTGGGCCATCCCGACCGCCGACGGACTCGGCGCGGACGAGGACCGCCGCGACGACCTGGAGGCCAACGCCCTCTACGACCTGATCGAAGGCCGGGTCGCCCCCCGGTTCTACGACCGGGCCGGACAGGCCGGACTCCCGGTGCGGTGGATCGAGATGGTCCGGCGCACCCTCGTCTCGCTGGGCCCCAAGGTGCTCGCGGGCCGCATGGTGCGGGAGTACGTGGAGCGGCTCTACGCTCCGGCCGCGCTCTCCCACCGCGCCCTGACCGCGGACGCGGCGCGGGACCTCGCCTGGTGGAAGGGGCGGGTCCGCGCGGCCTGGCCGCAGCTCACCGTCGAGCACGTGGAGGCCCTGGCGGCGGGCCCGGTCGGCGGCACCGCCGAACTCGGGGCCACCCTCACCCTGCGCGTGCAGGTCTCCCTCGACGCCCTGGCCCCCGAGGACGTGGAGGTGCAGGCCGTCGCGGGCCGGGTCGACGCGCAGGACGTGATCCAGGGCGGTCGGACCTTCCCGCTCAAGCCCGCCGGCGGACCCGACCTGGAGGGCCGCTGGCTGTACGAGGGCCCGCTCGCCCTCGACCGTACGGGACCCTTCGGCTACACCGTACGGATCCTGCCGGCGCACCCGCTGCTGGCGACCCCGGCCGAACTGGGCCTGGTCGCGGGCCCGGCCACGGGCGCGGACACGGACACGGGAGGCGGGGTCGTGCTGCGGTAGGCACGCCTGCCGCGGTAGGCGCCCGCGCCGAACCGGTTCAGGGGGCGGGCGGCGGATCCACCAGCCGCCCGTCCTCCACCAGCATCCCGGCCCGCTTGACGCTGCGCAGGGCCGGGATGACCTCCACCTGGCCCACCCCGTCCACCGCGCCGATCCGCTCGGTCAGGTACGTGTACAGCGCGTCCGTGTCCCGGCACACCACCACCGCCATCAGCGAGGCCGCCCCGGTGACGGCCGCCGCGAACGCCACCTCCGGGTGGCCCGCCAGATCCGCCCCCACCTGCGCCAGGCGGGCCGGGGGGACCGTCAGCACCAGGGTCGCCTCCGCCTCGTAGCCGAAGAGCGCCGGGACGAACTCCACGTCGAAGTAGACCGCCTCCACCTCGCGCAGCCGCTCCAGCCTGCGCCGCGCGGTGGACTCCGACAGGCCGCTGGCACGCGCCAGTTCCGGGTACCCCGCGCGGCCGTCCCGGCCCAGCACCGAGAGCAGGGCCAGCTCCGCCTCGTCCAGCACGTACCGCTGCGGGCCCGGCTGCCCGGCGGGCCGTTCCAGGGCGGCCGCCTGGTCGGGGCGCAGGATGTCCAGGCCCACCCAGGCGTCGGGCCCGCCGAAGAACTTCCGCAGGATGGTGTGGGCGCTCACGCCGGTCACCCGGCGGGTCCGCGGCAGCTTCTCCAGCAGCAGGGCGTCCCGGTCCTGGCGGGTGCGGGCCCGGGTCATGCAGTGGATCTCGGTACCGCCCGATCCCAGGGTCACCCACGCGATGTCCGGGCGGCGGGCGAGCGCCTCGGCCACCGGGAGCGCGGCGTCGGGGGCGCACTGCACCCGGAGCCAGGACTCGAACAGCCCGACCCGGCTGCCCAGCGGCAGTCCGACGACCCGGATCAGGCCGGTGGCCCGCAGCCGCCGGTAGCGCCGTACGACGGTCTGGTCGGAGACCCCCAGCACCTCGGCCAGCCGGCTGAAGGGAGCCCGGCCGTCGATGGTGAGGGCCTGGACCAGGGACCGGTCGAGCGGGTCCAGCTCCGTTTCGTTCACGGTTTCCATCATCACAGACCCTGCCGTGGGTGAAATCCGCCGCCGGACGGCTGCTGGGTGGGGGTGGGCGGCGTCCTGCTGGCACCGTACTGAAGGCGGAAGCCGCGCCCCGCCCACCCCGGCGGCAGCCGGCCACCCACCCGGTCCTCCGCCCCGCCACCCCTGCCTTCGGAATTCCCGGGAGTACCCCCATGCGCAAATGGCTGCCGTTGACGGCGGTGTGTCTCGGAGCCTTCATGCTCCTGGTCGACGTCACGATCGTGACCGTCGCCCTGCCCGACATGGCCGCCGACATGAACACGGGGTTCTCCGGACTCCAGTGGGTGATGGACATCTACGCCCTCGCCCTGGCCGCCCTGCTGCTCGGCGCGGGATCGCTCGCCGACCGGATCGGCCGGCGCCGCGTCTACCTCGGCGGGCTCGGACTCTTCGCCGCCGCCTCGCTCGCCTGCGGCCTGGCCCAGGGCCCGGCCGCGCTCATCGCCTTCCGCGCCGTCCAGGGCATCGGCGGCGCCGCGATGTTCGCCACCACCATGGCCCTGCTCAGCTCCGCCTACCAGGGCCGCGACCGGGGCGTCGCCTTCGGCGTCTGGGGCGCGGTCAACGGAGCCGCCGCCGCGGCCGGTCCGATCATCGGCGGGCTGCTCACCGAGCAGTTCGGCTGGCGCTGGATCTTCTTCATCAACCTCCCGGTCTGCGCCCTCGCCGTGTACGTCACCCTCAAGGCCGTCACCGAGTCCCGCGACCCGCACGCCAAGGGCCTGGACCTGCCCGGCATGGCCACCTTCACCGCCGGCGCCGGGGCGGTCACCTACGCCCTGATCCGGGTCGGCGAGAACGGCTGGACCTCCGCGACCACCCTGGCCCTGTTCGCCCTCGGCGCCGCGGCCTTCGCGGCCTTCGTCCTGGTCGAACTGCGCAGCTCCCGCCCGATGCTGGACCTCTCGCTCTTCCGCAGCCCGACCTTCGTGGCGGTCATGACCTCCGCGCTGCTGATGTCCGGCGCCGCCTTCGGGTACCTGATGTACGTCTCCCTGTGGCTCCAGAGCGCCGAAGGCATGGGCCCGGTCGCCGCCGGTGCGGCGATGCTCCCCATGAGCCTGGCCGCCTTCGTGGTCGCCGCCGTGGCCGGCAAGCTGATGCACGGTGCCCCGGCCCGGCTCACCATCGGCGGCGGGCTGTTCCTGATCGGTGCGGGCGCCCTGCTCCAGGGCTGGATGCTGGACGCCGGGGACGGCTGGACGGCGCTGTTCGCCGGACTGGCGGTCACGGGCGTGGGCGTCGGCCTGATCTCCCCGGCCCTCGCGGCCGCCGCGATGGGGGCCGTGCCCCCGGCCCGTGCGGGCATGGCGGGCGGCGCCCTCAACACCGCGCGCCAGCTGGGCATGGCCCTGGGCATCGCGGTGCTCGGTGCGGTCTTCCACTCGGGCCTGGAGGACGGGCTGGCCGGCTCCGGCCAGCCGGACGGGGCGGCCGACGCCCTGGCCGGCGGCGGGGCGGGACAGCTGCTGCACGCGGCCCCGGCGGCCCGGCAGTGGGTGGAGGCGGCCTTCGCGAGCGGGCTGCGGGACACCTTCTGGGTCTCGGGGGCGATGGGTCTGGCGGGGGCGCTGATCCTGGTCGTGCTGGTCCGCAGGCCGGCCGCCGCGGCGGCGGCTCCCACGGCGGCTCCGGCCGCCGCCGGGGCTCCCGCGGCCGCCGGGGCTCCTGTTCCGGTGCCGGGTCAGGCCTCGGGCGCGGGGGAGCGGGCGGCCGGAAACGCCGCCGTCTGAGTGGCCCGTACGCCCTGGATCCGGGCCCGGATCCAGGGCGTACACGTGTCCGGTTCCGAAGGGGCCCGTGAGGGTGAACCTTCGAACGCACTACCGTGCCGAACCGTTTCCCCGCCTGTGCCCGCTCCTACGCTGCCCGCGGATGCCCACCGCACCAGGCATCCGAGGAACCCGAGGAACACGAGGAACGGACTCCCCCCATGCGTCTTCGCACCACCGCCACCGCACTCCTAGGCGCCCTCGCGCTGGTCCTGCCGACCGCCGGGCTGTCGCACGCCAACGACCACGACGACCGCGAGAACCTCGGCACGCTGTACTACCGGTACAGCAACAACGGCGACACGCGGCACGGCCGGATCGAGCCCGCCGACAACGACACCTGCTACCAGCTGACGAACGCTTCCCGGAACCACCCGGCCTTCCAGGTGCGCAACGACACGGAATCGCTGGCGCTGCTGTTCGAGGACCGCTCCTGCGGCGGCCAGGCCGTGGAGACGCTGGAGCCGGGCGAGCGGGCGAACGACCTCGAGGTCCGCTCCGTGTACTTCAAGCCGACCGACGACCACCACCACGGCCGCCACGACGGCCGCCACGACGACGGCCGCGGCGACTGGCGCGACGACGACGGCCGCGGCGACTGGCGCGACGACGAGGACCGCAGCATCGGCGGGCGCACCGCCGCCGTACCGGCCGACGGGACCTCGGCCGTCCTCGACTCGGTCTTCCGCTCCATCGGCTGACCCCGCGCACGCGCGAAGGGCCCGGCTCCCCCAGGGGGAGCCGGGCCCTTCACCTGCCTCGGGGCCTCAGCGGACGGCGAGCCCCTCCGCGCCCGCCGCGAGCCAGTGCACCACGTCCGCGGCCGTGTACGGCTCGGCGTTCGGGGCGAGCTGCGGGAGGAACGACAGGTCCTTGCCGATCGTCACCAGCGGAGGCTCCACCCGGCCGTGCGGCCGGCGCTGGGCCAGCCCGATCGTGGCCAGCAGGCCGTTGCACAGGCACTGGCGGCCCTTGGTGTCGGACGCCTCGCCGCCCTTGCGGACGTACGCGGCGACCGGCTCGGCCGCGCACCGGTAGACCACCCCGCGCGGACCGCGTACCGGAGTGCGCAGGAACCCGAGGTCGCAGACCCGGCGCCGGGCCTCGGCGACCTCCGGCTCGGAGACCGTCCCCGGCAGGTCCGCCACCTTGAACGGGAACGAGGTCGGGGAGGCCTCGGGGTCGTTGCGGACCGAGAGGGTGCCCGTGTGGGCCCGGTCCAGCAGCTCCTCGCGCAGGTGGCGGGCCATCCCCGACTCCTCGCACAGGGCGAACGCGCTGCCGACCTGGACCCCGGCCGCGCCCTCGGCGAGCGCTCCGGCCACGGCCTCGGGGCTGGCCTGGCCGCCCGCGAGCCAGAACGGCAGCCCGAGCGCCGCCATCTTGGCGAGGTCGGGGCTGTCGCGCGGGCCGTAGACCGGCTCGCCGTCCGCGTCGAGCTTCATCGGCCCGCGCGGCGGGGCGCTGTGCCCGCCGGCCTTGCTGGTCTCGATCACGAAGCCGTCGGGGCGGGTGACCTCGTCCCGGGCCAGGTAGGTGGCCAGCACCGGGAGGGACACGATGGCCAGCACGTGGGGGCGGCGCAGCGGGCCGGGCAGGTGCCCGGCGAGCAGGGCCGCGGGGTCGAAGAGGTGCTCCAGGGGCTCGTCCCCGTGCGGCCCCGCCTCCACGTGGATCTGGGTCACGCAGCGTTCGTAGCGCGCCAGCCGCGAGGCGAGGGCAGGGATCTGACCGGGGACTCCCGCGCCCACGAGCACGTAGTCGACGCCTGCCAGGATCGCGCCGAACATTGCGGGGGCTGTGGCGAGCTGGATCTTCTCCAGGTAGTTGATGCCGACGACACCGTCATGTCCCTCCTTGGCGAGCCAGACCTCGACGAAGTTGCCGAGGACGGTGAGGATCTCGGCCTGCGACCCGCCCGTCGCCCGCAGCCGCGGGGTGGTGCGCATCGCCGCGCCGTCCGCGAGGCCGTCCTCGCGGAAGTAGAGGTCGAGGGCGGACTGGGCGAGCTCCGGCAGCGGGAAGGCCGCCAGTGCCCGGCGGGCGTGGCCGCCGGGGTCGCCGGTCTGCAGCACGCGGGCCAGTACGACGTCCAGCGCCGTGCCGGAGACCACGCCCAGCTGACCCTCGCCGGAGACCGCCTTGGCCAGCCTCCAGCCGGAGACTCCGACGCCCATGCCGCCCTGGATGAGCCAGGGGTGCTGCGCGGCGGGGGCGTTCGTGGGGGGCTGCGGCATGGGTCACGTCCTCGGAATCACCCGAACCTACGGTTCCGTAGGTTCGCTGGTTCCACTATGACCCTGGGGCGGCGAGCCGGAAGGCGCCGAAGGTCCCGCCCCTCAGGGGCGCTGGACCCGGTCCGGCGGGGCGAATGGAACAGGGCCGCCCGGGGAGGTCTTCTCCCGGGCGGCCCCGTGATCTAGCGGTTCAGCTCTGGTTCACCTGCGGCCCCGGTGGGGGTCAGAAGGTGAGCTTCCAGCTGTCGATCTTGCCGGTGTCAGCGCTGGCCAGGTCGGCGACCCGGAGCTTCCAGGTGCCGGCCGCCACCTCGGAGGAGGCGTTGACCGTGAACTGCTGGACGATGTTGTCCGCGCTGCCGCCGGTGCGGTTGCGCAGGTTGTAGACGGAGCCGTCGGGGGCGACCAGGTCGACCCGCAGGTCACCGACGTAGGTGTGGACGATGTTGACGTCGACCTTGAGCGCCGCCGAGGCGTTGCCCGTGCGGTTGACGGCGATCGGGGACTCCACCGTGGAGTTGTCGGCGATCGCGTAGTCGGTCGTGTTCTCGAAGACCGTCTGCTGCGAGGTGCCGACCGTCCAGACGAAGGACGCCGTACCGGTCTTGCTCGCGGAGTCCGTCACCGTGACCGTCACGTTGTACGTGCCGGCGGTGGAGGCGGTCCCGGAGATCAGGCCGGTGGAGGAGTTGATCGACAGCCCGGTCGGCAGACCGGAGGCCGCGTAGCTCAGGGCGCCGGCGTTGGTGCTGGTGGCCTGGACCTGGAGGCTGACGGCGCTGCCCGTGATGGTGTTCTGGTTACCGGGGTTGGTGACCGTGACACCGCTGACGACGCGGGGACCGACCGCGATGGCCGCCCAGGCGTTGGCCGCGTTGTTGTACGTGGCCGAACCGGCGCCGTACAGGTCGGCAGCCGCCTGCAGGGTGGCCGTACGGGCCGCCGCGTAGTTGGTGTTCGTCTTGAACAGACCGGTGGTCAGCGCGCGGAACCAGATCTTGGACGCGGCGTCACGGCCGATCGCGGTGACCGGCAGGCCGTCGGAGGTCGGCGAGTCGTAGCTCACGCCGTTGACGACCTTGGCGCCCGAGCCCTCGGAGGCCAGGTAGTACCAGTGGTTGGCCGGGCCCGAGGAGTAGTGGACGTCGATGTTGCCGAGGCCCGAGTACCACGCGTCCTTGGAGCTGCCGTCCTTGCTCGGCTTGTCCATGTAGCGCAGCGGGGTGCCGTTGCCGTTGATGTTGATCTTCTCGCCGACCAGGTAGTCGCCGACGTCCTGGGCGTTGTTGGCGTTGAACTCGACGGCCGCCGCGAAGATGTCGGAGGTCGCCTCGTTCAGGCCGCCGGACTCACCCGAGTAGGTCATGTTGCCGGTGACCGAGGTCAGACCGTGGGTCATCTCGTGCGCGGCCACGTCGATCGAGGTCAGCGGCTTGGTGTTGCCCTGGCCGTCGCCGTAGGTCATGCAGAAGCAGGAGTCGCTCCAGAACGCGTTGACGTACGCGTTGCCGTAGTGGACCCGGCTGTACGGGGCCACGCCGTCGTTGCGCAGGCCGTTGCGGCCGTGCACGTTCTTGTAGTAGTCCCACGTCAGCTGGGCGCCGTAGTGCGCGTCGGCGCCGGCGGTCTCCCGGTTGGAGGGGAGGCCGTTGCCCCAGGTGTCGTCCGGACCCGAGAAGAGGGTGCCGGTGCCGCTGCCCGTGCCGCCGTTGAGGTCGTAGGTCTTGTGGCTGCCGCGCCCGGCGTCGGTCAGCGTGTAGTTGCTGCCCGACTGCGAGGTGCCCAGCGTGACCTGGCCGGTGTACATCGTGTTGCCGACACCGGTCTCGATGCCCTGCCACTCGAAGATCTTCACGCCGGTCTTGGCGTTGGTCACCACGTGCAGCTCGCTCGGGGTGCCGTCGTGCTGGACGCCGCCCACGACGGTCTCGTAGGCGAGGACCGGGGCGCCGTCGGCGGCCCAGATCACCTTGCGGGCACCCTTGGACGCCTTGGTGTCCTTGGATCCCTCGGCGTTGGCGGCGGCGACCGCCTGGCCCTCCGCCGCGGCGGTGGTGATGGTGGCGGTGGTGTCCGCGACCTTGATCTCGTGGTTGGTGGCCTTGGTGACGCTCTTGGTGACCCCGCCCTTGGCGTGGACGGTCAGGTCGCCGCCGAGCACGGGTATGCCGTCGTAGGTGCGCTCGTACGTGGTGTGCGTGGTGCCGTCGACGTCCTTGACCACGTCGCGGACGACGAGCTTCTCCGCGCCGCCGAGGCCGAGGCCCTTGGCCGCCTGCGCGCTGGTGGAGTTGGCCTCGGCCAGGAGCGTCGCACGCTCCGAAGCGCTGAGTTTGAGGTTGGCCGCGCCCGGGTTGGCCTGGGCGACCGCGCCGGCCTTCGACGCGGTGGCGTCGGCGGTGGCGGTTCCTGTCTGGATGCCTACGGCGAGGAGAGCGGCCGCGGCAACGAGCGCGCCGGCCGTGGTGGCACGCCGCTGGGGGGTGGGACTCAACGCAGACTCCTTCTGCAAGGGGGGTTCCGGATGGCTGGGTGGGCCTCCGGGCAGATCGGGCTGGTGCGAAGAACGGTCGAAGAGTGCCACTTGGGCGTCAGGATGTCAGGGCCGCGTCAAAATGTTGGCCGGAAATCGTTCGTTGTCCGAAGAGACGTATCCGGTATCCGGAACATTCACTTTGAGGTGAGAAGGGCGCGTGTCCCGTGGTCGGAATGCGGACGGCCGGCCGCTAACGCTTGGGCAACAAGATGCCCGGTTCCCCGAAACGGCATTTACCGTGGTGGCGTTTGTCGTACTGTTTCCCGGTGCGCCTGACGTCCACGGTTTGGGGAAGCCGCGTACTCGCGCCACCGTCATAGACCACGTGCCAGGGGGGCCTCATGAGGCATGTCCATCTACCTGTGCAAAGAGTGGCAGGCTCGGCCAGGGTGTCGGCCATGCCGGCCAGGGGCCTGCGCGACAAGGCCCGTTGGTACCTGCCCGCCGCGGTGGCCGCGGACCTGATCGGCGCGGGAGTCCCCGTCGGTCTGGTCTTCGAGGCCGCCCAGCAGGCACGGCCGCTCTTCTGCGCCGTCGGCACGGCCCTCGCCTGGACCGGCGTGCAGCTGATGCGCCGGCGCTACGCGGGCCGTGCGCTCGGCGAATCCCGGGGAGTCCTGCCGGTCCTGCACGACTGGCTGATTCTGATCGGCGTGCTCGCCGTGGCCCGCGTGGTCACCGGTGAGAACACCCCCCGGCTGTCCGCCCTCGCCGCCCTCGTACCCGCCCTGCTCGTCACCATCGCCTGCCACAAGCTGACCTACCGCCACCTCTCCGCGGCCCGGCGCGAGGCCCAGGCCGTGAGCCGGGTCCTGGTCGTCGGCGAGCCCGACGCCGCCGAGTCCGTCATCGGGCACCTCGCCGCGCGCACCGACCACCCCTACGTGGTGGTCGGCGTGGTCCCGGTGGGTCCCGGCGGGCTGGACAGCGGGGTGCCCGTGGCCGCGCGCCTCGGCTCCGCGATGGCGCAGTCCCCGAACGGGGACTCCGGCGCCGTGCTCGACGCCGTCGCCGCGCACCGCGCCGACCTGGTGCTCGTCGCACCGGGCGCCCGGCTCGCGGGGGAGCGGCTGCGGCGGATCTCCTGGGCCCTGCACGACGCCGGCCTCGAACTGGCGGTCTTCCCCGGGCTCGTGGAGGTCTCCGTCAAGCGGCTGGAGACCCTGTCCGCGGGCGGTCTGGCCATACTGCGGGTGACGCCGCCGGTGAGCCGCGGCATGCAGCCCCTGCTGAAGTCCGTACTGGACCGGGCGGGCGCGGCGCTCGGACTGGTCCTGCTGTCGCCGGCCTTCCTCGCCATGGTCCTGGCGATCCGCTTCGGTTCGCGCGGGCCGGCCTTCTACCGGCAGCGGCGCATAGGCCGCGACGGGGTGCCCTTCGTCATGTGGAAGTTCCGCACGATGGTCGTGGACGCCGACGCGCGCAAGGCCGAGCTGTCCGGGGCGAACGAGAACGACGGCCTGATGTTCAAGATGCGCCGCGACCCCCGGGTGACCCGCGTGGGCCGGCTGCTGCGCCGTACGTCCATGGACGAACTGCCCCAGCTGATCAACGTGGTGGCGGGCAACATGTCCCTGGTCGGCCCGCGCCCGCCGCTGCCGGAAGAGGTGGCCGAGTACGACGAGGTCGAACTGCGCCGGCTCGCGGTGCGGCCCGGGATGACCGGGCTGTGGCAGATCAGCGGGCGGTCCGACCTCTCGTGGGACGAGACGATCCAGCTCGACCTGCAGTACGTGGACAACTGGTCGTTCACCAGTGACGTCGACGTGATGGGCCGCACGCTCCGCGCCGTGGTCGACGGTCGCGGAGCGTACTGAGGCACCGGGGATCGCGCCTTGGGGGCCCTGGGGGCAGCTCCGCCCGCTGCCCCCGAGGCGCTCCTGCTGCTCTAGCTGCCGCTCCGCCCGTCGCTCTGCCCGTCGCTCTGCTCGCGCCACCAGGCGTACGTGGCGGCGATGCCCTCGCGCAGCGGGACCGCGGGCTTCCAGCCGAGCCCCTGCAGCCGGGTCACGTCCAGCAGCTTGCGGGGCGTCCCGTCGGGCTTCGAGGTGTCCCAGGCGAGCCTGCCCTGGAAGCCGGTCACCTCGGCGACGGTCTCCGCGAGGGCCTTGATGGTCAGGTCCTCGCCGCAGCCGATGTTCACCGGCTCGGCGCCGTCGTACTCGCGCAGCAGCACGGCGCACGCCGCGGCCAGGTCGTCCACGTGCAGGAACTCCCGGCGGGGCGTCCCCGATCCCCACAGCGTGACCTCCTCGCGCCCCTCCGCGGCGGCTTCGTGGAAGCGCCGGATGAGGGCGGGCAGGACGTGCGAGGACTCCAGGTCGAAGTTGTCGCCCGGTCCGTAGAGGTTCGTGGGCATGGCCGAGATGTACGAGGCCCCGTACTGCTTGCGGTACGACTGGACCTGGACGATGCCGGCGATCTTCGCCAGGGCGTACGCCTCGTTCGTCGGCTCCAGCGGGCCGGTCAGCAGGGCGTCCTCGCTGATGGGCTGCGGGGCCAGCTTGGGGTAGATGCAGGAGGAGCCGAGGAACAGCAGCCGGCCGACGTCCGCCGCGTGCGCTCCGGCGACGACGCTCAGCTGGATCTTGAGGTTGTCCTCCAGGAACTGCACCGGGAACGTGCTGTTGGCCATGATCCCGCCGACCTTGGCGGCGGCCAGGACGACGGCGTCGGGCCGGGCGTCGCGCAGGTACGCCGCGGTCGCGGCGGCATCGCGCAGGTCGAGGTCGGCGCGGCCGCGGGTGAGCACCTCGTACCCGTCGGCGGTGAGCCGGCGGACGACCGCGGACCCGACGAGGCCGCGGTGGCCGGCGACGAAGACGCGGGCGTTCGGGCGCAGGAACGGCGAACTTGTCATACCGCCGATGATGCCAGTCCGCTGTCCGCGGCCGTACGGGGGAGCCCCCTGCCCGCCGGGCGGCCGGACACCCGGGGGCCGCGTCCCGGACCGCCCTCCCGGCACGGCCGGCGACCGCCTTCCGCGGGCCCGGACCGCCACCCGGGCGAGCGCGCCGGGCCGGGCGCGGAGGCCCCGACCCGCAGGCGGATTTCGGGCGGTAGGGCCGACTCCGGTACATACCGACGTGCACGGGGGCGAGGGGGCCCGATCCGGCGGAGGCCGCTCCGGATGGACCGTGTACGGTACCCATCTGGTACCCGTCGCCAGCCCCCTGGAGACGGGCCTCCACCCCACCCGGGCCCGCACGCGGGGGCGCGTACGCGGACCCCGGCGGCCGGTTCCGAGCCGCAGACCAGACCGCGCCCCGACCCGTACCTCCGGGGCGCAGCCCCGACCCGCACCGCAACGATCCCCAGGGGGACCCTATGGGCAAGACCGCGCTGATCACCGGCGTCACCGGGCAGGACGGCTCGTACCTCGCAGAGCTGCTGCTCTCCAAGGGCTACACGGTGCACGGGCTCGTGCGGCGGTCCTCCAGCTTCAACACGGAGCGGATCGACCACATCTACCAGGACCCGCAGACGGCGAATCGTTCCTTCGTCCTGCATCACGCCGACCTCTCCGACGGCGTCGCCCTGGTGAACCTGCTCCGCGAGATACGTCCCGACGAGGTCTACAACCTCGGCGCCCAGTCGCACGTCCGCGTCTCCTTCGACGCCCCGCTCTACACCGGCGACGTGACCGGCCTCGGCGCCCTGCGCCTGCTGGAGGCGATCCGGGCCAGCGGCGTGGACACCCGCATCTACCAGGCCTCCTCCTCGGAGATGTTCGGCGCCACCCCGCCCCCGCAGAACGAGGCCACCCCGTTCCACCCGCGCAGCCCGTACGGCGCCGCGAAGGTGTTCGCGTACTGGACGACGGTGAACTACCGCGAGGCGTACGGAATGTTCGCCGTCAACGGGATCCTCTTCAACCACGAGTCCCCGCGCCGCGGCGAGACCTTCGTGACCCGGAAGATCACCCGCGCGGTCGCCCGGATCAAGGCGGGCCTCCAGGAGAAGCTCTACCTCGGCAACCTCGACGCCGTCCGCGACTGGGGCTACGCCCCCGAGTACGTGGACGCCATGTGGCGGATGCTCCAGCAGGACGAGCCCACCGACTACGTCGTGGCCACCGGGGTCGCCGCCACCGTCCGCGAGTTCGTCGAGGCCTCCTTCACGCACGCCGGTCTCGACTGGAACGACCACGTGCGCTACGACCCCAAGTACGAGCGCCCCAGCGAGGTCGACGCGCTCATCGGCGACGCCTCCAAGGCCCACGACCTGCTCGGCTGGAAGCCGACGGTCCTGGTGGCCGAGCTGGCCAGGATCATGGTGGATTCCGACATCCGGCAGGTCGAGGACCAACTGGCGGGGGCCAGCGTCCGCATCGACCGCTGAGGCCTTATATTTCGCCTACGATTTGCCCTGTCCCGGTCATGTACGCAGCAAACGGCGTGCGCGACCGGGGCAAATCCGCCGTATGTCCGTAGTGCTCCATCCGCGACCGGACCCGTTGATTCCAAGTTGGTATGCAATGGGTCAAGCGTGGTGACCAGGCCCTTCGCTGAGCCCTAGTCTGCGCCAAGTACATATGGCTGTTCCGAAAGATGCCGAACCAGCCATTCAAGCCGGGCAATTGCCCTGGGGGGCTCATGCGTAGATCCAGAGGGCTGACTGCTGCCCTCGCCCTGTCACTGGCCGGCGCCGGCACCGCGATAGGCCTGGTGCTGATACCCGAGGCGTCGGCCATCACGCAGCCGGTGGCCTTCACCGCCGACAACCTGCCGACGTGGCAGCCCAACGGCATCGTCTGGGCGATGGCCGAGGCCAACGGCACCGTGTTCGCCGGTGGCACCTTCTCCGCGGTCCGCCCGCCCACCGGCGGCGCCGGTGCGGAGCAGGAAGCCGTGAACTTCGTCGCGCTCGACGCGGCGACCGGTGCCCCCACCTCCTGCAAGCTCTCCTTCACCATCGGTGACGGCAGCGCGACCGTGCGCGCCCTCACCGTCTCGAAGGACAAGAAGACCCTGTACGCGGGCGGCTACTTCGCCGCCGTCAACGGAACCCCGGTCAGCAGCGTCGCCGCCATCGACATCGCGACCTGCACCCCCAAGGCCTCGTTCCGCCCGAAGTTCCCCGCCACCGTGCGCGCGCTGGTCGCCTCCGACAGCACCCTGTACGCGGCAGGAGACTTCAGCACCGTCGAGGGCTCGGCCCGCCAGCGGTTCGCCGCGGTCGACGCCACCTCCGGTGCGCTCAAGCCCTTCGTCGCCAATGCCGACGAGCCCGGCCGCGCGCTCCACCTCAGCAACGACGGCAAGAACATCCTGCTGGGCGGTGACTTCTTCACCGTCAACGGATCCCAGAGCCACGCGCTCGCCGTCGTGAACGCCACCACCGGAGCCGTCACCAAGACGTACGGCACCATCCCCTCGATGTCGGTCATCAAGTCCATCACCGCCGACTCCACGGGCTACTACACCGGCGCCGAGGGCACCGGCGGCTTCGACGGCCGCGTCGCCCTCGCCACCGACTTCAACGAGAAGTGGCGCGACCAGTGCCTGGGCGCGACCCAGTTCGTGCTGCCGTACGACGGAGTCCTCTACAGCTCCTCGCACGCGCACAACTGCACCTCCGAGGGCGAGTTCCCGGACGGCAAGCGCCACTTCCTGCTGGCGCAGAACACCGACTGGGCCGCCGGCCAGGCCCCCGCGCCCGTGGGCGGCTTCGTGCGCAGCCCGGGCAAGCTCGGCTGGCACCCCACCGCCAACGACGGCCTCGGCGAGGGCATCGGCCCGCGCGTGATGGCCATCGCGGAGCAGGGGGCCACCAAGTACATGTGGGTCGGCGGTGAGTTCACCCTCATCAACGGCAAGGCCCAGCAGGCCCTGACCCGCTTCGCCTCCACCGGCGACGTCGGCGCCCCGACCACCCCGGTCGCCAGCGTCTCCAGCGTCAAGCCCGGCGAGGTCCAGGTCCGCTGGCGCACCAGCTACGACGCGGACGACAGCAAGCTGACCTACCGCATCTACCGCAACGGCTCCGCGACCCCGATCGCCACCGTCAGCGCGAACTCCCTGGAGTGGCTGCGCCAGCAGGCCTCCTGGACGGACGCCACGGCCAAGGCCGGCGCGTCCTACAGCTACCGGGTCACCGCCACCGACGCCGCGGGCAACACCAGCGCCCTGTCGGCCGCCGTCTCGGTCTCGGTCCCGACCACGGTCAGCGCGTACCCCAACCAGGTCCGCGAGGACGGCGCCAACCTGTACTGGCGCTACGACGACGTCGTCAGCCCGTACGTGGCCGACTCCTCGGTCTCCGGCAACACCAGCGGCATCCAGCTCAACGCCCCGGCGCTGCGCCAGACCCCGGGTGCGATCACCGGAGCCAGCACGGCCATGGGCTTCAACGGCACCAGCCAGCAGGTGTACAGCGACCACCGCCAGACCGTCGGCAGCAGCTACACGCTGGAGACCTGGTTCAAGACGAACAGCACGCGCGGCGGCAAGCTGCTCGGGTTCGGCACCAACCAGGACCGCAACAGCAACCTGTACGACAAGCACGTCTACATGACCAACACCGGCCGGATCTTCTTCGGGGTCAACCCGGGCTCGACGAAGACCGTCTCCACCGGCCTGCTGGACACGTACAACGACAACAAGTGGCACCACGTCGTCGCCACCCAGGGTCCCTCCGGCATGGCGCTGTACGTCGACGGCAAGCTCAAGGACACCCTGAACGTCACCGGCTCCCAGGCCATCGAGGGCTACTGGCACGTCGGCGGCGACAACCTCGCCGCCTGGCCCTCCCGGCCGACCAGCAACTTCTTCGCCGGCCAGATCGACGAGACGGCCGTCTACCCGAAGGTGCTGACCGAGGCCCAGGTCAAGAACCACTACAACCTGGCCAAGGCCGCCACGGACACGGTCTCCAAGATCACCGCGACCGAGGACACCTACATCAACCAGGGTGCCCCCAGCACCGCCTACGGCACGTCCACCTCGCTGGCCGTCCGCGGCACCTCGGCCTACGAGACGTACCTGCGCTTCGACATCCCGGCCGCCCCGGCCGGCACGGTGCTGAAGTCCGCGTCCCTCCAGGTCAAGACCACGACCGTGGCGAGTGCCGGCACCACCGACACCGTCTCGGTGGTCCCGGTCACCGGTACGTGGAGCGGTGCGGGCACGACCTTCAACAGCAAGCCCACCCTGGGCACCACCCCGCTCGGCTCCTTCGCGGGAGTGCCGGACGGCTCGGCGGTCCAGAGCACTCCGCTGGACACCGCCGCCCTCTCCGCGGTGCTGGGCAGCAGCTACAGCCTGGGCCTGACGAGCACGGGTACCAACCCGCTGTGGATCTGGTCCTCGGAGTCCACGGCCGTGGACGCCAAGCCGCAGCTGACCCTCACCTTCGGCGCGAAGTAACCGCTTGACGGAGTGCGGGGCCCGGCCGCTTCGACGGCCGGGCCCCGCACTCCCTCTCCACACGTACGGGAGCCACCTCATGTACCGACGCTCCGCAGCGGCCGCTGTGCTGCTCGCCGCCGCCCTGACGCTGACGGCCTGCAGTTCGGGCGGAGACGGCAAGGCCGAAGCCACGGCCGCCTCGCCCAAGCCGCCGGCCGCCTCGTCGGCCCCCGACCCGGCCGACGCCACGGGCGCCCCGGCACCGGCCTCCCCCGACGCGAAGCCGACGGGTCCCGTCCTGCCGGACGCGAAGCTCGTCCCGAAGACGGGCAGCTTCACCGCGCCGCAGAAGCAGTACCTGAGCGGCAGGGTCCCCGAGCAGATGGACCCGGCGGCCGTCCTGCAGAGCGGCCAGGAGGCCTGCCAGCGGGTGGAGCGCACGGCGAAGCGGGACAAGGACGCGGCGGTCGGCGCCCTCGTCGCCGGGGAGATCCCGGGCGCGAAGGACGCGATCACCTACCTCTGCCCGGAGCAGAAGCCCGTCCTCGACGCGTCGGCGAAGGGCTTCCCGGACGGTACGAAGGAATCCCCGGCGGCGGGCACGTACCGCGCGCTGACCCAGAGCACGACGTGCACCTGGGAGGCCAAGGGCAAGGACGGCGCCGCCCTCGCCTCGGGCCCGGAGGCTCCGCTGAAGCCGGGCGACAAGATCACCGCCAAGGTCCCGGCAGGCACGGCCCAGTTCGTCTCGAACGGCTGCTACGCCTGGATCCCGGCCTGACCCAGGCCCGCCCCGAACGCCCCCGCCGCCCGAACCTCCCGGGCGCCGGGGGCGTTTCCGTTCCCGCATCCGGGGCATCCGCGCCTCCAGACGGCGGGGCTGCACCCCGTCCACGACGCTGGAGGCGAATGCGATGAGGGGCATCAGCGGCTGCATAGGCCTGATCGTGGTGGGGGCCATCCTCACCTTCGCGAGCGACTGGCAGCTGCAGAGCGTCAACCTCGACCTGGTCGGGGTCATCATGATGGTCGCGGGCGCCATCGGCCTCGCGGTCTACGCGAGCGTCCTCAAGCGCCGCCGCGTGGGCGCCGTCCCGGTGGTGGACGAAACCCGCCGCGGCCTCTGACCCGACCGGCCCCGGCCCCCGGACCGCCGCGGAGCGGAAACGCGCAGGCCGTGGCCCGTGCGGCCGCTCGAAGCGCCATCGGGAGCCCGGTCAGCGGGAGATGTCCGCGTAGACCCCCAGTAGGGTGTCCAGGACGGCGTCCATCGAGAAGGCGGACGAGGCCAGTTCGCGGGCGGCCTTCGAGGCCGTGGCGTTCTCGGCCGGGTCCAGGAGGGACAGGACCGCTTCCGCGACGCCCGCCGGGCCCGGCTCGACCGCGCGGCCGGCGCCCGCACGGGCGATGTCGCGGGCCAGGCCGTTGGAGTGGGTCACCACCGGGGGGACGCCCACCGCCAGGGCCTCCAGGACCGACATCGGGAACGGCTCGTCCACCGAGGGCAGTACGTACACGTGGGCGCGGCGCAGCTCCGACAGGACCTCCGCGCCGGACAGCGCGCCCGGGACGGTGAAGCGGGCGGAGAGGCCCAGCTCCGCGATCCGGGCGCGCACGGCCGCGAGTTCGCCCTCGTCCGGGCCGGCCACCACGAACTCCGCGTCCGGGTGCACCGCCAGGACGGCCGGGGCGGCGTCCACGAAGTCCACCGGGCGTTTGCGGGCCTGCAGGCGGGCCGAGTAGAGGATCCGCGGGGGCCCGGACAGGGCGGGCCGCTCCTCCTGGGGCGGGGTGCCGTTGACCAGGCGGACGGTGTTCGGGAGGGGAGCCCCGGCGACGGCGTCGAGGCCCTCGCGCTCGTGCGGGGTGAGGTAGAGGAGCGCGTCGGCGCCGCGCAGCAGACGGCGTACCGCCACCGCGTCCAGCACCTTGGCCAGCAGCTTTCCGCTCGGGTCGACCATGCCGTGGGTCTGCAGGACCAGCGGGATGCCGGCCCGCAGCGCCGCCAGGGCGACGGGCAGGGTGACCAGGTCCCGCGCCAGGTGGACGTGGACCACGTCGGCGCCCCGCACCAGGCGGCCCGCGGAGGCGAGCAGGGCCGGCGAGGTCATCCCGCTGAAGCCGAGGGGGAGCAGGCGCCGGGCGGGGAAGAGCTTCGCCGGCACCCCTTCCACCGAGGTGGGCCAGGGCTCCGGGAACCCCTCGCCCAGCGCCAGCAGGTTCGCCTCGTGGCCGCGGGCCCGCAGCCCCTTGGACAGGTTCAGGGCGACCCGTACAGGGCCGCCGAAGGCGTGCGTGGGGGAGTGCAGGGTGACGGCGTGCAGGACCCTCAGGGCGGGCTTCACCGGGGCGTTCAGGGCGTTCACTTGGGCTCCTCGACCGGGCGGCGGTGCCCGTCCTGGGTCTGCAGGGTCAGCGCGGGAAGGTCCTTGTGGACCACGGACCCGGCGCCGGCGACCGCGCACCGGCCGATGGTCACCCCGGCCAGCACGGTGGCCCGTACCGCCACCCACGCGCCGTCCTCGACGGTGACCGGCGCGTTGCGGTAGCGGAAATCGGCGGCCCGGTGGTCGTGCGAGCCGGTGCACAGCAGCGCCTCCTGCGAGACGCAGGCGTGCGCGCCGATCGTCACCGGCTCCAGGTTGAGTATCCAGGCGCCCTCGCCGATCCACGCGTGGTCGCCCACGGTCAGCTTCCAGGGCCACAGCACCCGGACCCGGTGGCGGATCAGCACCCCTTCGCCGATCCGCGCCCCGAAGGCCCGCAGCAGCGCGACCCGCAGCCGCGCGGGGCACAGCCAGCTCATGAAGAGCGTGTTCATCACGGCGAACCAGAGCGCCTGGGTCAGCCGCCCGCGCCCCTTGTCGTATCCGGCCAGCGTGAAGGCAGGAAGATCACGCACGGGTACCCCCTCGCACTGCGGCCCCCATCGGCGCCTTCGAAGGCGCCTCCCCGGGCGCCGACCGCTCAGACTAGACTGCGCCCGAATCAGGCACAGGGGGTGGGGGCAAGCGTGGCGACCGACATACGCGGGACCGCTGCCAGGGTGGTCAGGCCGCTGCCGCCGCGGCCGGGCGAGGAGAAGGCCTGGGGCCGGGTCACCACGCCGAGGACCCTGCTCTCGCGGGCGCTCTCCGTCCCGCTGGCCCTCGGGTTCACCGTCTTCCTGCCGCTCTTCGTCGCCGTGCAGCCCGGCGCCGGTCAGCACGACGCCGCCTTCTGGCTCCAGCTCCTGCTCACCATGTACGCGGGCGCCCGGCTCTCGGCGATGGTCCTGACCAGCCGCCGCAAGCTGCTCCAGGGCTCCTTCTGGCTCTTCGTCTACATGGCCATGGGCGTGGCCCCCCTCGCGCAGGCCGTGCTCGGCCAGGTCCCGACCCCCGTCGTCGGCCCGCGCTCCGACCTCACCGCCGCCATCGGCCTGGTGCTGCTCGGCTGCGCGGTCTTCGACGTGGGCGTCCTGCTGGCCCGGCACCGGCCGGCCGGCCGCGCGGGCGGTTCGCTGAAGGAGCCGCGCCCGGTCATGGCGCACCGCAGGCGCCTCTACGTGCTGACGGCCGTGGCGTTCCTGGGCGGGGCGGCGCTGATCGTGAAGCTCGGCGGTCCGGCGGTGTTCTTCTCCAGCCGCCAGGAGATCATCGCGGGCATCGAGGAGGCGGGCGTCTCCCAGGACGGCCAGGCCGGGCAGGCCCTGCTGCGCGGGTTCGGCACGGTCCCCGCGCTGCTGGCCCTGCTGCTGTACACGCGCTGGCTGATCACCTCGAAGTTCGCCCGCCGCAAGATGTCGATCATCACCACGTGGTCGGCGCTCGTGGTCCTCAACCTGATCGTCAACAACCCGATCTCCAACCCGCGCTACTGGTTCCTCACGGTCATGTTCTCGCTGCTCTTCACCGTCTTCCCGGTGAGCGCCGCGATGTACCGGGTGGCGCTGTCGATGGCCGTGGTGGTCGCCCTGCTGATCTTCCCGTTCGCGGACCGCTTCCGCTACGACGAGAAGAACTACAAGCCGGTCGAGACCACCTCGTTCCTGGAGCCGATGGCGCTCAAGGACTACGACCAGATCGGCATGTTCGCGAACACCATCACCTACGCCCAGTCGGGCCCCGGCCATTCCTACGGGCGCCAGCTCGCGGGATCGGTCTTCTTCGCGGTGCCGCGCTCGGTGTGGTCGGGCAAGCCGCGCGACACCGGCGTGATGGTCGGCCAGTGGATGGGCACGGTCAACACCAACCTCTCCTCGCCGATCTGGGCCGAGCTGTGGATCGACTTCGGGCCGCTGGGCATGGGGGCGGGGCTCCTGGGGATGGGGTACGCCTCCGCCCGCGTCGACCGGCGTTACGCGAAGCGGGCACGGCGCAGCTCGCCGCCCGGCAGCCTGATCTCCACGGTGGTCCCGCTGGTCGCGGGGTACTCCTTCATCCTGCTGCGCGGGCCGCTGCTCCAGGCCTCGGGCCGGATCGCCATCGCGGGGATGTGCCTGGCGCTCGTGGCCACGTACCGGCAGGACAGGACCGCCGCCCTGCGCTGACCTGCGGGCACACACAGGGGGCAATTGCTCCATAAGTGCATCCACTCAACTTGTGCACCGAATACGCACCGCCGGTACAGTGGCGCCATGACCGAGACCGTGGGGCGCCGCGAGCGCAAGAAGGCACAGACCCGCAAGGCCCTGGCCGATGCCGCGCTGAGCCTGTTCCTGGAGCACGGGTACGACAAGGTCGGCGTCCGTGACGTGGCGGAGGCGGCCGACGTCTCGGTGACCACGCTGTTCAAGCACTTCCCGAGCAAGGAGGCGCTGGTCTTCGACGAGGACGAGGACGTCGAGGCCGCGCTCGTCTCGGCCGTACGGGACCGCGCGCCCGGGCAGTCCGTCCTGCACTCCCTGCGCGAGCACTTCGTGGAGACCCGGGCGAACCGGCGGAGCGACGACCCGGCGGTGATCGCGCACGTCAACCTGGTCCGGGAGACCCCGGAGCTGCAGGAGTACTGGGACCGCATGTGGCGGCGCCACGAGTCCGCGCTCGCCGCGGCCGTCGCGGAGGAGGCCGGAGCTCCCGAAGGCGACCTCAGGTCCGCCGCGCTGGCCCGCTTCGTGATGGACACCGCGAGCCTGATCCGGGGCCGGGAGGACCAGCACCAGGCCGTGCGGGAGCTGTTCGCCCTGATCGAAGAGGGCTTCGGCGGCGCCCCCGCCTGACGGCGCTCCCGGGCCCGCCCCCGGCTGCCCGCGAGGGAAGCCGCCTCAGGCCGCCCGGACCTGGTCCGAGGGGCCCGCGGCGGCCGGCTCGGGGGCCGGTGCCGGGTCAGGCAGTCGGGCCACGCGCAGCCAGCCCGCCGCCGCCTTCGAGGCGGAGCCGAGGGCGAGGCCCCAGGCGGCCCCGGCCACGCCCCAGACGGCGTACCCGCCCAGCAGCAGCCCGACCGACAGCAGCGAGAAGACCACCTGGAGCGAGAGGGTGGCCTTCGGGTTCAGCACCCGCAGGGTCAGCAGCGCGCAGGTGCCGAGCCCCATGACGGCGTACTGGGCGCCGGTCGCCGGCAGCAGCGCGGCCGCCGCCTGCCAGGTCTCGCCGAGCAGTTCGCGGCCGGCCCGCTCCGGCAGCGCGTACAGCACGGCCCCCCACGCGGCGCCGGTCACCGCGAGCGCGCCGCCCATCAGCGCGGTCAGCCGGACCACGCCCCGCTTCCCCGACGCCCGGCCGACGACCGGCGGGCCGAAGGAGTTCGCGGAGTTGAACAGCACGTTCAGCGGCCCGAAGAGGGTGGTGGCGCCGCGCAGCGCGCCCACGGCCAGCGGGGTCGCGAAGATGCCGAGCCCCAGCACGGCGAGCTGGCTGGAGCCGTTGCCCACGGCGAACTCGACCACGAACCGCTGCCCGAGGTGCCCGCGCCGCAGGTACGGCCGCAGGTCGGCGGAGGCGCCGCGCACCGAGGGCCGCAGCAGCCACAGGCCCAGCGCCAGCGCGGGCAGCGCCGAGACCCCCCACACCAGCACCAGCCGTCCGGCCGACGCGCCCTCGGGCTGGAGCAGCAGCGCGGGCACCACGCAGGCCAGGCGCAGCGCGTCGGCGGCCAGCGCCCGCTGGGGCGCCCGCAGCGCGGAGAAGCAGTAGCGCAGCCCGTCCTGGAGCAGCACCAGGGGCAGGACGAGCCCCAGCGCGAGGAACGCCCGGCCGGTGGCCCCGGGCAGCAGCAGGCCCACGAGGGCCAGCACGGCGCCGGCCGCCGCCCCGGCGGCCCCGGTGAAGGAGAGCCCCGAGCGGCAGGCCGCGGCGAGGCGGGCGGGTTCCTTCTCCAGCACCAGGGTCTGGCCGACGTAGGCCATGTTCAGGCCGAGCAGCACGGTGAAGGTCACGTAGACCATCGTGAAGTCGGCGAAGCCGGCCGCGGAGGAGAGCCGGGCGGCCAGCACCAGGACCAGGATGTTCGTGGCGCTGGCCGCGGCCTGGTCCAGTACCGAGGCGACCGCCGCGAGGCCGCGCCGGCTCACCGCCGGCCCGTGCGGACCGTACGCAGGGCGACCGTGTCGGTGCCGTCGCCCTGGATGCGCTGAGCGGCGTCGGCGGCCGCCACCTCGTACGGGATCGGCTGCGGCTCCTGCGAACCGGGCCGGGGCGCGGGCGGCGCGGGCCGGGGCTCCTCGGCGACGGGGTCGCCGCCCTTGGGGGCCCGGCCGAGGCCGCGCTTCTTCTCGCCCGGCAGCGGTGCGTGCAGGACGGCGCCCAGCACCGTGCCGCCGGCCCCGCTGATCAGCTCGCGGATGCGGGAGAGGTCGGTGCGGCGCACCGCACCGGGGTTGCAGACCACCAGGACCCCGTCGACGCGGTCGACGAGCGCCAGGGCGTCGGCGTACGAGAGCACGGGCGGGGCGAGCACCACCACGGTGGAGTTGGGGGAGTCGGCCTCGGAGATCAGCCGGGTGGCCCGCTGCGAGGTCAGCGCGCGGGGCACGTTGCGCACCCGCTCGCCCGGGATCAGGTCGAAGCTGCCCGATTCCCCGGCGTCCACGAGGAGCTGGCGGCCGTCGGGCCACTCGGTCTCCGCGTGCTGCGCGCCGCCGCCACCCTGCGACTGGCTCCAGCGCGGCCGGCCGGCGGCGTCGGTGGGCAACTGGCTGGCCAGGACCGGGGTGCGCAGGTCGGCCTCGATGAGGAGCACGTCCTTGCCGGTCTCCGCGAAGGAGGCGGCCAGGTTCACTGCCACGGCGGCGGCGATCTCGCTGCTGCCGCGCGGGGCGACGACGAGGAGCCGGCGCCGGTCCGCGAAGCGGGCGTCGTAGGCGAGCCGGAAGGCCACCGAGCGGAACTCCTCGGCCAGCCGGGGGTCCTCCTCGCCCGCGGCGAGCAGCGGCCCGCCGTCGGCCTTGCCCCGGGGCAGGGAGCCCAGTACCGGCGCGCGCAGGGCGCGGGCGACGTCGCCCTCGGAGCGCGGAGCCGGGTCGAAGACGAGGCGCACCCAGGCGCCGAGCAGGCCCAGGGCGAGGCCGACGGCCGCGCCGAGCGCGAGCGACATGGCCAGTCCGGGGCCGTCGGCCCCGTGCGGCGGGACGGCGGTGCTGGTGACCCGGCCCGGGGTCATGTCCAGGGCCTGGAGCTTGGCGATGTTGCCGTTGAGGGTGTTGATCTTGCCCTGCTGGTCGGTCTTGGCGGAGTAGGCGGCGTCCCGCGCCGGACCGGCCGGCATGCCGGTGATCTGCTTCGACAGGTCTTCGAGCTGCTTGACCACCGGATCGCGCTGCTCCTGGTAGCCCTTGACCATCTTGTCGCGGGTGACGTCGAGGGCTTCCTGGCGCTTGAGCAGGTAGGCCTCGGTCATCGCGTTGGCGCGCTTGGCGGCCTGGGCGGGGGAGGAGGCGGTGTAGGTGAAGCGCAGCACCATCGTCTGCGGGGGGTTGGTCACCTGCAGACCGGCGCGCAGGGCCGAGAAGTCGGCGGCCGAGACCCCGAGCTTCTTCGCGGCCTCGTTGGCTATGGAGCTGGAGAGCGCGACCTGCCGCTCCGAGCCGATGTTGATCGCCTTGTCGGGGGCGAGGCTCGGGTTGAAGGGGTCGTCGGTGGGCGCGCGCAGCACGATGTCGGCGGTGGCCACGTAGGTGTCCGCCGTGGAGACGCCGAGGTAGACCCCGCCGAGCAGGCCGATGCCCACGCCCGCGCCGATGAGCCGGCGGTAGCGCAGGAGCTGGCGGAACTGGTCCCGGAGCAGGTCCGGTTCGTCCTCGGCCGGAGCCGCTGCCGGGCGGTTGGTCTCGATCACGGCCGGGGACCCCCAAGTGCTTCGTCCATCAGTGCATCGATGCGGGCGAGGCCCGCCTCGCGGCTCAGGTGCGCCGCGACGTGCCGCGGCCCGGCCGCGCCCAGCGCGTCCGCGCCCGCGGGGTCCTCGGCCAGCGCCCGCACGGCCTTCAGCAGGGCCTCCGGGTTCTCCGGCGGTACGAGCACCCCGGCGCCCGAGCGCTCCACTTCCTGGGCGGTCCCGCCCAGCGCCGCGACGGAGGCGACGACGGGACGGCCGGCCTGGAAGTACGAGGTCAGCTTGGACGGCACGCTCATGTCCATCACGGCGGCGTGCTGCGTGACCGCGAGCACGTCCGCCGCGGCGAGGATATCCGGGAACTCGCCGTCCGCGGCAGGGGGGATGATGTCGAGATTGGGAACATCGGCCGCCAGGTCGGCGAGGGCGGAGCGCTGGCTTCCGTCGCCCATCAGCACGAAACGGACGCTCGGGTCCAGCCGGGCGGCGCCGACGAGGACCTCCAGCCCCTGCTTGAGCCCCATGTTCCCGGAGTGCAGGACGACGGTCTGGTCGGGAGCCCACCCGAGGTGGTGGCGGGTCCGGCCGCGCGGCTTCGTGGGCAACGCCACATGGGACCAGTTGGGGACGAGCCGGATCCGCTTGGGGTCCACGCCCATGCCGACGACCCGGTCGACGAATGTCTCGTGGATCACACCGACGAGGGCGGCCCGCTTCAGGGCATGGGCCTCGGCCCGCCCGGCGAACACGGCCGCCTTGTCCCCGCCGCTGATTCCGCTCTGTGCGGCGGCCGCGCCCATCAGGTCCTGGACCACCGGGACGAAGGGAACCTTCCAGCGCGCCGCGAGACGGGCGGCCACCAGGCCGCCGGCCAGGCTCGGCATCTGGGCGAGGACCGCGTCCGGCCTGGCCATCCGGGGCGGGGCCACGGAACCGTGCAGCAGAATCGATCCTTCGAAAAGGGCCCGGCGGAGGGCGGTCTGGCGCGGGGGAACGGTGTGCGCGCGCCGGTGCACGGTGACCCCCGCGCGCTGTTCCGTGCGCCGCAGCGCCCCCTTGTACTCCGGCTCGACGGACCAGGCCGGGTAGTGCGGCATGCCCGCCAGGACGTGCGTCTCGTGACCGAGATCCGCCCAGTGCTCCGCGATCTGGGTGGCGTACGGGCCTATGCCCGTGTGCTCGGGGGCGTAATTCGTGGAAACCAACAGCAGGCGCCGCTGACCGGATTTCGACACTGGACGTCCCCCTCTCACCAGGATGATGCGCACGTCACCCTATTCGTTCACCGGCAACAGGGGGAACGTGCACGCTATTGTCTGCTAATCCGCCACACCGGGGTGTGCGGCTTCTGGGGGATAACACGTGACGGAGCGGGACATGTCGGAATTTGCCGAGGCTGGACGTAGACCACACCGCATCGGTTATGCACCAGGTGCATACGATCTGTTCCATATCGGACACCTCAACATCCTGCGCCACGCCCGGAGTCAGTGCGACTACCTGGTGGCCGGAGTCGTGTCCGACGAGATGGCGGAACTCGCCAAGGGGCGCCGCCCGGTGATCCCGCTCGTCGAGCGGCTGGAGATCGTCCGCAGCGTGCAGTACGTGGACGCCGCCTTCGTCGAGACCGTCCCGGACAAGGTCGAAACCTGGAAGCAGGTCCGGTTCGACGTCATCTTCAAGGGCGACGACTGGCGCGGCACCCCCAAGGGCGACCAGCTGGAACGGGACTTCGCCGTGCACGGGGTCGAGGTCGTCTACTTCCCGTACACGGTCCACACCTCCAGCACCCAGCTGCGCCGGGCCCTCGACGTGCTGACGGAACCGCTCGCCACGGAACAGCGGGGCTGAGCGGCCCCCCGCGGCGGCTCCCGGCGGCGGGCGCCCGGTGGCGGGCGCCGGCCCCGGTCACTTCGGTACGGCGCCGAGCTCCCGGTACCACTTCGCGAGGAACGCCAGCAGGAACAGCGCGGCCATCGCACCCGCCCCGGCATAGGCCCAGCGGAACGCGCCGCTGCCGCCGAGGAGCAGGAACACCAGGCAGAACACCCCGTAGTCCACGGGCAGCAGTGCCACCGCGCGCAGGGTCGACGGCGCGGCGGCCGCGCTCCCCGGCGCCGGCTTCGGCTTGAGCTTCTCCGTCAGCAGCCCCCCGAAGAAGGTCACGACCGCGGCGAGCTGGAAGCCCAGGGGCACCAGCAGCCACCCGGCCGAGGCGGCTGCGTCCGCCCCGCCGCCGATCCCGTAGGCCTCGGGGAAGCGGTAGAAGGCGATCAGCACGCAACTGTGCAGCGCGGTGAGCTTCGCGCAGTCCACGACGTGGTCCAGCCACTCGCCCGCCGCGCTGCCGCCCCCGCGGAGCCGGGCGAGCTGTCCGTCGGCGGAGTCGAAGGCGAAGCCGACCGCGAGCAGGGCCCACACCGCGAGCCCCAGCCCCCACGAGGGAGAGACCAGGGCGACGGCGGCCGCGCCCGCGAAACTCAGGGCGGCGCTGATCAGCGTCACCTGGTTCGGGGTGAGCCCGACCGCGTACGACCCGGCGGCCAGGTACCGTCCGACGGGCCGGTTGACGAACCGGGAGTAGAGCGACACCCCCTTCGCCGACTTCTGCGCCCCGCGCAGCTCCCGCAACGCGGTTCCGACACTCGCCATCGGCACAACCCCTCGAACATCCGTCTACGCGTTCGTGCGTACGAAGGCCACATCATTGCAGGGTGTGCGGAGGGCTCCCGACCGGTTCCGGACGCGCCGTCCGGATCAGGCCGGGCCCACCACCTTCAGCAGCAGCACCGCACGGGCCGGGACGGTCACGCTCTCGCCCCCGCGGTGCACGGTGGCGGGAGCCGCCGCCTGGTCCTCCCGGGAGGTGTCCAGGAGCAGTTCGTACGCGCGGCCCCACGGTGCCCCCGGCAGCGTCCAGGCCACCGGCCGGTCCCCGGCGTGCAGCAGCGCCAGGAAGCTGTCGTCCGTGACCTGCCGCCCGCGCTCGTCACGGCCCGGGATGTCCTGCCCCGACAGGTACAGGCCCACCGACCCGGTCGGGGCGTACCAGTCCCGCTCGGTCATCTCCGCCCCCGCCGGGGTGAACCAGGCCAGGTCCCGCAGTCCGTCCGCCCCTTGGGAGCGCCCCGAGAAGAACGCGCGCCGCCGCAGCACCGGATGGGCCCGGCGCAACGCCAGCAGCCGCCGGGACAGCGCCAGCAGCGCCTGCCAGGACGGGTCCTCCAGCAGCGACCAGTCCACCCAGCTCGTCTCGTTGTCCTGGCAGTACGCGTTGTTGTTGCCGCCCTGCGTCCGCCCGAACTCGTCGCCCGCCACCAGCATCGGCACCCCGGTCGACAGCAGCAGCGTGGTCAGGAGGTTGCGCAGCTGCCGCCGGCGCAGCGCCGCGATCCGCGGCTCCGTGCCCCCTTCCGGTTCGCCCTCCACCCCGCAGTTCCAGGACCGGTTGTCGTTGGTCCCGTCCCGGCCCTCCTCGCCGTTCTCCTCGTTGTGCTTGGACTCGTACGACACCAGGTCGCGCAGGGTGAAACCGTCGTGCGCGGTGATGAAGTTCACCGAGGCGTACGGCCGCCGCCCGCCCCACGCGTACAGGTCGCTCGATCCCGACAGCCGGTACCCGAGGTCGCGTACGTCGGGCAGCGCGCCGCGCCAGAAGTCCCGTACGGCATCCCGGTAGCGGTCGTTCCACTCCGTCCACAGCGGCGGGAACGCCCCCACCTGGTACCCGCCCGAGCCCACGTCCCACGGTTCGGCGATCAGCTTCACCCGCCGCAGCACCGGATCCTGGGCGATCACCGCGAGGAACGGCGAGAGCATGTCCACGTCGTGCATCGAGCGGGCCAGCGCCGCCGCCAGGTCGAAGCGGAAGCCGTCCACCCCCATCTCCGTCACCCAGTACCGCAGCGAGTCGGTGATCAGGCGCAGCACGTGCGGCCGCCCGGCGTGCAGGGTGTTGCCGCAGCCGGTGTAGTCGGCGTACCGGCGCTGGTCGGACTGGAGCCGGTAGTACGCCCGGTTGTCGATCCCGCGCAGCGACAGCGTCGGGCCCAGCTCGCCGGCCTCCGCCGTGTGGTTGTAGACCACGTCGAGGATCACCTCGATCCCGGCGGCGTGCAGTGCCTTGACCATCCGCTTGAACTCGCCGACCTGCTGGCCGGCCGTACCGCTGGAGGAGTACGCGGCGTGCGGGGCGAAGTATCCGATCGAGTTGTAGCCCCAGTAGTTGCGCAGGCCCCGGCGCAGCAGGTGGTCCTCGTGCGCGAACTGGTGGACCGGCAGCAGCTCCACCGC
This sequence comes from Streptomyces sp. NPDC104226, assembly GCF_055584085.1. NCBI lineage: Bacteria > Bacillati > Actinomycetota > Actinomycetes > Kitasatosporales > Streptomycetaceae > Streptomyces > Streptomyces sp. NPDC104226. The sequence continues at coordinate 214,758 of NZ_JBVJMS010000012.1, forward strand.
CGTCACCCCGAGCCCGGTCAGGTGCTCGATCGCCGCCGGGTGGGCGAGGCCCGCGTACGTGCCGCGCAGGTGCTCGGGGATGCCGGGATGGCGCATCGTGAAGCCGCGCACGTGCAGTTCGTAGATGACCGAATCGGCCCACGGGGTCTTCGGCCGGACGTCGTCCGCCCAGTCGTCGTCGTCGTGGACCACGACCCCCTTCGGGACGTGCGGGGCCGAGTCGCGGTCGTCGCGCACGGTGTCCGCGATGTACTGCTGCGGCCAGTCGCGGACGTGCCCGTACACCTCCGGCGGCAGCAGGAAGTCCCCGTCCACGGCCCGCGCGTACGGGTCCAGGAGCAGCTTCGCCGGATTGTGGCGGGCCCCCGTCCACGGGTCCCAGCGCCCGTGCACCCGGAATCCGTACCGCTGCCCGGGGCGCACCCCCGGCAGGAACCCGTGCCAGATCTCGTGGGTCAGCTCCGTCAGCGTGCAGCGGCTCTCCGAGCCGTCCTCCGCGAAGAGGCAGACCTCCACCGCCTCCGCACCCTGGGCCCACAGCGCGAAGTTGGTCCCCGCCGTGCCGTCCGGCCCCTGGTGGAACCGGGCGCCCAGCGGATGCGAGGAGCCGGGCCACACCGGTGGCCCGGGGCGCGGCCGGGCCGTCACCGCATGCCCCCTCACCTGGGTGTCCAGCAGGTTCTGGGACTGCGCGCCCACCCGCCCGTTCCCGTTCCCGTTCCCGGCCCCCGGGTCGGCTACGACCCCCGTCCCGGATCCCGTTCCCACCCCGGCCGGGGGCCCGGCCAGGGGCTCCGCCTCTTGTTCGGCTGCGCTCGACACTGCCCGCCTCCACGGCTCTCGGTACCTGCGGGGGTGGGGGAACTGCGGCCCCGGCGTCCCTGCCGCGGCCCGCCCCCGTCCGGTCCTTCCCACTGTTCTGCCCGGACTGTCCTGCCTGGAACGTGGGCCGCACCCACGTTTCCCCCGGAGGGGCCCGGTCGTTGGAGGAACGTGACTCTTCTGACGAGGCGGGCAGGGGCGGGCTTGGCCGCCGTGGCGGTATGGGCGGGTCTCCTCGGAGGCCTGGCCGGATGCACCGAGAACGGCGGCTCCCCGATCGAGATCCAGCTGCCCGGCAAACCCCGGTCACCGGACGAGGCGATCAGGATCACCCCCGACGACAACGCCAAGGGGGTGCCGGCCGAGGGTCCGCTGCGGGTCACCGTGCCCGAGGGCCGGCTGGAGCGGGTCGTGGTCACCAAGGTGGAGGACGCCCAGGAGGAGAAGGTGCCCGGCGCCATCGCCGTCGACGGGCTCAGCTGGAGCCCCGACCCGACCGCGGGCCGCCTCGCGCTCGCGGCCAAGTACACCGTCGACGCGGTCGCTCTCGACGGGCACAACCGTCGCCAGGCCCGGCACACCACCTTCACCACCTACGTTCCCGAGGAGCGGTTCATCGGCTACTTCAAGCCCGAGAACCGCTCGACCGTCGGCACCGGCATGATCATCTCCTTCGGGTTCAGCCGGTCCATCGAACGCCGCGCCGACGTGGAGCGGGCCATCACGATCACCTCGAACCCGGCCGTGGAGGTGGCGGGCCACTGGTTCGGCGACGAGCGCCTCGACTTCCGGCCCAAGACCTACTGGAAGCCCGGCACCGAGGTCACGGTGAAGATCGGCCTGCGGGACGTCGAGGGCGCCCCCGGCTCCTACGGGATCCAGGACAAGACCGTGCGCTTCACCGTCGGCCGCTCCCAGATCTCCACCGTCGACGCGGCCGCGCACACCATGGAGGTCCGGCGCGACGGGGAGCTGCTGTCCACCGTGCCGATCACCGCGGGGGCGCCGAAGAACATGACCTACAACGGCAAGATGGTGGTGATGGAGCTCTTCGACGTCACCCGGATGAACGGGCAGACCGTCGGCTTCGGCGGCGAGTACGACATCCCCGACGTCCCGCACGCCATCCGCCTCACCCGCTCCGGGACCTTCCTGCACGGCAACTACTGGGCGAGCCCGGACACCTTCGGCTCCACCAACGTCAGCCACGGCTGCATCGGACTGCGCGACGACAAGGGCGGCGGCTCGGACACCCCGGCCGGCTGGTTCTTCGACCGGACCCTGGTCGGCGACGTGGTGGAGGTCGTCAACTCGCAGGACAAGACGGTCGCCCCGGACAACGGTCTGGGCGGCTGGAACATGTCCTGGCCCAACTGGGTCGCCGGCTCCGCGCTCGGCTGACCCCGCACCCGGCCGGCGCACCCGGCCGACGCTCACCCCAGTCGAGTGATTGTCCTACCGGAATGCCGTAGTGGGGGAGTGTCGGTCCGCCCGGCTCGCCGGAGCCCGCCGCCAGCCTGTACGGGGCCTGCACGCACGCGGCGGCGGGCAACGGACGGAGCGTCATGTCAGCAAGGAAGTGGACCCTCGGGCCCCTGGGACTCGCCCTCGGGGCCGTACTGGCCGCAGGTGCCCCGGCAGCCCTGGCGGCGCCGGCCGCACCGGGCCCCGGCGGACAGCAGCCGGCGCCGGCCCGGCACGCCGCCACCCTGCGTGCCCCGCTGCCCGGCGGGCTCGGCCCCTGCCTGGGCGTCGGGTGCCCGCCGGTGTTCCCGCCGATCGAGGTCGACACCAACCCCAACGGCTACGACGAGGGCATCAACATCTTCGTCGGCGCCGACTTCCTGGTCCGCGAGCGCGCCGCCGAGGCCGAGGGCAAGGTCGTCGTCCTCGGCAGCTTCGACCAGAACAAGAACCTGGCGGCCGGCGCCGGCGCCGGGTACAACATCGGCATCGTCGGCGCGGGATCGCTGGTGTGGCCCCCGGCCGGGTCGGACTTCCTCACCACCGGCCGCAACGTCACCATCGCCGCGGACCAGCGGCTGATCTCCGACGGCGGAGTCGTCCGCCACGCGGGCACCGCCCCGGGGCCCGGCACCGTCACCGGCCCCCTCGTGGCCGACCCCGCCGCGGCCACCCCGTACGCCGGCCTGCGCGACCAGCTCACCGCGGCCAGCCGCTGCTACGCCCGGACCGACGGCAGCCCGCGCCCGGCCACGGGCACCGCCGCCGTCGAGAACGGCACCGCCGTCTTCACCGGGGACAACACCTCCGCGCTCCAGGTCTTCAACGTGGACTTCGACCTGGCGGGCCCGACCGGCGGCGCCATCGGCATCCGCTTCGACCGGATCCCGGCCGGCGCCACCGTCCTGGTCAACCTCACGGGCGCCAGCCGTACGATCAACACCTACGGCGGCACCATCAACGACACCGGCGCCGGCGCGGACCCCTGGAACGGCTACCGCACCCGGCTCCTGTGGAACTTCCCCGACGCCACCACCGTCCAGCTGTCCGGCAGCGGACAGTTCCAGGGCAGCGTGCTCGTCGGCGAGCAGGCCTCGCGCACCAGCGTGACCCTGCCCGGGACCAACGGCCGCTTCTTCACCACCGGCGAGCTCGTCCACAACAGCAACACCTCGGGCGGGGAGTTCCACGCGTACCCGTTCGACGGCGACCTGCCCGACTGCGGGCCCACCCCTCCGGCCACCACGGGCGAGGTCTCCGTCCTCAAGCAGGACGACGCGGCCGCCCCGCTCGCCGGGGCCACGTACGAGCTGTGGCGCGAGACCAACGGCACCGACGGGGCCCAGTTCACCGGGCCGGACGCCGACACCAAGGTCGGCGACGACTGCGTCACCCCGGCGAGCGGCATCTGCTCGCGCACCGTCCCCCTCGGCACCTACTACTGGCGCGAGACCAAGGCCCCTGACGGCTACGACCTCCCGGCGAACACGGTCGCGGAGCTGACGCTGACCGCGCAGAACGCCTCGGCCGGTGTGCGCGTGAACGTGGTCAACACGAAGACCCAGCCCAACGCCAGCGCCCAGGTCGTCCTGTGGAAGTCGGACAAGGACACCGGGACGCCCCTGCCCGGCGCGCGGTTCGAACTGTGGCGCGAGAGCAACGGCCTCGAAGGACTGCAGACCACCGGAGCCACCCCGGACGAGCAGCTCCCCGGGACCTGCACCACCGACGCCCAGGGCAGCTGCACGGTCCAGCTGCCGATCGGTGAGAGCTACTACTGGCGCGAGACGCAGGCCCCGGCCGGCTACGACCTGCCGGCGGACCCGGTGATCCCCTTCGACCTGGACGAGGACGACGTGGAGACCGGCATCGTCCTCAACGTCCCGAACGAGAAGCCGGTGGTCCCCGACTGGGAGATCAAGGTCCTGAAGAAGGACGCGAAGACGAAGCGCCCGCTGCGCGGGGCGGTCTTCGAGGTGTGGAAGGAGACCAACAGCACCGCAGGCCTCCAGACGCGCGGCATCAACCCCGACACCAAGGTGACGGCGGGCTGCGCGACCGACCGGGCCGGGGTGTGCGAGTTCACCGGCCTGGAGCAGGGCTCGTACTACGTGCGCGAGACGGCGGTCCCGGAGGGCTACGTCCTTCCGCGCAACCGGGTCACGGGTCCGCTCCTGCTGGACGGGAACACCCCGGACCACCGCGTGGTCGTCACAGTCCAGAACAAGCGTGACGACCACGGCAAGGGGCACGGCAAGGACAAGGACCACGGCAAGGACAAGGACCACAAGCCGAAGCCGTAGTCGTAGCGGAAGCCGTAGTCGAAGCCGCCACGCGCCGCGCCCCGGTCCGCCCGGGCGCGGCGCGTCCGCGTAGGCCGGGCAGGTGGCCCTGCGCCCCTGCCGGCGCACCCGGCGTGCCGGAGCCCGGCGGGCCGGGTTGGCTGGACCCGGAGGCCCGGGCGGCGGGTCCGAGGAGGCCCGTATGACGACGGACGGCGCGGCAGGCGCGAGGCGCAGGATGCTCAGGGCGGCCACCACGGCCGCGGTCCTCGCGGTGGCGGCCCTCGGCCCGCAGACCCCGGCGGTACGGGCTGCCGCGGACCCGGACGGATCCGCGGAGGCCTGCACCGCCGGGACCGGGCCCTACCAGCGCGAGGCGGAGGCCCACGTGGGCCGGACGGCCGACGGGACGCAGGACGCCGGGGACTGCGAGGCGATCCGCGCCTTCCAGCAGGCGAACGGGCTCCGGCCCGCCACCGGCTACGCCGGGCTGGCCACCTTCCGGACCATGGTCGCGGTCGCCGCCCGTACGAACCCCAACGCCGCCGGCGACTGCCCGGTCCGCCCGCACCGGGTGACCTGCGTGGACCTGGAGCGCCAGATCCTGTGGGTGCAGCGCGGCCGCACGGTGGTCTTCCCGCCCGTGCCCGTCCGCACCGGACGCGACGACGAGGAGACCCGTCCCGGCTGGCACGAGATCTACTGGCGCAGCGAGGACCACGTGTCCACGCTCTACGACGACTCCCCGATGCCCTACGCCCAGTTCTTCGACGGGGGCCAGGCCCTGCACGGCCGCCCCGGCAACCTGTACGCCCACGGCGGCTCGGCCGGCTGCGTCAACCTCACCGTCCCCGCCGCGCGGCGCCTGTGGGACCTGCTCACCGAGGGCGACGCCGTCTACGTCTGGGGCACCAAGCCCGGCACGGAGGGCTGACCCCGGACGGGCGGGGCCGGCCGACTACCGGCGCGCCGCCCACTCTTGGGACGGAACGGTGACACGACCGTACCGTCTCGTGATCCCCCATGTGATTTCCTGGCGATAAGCGCGCGACTGTCCGCGCGCGGGGGACATGGGGAGAACGAGAGTGAACCTGCAGCCGATACGCGGCCGCGCCCGCACCGGCCTGCCGGCCCTCCTGCTGGGCGCGGCCCTGCTGTTCACCAGCGCGTGCAGCGGCGGTGGCGGCAACGGGGGCGGCGCCGGCGGGAGCGGTGGCGGCGACGGAGGGACCGGCTCGACCGGTACCGAGGCGTCGAAGGCCGTCGTGAGCGTCAAGCCGGACGACGGGTCCAAGGAGGTCGCGACGAGCGGCGTCCTCAAGATAACCAGCACCGGCGGCAAGCTCACCACGGTGACGGTCGCCGACACCAAGGGCAATGCGGTGGAGGGCAAGCTCGCCGAGGACGGCGCGAGCTGGGAGCCCGTCCGCAACCTCGCCTCCGCCACCGAGTACAAGGTGCACGCGGTGGCCAAGGACGAGGCCGGCCGAGAGTCCGCGAAGGACACCACCTTCACCACCCTCACGCCCGCCAACACCTTCATCGGCCAGTACACCCCCGAGGACGGGTCGACGGTCGGCGTGGGCATGCCGGTCTCGATCAACTTCTCCCGCGGCATCACCAACCCCGAGGCCGTCGAGAAGGCCATCACGGTGACGGCCGAGCCCGCCGTCCCGGTCGAGGGCCACTGGTTCGGCAACGACCGCCTGGACTTCCGCCCCGAGAAGTACTGGGCCGCGGGCACCACGGTCACCGTGAAGCTGGCGCTCGACGGAGTCGAAGGACGCCCGGGGGTCTACGGCAAGCAGACCCGTACGGTCACCTTCAAGGTCGGCCGCTCCCAGGTCACCACGGTCGACGCGGCCGAGCACCAGATGAGCGTGGTCCGCGACGGCACGGAGATCAAGAACATCCCGATCACCGCCGGCGCCCCCGCGAACACCACGTACAACGGGCAGATGGTCATCAGCGAGAAGTACAAGGTGACCCGGATGAACGGCGCCACCGTCGGCTTCGGCGGCGAGTACGACATCTCCGACGTCCCGCACGCGATGCGGCTGACCACCTCCGGCACCTTCGTCCACGGCAACTACTGGGCCTCGTCCAGCACCTTCGGCAAGGAGAACGTCAGCCACGGCTGCGTGGGCCTGAAGGACGTCCGCGGTGCCGGTGACGGCAGCCAGCCGGCCGCCTGGTTCTTCAACGAGTCGCTGATCGGAGACGTGGTCATCGTGAAGAACTCCAAGGACAAGACGGTCGCCCCCGACAACGGCCTCAACGGCTGGAACATGGACTGGGCGGACTGGATCAAGTAACCCCGTCCGGTACGCAGTCGGGTGGCCCGGTGCTGTGACCCACAGCACCGGGCCACCCGGCGTTAACCGGCGCTAACCTTCCCGTATGACCATCTCTCTCGAAGTCTCCGAAGGCGTCGGCGTCATCCGGCTGGACCGGCCGCCCATGAACGCCCTGGACATCGCCACCCAGGACCGGCTGCGTGAGCTCGCCGTGGAGGCGACCGACCGGGCCGACGTCCGCACGGTCGTCATCTACGGCGGCGAGAAGGTGTTCGCGGCCGGCGCGGACATCAAGGAGATGCAGACGATGGACCACGCGGCCATGGTCGCCCGGTCCCGCGGACTGCAGGACGCCTTCACCGCCGTGGCCCGGATCCCCAAGCCCGTGGTCGCGGCCGTCACCGGCTACGCCCTGGGCGGCGGCTGCGAGCTGGCCCTGTGTGCGGACTACCGGATCGCCGCCGACAACGCGAAGCTCGGCCAGCCCGAGATCCTGCTCGGCCTGATCCCCGGCGCGGGCGGCACCCAGCGGCTGTCCCGGCTGATCGGCCCCTCCAAGGCCAAGGACCTCATCTTCACCGGCCGCATGGTCAAGGCCGACGAGGCGCTGACCCTCGGCCTCGTGGACCGCGTCGTCCCGGCCGGCGAGGTCTACGAGCAGGCGTACGCGTGGGCCGCCAAGCTGGCGCAGGGCCCGGCCCTCGCGCTGCGCGCGGCCAAGGAGTGCGTGGACGCGGGGCTGGAGGCCGACATCGACACCGGGCTGACGATCGAACGGGGCTGGTTCGCGGGCCTGTTCGCCACCGAGGACCGCGAGCGCGGGATGCGCAGCTTCGTCGAGGAGGGGCCAGGCAAGGCGAAGTTCTTGTAGATCATCCCTGTGGGTGGATTAGCCAGGCCTTAAGGCAGCCTTAAGGCGCAGTGTTGATCCACTCTCGGTGACCATGGTGGCGCGGTGTGTCACCGCAGGTCAGGGCGGTGTGGCGGCCTCCGGATTGCCAGTTGCATATGACAGGAAGACCCCTCGGGATCCACGATCCCGGGGGGTCTTTTCCTGCGGAACGGCCCGAACGGCCCGACCGGGCCTCCATGATGGGTGCATGGCGGGTCTGGAGGGTGTGGAACAGCCGCGGCAGCGCAATGGCGCTTCCGCCGTACGGCTCACGGCGGCCCTCGAGGACGAACTGGGCCTCAAAGCACTGGAGTTGTACGGGAATCCGGCCGAGGCGGAAGTGACGCTGCCCTCGATGCCCGAGTCGGCCGGCACCGCCCGCCGCCTCACGCAGTGCGTGGTCGTGCGCCTGTGGGGGCTCTCGCCGCAGATCGCCGAACACGCGGTCCTGCTGGTCTCGGAACTCGTGGGCAACGCCGTCCGGCACACGGGGGCCCGGTCCTTCGGCTTACGGATGCTCAGGCGGCGCGGCTGGATCCGCGTGGAGGTCCGCGATCCCTCGCGCGGGCTGCCCTGCCTGATGCCGGTGCACGAGATGGACACCACCGGGCGGGGCCTCTTCCTCGTCGACAAGCTCTCGGACCGCTGGGGCGCGGACCTGCTGCCGCGCGGGAAGATCACCTGGTTCGAGATGCGGGTGGCCGACCGCTGAGCGGCACTCGTACGGCCCTGGCCCCGGCCCCCGGAACGCCAGAAACCCCCTGTCGCCGTTGTGGGGCGCTGCGGGGGTTTCGTGGGGGTGCCGAGGATCGAAGGGGGTGTGATCCTCGGCAGGGACTTCGCTCGGGTCAACGGGAAGCCGTGGTTCCGACTATGGCAGACGAGGGACCAAATGCCAAAAGTCCCAAGTTGGACATAAGTGTGCATATCCTAAGACTTTCTATCTAAATCTTAGGTGAGATGGGCCACGAACCTCGTAATCATTGAATAAATATCGACTGCTGTGAGTGAATCGTTGATCACATAGCGGACAGTCCTCGTGTGGTACCGGTTCGGCCGATGGTCCCGAATGGGGTCAATCAAGACCTACGGGGGCATCCACCCCTTAAATGGGCGGGTGCTCTGCTACCCGGACCGCCGATCCGCCCTCCGTGCCGGCGCGGCGGTCGCCGCCGGCGCCCTCGCCGCCGCCTGTTCCCCCGCGGGCCCCGCGGCCCCGGCCAAGGCCGCCCCGGACCGACCGGCCGCCCCCGCCAAGGCGGCCCCGGCCAAAGCGGCCCCCGCCCCCCGCCGGTTCGCCGGGCAGCCCGTGGAGATCGGACACGGCCCCCGCGACGGGTCCGGCGTCGCGCTCACCTTCCACGGCAACGGCGACCCCGCCGTCGCCAAGGCGGTGCTCGCCGAGGCGGAGCGGGCGGGCGCACGGGTCACCGTCCTGGCCATCGGCGCCTGGCTCGACGACCACCCGGAGATGGCCCGCCGGATCCTGGACGGCGGCCACGAGCTCGGCAACCACACCCAGCGCCACCTCGCGATCAACACCCTGCCCGAGGAGCAGGCGTACGCCGAGATCACCGGCTGCGCCGACCGGCTCAAACGGCTGACCGGATCCATCGGCACCTGGTTCCGCCCGTCCCAGACCCAGTACGCCACCCCCCTGGTGCGAAAACTGGCCCAGCGGGCGGGCTACCCGCACGTCCTCTCGTACGACGTGGACTCCCTCGACTTCACCTCGCCCGGTGCCGCGGCCGTCGTCCGCACCGTCATCGGCCCGATCCAAGGCGGATCGGTGGTGAGCCTGCACTTCGGCTACGCGGACACGGTCGACGCGATGCCACCCCTCCTCGAAGAACTCGCACGCCGCAAACTGCGCGCGGTGACCACCACGGAGCTGCTGACCCCATGACGACCACCCGCCTTCCCCGGAAGGCCACCGCGTTGCTGGCCGGCCTGGTCCTCGCCGCCCTCGCCGGCTGCGGAGCGGCCGAGAAGGGACCCGCCGAGGCCCTCGGCACGAAGGGGCCCGCCGCGCCCGTCAAGGCCGTACCGGCCGCGCCGCCGGGCCTCGCCGGCATGCCGCCGCTCCTCGACCCGAACGACGTGTACGCGGCCGACCGGCCGAACAAACTCTCCCCGGTGGTCAAGGACTTCCCGTCCCGCGTCTACGTGCCGAACACCACCTCCAACACGGTGTCCGTCATCGACCCGGTGACGTACAAGGTCATCGACACCATCCCCGTCGGCATCCAGCCCCAGCACGTGGTCCCCTCCTGGGACATGAAGACCCTCTGGGTCAACAACAACCGGGGTCACACGCTCACTCCGATCAACCCGGCCACCGGCGAGGCCGGCAAGCCCGTCGAGGTGCACGACCCGTACAACCTGTACTTCACGCCCAACGGCAAGTACGCGGTGGTCATGGCCTCGATGGACAAGGAGCTGGTCTTCCGCGACCCGCACACCATGGACCGCGTGAAGACCGTCCCGGTGACCTGCTTCGGCGTCAACCACGCGGACTTCTCCGCGGACGGCCGCTACTTCATCGTCAGCTGCGAGTTCTCCGGCGAACTGCTCAAGGTCGACACCGAGAAGATGGAGGTCGTCGGCCAGCAGAAGCTGCCGTTCGAGGGCGCGATGCCGCAGGACGTCAAGGTCTCGCCGGACGGAAAGACCTTCTACGTCGCGGACATGATGGCCCACGGCATGTGGGTGCTCGGCGGCGACAAGTTCGAGACCCCCAAGCTGCTGCCCACCGGCAAGGGCTGCCACGGCCTGTACGTCAGCCGCGACTCCAAGGAGATGTACGTCTCCAACCGCGGCGAAGGGTCCGTCTCCGTCTTCGACTTCACGCAGAACAAGCTGACGAAGAAGTGGGAGCTGCCCGAAGGCGGCAGCCCCGACATGGGCGGGGTCTCCGCCGACGGCAAGGTGCTCTGGCTCTCGGGCCGTTACAACTCCGAGGTCTACGCCATCGACACCACCACCGGCAAGCAGCTCGCCAAGATCCCGGTGGGCGGCGGACCGCACGGCCTCGCCGTCTACCCGCAGCCCGGCCGCTACTCCCTCGGCCACACCGGCATCTTCCGGTAGGACACCGCGTCCGGCAGGACGCGGGAGTGCCCCGGGGGCTCGCACAGCTCCCGGGGCACGTTCATGCTCCCGCCGTCACCAGGCGACGGGGAGCCGCTCGGGGAGCCGCTTGATGAAGCCGGTCCGCCACACGAGGTTCTCCGCCGGCACCGCGAGACGCAGCTCGGGCAGCCGCTCGACCAGTACCTCCAGCGCGATCTCGGCGTGGGCCCGGCCCAGGGCGGAAGCCGGGCAGAAGTGCCGGCCGGCGCCGAAGGCGAGGTGGGCGTGGGAGCTCTCGCGCTCCAGGTCCAGCTCGCCGGGGTTCTCGAAGGCCTCCGGGTCGAAGTTGGCCCCCTCCAGCAGGACGAGGACCAGCTCGCCCTCCTTGACCAGCACGTCTCCGACCTGGATGTCCGCCATCGCGATGCGCGGCAGGCCGTCGCCGACGGACAGGTTCCAGCGGAGCAGTTCGTCCACGGCCTTGCCCATGCGCTCCGGGTGCTTGCGGAGGTACCCGACGAGCTCGGGCTTCTGCAGCAGCGCCAGGACCGCCAGGGTCAGGAACGCGGAGGTGGAGACGGCTCCGGCCCCGAAGAGGGAGACGGCGACGGTGGCGAACATGTCGTCGGTCAGGTGCGCCGACTCCGGGTCCGCCTCCTTCAGCTCGGCGAACTTGCCGAGGAGCCCCGTACGCTCCTCGGCGGGCAGCGCCAACTGCGCCCTCAGCTGCTCCTCGAAGTAGCCGACGTCCTTGTACCAGTTGAGCGCGGAGTCGGCGAACGGCTCGCGCGCCGTCATGAACGCCACGTCCAGCCCCGACATCAGCCGACGCCAGTCCTCGAACGGCACGCCCAGCACCTGGCAGTGCATCGCGGCGGAGAAGGGGTCGGCGAACCCGGCCCGCAGGTCGGCGGGCCCCCCTTCGGCGAGGAGCTGGTCGACGAGCTCGCCGGCCTTCGCGCGCAGCCGGTCCTGCAGGCCCTTCTGGCGCGGGTTGAGCGCCTTCATGACCGCGTTGCGCAGTCCGGCGCTGTTGATGTTGCCCATGTTGTTGACGACCTCGGGCGGGATCGTCAGCGCGTACTGGCGCGGGACGCCGGCATTGGCCGTGTCCTTCAGGCTGAAGCGCTCGTCCTCCAGCACCTGCTTGGCCAGCGCGTAGCTGCTCACCAGCCAGGCCGGGTCCCCGGTGAGGGTGCGGACCCGCGCGACCGGCGCCTTCTCGCGCAGCCAGGTGCACTCCTCGGGGAGCACGTCACCGCGCCGCGAGAGGGGGAAGTCGATGAGGGGCCCGGTGGTCTGCCCGCCGCCCTGATCGGAACGGGCCTCAAGCTGCTCGACGCTCATCGACGGTCCCTTCGGCTGGTGCGGTGCGCGTGTGCGTGTGCGTGATCGGGTGGTTCGGGTTTCTCTGCGCCGTTTCATCCGCCTCGGGACGCACCACGGCATATGCCTGGTTCCTCGTCGCGCGGAGTCCCCCGCCGCGCGCGAAGAGGACGTCGGTCATCGGCATCTTGACGTGGTAGGCCGCCACGGAGGACGGCACGTCGAGAATGCTCGGGGTGTCGATGAAGAACGGCAGTTCCGCCGCCATGTAATCGAAACACACCTGCAACTGTGCGTCGGTGATGGATTCACCTTCCGGCAACTTGGAGCCGACGAAGTGCAGGGCCATTTCCTCACAGCCCTTGCGGAATTCGTCATCGGTCTCCAGGAAATGGAGTACGCGACGGTGCAGAAGTTGGTAGACAGGGTTCGTCTGGAACTCCGAAAGTGCCCTCACTCGGATCTCGGCGTTCGGAGGTCCTGATTCCTCCACGCCTTTGAGAATCCTTCGCCGGACTGCCTTGATTTCCTTCGTCGCGCGCTTCTCGGCGTGTTCCCGGGTGTAGCCGAAGGCGGCGAACATCCCGTCCACGTGGAGGTCTGCGTAGACGAAGTCGACCTGTGCGAACCGGGTCGTGGCCCATCGGGTGAGGCCGGATATGCGCTCGGAGCTGAAGTAGCTGTTGCCCGGACTCACTCCGATGAGCACATGGTCGCCGTCTTCCCAGATGTGATGGCAAGTGCGGGTGAAGGGCAGAACTTCGAATGATGCGTCAGCTGTGATCGTCACCTGTGTGATCGCCCTTGTTGCCGCTTGTCCCTGGGAGCCCTGCGCTCCCGGTGTGGCGGCAATGTCGCTACGTTATGCCGTGGTCCCGGAGCGTGACAAGTGGAGGCTTGAATTGTTGGCTGGAATTATCGCTTCCGCACTACGGAAGAGTAATTGAATTTCTATCTGCCGCTCGAACGGGACCCGGGGCGTGCGGGGGCCGGGCGTGCCGCTACCCTGAGCCGGTCAACAAGCACCAAGCAAGAAGGGGTGGACCCAGTGGCGGACATCGAGAGCGCACGGACGACGTTCGGCAAGTTCGACGTGAACGGTGACGGCTTCGTCACGGCCGACGAGTTCCGTTCGGCGATGGCGGAGATGGGCGACCCGTTCGTCACCGGCCCGGTCGCGGAGGCCGTGATCGCCGCCAAGGACTCCAACGACGACGGCCTGCTGAGCTTCGACGAGTTCTGGGCCTCCCTGAACAAGTGAGCACCCGCGCCGCCCCTGGTCCCCTGCCGGGCCGGGGGCGCGTGCGCGTCAGGCCCGCCGCGGCCCGCCGGCCATGCCCTCCACCTCGGCGAGGGCCTCCTCCAGCCAGCGAAGCCAGAAGGTCTCCAGCCCGGTTCCCGCGTGCAGCACGACACGCCGCAGCCGGTCCTCGTCGGAGTCCCGGCCGGCCGGGAAATCCTTCGCCTCGATGCCCTCGTACACGGCCAGCTGGGCCCGGTGCAGCTCCAGATGCCGCCGCAGCTCGGCGGCCAGCCCCTCGGACCCGACCACCGCGGCCGCCCGGATCCGCAGCAGCAGGGGATCCCGCACCGCCTTGGGGTCCTGCCGCTCCCCGACCCACCGCGCCAGCTCCCCGCTCCCGGCGGGCAGCACCTCGTACTCCTTCTTCTGCCCGCGTACGGGACCCTCGCTGGGCAGCGCCCGGATCAGCCCGGACTCCTCCAGCCGGCCGAGCTCGCGGTAGATCTGCTGGTGCGTCGCGGACCAGAAGTACCCGATCGACTTGTCGAACCGCCGGGTCAGCTCCAGCCCCGACGAGGGCTTCTCGAGGAGGGCGGTGAGGATGGCGTGCGGGAGCGACATGCGGCCATCCTAGGTTTGCGGCTGCCTCCAGGCGGCCAGTGCCTCCGGGGTGCGGGGGGCGGGGGCGTCCGCCGCCAGTAGGCCGTGGGCCCGCAGGAGTGCGGCCACCGCCGGGGACCAGGCCTGGCGCAGGCCCGCCTCGGCCAGGAGGGCCGGCTCCGAGAGGAGGGCCTCGGCCGGGCCGAAGCGGATGCCCGCCGGGGTCAGGACCGCCGCGTCGTCGGCCCAGCGGACCGCCAGGTCCACGTCGTGGGTGGCCATGACCACCGTGGTGCCGGAGGTGCGCAGTCCCGCGAGGACGTCGAGGAGCCGCTCCTGGCCGTCCGGGTCCAGGCCGGCCGTCGGCTCGTCCAGGATCAGCACCCGCGGAGCCATCGCCACCGCCCCCGCGATCGCCGCGCGCTTGCGCTGGCCGTAGGAGAGCAGGTGGGTGGGGCGGTCCCGGAGCGGGGTGATGTCCAGGGCGGCGAGGGCCGAGTCCACCCGGGCGCGGACCTCGGGGGCGGGCAGCCCCAGGTTCATCGGGCCGAAGGACACGTCCTGTTCGACGGAGGCCGCGAACAGCTGGTCGTCGGGGTCCTGCACCACCAGCTGGACGGAGGTGCGCAGCCGGGTCAGTCCCGCCCGGTCGTACGAGACCTCCGTGCCGTCCAGCCGCAGCGATCCCGCGCCGGGCCGCAGGCCGCCGCTCAGCAGCCGCATCAGGGTGGTCTTGCCGCTGCCGTTGCGGCCCAGCAGGGCCAGCGCCCGCCCCGGGGCGATGACGAAGTCGACGCCGGTCAGGACCGCCGGGCCGTCCTCGTAGGCGTAGCCGGCCCCGGACAGTTCCACCAACGGGTTCACAGGTACAGCCCCTTCAGGGTGAGGGTCAGGGTGATCAGGGCCGCGAGCAGGCCGGCGGTGGCCGTGAGGAAGCGCCACGACAGGGCCGCCTCCGGTACGAGGACCCGCAGTGCGCCGTCGTAGCCGCGTCCGGCCAGCCCCGCCTGGAGCTTGGCCGCGCGGTCGAAGGCCCGTACGAAGGAGGTGGCGGCCAGCCCGGCCAGGGACCGCCACAGCGCCGCCCGGCCGGTGTGCCCGAGCCGGGCGGCCTGGGCCCGGCGGACCTGGGCCATGGAGTCGAGCAGCAGGAAGCCGATCCGGTACATGACCAGGGCCACGTCCACCACGGGGGCCGGCACCCCGGCCCGGACCAGCCGGGGCAGTACGTCGGAGACCGGGGTGGTGAAGGCGAACAGCAGCAGCCCCAGTGAGGCCGCCGAGGTGCGCAGCAGCAGTTCGGCGGCGAGCCGGGGGCCGTCGGGGGCCAGGGACACCGGCCCCGCCGGGCCGCCGACCGCGAACAGCAGGGGCAGCGCCCCGGTGAAGCAGAAGCCGAGCGGGATCCGGAAGGCCCGCCAGAGCTGCCGGCCGGCCACCCCGGCCGGGCCGAGCAGGACGGCGAGGGTGGCGGCGGCCACCAGCGGCCCGCCCGGCCAGGGCGGCAGGCACACGGCGGTGACCGTCAGCCCGATCCCGAGCAGGGCCTTCTCCAGGGGGTGCCGGCCGCGCCAGCGACTGCTGTGCGCGGCCACGTCGATCGGCAGCACCCGGCTACGCCTCCGGGGTGGCGGCGGGCGCTGCGGCGGGAGCGGCCGCAGCGGCGGCCGCTCCTTGGCGGCGGCCCTTGCGGACCCCGAAGTAGTACGCGAGGACGCCCGCGCCCAGCGCCGCCTGCAAGGCGAACAGCGCGGACTCGACCTCGCCGGAGGGGGGCTCGTACAGGGGGGAGAACCAGGGCTCGTAATCCGGCTTCAGCTCGGTGATCGCCGCCTCCGCCTGGGCGTCGGCGCCGGCGAAGGGCTCCTCCTTGCCCTCGCCCAGCCCCAGGGCGAGCGGCAGCACGGCCAGCGCCGCCACCAGGAGCAGCAGCAGGGCGTTGATCTTCGCGTTCTTGGACATCCCGCTCATCAGGCCGCCGCCTTCTCTCCGGTACGGGGGGCGGTCAGCTTCGCGACGCCCAGCCGGACCAGGTCCGACTTGCTCGACGCCATCAGCAGCCGCATCACCAGGACGGTCAGCAGCCCCTCGCTCACGGCCAGCGGGATCTGCGTGACCGCGAAGATCCCCCCGAACTTCGCGAGCGAGCCCGGGATCCCGGAGGCCGGGTCCGGGAAGGCCAGGGCGAGCTGCACGCTGGTGACGCAGTAGGTGACCAGATCGGCGAAGAAGGCGCCGAAGAACACGGTCACCATCAGCGGGAGCCCGGACGTGCGCAGGAGCCGGTAGACGGCGTACCCCGCCCACGGGCCGGCGACGGCCATCGAGAAGACGTTGGCGCCGAGGGTGGTGAGTCCGCCGTGCGCCAGCAGCAGGGCCTGGAACAGCAGGGTGATCGTGCCGAGCACCGCCATGATCGGCGGCCGGAACAGGATCGCCCCGAGCCCGGTGCCGGTGGGGTGCGAGCAACTGCCCGTCACCGACGGAATCTTCAGGGCGGACAGGACGAAGGTGAAGGCCCCGGACGCCCCGAGCAGCAGCGTGCTCTCCGGGTTGGCCTTCACCTCGCGGGTGAGCGCGCGGACGCCGTGGACGACGAACGGGGCGGACGCGGCGCCCCAGGCGACCGCGTGCAAAGGGGGCAGGAACCCCTCGGCTATATGCATGGGTAGGGAGACCTCTCCAGCACCTCGTGGATGGACAACGCGCCCCGGCCGGTCTCCTGGCTCACGGGTTGGCGTCCATGCCCCGCCTTCCCGGGCAGCGCGGAACCTCCCGCGCAGCCCAGTGGCTTTCCCGCAGGAGTGGAGCCGGACTTCCCGATCACAGTGGCGAGGGCCGCACCGGTTTCCCACCGGTTTCCCGAACACCAAGGCCCGCTGACCCTAGTCGGCCGCACGGACCGGGAACAACCCGCCCCAATCACGCCGGGCGGTGACCGGATTCCGCTTCTGCGTCACCCTGTGCGCCCGTGGCGCCACCGTCCGCGGCAAGGGCCGCACCTGAAAAGGGAGTTCCGCATGCCCGCGGCCACCGAAGGCCTGCTGCCCGGCATCGCCGCCCCGTTCCGGCTGCCGGGCCCGGGCGGCTCGCCGCGCCGGACGGCCCGCCGCGCCCGGACGGGTGCGGTCCGGTGGCGGGGCCACCGGGGCCCGGTGAGGCTGGACGCGTGGCTACCGACCCCGCGCAGGACCTCGACTACTCCGACCTGACCGCCGTGTACGTCAACTGCACGCTCAAGCGATCGCCCGAGCCCAGCAACACCGAGGGCCTGATCGACAAGAGCCGGGCGGTGATGGAGGCGGCCGGGGTGCGGACCTCGCTCATCCGGGCCGTCGACCACGACATCGCCACCGGTGTCTGGCCCGACATGACCGACCACGGCTGGGAGAGCGATCAGTGGCCGGTGCTCTACAGCCGGATCATGGACGCCGACATCCTCGTGCTGTGCGGCCCGATCTGGCTCGGGGACAACAGCTCGGTGATGAAGCAGGTCATCGAGCGGCTCTACGCCTGCTCCTCGATCCTGAACGAGCAGGGCCAGTACGCCTATTACGGGCGCGTGGGCGGGGCGCTGATCACCGGCAACGAGGACGGCGTCAAACACTGCGCCATGAACGTCCTCTACAGCCTCCAGCACCTCGGCTACGCGATCCCCCCGCAGGCCGACGCCGGATGGATCGGCGAAGCCGGACCCGGGCCCTCGTACCTGGACCCGGGATCCGGCGGCCCCGAGAACGACTTCACCAACCGGAACACGGCCTTCATGAGCTGGAACCTCATGCACCTGGCCGCGCTGCTCAAGCGGTCCGGCGGGATGCCGGCGCACGGCAACCAGCGCTCCCTGTGGGACGCGGGATGCCGCTTCGACTTCCCGAACCCCGAGCACCGGTAGGCGCCGTCAGCGGACGTTCGGGTGCGCGACGTCCAGGACGAAGCGCTCCGGGGCGTGCAGTGTGAAGGAGGTGTAGGCGGGCTTGGTGTCGAAGGCGGCGCCGAAGGTCACGTACCCCTCGTAGTCGCCGGTCAGGGCGATGCCCTTCAGCTTGGGCAGGTTGATCTTGAGGAGCTTGGGCCCGCGGTAGACGTTGGTGCCCGCGTCGTCGTGTCCGGCGGCGGGGTGCAGGCGGACTTCCAGGAAGTACCGCCCGGCCAGCGGTACGGGCTTGCCGGACCCGTCGTAGACCAGCTTGGCGACGGGGGTGACGGTGACCCCGGGGACGTACCCCTGAAGGTCGATGACCACCCGGTCGTACGTGCAGTGACCGCCCCAGCGGGCATTGACGACGAGCGGAGTCTGGGTGGCAGTGGTGGTGGATGCGGCCGTGGTGGCCGCGGCGGAAGCCGGTGCGGCGAAGGCCAGGGTGGCGGCGAGCAGTGCGCCCGCCCCCACTGCGACGGCCTGCCGGCGGCGTGGACGGTTCATTGCGTCCCCTCGATTCCGAGAGACGGGGAACGGTGACACCCGTGAAGACGCGCCCGCTACGGCCGTGGTTGCACCGGGTTCGCCGGCTCCACCGGCTCGACCGGGTTTGCCCGGTCAGCTGGGCAGGAGGGCGCTCAGCTCGGCGTCGAGGTCGTAGTGCCGGTGCTCCTGGCCGCGCGGCACCAGCTCGGTCATCCTGCGGCACAGCGCCTGTACGTCCTTGGCCCGGGCCGACACCACGCACGACTGCTCGCCGTTGCTGAAGGCGAAGAAGACCCGCGGCTCGGTGCCCTTCCAGCGCGGCCACACCTGTATGTCGCCCTCGCCGGTGGCGCAGACCTGGCCGTCGAGCAGCAGTTCCCGGGAGAAGACCCAGCGGGCGAGGTGCATGCCGGCGCCCTCGAAGTCGAGGGAGATCTCGTAGGGCCGCTCCGTGCGGTACACGAAGACGCCCCGTACCGGGACGGCCGTGGGCGAGGCCTCCAGGCGCAGTGGGAGGACGCGGTGCTCGGTGCCGGTCATGCGGGCGCCTCTCTCTCGGGGGGCACTCGCCGGCGCACGCGCCACATGCCCACTCGGGCAAGCTAGCCCACCCCCGGGCCCCTTTCCCGCGGCCGAAGGTCCCGTCCGGCCGGGCCGCTCGGCCCCACTTCGCCCGCCGCGCCGCGCCGAGCCCCGGCCCGACGCACCGAGCCCCGGCCTCCGGGGGGAGGTCGGGGCTCGGCGGAAGGGCGTGACCGGGGCGGGGGCCCCGGCCGGAACTACGGGAGCGGGTTGTAGATGAAGGACTCGTGCGCGTTGGACTGGCCGATCGCGGTGAAGCCCGAACCGTTGGCCTGGGCGCCGTTGTTCTGGTTGGAGGCGCCGAAGCCCGAGGCGACCTGCTGGGCCGTGGAGGAGTTGCCGGTGTTGCTGCCGCCGACCCCGCTGCCGAGGACGCCGGCGAGGGCCGCGTTCGACGCGGTCCCGGCCGCACCTGCCCCGTTGTCGGCCTGGGCGACGCCCGAGAAGAGCGCGAAGGCGAGGGGGAGAGATGCGGCTGCCGCCATCACGCGGATGCTGCGGGTGCTTGCCATGTTCCAAGTCCTCCAGATGAGCAAAACGGCTGTGGTCCAAGACGGTTGGCCGACCGCCGGGGGTGTGGACGCGACGTCGTGCCTTCACCCTGGCGCAAGTGATCATCAAGAAACCAGCCCAGACTGCCTTGTTCCCCCGCAAGCGTGATCAACTTCTTGCCAAACCTCATATACCCCCCAATCTCGAACGAAGTTACTGGCGTAACCCGCCTGCCCGGCAGGGGAAACGACGAAGGCCCCGACGCCAAGCGTCGGGGCCCGAATCGGTCAGAGGGTGCGGGTCAGCACTCGATGACGTTGACCGCGAGGCCGCCGCGGGCGGTCTCCTTGTACTTGACCTTCATGTCGGCGCCCGTCTCCTTCATGGTCTTGATGACCTTGTCGAGGGAGACCTTGTGGCTGCCGTCGCCGCGCATCGCCATCTTGGCCGCGGTGACGGCCTTGACCGCCGCCATGCCGTTGCGCTCGATGCAGGGGATCTGCACGAGGCCGCCGACCGGGTCGCAGGTCAGGCCGAGGTTGTGCTCCATGCCGATCTCGGCCGCGTTCTCGACCTGCTCCGGGGTGCCGCCCAGCACCTCGGCCAGCGCGCCGGCCGCCATCGAGCAGGCGGAGCCGACCTCGCCCTGGCAGCCGACCTCGGCGCCGGAGATCGAGGCGTTCTCCTTGAAGAGCATGCCGATCGCACCCGCGGCGAGGAGGAAGCGGACCACGCCGTCCTCGTCGGCGCCGGGGACGAAGTTCATGTAGTAGTGCAGGACCGCCGGGAGGACGCCCGCCGCGCCGTTGGTCGGGGCGGTGACGACCCGGCCGCCGGCCGCGTTCTCCTCGTTGACCGCCATCGCGTAGATGGTCGCCCACTCGCTGCGGTGCAGCATCGGGTCGCCCTCGGTGCGCAGCTGGCGCGCGGTGGCCGCGGCCCGGCGCTTGACCCGCAGGCCGCCGGGGAGGATGCCCTCGCGGGACATGCCGCGCGCGACGCAGGCCTGCATGACGCGCCAGATCTCCAGCAGACCCTCGCGGATCTCCTCCTCGGTGCGCCAGGCCTTCTCGTTCTCCAGCATCATCGAGGAGATCGACAGGCCGGTCTCGTTCGCGAGACGGAGCATCTCGTCACCGCTGCGGAAGGGGTACTTCAGCACGGTGTCGTCGAGCTTGATCCGGTCCTCGCCGACCGCGTCCTCGTCCACGACGAACCCGCCGCCGACCGAGTAGTAGGTCTTCTCCAGCAGCGGGGTGCCGGCCTCGTCGTACGCGAAGAGGGTCATGCCGTTCGCGTGGTACGGGAGCGAGCGCCGGCGGTGCAGGATCAGCTGGTTCGGCTCGTCGAAGTCGATCTCGTGGCCATCGCCTATTTCCGTGCCGAGCAGGCGCAGCCGGCCGCTCTGGCGGATGCGCTCGACCTCGTCGTCGGCGGTCTCCACGTTCACGGTGCGGGGAGAGTGGCCCTCCAGGCCCAGCAGCACCGCCTTGGGGGTGCCGTGGCCGTGCCCGGTGGCCCCGAGGGAGCCGAAGAGCTCGGCGCGGACCGAGGCGGTCTGGGCGAGGACGCCGTCCTTCTTGAGCCGGGTCACGAACATGCGCGCGGCGCGCATCGGTCCGACGGTGTGGGAGGAGGAGGGACCGATGCCGATCGAGAAGAGATCGAAGACGGAGATGGCCACGGTTGCGGACTCCTATGTCTGCTCGTGGGTGGGAAGCGTGGGCAGGAGGGGTTGATCGGGGTGATCTGCGGATTTTGTCCGGCAACCGAGCTTAACGCGGTGAGGTGAACGGCTCGGTCGCCGGACGGGTCGGGAGGGGGACGCTCAGGCGTGGCTCAGTTCGCGCTCCGGTGCGTCCGAGTGCTCGGCGGTGGCGGGGTCGGCCGCGGGGGCGTCCAGGACCGGGTCCGGGCCCGGCAGGCCCGCGTAGTGGGCCTTGACCCCGGACCGTACGGCCCAGAAGTAGAAGCCCAGGGCCGAGAGGCCCACGAGGGCGATGTCCACGCCGCCCGGGATGACCCCGTGGCCGCCGAATTCCTTGCTGCCGAGCGCCGACAGGGTGCCGAGCCACAGCAGGAAGGCGATCATCCACCAGGCCGGGGCGAACTGCTTGGCCAGGTTCTTCTCACCCTTGCGCTTGAGCACGACGGCCGCGATCGGGGCGGCGACCAGGGTGAGCAGCACCACCTTGCCGGTGTCCGGCCACTTGGACCAGTACAGGGCGCAGGCGGCGAAGGCGAAGGTGATCGGGCAGAGGACCTTGGCGGCCGGCAGGCGGAAGGGGCGCGGCAGCTCGGGCTTGGTCTTGCGGAAGACGCCGACCGCGATCGGGCCGATGAGGTACGAGACCACCATCGCGGCGGAGACCACGCTGGCCAGGGCCTCCCAGCTGTGGCCGACGGTGACCAGCAGCAGGATCGAGAAGCCGAGGTTCAGCCACATCGCGGGACGGGCGGTGCCGTACTTCGGGTGGACCTCGCGGATCTTCTTCGGGAAGAAGCCCGTGTCCGCCAGGTTCTGCGCCATGTACGAGGCCGAGGCGACGTTGCCGATGTTGGCGCCGGACGGGGAGATGAAGGCACCGAACTGGAGCATCGTGACGACCCAGTGCAGCATCAGCATCTTGGCGAGGTCGGCGAACGGCGAGGCGAAGTTGATGCCGCTCCAGCCGCCGGCCTCGGCCAGCTTCTCCGGCGGGACTCCGCCGATGAAGGCGATCTGCAGGGCCAGGTAGATGACCAGGCCGAGGGAGAGCGCACCGACCAGGGCCAGCGGAATGGCACGGCCGGGGTTCTTGGCGGCGCCGCCGAGGTTGACGACGGCCTGGAAGCCGTTGAAGGCGAAGACCACGCCCGAGGTGGTGACGGCGGTCATGACCGCCGACCAGCCGTTGGGCGCGAAGCCGCCGTGGTCGGTGAAGTTGCCGGTGTGGAAGCCGGAGGCGATCAGGGCGATCACGGCGAGCACCGGGATGGCGAACTTGACCAGGGTGAGGAGGTTGTTCGCCTTGGCGAGCAGCGCGACCGACCAGTAGCAGGCCAGCCACAGCGCCACCGTCAGGAACAGCGCCATCGCCATGCCGGAGGTCGTCAGGCCGCCGTTCTCGACCAGGCCCTTGGCCCAGCCGAAGTTCCAGGAGGACATGTACTGCGTGCCGGCGATGGACTCGATCGGGATCAGGGCCGCGATGGCGATCCAGACCGCCCAGCCGGTGATGAAGCCCAGCACCGGCCCGTGCGAGATGGTGCCGAAGCGGGCCATCGAGCCGGGCAGCGGGTAGGCGGCGCCCACCTCCGCGTAGGACATGGCGATCATGCCGATGAAGACGGCACCGATGACCCAGGCGATGATCGCCGCGGGCCCTGCGACGGCGGCCGCCTGGCCTGCCCCGAAGAGCCAGCCCGATCCGAAGATCGAGCCGAGCCCGATCATGATCAGGGCGAAGAGACTGAGTCCCTTCTTGTTCGCTGCGCTCATGTCCATGAGGTGTGCTGTCCGTCCTGCCAGGGGGCTGCGTCGATCCTTTATCCGGAGCCTATTTGCCATTTATTGGAAGATTCAGCGGCAATAGGTCGCATCCGCCTGGGGCTTTGGTCATGAAAGGGGCCCGGCCCTGTGCACAACAAGACCGGGCCCCCTCAAGCCGCTGCTTAGAGCGACGGGTACAGCGGGAACTTCGCGGCGAGCGCGGAGACGCGCGCCTTCAGGTCCTCAGCGTCGTAGGCGGGCTTCAGCGCCTGCGCGATGATCTCGGCGACCTCGGTGAAGGCTTCGGCGTCGAAACCGCGGGTGGCCAGCGCCGGCGTACCGATCCGCAGACCCGAGGTGACCATCGGCGGCCGCGGGTCGTTCGGGATGGCGTTGCGGTTGACCGTGATGCCGACCTCGTGGAGGCGGTCCTCGGCCTGCTGGCCGTCCAGCTCGGAGTTGCGCAGGTCGACCAGGACCAGGTGCACGTCGGTGCCGCCGGTGAGGACGTCCACGCCCACGGCCTTGACGTCTTCCTGGACCAGGCGGGCGGCGAGGATCTTCGCACCTTCCAGGGTGCGCTCCTGGCGCTCCTTGAACTCGGGCGAGGCCGCGACCTTGAAGGAGACCGCCTTGGCCGCGATCACGTGCTCCAGCGGGCCGCCCTGCTGACCCGGGAAGACCGCGGAGTTGATCTTCTTGGCCAGTTCCTGCGTCGACAGGATGACACCGCCGCGCGGACCGCCGAGGGTCTTGTGCGTGGTGGTGGTGACGACGTGGGCGTGCGGGACCGGGTTCGGGTGCAGACCCGCGGCGACCAGGCCGGCGAAGTGCGCCATGTCGACCATCAGGAACGCGCCGACCTCGTCCGCGATGCGGCGGAAGGCGGCGAAGTCCAGCTGGCGCGGGTAGGCGGACCAGCCCGCGACGATCAGCTGCGGCTTGGTCTCCTTGGCGAGGCGCTCGACCTCGGCCATGTCGACCTCGCCGGTCTCGTCGACGTGGTACGGGACCACGTTGTAGAGCTTGCCGGAGAAGTTGATCTTCATGCCGTGGGTCAGGTGACCGCCGTGGGCCAGGTTCAGGCCCATGATCGTGTCGCCCGGCTTGATCAGCGCGAACATCGCGGCCGCGTTGGCCTGTGCGCCCGAGTGGGGCTGCACGTTCGCGGCCTCGGCGCCGAAGAGCGCCTTGATCCGGTCGATCGCGATCTGCTCGACCACGTCGACGTGCTCACAGCCGCCGTAGTAGCGGCGGCCGGGGTAGCCCTCGGCGTACTTGTTGGTCAGGACCGAGCCCTGGGCCTCCATGACGGCGACCGGAGCGAAGTTCTCCGACGCGATCATTTCCAGGGTGGACTGCTGGCGCACGAGTTCGGCGTCGACGGCGGCGGCGACGTCCGGGTCGAGCTCGTGGAGGGGCGTGTTCAGTACAGACATCAGGGTTCCCTGGGTCAGTTGCCGGCGGTGAGCTTGGCGTACTCGTCCTCGGAGAGCAGGTCGGCCGGCTCCTCCGTGACGCGCACCTTGAAGAGCCAGCCACCCTCGAACGGAGCCGAGTTCACCAGCGACGGGTCGTCGATGACGTCCTGGTTGGACTCGACGATCTCGCCGGTGACGGGGGAGTACAGGTCGCTGACCGACTTGGTCGACTCCAGCTCGCCGCAGGTCTCGCCCGCGGTCACCGTGTCGCCCACCTCGGGAAGCTGGGCGTAGACGACGTCACCGAGCGCGTTGGCCGCGAACTCCGTGATGCCGACCGTCGAGACGCCGTCGACGGCGCCCGACAGCCACTCGTGCTCCTTGCTGAAACGCAGCTGCTGGGGGTTGCTCATGACCTGATTCTCCTGGATGCGGGGGAGTGGATACGAACGGTGGTCCGGCAGGACCGGCGCCGAAGCGCGCCGGTCACCGGGGCGGTGCGGTACGCGGCTGTACGGGGCTACTTCTGCCGCTTGTAGAACGGCAGGGCCACGACCTCGTACGCCTCATGCGTACCGCGAATGTCCACGCCGACGCCGGAGGTGCCGGGCGCGGCGTGCGCCGCGTCGACATAGGCCATCGCGATCGGCTTGCCCAGCGTCGGGGACGGGGCGCCCGAGGTGACCTCGCCGACGACCTGGCCGTCGAAGGTCACGGCGAAGCCGGCGCGCGGGACGCGGCGGCCCTCGGCGATCAGGCCGACCAGCTTGCGCGGCGGGTTCGTGGCGGCGCGCTCGGCGGCGGCCTCCAGGGCGGCGCGACCGACGAAGTCGCCCTCCTTCTCGAACTTGACGACCCGGCCCAGACCCGCGTCGAACGGGGTGAGGGAGGTGGTCAGCTCGTGCCCGTACAGCGGCATGCCCGCTTCCAGGCGCAGGGTGTCGCGGCAGGACAGGCCGGCCGGGACCAGGCCGACGCCCTCGCCCGCCTTGGTCAGGGCCTCCCACAGCTGGACGGCGTGCTCGGGGGCGACGAACAGCTCGAAGCCGTCCTCGCCGGTGTAGCCGGTACGCGCGATCAGCGCGGGCACCCCGGCGACCGTGCCGGGCAGGCCGGCGTAGTACTTCAGCCCGTCCAGGTCGGCGTCCGTGAGGGAGGCGAGGATGCCGGGGGACTCCGGACCCTGCACCGCGAGCAGCGCGTACGCGTCGCGGTCGTCGCGGACCTCGGCGTCGAAGCCGGCGGCGCGCTCGGTGAGCGCGTCCAGGACGACCTGGGCGTTGGAGGCGTTCGCGACGACCATGAACTCGGTCTCGCCCAGGCGGTAGACGATCAGGTCGTCGATGATCCCGCCGTCCTCCTGGCAGATGTGCGTGTAGCGGGCACGGCCGACGCCGACGGTGGAGATGTTGCCGACCAGCGCGTAGTCCAGGACCTTGACGGCCTCCGGGCCGGT
The DNA here is from genome assembly GCF_055584085.1 of Streptomyces sp. NPDC104226. Taxonomy (NCBI): domain Bacteria; kingdom Bacillati; phylum Actinomycetota; class Actinomycetes; order Kitasatosporales; family Streptomycetaceae; genus Streptomyces; species Streptomyces sp. NPDC104226. The sequence continues at coordinate 240,587 of NZ_JBVJMS010000012.1, forward strand.
CAGGGTGATCTCGCCCATGTGGGAGAGGTCGAAGAGACCGGCCCTGGTGCGGACGGCGTTGTGCTCGTCGCGCTCGCTCGCGTACCGCAGGGGCATGTCCCAGCCCGCGAAATCGGTCATGGTCGCACCGAGGGAACGGTGCAGCGCATCGAGGGCGGTCAGGCGGGGGGCAGTGCTCATGGGTGTGGCTCCCGGGTCCCAGGGCATGACATGACGAGGAGGAGTTCCTCCCCATCTGTCATCGGAACCTGAGAGGTTCGCCGAGAGTTCCCCGCTTCCAGGGGAGGCCATCGACTTGCACCTTGGGTGGAACCGTCGCCGGAGCCCTCACGGGCGGTGGCGCGGCTCGCTTTTCAGATCTGCCTCATCCACGCGGTACGGGGCCTGAGAGATTCAAGGGAGGTACTTGCTCCTTCGGCGCCCGGGCACCGCCTCGCGGCGTGCCGGGACTCTCCCGCGCGGATTCAAGCGGCCGGTATGCAGTTAGGTGTCCAGATGGCGCACATCATTGCACGACGTGCGGCCGAATGGGGGAGGGGGTCCGCAAGCGGATCGGACCCGGAGCGGAACCGGCGCCGCCGGATTACCGTCTCTTTACACTCAGGGGGAACGGGTCCACCGACCCGTATCGGGGGAGGCGATCACTGTGCGGAGATTCGGAGTACTGGCGACGACGACCGCGGGCACCGTCGAGGACCCGGTGACCGGGGTGCCGACGCAGCGCGCCGTCGTACGGGAGCCGGCGGCGGCCGGGGCGGCGGGGGAGCACGCAGCCGTACGAGACCTGCGCGGAGCCGAGGGCCCGCGGGCGCTCCGCTTCGCCGCCGGGGACGTCGTGGTGGTCTCCGGACTGCCCGGCGGCGGCAAGAGCACCCTGATCAAGCGGGCCGCGGAGGGCGGCGGCATCGACTCCCAGGACGCCCGCGAGCGGTGGGAGCGCCGGATGCCGGCCGCCCTGCCCTACGCGGTGTACCGGCCCGCGGTCCGGATCGCGCACTACTGGGGCCTGTGGCGGGTCCTGCGCTCCGGGGCCCCGGCCGTCGTCCACGACTGCGGTACGCAGAGCTGGGTACGGGGGCTGCTGGCCTCGGCGGCCCGGCGGCGCGGCCGCGCGCTGCACCTCGTGCTGCTGGACACCACGCCCGAGGAGGCCCGGGCCGGGCAGGCGGCACGGGGCCGGGGCGTCTCGGCGTACGCCTTCGCCCGGCACCGCGGCGCGGTGGCCCGGCTGCTGCGCGAGGCCGAGGCGGGCCGCCCGCCGGCCGGCTGCGCCTCGGTGACCCTGCTGGACCGCCCGGCGGCGTCCCGGCTGACGTCGATCGGCTTCCGCTAGCGGGGCGCGGGCAGCGGGCGGGCGGGCTGCGGGGCGGCCCCCGGCCGGGGTGCCGCAGGCGCCCGTTAATCTCGGGTCGAGACCAAGGGCAAGCGAGCGGAGACGTACATGTGGCCGGGTAACGAGCTGGAGCAGGTGCTCGGGGCGGCGCTCGGACAGGCGGACGCCGGGGGGCGGATCCTCGAGGTCCTCGGGCGGAGCCGGCTGTGGATCCCGCTGCCCGGCGGGGTGAACAGCCTGAGCCTGCCCACCATGGACATCGGCGGCGCCGCCTACGTGCCCGTCTACAGCTCCGAGGAGCAGTTCCGCGCCTGCGCCGGACCCGCCATGGACTTCGCCGTCGCCCCCGCCGTGGACTTCGCCCGCGGCCTGCCCCCGCAGCTCGGCATCGCGGTCAACCCCGAGGGGTCCGTCGGCGTGCCCCTGCCCCCGCCGGCCGTCGCGGAGCTCTGCCGCACCGGCCGCACCCCGCTCGACGGCCCCGCCACCGGCGGCCGGGTCCGGCTCTACGAGCCCGACTGGCAGGAGGATCCGGTCGAGTTCCTGGCCGCCGCCGCGGAGGAGTTCCGCGCCACCGGAGTGGTCGCGGCCGCGCACCGCTGCCTCGCCAGCGTCGAGGGCGGCCCGCCGGAGCTGTACGTCGGAGTCCACCTGCTGGGATGGGAGCCCGGCATGCGAAACGCCCCGATGGACGCGCTGGGCCGGGCCCTGACCCGCGTACCACCGCCCTGGCCGGTGCAGTTGATCCTGCTCGACGCCGCCGAGGACCCGGTCGTCGACTACATACGTGAGCGCGTACGCCCCTTCTACCTGCCGTAGTGACGCTTAAGCTGGTCGCCGACACGCGTGGACGACGGGCGGACGAACAGACGAAGAGGGGTACCCGGGTGAGTGCGTCAGGCACGGCCGCGGTCGGGCAGGTCGAGCACATGCTGCGCCAGGTGACTCCGGGGCGCTACGAGAGCTACGAGTCTCTCCTGCACGCCCTGGCCGAGGGACGGCTGTGGATGCTCCTCTGGCAGGGGCAGCCCGGCTCTCCCGAGGCCCAGTACGGCGGCATGGAGGTCGACGGCCTCGGGTACGCGCCCTGCGTGACCTCCCCGCAGGAGCTGGCCGCCAGCGGCTGGAACCGCGGGTACGAGGTGGTCACCGGCCGGGACATCGCCCGCGCCCTCTACCCCGACCGCTGGGGGCTGTGGCTCAATCCGCACGCCCAGGGCGGCGGCGTCGGCCTCCCCTGGGCCGACCTGCGCCGGATCGCCACCGGGCTGGACCGGATGCCGGCCGGCCCGCTGCGGCTGTCCGAGCCCGCCATCGAGCTGCCGCAGTTCTACGGGCTGCTCACGCAGCACGCGCACCGCACGCCCGCGGTCCGCTCGCTGCGCCGCGCCTGGGTGCAGCCCGCGCTGGGGTCCCCGTACCTCGCCGTCGGGCTCGACCTGTACGACGCCTCCGCGCACGCGCTGGAATCCGTGCGCGAGATGATGCGCCAGTCGGTCGGCGCGGTCCCCGAGGGGGTGCCCGTGTGCACGGTCGCGCTCGCGGACGAACACGATCCGGTGGCGATGTGGCTGCGGGCGCAAACCAGGCCCTTCTACGACCGAGAGGGACAGGCGCCCGCCTACTGAGACATCGGTATCCAGCCACCCGAGGCCGCACGGAACAGTCGTTCCGTGCGGCCTTTGCGTTGTCCGGATTTCGACGCTGATGTGCGCCCAATAGGCGCGCTAGTACGCCGAGTTGGGCGCCATGTCCGATTCCGTACCGAACAGGATGTCTTGCTCCGCTGAGATGACAGCGAAGTCCGGATAACGGGAACTCGACCCTCAGATCACGGTTGCGCATCCATTCACCTGCGGGTCTGGCGGGTGATCGAGCGCCCGATGAAGACTCCCCACCCAAGAGCGGGTGAGTCCTCCAACGACGATCCCGTCACGGGAACTTCGCCTGTCGTTTCGCACAGCACCACGCGCACCACCGGCACGACCCGCTCCTCAGCAACGCATCAGTACCTCGCACTCCGAGCGCCACTCCGCACCAACGCCGCCACAGCGGCGGGCATGGGCCGGCCCACCCGTCGGCCGAGAGGGGTCCCCACCACGATGACGGCACCACTGCACGACATGAGCGCGGAGACACCCGCACCCGTGTCCGTAGCCGACGTCCCCGCCAAGGCCATCGAAGGCCGCTCGCCCGGCCGCATCGCCTGGATGCGGCTCAAGCGCGACAAGGTCGCGCTGGCCGGCGGTTTCGTCGTGCTCCTGCTGATCCTCGTCGCACTGTTCGCGCCGCTGATCGTCAGCGCGTTCGGCCACCCCCCGGAGGAGCTGCACGAAGACCTGCTGGACCCGTTGCTGGGCCTGCCCGCCGGCGACTACGGCGGCATCAGCAGCGACTTCCTGCTGGGCGTCGAGCCGGTCAACGGCCGCGACGTGTTCAGCCGCATCGTCTACGGCGCCCGCATCTCCCTGCTGGTCGCCTTCCTCTCCGCCTTCGTGGCGGTCTCGCTGGGCACCTTCTTCGGCATCGTCGCCGGCTACTTCGGCGGCTGGGTCGACGCGGCCATCAGCCGGGTCATGGACCTGCTGCTGGCCTTCCCGCAGCTGCTCTTCATCATCGCGCTGGTCTCGGTCGTCCCCGCCAAGCTCTGGGGCTTCGAGGGGTCGGGCCTGCGGATCGCCGTACTGGTCCTGGTGATCGGCTTCTTCGGATGGCCCTACATCGGCCGCATCGTCCGCGGACAGACCCTGTCGCTGCGCGAACGGGAGTACGTCGAAGCCGCGCGGAGCCTGGGCGCGGGCCGGATGTACATCCTCTTCCGCGAGCTGCTGCCGAACCTGGTCGCGCCCATCACCGTCTACGCCACGCTGATGATCCCCACCAACGTGCTGACCGAGGCCGCGCTCAGCTTCCTGGGCGTCGGCGTCAAGCCGCCCACGCCGTCCTGGGGCGAGACCCTCTCGACGGCCGTGCGGACCTATGAGGACGATCCGCTCTTCATGATCTTCCCCGGCATGGCGATCTTCATCACCGTGCTGGCCTTCAACCTCTTCGGCGACGGCGTCCGCGACGCCCTCGACCCGAAGGGCTCCCGTTAGCCGTCCCCGCAGGTCATCCCGCAGGGCACCCGTAGGCCAGAACCGCAGGGCACACCGGAACCCGGCTTCGTGCCGGAATCACAACGGAGGGTTGCGAGCATCGTGACTACCCATCGCATGTCCAAGCGCAGGCTCGTCGCCGGCACGGCCGTCGTGCTCGCGACGATGCTGTCCGCGACCGCCTGTGGCGGAGACGACGGCAAGTCCAAGGACGGGGACAAGCCGGCCGCGGCGGGCGGCTTCAACGCCGCCATCGGCAAGGTCGCCAACGCTTCCACCAAGACGGGCGGCGAGCTGAAGTTCGTCGGTACCCAGGAAGCCGACTCGTGGGACCCGCAGCGCGGCTACTACGGCTTCATGTGGGACTTCTCCCGCTACTACGCCCGCCAGCTCGTCAGCTTCAAGGCGGAGCCGGGCACCAAGAGCACCGAGCTCGTCCCCGACCTGGCCACCGCCAACGCGGAGATCAGCGACGGCGGCAAGACCTACAAGTACACCCTCAAGGACAACGTGACCTGGGAGGACGGCACCCCCGTCACCGCCCAGGACGTGAAGTACGGCATCGAGCGCACCTGGGCCCAGGACGTCATCTCCGGCGGCCCGGTCTACCTGATGCAGGTCCTCGACCCGAAGACCGAGTACCCGGGTCCGTACAAGGACACCAGCCCGGACAAGCTCGGCCTCAAGGCGATCGAGACCCCGGACGCGAAGACCATCATCTTCAAGCTCCCCGCGCCCAACGGCGACTTCGAGCAGATGCTGGCCATGCCGGCCGCCAGCCCGGTCAAGCAGGAGAAGGACACCGCGGCCAAGTACGGCCTCAAGCCCTTCTCCAACGGCCCGTACAAGATCGACTCGTACGAGCCCAACAAGAGCATGAAGCTCTCGCGCAACACCGCCTGGAAGGCCGAGTCGGACACGATCCGCAAGGCGCTCCCGGACACCATCTCGGTCACGTTCATGGCGAACGCGGACGACATGGACAAGCGCCTGATGAACGGTGAGTTCGACCTGGACATCAACGCGACCGGCATCGGCCAGGCGGCCCGCGCCACCGCGCTGAAGGACCACAAGGACAACCTGGACAACGGCCAGACCGGCTTCATCCGGTACGCCGTGATGCCGCAGACCGTCGCGCCGTTCGACAACATCGAGTGCCGCAAGGCCGTCATCTACGCGGCCGACAAGAAGTCCCTGCAGACCGCCCGCGGCGGCCCGCAGGCCGGTGGCGACATCGCCCCCAACATGCTCCCGCTCGGCATCAAGGGCGCCGACGGCAAGTACGACCCGTACGGCGTGCTGACGAACGACGGCAAGCCGGACACCGAGAAGGCCAAGGCCGCCCTGAAGGCCTGCGGCAAGGAGAGCGGCTTCAAGACGACCATCGCGGTCCGCAACAACAAGCCGGTCGAGGTCGCCACGGCCGTCTCCCTGCAGAACGCCCTGAAGCAGGTCGGCATCGAGGCCGACGTCGACCAGTTCGACGGCGCCCAGACCTCCGGCATCATCGGTTCGCCGAAGGTGGTCAAGGAGAAGGGCTACGGCATCATCATCATGGGCTGGGGCGCCGACTTCCCGACCGGTCAGGGCTTCTCCCAGCCGCTGGTCGACGGCCGCTTCATCCTGCAGAGCGGCAACAACAACTTCTCCGAGCTCAACGACCCGGCGATCAACAAGCTGTTCGACGACGCCATCGCGGAGACCGACCCCAACAAGGCCGGCGACATCTACAAGCAGATGAACCAGAAGGTCTCCGAGGCCGCGGTCTACCTGCCCTTCGTCTACGACAAGACGATCTCCTGGCGCAGCAGCCGTCTGACCAACGTCTACACCTCCGACGCGTACAACGGCCGCTACGACTACGCCTCGCTCGGCGTCCAGTAGACCGACCGTCCGATTCAGTTCCAGTGCCACACCCGCTAGGCACGAAGGGCAGGTGATGGCCGCGGCGGCGGCTCGGGGGCGCTCTCCAGAAGAGGGCGTTCCCGGGCCGCGGTCAGGCCGAGCGCAGTGCTTGCATATCTCATCCGGCGGATCTTCGCCGTCATCGTCATGCTGTTGGTCATCTCCCTGGTGACCTTCGGAATCTTCTTCCTCTTCCCGAAGATGATCGGGACGGACCCGGCCCTGTACTTCGTCGGCAAGCAGTCCGACCCCGCCGCCATCGAGGGCATCCGGCAGAAGATGGGTCTCGACGACCCGATCCTCGTCCAGTTCGGCAAGTTCGTCGTCGGGCTGGTGGCGGGTCGTACGTACGCCAACGGCAACGACGTCACGCAATGCGCCGCGCCCTGCTTCGGATACTCCTTCAAGACCGAGCAGGAGGTGTGGCCGCTGCTGACCGACTGGCTGCCCGTCACCCTCTCGCTCGCCGCCGGCGCCGTCGTGCTCTGGGTGATCGGCGGTGTCGCCGCCGGCGTCATCTCCGCCCTCAAGCGCGGTACCGTCCTGGACCGCTCGGCCATGGGCCTCGCCCTCGCCGGCGTCTCCCTCCCCATCTACTTCACCGGCATGCTCGCCATCGCCTTCTTCTCCGACCAGCTCGGCTGGTTCGGACGGCCGGAGAAGACCTTCGCCGAGGACCCGGGCACCTGGTTCAACGGCATGGTCCTGCCGTGGGTCTCGCTCGCCTTCCTCTACGCGGCGATGTACGCGCGACTCACCCGCGCGACCATGCTCGAGGTGCTCAACGAGGACTACATCCGCACCGCGCGCGCCAAGGGACTGACGGAACCCGTCGTCATCGGCAAGCACGCGATGCGCTCGACCATGACGCCGATCCTCACCGTCCTGGGTCTCGACCTCGGCGCGCTGATGGGCGGCGCCGTCCTCACCGAGTACACCTTCTCGCTGCACGGCCTCGGCTACAGCGCCGTCCGCGCCATCAGCGAGCACGACCTGCCGGTCATTCTCGGCATCACCCTGATCTCCGCCTTCTTCGTCGTCGCGGCCAACCTCGTCGTCGACCTCCTGTACGCGGTGATCGACCCCCGAGTGAGGCTGTCATGACCGATTCGACGACGCCCATCGTGACGGGCGCACTGAACGAGCCCGTCGCCACCGGCGCACCCGGCACCGCGTTCCTCGACGTACGCGACCTCAAGGTCCACTTCCCCACCGAAGACGGCCTGGTCAAGTCCGTGGACGGACTCTCCTTCACGCTGGAGAAGGGCAAGACCCTCGGCATCGTCGGCGAGTCCGGCTCCGGCAAGTCGGTGACCTCCCTGGGCATCATGGGCCTGCACCGGGTCGGCCAGTACGGCCGCCAGCGGGCCCGGATCTCCGGTGAGATCTGGCTCGACGGCAAGGAACTGCTGTCCAGCCCCGAGGAAGAGGTCCGCAAGCTGCGCGGCCGGGAGATCGCGATGATCTTCCAGGACCCGCTGTCGGCGATGCACCCCTACTTCACCGTGGGCAAGCAGATCGCCGAGGCCTACCGGGTCCACCACAAGGTCGACAAGAAGGCCGCCCGCAAGCGGGCCGTCGAACTCCTCGACCGCGTGGGAATCCCCGAGCCGCACAAGCGGGTCGACAGCTACCCGCACGAGTTCTCCGGCGGCATGCGCCAGCGCGCGATGATCGCGATGGCGCTGGTCAACAACCCCGAACTGCTCATCGCGGACGAGCCCACCACCGCCCTCGACGTCACCGTCCAGGCGCAGATCCTCGACCTGATCCGGGATCTGCAGAAGGAGTTCGGCTCCGCGGTCATCATGATCACGCACGACCTCGGCGTGGTCGCCGAGATGGCCGACGACCTCCTCGTGATGTACGGCGGCCGGTGCGTGGAGCGCGGCAGCGCCGAGAAGGTGTTCTACGAGCCCCGCCACCCCTACACCTGGGGCCTGCTCGGCTCTATGCCGCGCATCGACCGGGAGCAGACCGAGCGCCTCATCCCGGTCAAGGGTTCGCCGCCCAGCCTCATCAACATCCCGAGCGGCTGCGCCTTCAACCCCCGGTGCCCGTACGCCGACCTGCCCAAGGGCGATGTCACGCGGACCGTACGGCCCGAGCTGTCCCTCGTCGACACCTCCGCGGAAGGCGCCGGCCGGCACTGGGCCGCCTGTCACCTCTCCCCGGAGCAGCGGGACCGGATCTGGACCGAAGAGATTGCGCCGAAGCTGTGACCGACATGACTGCGCCCCACGACAGCGGGAACGAGAAGGCCGCCACGGCCACCGTCCCGGCCCAGGCGGTGGACTCCCCGGAGCCGCTGCTCCGCGTGACCGGACTGGTCAAGCACTTCCCCATCACCAAGGGGCTGCTGCGCCGCCAGGTCGGGGCCGTGAAGGCCGTCGACGGCATCGACTTCGAGGTCTACCCCGGTGAGACCCTCGGCATCGTCGGCGAGTCCGGCTGCGGAAAGTCGACCATGGGCCGGCTGATCACCCGGCTGCTCGAACCGACCGGCGGAAAGGTCGAGTTCGAGGGCAAGGACATCACGCACCTGGGCGTGTCCGGCATGCGCCCGATGCGCCGCGACGTGCAGATGATCTTCCAGGACCCCTACGGCTCGCTGAACCCCCGGCACACGGTGGGCACCATCGTCAGCGCCCCGTTCAAGCTCCAGGGGGTCGTGCCCGAGGGCGGCCTCAAGGCGGAGGTCCAGCGCCTCCTCTCCCTGGTGGGCCTCAACCCGGAGCACTACAACCGCTACCCGCACGAGTTCTCCGGCGGTCAGCGCCAGCGCATCGGCATCGCCCGTGCACTGGCCCTGAAGCCGAAGCTCGTCGTGGCGGACGAGCCGGTCTCGGCCCTGGACGTCTCCATCCAGGCCCAGGTGGTCAACCTGCTGGACGACCTCCAGGAGGAGCTCGGCCTCACGTACGTGATCATCGCCCACGACCTGTCGGTCATCCGGCACGTCTCGGACCGCATCGCGGTGATGTACCTCGGCAAGATCGTCGAACTCGCGGACAACAAGTCCCTGTACACGGCGCCCATGCACCCGTACACCAACGCCCTGATGTCGGCCGTGCCGGTGCCGGACCCGCGCCGGCGCGGAGCCAAGAGCGGCCGCATCCTGCTCAAGGGCGACGTCCCTTCGCCGATCTCCCCGCCCTCCGGCTGCCGCTTCCACACCCGGTGCTGGAAGGCGACCCAGGTCTGCACCACGCAGGAGCCCCCGCTCGTCGCGCTGAAGACCGGCCACCAGGTGGCCTGCCACCACCCGGAGAACGCCCCCGACCAGGTCCCGGGCGACCCGGCCCTCCCGGGCGCCTCGGACGCGGTCACGGGCCCGACGGCCTGAGCCCCCGGGCGGCGCCGACCACACACGGCGCCGCCGGGGGAGCTCCGCCACCTGCGGCCCGCGCCCCGGCCGTCTGCTCGCGGCGCCGCACCCGGCCGCGGTCCGCGGCCCCACGGGGTGCGGCCCCGCCCCGGCAGGGCCGGGGCGCGCCCTCGGAGCCGTGGCCGCGCCACACACGTTCGAGCAAGCCGCAGGCGACCGGCACAATGAGCCCGTGCTCCACGATCTCTTCCCGCCCGGAGTCCAGCACGGCCTGGACCTCGCGGGCATCTTCGTCTTCGCCACGGCCGGCGCCCTGCTCGCCGTACGCAAGAACTTCGACGTCTTCGGCATCGTCGTCCTCGCGCTCGTCACCGCCCTCGGCGGCGGCCTGTTCCGCGACATCGTCATCGGCGCCACCCCCGCCGCGGCCTTCAGCGATCTCGGGTTCTTCGTCACACCGCTGGTCGCCGCCGCGTTCGTCTTCTTCCTGCACCCCGAGGTCCAGCGCATCAACCGCGCCATCGCCGTCTTCGACGCGGCCGGCCTCGGGCTGTTCTGCGTGACGGGCACGACCAAGGCGTACGAGTACGGTCTGGGCCTCACCGCCTCGGCCGCGCTCGGCGTGGCGACGGCCGTCGGCGGTGGCGTCCTGCGCGACGTCCTCGTCAACGAGGTGCCCTCGCTGCTGCGCGACCGCGAGATGTACGCCGTGCCGGCCCTAGTCGGCGCCTCGATGGTGGCGCTCTTCATCAGCTTCGACAACCTGAACGCCGTCACGACGGGCCTGGCGATCGTCACCACCTTCGTCCTGCGGCTGCTGGCCATGCGCTATCACCTGCGGGCGCCCCTCGCGTGGAACCGCCGCTCGTCGGTGGCGGAGGAGCCGTAGGGGGACCGCGGGGGCACCGTAGCGACCACCACACCATGCAAAGCTACCGCTTAGTAGGAGTCGGGTGTACGGTCGTTCCATGTCACACGCAGCTGCCAAGGCGTCCATCGGCGACAGCGAGTTCGACCGCGACACCGCCGTCACCGCCCGTGCGGGCGAGCCCGGTGTGTACGACGCGGACCTCTCCGCCGGCTGGACGATCATCACCGCCGTCAACGGCGGCTACCTCCTGGCCCTCGTCGGCCGCGCCCTGTCGGCGGCCCTGCCGCACCCGGACCCCTTCACGGTCTCCGCGCACTACCTGACCTCGTCGGTCCCCGGCCCCGCCGTGATCCGCACCGAGGTCGTACGGGTCGGCCGCACGCTCTCCACCGGACAGGCCTCCCTCTTCCAGTTCGACGAGAACGGCGCCGAGATCGAGCGGATCCGCGTCCTGGCCTCCTACGGGGACCTCGCGGCGCTCCCGGACTCCGTCCACACCACGGCCCTCCCGCCCGTCATCCCCGCCTACGAGGACTGCCTCGGCCCCGAAGCCGGCCCGGCCCCGATCCCCGGCAGCTCCGCGATCGTGGACCGGCTCCGGCTGCGCCTGGACCCGGCGACGGCCGGCTGGGCCGTCGGGCAGCCCTCCGGCAAGGGGGAGATGCGGTCCTGGTTCGAGCTCGCCGACGGCCGCGACGCCGACCCCTTCTCCCTCCTCCTGGCGGTGGACGCGCTCCCGCCGACCTCCTTCGACCTCGGCCTGCTCGGCTGGACCCCGACGGTCGAACTCACCACCCACATCCGCCACCGCCCCGCGCCCGGCCCGCTCCGGGTGTCGATCACCACGCGGAACCTGGCGGGCGGCTTCCTGGAGGAGGACGCGGAGGTCTGGGACTCGGCGGACCGCCTGGTGGCCCAGTCCCGCCAGCTGGCGAGCGCACCCCGCCTCTCCTGACACGGCCGCCTGCCGTTCTGCCCGATGCGCGGCACAATCCAGCCTCGCCGGCGTTTGAGGCGCGGGGTCCGGGGCGGAGCCCCGGGGGCTCGGGCGCTGCCCGGGGCCGGACGGGTCAGGGCGGAGCCCTGGGAACGGTGGAAGGGCGGGTAGGGGACCTCGCCCCGCGCAGCGGCACCCCGGCGCGGGCCGGGCGGACCGGGCCCGGGGTGCCGGGCCGGGAAGGGCCGAGTGGGCCGGCAGCGGAAGCAGCGGCACCCCCGGCGGGGAAGCGGGGGTGCGGGGGGCTCGTAGAATCGGGGGATCATGGCCTACCTCGATCACGCCGCCACCACCCCGATGCTGCCGGAGGCCGCCGCGGCGATGACCGCGCAGTTCGGCGTCACGGGCAACGCGTCCTCCCTGCACGCCGCCGGCCGCCGCGCCCGCCGCACCGTCGAGGAGGCCCGCGAGGCCCTCGCCGACGCGCTCGGGGCCCGTCCGAGCGAGGTGGTCTTCACCGCCGGCGGCACGGAGGCCGACAACCTCGCCGTCAAGGGGCTCTACTGGGCCCGCCGCGACGCCGATCCCGCCCGGACCCGCGTCCTCGCCAGCCCCGTGGAGCACCACGCCGTCCTCGACGCCGTGCACTGGCTCGCCGAACACGAGGGCGCGCAGGTCGAGTACCTGCCCGTGGACCGCTACGGGCGCGTGCACCCCGAGGCCTTCCGCGAGGCGATCGCGCGGAACCCGGAGGACATCGCGCTGGCCACCGTCATGTGGGCCAACAACGAGATCGGCACCGTCATGCCGGTCGCCGAACTGGCCGCCGTCGCCCGGGAGTCCGGCATCCCGCTGCACTCCGACGCCGTCCAGGCCTTCGGTCAGCTCGACGTCCGCTTCGGCGACAGCGGCCTCGCCGCCATGACCGTGAGCGGCCACAAGATCGGCGGACCGTACGGGATCGGCGCGCTGCTGCTCGGCCGCGACCAGACCCCCGTACCCGTCCTGCACGGCGGGGGCCAGGAGCGGCACGTCCGCTCCGGCACCCTCGACGTCCCGGCCATCGCCGCCTTCGCGGTGGCCGCCGTACTCGCCGCCGAGCGGCGCGAACGGTTCGCCACCGAGATCGGCGCCCTGCGCGACCGGCTCGTCGCCGCCGTGCTCCGCGAGATCCCCGACGCGGTCCTGGGCGGCGACCCGGTGGACCGGCTCCCCGCCAACGCCCACTTCAGCTTCCCCGGCTGCGAGGGGGACTCCCTGCTGCTCCTGCTCGACGCCCAGGGCATCGAGTGCTCCACCGGCTCCGCCTGCACGGCCGGCGTGGCGCAGCCCAGCCACGTGCTGCTGGCCACCGGCACCGACCCGCGCCTGGCCCGCGGAACCCTGCGCTTCTCCCTCGGCCACACCTCCACGCAGGCCGACGTGGACGCGGTCGCCGCCGCCATCGGCCCGGCCGTGGCCCGCGCCCGCACGGCGGGGCTCAGCTAGCGCCCCGACAGCACGCCCGGGCACGGCACCAGGCGCCGCGGGCCCGGCCGCTCAGGTCCCCGCGGCGCCGGCCTCGTCGACCATGCGGAGGTAGCGGGCCCAGTCCCAGTGGCGGCCCGGGTCCGTGTGGTCGGCTCCGGGCACCTCGGAGTGGCCGAGGAAGTGCTTGCGGTCGGCGGGGATGCCGTACCGCCTGCAGACGTCCGCGGCGAGCCGCGCCGAAGCCCCGTACATCGCGTCCGTGAAGTCCTGCGGCCGGTCCACGAAGCCGACGTGCTCGATGCCGATGCTGCGCTCGTTCATCGAGCGGTTGCCCGAGTGGAAGGCGACGTCGAGCTCGCGCACCATCTGCTCGATGTGCCCGTCCTGGCCGACTATGTAGTGCGCCGACGCCCGGTGGAACGGATTCCTGAAGGCGTCCACCGAGGACTTGAAACCGCCCTGGGTGACGTGCACCACGATCCGGTCCACCCGGTAGTCGGCGGGCCGGTCCGCCAGCCGCCAGTTCGCCGGAGAGGCCGCCGTCCAGGAGGCCCCCGCGTGGTCCAGCTCGCCTTCCTTCCGCGGCTTGGACACCCCCGGCACCAGCCACCAGGCCCGCCCGAGCTCATCGCGCCCGGCGACCGCCGCGGCCGTCACCACCCCGAGCCCGCCGAACAGCACCGCCCTGCGGGTCCGGCCGGGCCGCCCCTTGTTGCCCGTACCGCCCTTGTCGCTCTTGCTCCCCATGGTGATCCACCCCCTGCCACCGAGAACGCGCTGTGACCCCGCCCGGTTCCCCCGTACCCTGGACGGTGCTATGACTGAGAACCTGCCGAGCGTCCCCCGCCCCCTCCGCGTCCTGGCCGCCATGTCCGGCGGTGTGGACTCCGCCGTCGCCGCCGCCCGTGCGGTCGAAGCCGGGCACGACGTGACCGGCGTCCACCTCGCCCTGTCCGCGAACCCGCAGTCCTTCCGGACCGGAGCCCGCGGCTGCTGCACGATCGAGGACTCCCGCGACGCCCGCCGCGCCGCCGACGTCATCGGTATCCCGTTCTACGTCTGGGACCTCGCCGAACGCTTCCGCGAGGACGTCGTCGAGGACTTCATCTCCGAGTACGAGGCCGGCCGCACCCCGAACCCCTGCCTGCGCTGCAACGAGAAGATCAAGTTCGCGGCGCTGCTCGACAAGGCCCTCGCCCTCGGCTTCGACGCCGTCTGCACCGGCCACTACGCCACCGTCGTCCTGAACGAGGACGGCAGCCGCGAGCTGCACCGCGCCTCCGACATGGCCAAGGACCAGTCCTACGTCCTCGGCGTCCTCGACGAGAAGCAGCTCGCACACGCCCTCTTCCCGCTCGGTGACACCCTCACCACCAAGGAGGAGATCCGCGCCGAGGCCGAGGAGCGGGGCCTGGCCGTCGCGAAGAAGCCCGACAGCCACGACATCTGCTTCATCGCCGACGGGGACACCCAGGGCTTCCTGGCGAACCGCCTCGGCAAGGCCGAGGGCGACATCGTCGACGAGGCCACCGGCGAGAAGGTCGGCACCCACGAGGGCGCCTTCGGGTTCACCATCGGCCAGCGCAAGGGCCTGCGGATCGGCCACCCGGCCCCCGACGGCAAGCCGCGCTACGTCCTCGACATCTCCCCGGTGAACAACACCGTCACGGTCGGCCCGGTCGAGGCCCTGGACGTCACCGCCCTCACCGCGATCCGCCCCCGCTGGTGCGGCTCCACCGCCGCCGCCCCGGGGACGTACACCGCGCAGCTGCGCGCGCACGGCGGCGAGACCGAGGTCTTCGCGGAACTGGTGGAGGGCGAACTGCACGTCCGCTTCACCGAGCCGGTCCGCGGCGTGGCCCCCGGCCAGGCGATCGTCCTCTACGACGGCACCCGCGTGGTCGGCTCCGCGACGATCGCGACGACCACCCGGGCGACCGCGACCGCAGCCACCGTCTGACCGGCCGGCGGGGGCAGGGGGCCGACGCCCCCGTCCCCGCCCCGTCCCCGCCCCGGCTCCCCCGGGTCCCGGCCTCCGGTCAGACCACCGTCAGGACGACCTTGCCCGTGGTCCGGCCGCGCTCGACGAGCTCGTGGGCCTTCGCGGCCTCGGACAGCGGCAGGACCGCCTCGACGACCGGGCGCAGCTTGCCCTCCTCCACCAGGGCCGCGATCTCCAGGAGGCCCCGGTAGTCCGGCTCGACCAGGGTCCAGCCGGTGCGGACGCCCTCGGCGTCCGCCGGTACGTCGTCCGGGGAGGGCAGGGTCACCAGGCGCCCGCCGGGCTTGAGGACCTTCAGCGAGCGCTCGCCGGCACCCCCGCCGAGGGAGTCGATCACCACGTCGACGTCCGAGACCGCCTCGGTGAAGTCGGCCGACCGGTAGTCGATCAGCTCGTCCGCCCCCAGCTCGCGCAGCAGCCCGTGCTTGGGCTCGCTCGCCGTGCCGATGACGTAGGCGCCGCGCGCCTTGGCGATCTGCACCGCGAGGTGGCCGACTCCGCCCGCCGCCGCGTGGATCAGGACCCGCTGGCCCGGCTCGACCGCGGCCGTGTCCACCAGCGCCTGCCAGGCGGTCAGGGCCGCCAGGGGCAGCGCGGCGGCCCGTACGTGGTCCAGGGAGGCGGGCTTGGGGGCGAAGTGCCGGGCCGCGCCCACCACGTACTCGGCGTAGCCGCCCGCCTGGCGCGGGAAGCTCGGCATCCCGTACACCTCGTCGCCGGGGGAGTAGAGGGTCACGCCGGGGCCGACCGCCTCGACGGTGCCGGAGACGTCCCAGCCCACGATAGGGACCTCGCTCCAGGAGATCAGGCCGCCGCTGGCCCGGGTCTTCGCGTCGACCGGGTTCACCCCGGCCGCGTGGACGCGCACCAGGATCTCGTTCAGGCCCGGCTCCGGGCGCTCGATCTCCCGCTCGACCAGGGTCTCGGGGCCGCCCCACTGGCTCACGACCATCGCGCGCATGTCTGTTCTCCTCGATCCGTGCACTGCATACGAATGCGTCCGAAACCGGAGTGTTCCCCGGTGACACGTCTCAGATTCCGGCACATCGCCCCCGTCCGGTGTTGGCCGTCCGGCCACCCTGTGACAGGATCTGGCCATGAGCGGAATGAGTGAAATGAGCGAAAAGGCCGGGGCGGCCCGCGGCAGCGGTGAAGGCGGCCGGCACCTGATCGCCGTACTCGCCCTGCCGGGCTTCCCGCCCTTCGAGCTCGGCATCCCCTCCCGCGTCTTCGGGCAGGCCGTGGACGAGGCCGGTGAACCGCTGTACGAGGTCGTCGTCTGCACCGTGGACGGCCGGCCCGTGCCCAGCGACTCCGGCTTCGTCCTGCAGCCCGCGGCCGGAGCCGAGGCGCTGGCCGCCGCCGACACCGTGATCGTGCCGCCCACCCACGCCATGCCCGAGCTGGCCCTCGGCGGCCCGCTGCCCGCCGGGGTCGCCGAGGCCATCGCCGGGATCCGCCCCGGCACCCGCCTGGTCTCCATCTGCTCCGGCTCCTACGTACTGGCCGCCGCGGGACTCCTGGACGGCCGCCCGGCGACCACCCACTGGAACCTCGCGCCGGAGTTCCGCAGGGCCTACCCCCGCGTCCGGGTCGACGAGGACGTGCTCTTCGTCGACGACGGCGACGTCCTCACCTCGGCGGGCGTCTCCGCCGGGGTCGACCTGTGCCTGCACCTGATCCGCCGCGACCACGGCGCCGCCGTCACCAACCGGGCGGCCCGGATGTGCGTGGTGCCGCCCTGGCGGGACGGCGGGCAGGCCCAGTACATCGACCGGCCGGTTCCCGAGCCGACGGTCGCCACGACCACCGCGACGCGGGCCTGGGCCCTGGAACGCCTCGCCGAGCCGATCGCCCTGTCCGAGCTGGCCGACCACGCCCGGATGAGCCTGCGCACCTTCACCCGCCGATTCCGCGACGAGGTCGGCATGACCCCGGTCCAGTGGCTCACGGCCCAACGGCTCGAAGTGGCACGGCACTTGCTGGAATCCAGCGACCTGCCCGTCGACCTGGTCGCCCATCGCTCCGGCTTCGGCTCGGCCAACTCCCTGCGCCAGCACATGCGGACGGCACTGGGCGTCTCACCGATCGCCTACCGCCGCACCTTCCAGCCCAACTCCTATGCTCCTGCGCACCATTGATGGAGTGTCAGTAGCTCGGCATACTGCGTGGCCCTGCACACTTCTTCTCTCAGGGGGAACCACGTGCGCAACCACCACTCCAGGGCGGGGGCGGCGGCCTCGGTCGCGGCGGCCGCCGCCCTCGCGCTCGCGGCGGGGCTGACCACCCCGGCCGCCGCAGCGCCCGCGATCGGATCCTTAGCCACCGCGGCCGGCGCGAGATCCGCCGCCCCGCCGGTCCCGACCACCCGCATCACCCTCGTCACCGGCGACCGCGTCGTCCTCGCCGCCGACGGCAGGCCCGTCTCCCTCGAACGCGCCGAGGGCCGCGCGCGCATCCCGTTCTCGGTGCGCACCGAGAACGGCCACACCAGCGTCGTGCCGTACGACGCCCAGCCCCTGATCCGCGCCGGCAAGCTCGACCCGCGCCTGTTCGACGTCACCGAGCTGAGCCGCTCCGAGGCAGCGGCCCACGGCCAGGGTGCCCGCCCCGCCGATCGTCTCCAGCTGATCGTCGGCTATGAGAGTCCCGCCGCTGCGGCCGCCCCCGCCGCCGCCCGGTCCGCGCTGCGGGCCGCCGACGGGGTCGAGGTGACCCGCTCCTTCCCCACCCTCGACGCCGAGGCCGTCAGTGCGACCCCTGTGGGCGCCGCGGCCCTCTGGGAGGCGCTCACCGACACCCGACCGGACGCCGGCGGCCGCGCCGCCGCCCCCGGCATCGCCACGGTCTGGCTCGACGCCGTGCGTACCGCCACCCTCGACCGGAGCACCCGCCAGATCGGCGCGGACAAGGCCTGGGCCGCCGGGTACGACGGCGCCGGCGTCAAGATCGCCGTACTCGACACCGGCATCGACGCCACCCATGCCGACCTTGCGGGGCAGGTCGTCGCCGCACAGAACTTCTCCCGGTCCGCCGACGCCGTGGACCGCGTCGGCCACGGCACGCACGTCGCCTCCACCGCCGCCGGTACGGGCGCCCGCTCGGGCGGCGCCTTCAAGGGGGTCGCGCCCGGCGCGAAGCTCCTGAACGGCAAGGTCCTCGACGACAACGGCTCCGGCAACGACTCCGGGATCCTCGCCGGCATGGAATGGGCCGTCGCCCAGGGCGCCGACATCGTCAACCTCAGCCTCGGCGCCCCCGACACCCCGCAGCTCGACCCCGTCGAAGCGGCCGTGGACAGGATCAGCGCCGAGAAGGGCGTGCTGTTCGCCGTCGCGGCGGGCAACCGGGGCCGTCGCGGTCCCGGCACCATCGACTCCCCGGGCAGCGCGAAGGCCGCCCTCACCGTGGGCGCCGTCGACGACGCGGACGCCCTCGCCCCCTTCTCCGGCACCGGTCCGCTCCCCGGCGGCGGCGTCAAGCCCGACGTCACCGCGCCCGGCGTCGACATCACCGCGGCCGCCGCCCCGGGCAGCGAGATCGACCGCAAGCAGGGGCAGAACCCGCCCGGCTACCTGTCCCTCTCCGGCACCTCCATGGCCACCCCGCACGTCGCGGGCGCCGCCGCCCTCCTCAAGCAGCAGCACCCGGACTGGAAGGGCCCCGAGCTCAAGGGCGCACTGATCGGCTCCGCCAAGGGCAGCACGTACACCCCGTACCAGCAGGGCACCGGCCGGATCGCCGTCGACGGCGATCCGGGCCGCAGCGTCGTGGTCCTGGAGGGGACGCTGACCTTCGACACGCAGCGCTGGCCGCACGCCGACGACACCCCGCAGTCCCGGAAGATCACTTACCGGAACCTCGGCGGCGAACCCGTCACCCTCGACCTCGCCGTCGCCGGCAGCGCCCCCGGCGGCGCGCCCGCACCTGAGGGCTTCTTCACCCTCGGCGCCCGCCGGCTCACCGTCCCGGCGGGCGGCACCGCCGAGACAGCGCTGACCGTGGACACCCGCCTCGGTGGCTCGGTGGACGGCACGTACAGCGCGTACGCCACCGCCACGGTCACCGGCGGTCCCGGCATCGGCGGGCAGGTGCGCACGGCGGCCGTCGCCGAACGCGAGCTGGAATCCTACGACCTGACGCTCCGCCACCTCGGCCGGGACGGACAGTTGGCCGGTCACCACGCCACGACCGTTCAGGGCGTCCGAGGCGCCGCGGCCACCCGCCGCTACGAGCCCCACGACCCGTCCGGCACCGTCACCCTGCGCGTCCCCAAGGGCGGATACCTGCTCGACGCCACCGTCGTCGTCGACCCGCTCGACCTCACGAAGGGCACCGACTGGATCGTCCAGCCGCAGCTGGAGATCACCTCGGACACCACGGTCACCCTCGACGCGCGCACCACCCGCCCGGTGGACATCACCGTGCCCTCGAAGACGGCGCAGGTCGGGTTCTCGACGCCCACCTACACCCTGCGCGAGGGCGACACCCAGTACCACTTCGGTCTGTGGCTCAACTCGCTCACCGGGCTGCGCACCCGCCAGCTGGGTCCGCAGCCCCAGCCCGGCACGCTCACCCAGCAGTGGGACGTGCACTGGGACGACGGCGCCTCGGCGGAGTACCACGTGGTGCTCGGCGGCCCCGTGCGCGGCTTCGCCACCGGCTACACCCGGCACCTGGGGCGCCGGGACCTGGCGACCCTCGTGGTCGGCCAGGGAGCCTCCGCCCCGGGCAAGACGGGGGCGGCCGTGGCCATGGGCAGCATCCCGGGGGGCCTGTCCGGCAGCACGGCATCCGCCCGGCGGCCCCTGCCGACCACGTCCACCCTCTACGTGTCCACCCTCGACGGGGCCACGTGGGACCTCTTCTTCACCCAGAGCTCCGGCTACGACGGCAACGGCGCCCCGCGCGACGAGACCACGTACGAGGCGCAGAGCGCCCGCACCCTCAAGGGTGGCCGCACCTACCACGAGCGCTTCAACGCGGCGGTCTTCGGACCCAAGGTGGACGACCTCCACGGCGTGCTGCGCGAAGGCGACTCGATCAGCGGCTCCGTACCCCTCCTGGCCGACGGCGCGAACCACGCAGGCGGGTTCTTCGACGCGACCGGCTCCACGGTCCTGCGCCGGGACGGCGTCGAGGTGGGCCGCAGGGAGACCCCGCTGGAGTCGAGCGCACCCTTCGTGGTCCCACCGGGCGAGGCCGCCTACGAGCTCACCACGACCACCCGGATCGGCCCGGAGCTCTCCGCCACCTCCTCCGAGACCACGGCCACCTGGCGGTTCCGCTCGAAAGAAGGGGCCGAACCGACCCCGCTCCCGGTGTCGGTGGTCCGCTTCGACGCCCGCCCGGCCCTGGACGGCACCCTGCCCGCGGGCCGCACGGAGAACTTCCCGGTCACCGTCCAGGGCCCGGCGGCCACCGGCCGGGCCGCCCCGCGGGTCCAGGTCTCCTACGACGAAGGCCGCACCTGGAGCCCGCTGCGCGTCCGGCACGGCAAGGTCGAGGTCCGCACCCCCGCGAAGGGCGGCACGGTCTCCCTGCGCGGCACCGTCACCGACCGCTCGGGCAACACCTCGGAGGTGACCGTCCTGCGCGCATACCTCGCGGGCTGAGCCAACCCCACCCGCCGATGACCCCGGAGGTAATCGCCTCCGGGGCCGTCAGCGGGCAGGATCGTCCCAACAAGCCGATCCCGCAAGGAAGAAGAGGCCCGAGATGACCGCGTACGCCATCGCCCACATACGCCCCGAGAGCATGAACGAGGACATCCTCCGCTACATCGAGGAGATCCAGGCCACCATGGACCCCTTCGAGGGCCGCTTCCTCGTCCACGGCCGGGACGTCGAGGTCGTCGAGGGCCGCTGGCCCGGCACGGTCGTCATGATCGCCTTCCCCGACCTGGAAGGGGCCCGCGCCTGGTACGCCTCGCCCGCCTACCAGGCCCTGATCCCGCTGCGCACCGACCACATGGCGGGCGACATCGTCCTCGTCGAGGGCGTCGCCGCGGACTACGACGCCTCGAAGACCGCGGCCGCCCTGCGCGAGGCCGCGGGGCTGTAGCGGGTCCGCCCCGGGCCTCGCGGGCCCGGCCGGGCGGACCGGTCGGGCGGACCGTGCCGGCCGGGCGGCGGCGGGGTGCGAGCATGGCGGCATGGCTACTCATCTGATCACCGGCGCCGGCTCCGGCATCGGCAAGGCCGTCGCGGACCGGCTGCACGCCCGCGGCGACGACCTCGTCCTCCTCGCCCGCGACGCCGCCCGCGCCCGGCAGCTCACCGACCGCTACCCCGGATCCAGCGCGCTCGTCGGCGACCTCGCCGACCCCGACCGGCTGTCGTGGGCCTTCTCCAAGCAGGCGATCCCGGAGCGGATCGACTCCCTCCTGCACATCGCCGGCGTCGTGGACCTCGGTCCGGTGGGGGAGCTGCGCCCCAAGACCTGGCACCAGCAGATCAACGTGAACCTGATCGCCCCCGCCGAGGTCACCCGGCTCCTGCTGCCCACCCTGCGCACCTCCCACGCCACCGTCGTCTTCGTGAACTCCGGCGCCGGGCTCGCCGCCCACGCCGACTGGAGCGCGTACGCCGCCTCCAAGCACGGGCTCAAGGCCCTCGCCGACTCGCTCCGGGCGGAGGAGAAGGAGCACGGCATCCGCGTCACCTCCGTCTACCCCGGCCGCACCGCCACCCCCATGCAGATGAAGGTCCGCTCCCAGGAGGGCGAGTCCTACAACGCCGCCGACTGGATCGACGCCGAGTCCGTCGCGACCACCGTCGTGATGGCCGTCGACCTGCCCCGCGACGCCGTGGTCAGCGACCTCACCGTGAGGCCCGGCCGATGAGCACGAGCCCCACCGGCGGTGCCACCGGGGTCGGCTCGCTCCCCGGCGGCGACGCCCGCGAGGCGGCCAAGACGGTCACCGGCTCCTTCGAGGAGTTCCCGTACCTCGCCGAGCTGCCCGCCCGCGGGCCCGGCGCGGACATGATCGGCCGCTCCCTCGGGCTGCTCGTGGACATGTACGCGCACGTCGAGCCCAGCGGCTGGCGGATCAGCGACCGGCCCGGCCGCGACAGCAAGCGGGCCCGGTCCTGGCTCGGCGAGGACCTGGACGCCCTGGAGGAGTTCACCCAGGGGTACGAGGGGAAGCTCAAGGTCCAGGCCGTCGGCCCGTGGACGCTGGCCGCAGCCCTGGAACTGCACGGCGGCGAGGCCCTCCTCCAGGACCCGGGCGCCTGCCGGGACCTGGCCGGGTCCCTCGCCGAGGGCGTCCGCGAGCACCTGGCCGACGTGCGCAAGCGGATCCCCGGCGCCGAGATCGTCCTCCAGTACGACGAGCCCTCGCTGACGTCCGTCCTGCTCGGCCGGGTGCGCTCCGCCAGCGGCTACCGCACGTACCGCGCCGTCGACCGGCAGGTCGTCGAGGGGACCCTGCGCGAGCTGTTCGCCGTCCACGACGGAGAGGTCGTCGTCCACTCCTGCGCACCCGAGGTGCCCTTCGGCCTGCTGCGGCGCGCCGGCGTCTCGGGCGTGTCGTTCGATTTCTCCTTGCTCACCGAGCGCGAGGACGACGCCATCGGGGAAGCCGTCGAAGCCGGTACGAAACTCTTCGCCGGAGTGGTGCCGGGGACCGACGGCCCGTTGTCGGACCCGGGCGGTAGCGTCATGGGTGTCAGGAAGCTCTGGCGCAGGCTGGGGCTGTCCCCGGGGACTCTGGCGGAGTCCGTCGTGGTCACCCCGGCGTGCGGTCTGGCGGGCGCTTCGCCCGCCTACGCACGGGCGGTCATGGCGCACTGCGTCAGGGCGGCGAGGTCGCTCGCCGACAACCCTGAGTGATGGATCGAGACGGGTCACGGGAGGACACGGCATGGCAGCCGAACAGAAGCAGGGCAGCGAATCGGCCGTACCGGCGGCGGTGCGCGAGCAGCACGCGCTGATCGCCGAGCAGGTCGAGGAGCACCGCTTCCGGTACTACGTGAACGACCAGCCGGTCGTCAGCGACGCCGAGTTCGACAAGCTGCTGCGCTCGCTCGAAGCGCTGGAGGAGCAGTACCCGGAGCTGCGCACGCCTGATTCGCCCACCCAGAAGGTGGCCGGGGCGTACGAGACGGACTTCGCCTCCGTGGAGCACCGCGAGCGGATGCTCTCCCTCGACAACGCCTTCGACGACGAGGAACTGGCGGCCTGGGCCGAGCGCGTGGCCCGGGACGCCAACACCTCCGACTACCACTACCTGTGCGAGCTGAAGGTGGACGGCCTCGCCGTCAACCTCACCTACGAGAACGGCCGCCTGACCCGCGCCGCCACCCGCGGCGACGGCCGCACGGGCGAGGACATCACGCCCAACGTCCGCACCATCGCCGACATCCCCGACCGGCTGAAGGGCGACCGCATCCCCGCCCTGGTCGAGATCCGCGGCGAGGTCTACTTCCCGATGGAGAAGTTCGAGGAGCTCAACGCCCGGCTCGTCGAAGCCGAGGGCAAGCCCTTCGCCAACCCGCGCAACGCGGCGGCCGGTTCACTGCGCCAGAAGGACCCGAAGGTCACCGCGAGCCGCCCGCTGCACATGGTCGTGCACGGCATCGGCGCCCGCGAGGGCTTCGAGATCGAGAACCAGTCGCAGGCCTACGCGCTGCTCCACGAGTGGGGCCTGCCCACCGCCCAGCACAACAAGGTGGTCTCCACGCTGGCCGAGGTCCGGGAGTTCATCGCCTACTTCGGCGAGAACCGCCACTCGGTGGAACACGAGATCGACGGCGTCGTCGTCAAGCTCGACGAGATCGCCCTCCAGGGCCGGCTCGGGT
This sequence comes from Streptomyces sp. NPDC104226, assembly GCF_055584085.1. Taxonomy (NCBI): domain Bacteria; kingdom Bacillati; phylum Actinomycetota; class Actinomycetes; order Kitasatosporales; family Streptomycetaceae; genus Streptomyces; species Streptomyces sp. NPDC104226. The sequence continues at coordinate 264,335 of NZ_JBVJMS010000012.1, forward strand.
CCACCGCCCGCGCCCCGCGCTGGGCCATCGCCTGGAAGTACGCGCCCGAGGAGGTCAACTCCAAGCTGATCGACATCAAGGTCGGCGTGGGCCGCACCGGGCGCGTGACCCCGTACGCCCAGGTGGAGCCGGTGACGGTGGCGGGCTCCGAGGTGGAGTTCGCGACCCTGCACAACCAGGAGGTCGTCAAGGCCAAGGGCGTGCTCATCGGGGACACGGTCGTGCTGCGCAAGGCCGGCGACGTCATCCCCGAGATCCTCGGTCCGGTGGTCGACCTGCGGGACGGCAGTGAGCGGGAGTTCGTCATGCCCGCCGAATGCCCCGAGTGCGGGACGGCGCTGCGGCCGATGAAGGAGGGCGACATCGACCTGCGCTGCCCGAACGGGCAGACGTGCCCCGCCCAGTTGCGCGAGCGGCTCTTCTACCTCGGCGGCCGCCAGTGCCTGGACATCGAGAACTTCGGCGCGGTCGCGGCGGCCGCGCTCACCCGCCCGCTGGAGCCGGCCGAGCCGCCGCTGCGGGACGAGGGCGACCTCTTCGACCTCACCATCGAGCAGCTCCTGCCCATCAAGGCCTACGTGCTCGACCCGGACAGCGGACTGCCCAAGCGGGACCCGAAGACGGGCGAGGAGAAGATCGTCACCGTCTTCGCCAACCAGGAGGGCGAGCCCAAGAAGAACGCCCTGGCGATGCTGGAGAACATCGCGGCCGCCAAGGACCGCCCGCTCGCCCGCATCATCAACGGCCTGTCGATCCGTCACGTCGGCCCGGTCGCGGCGGAGGCGCTGGCCCGGGAGTTCCGCTCCATCGAGCGGATCGAGCAGGCGACGGAGGAGGAACTCACGGCCACCGACGGGGTCGGCGCGATCATCGCGGCCTCCCTCAAGGAATGGTTCGCCGTCGACTGGCACCAGGAGATCCTGCGCAAGTGGCGGGCGGCCGGAGTCCGGATGGAGGAGGAAGGCTCCGGCGAGGACGAGGGGCCGCGCCCGCTGGAGGGCCTGACCGTCGTCGTCACCGGCACTTTGCAGAGCCACACGAGGGACGGGGCGAAGGAGGCCCTGCAGAGCCGCGGCGCCAAGGTGACCGGGTCCGTCTCGAAGAAGACCTCCTTCGTCGTGGTCGGCGACAACCCCGGCTCGAAGTACGACAAGGCAGTGCAGTTGAAGCTCGCCGTCCTCGACGACGCCGGCTTCGCCGTCCTGCTCGCCGAGGGCCCCGACGCCGCGCGCGCTGCCGCGCTCCCGGTGGACGGCAACGCCGAAGCGGAGTAACGAAGGCGAACGGATGCGTGGCGTCCGGCCGTACGAGCGGGCGCGCGCCGGGCGCGCCCGGCGGCGGCTTCCGGCGCCGCACGGCCGGTACCGGGTCCATGCGAGGCCGGTACAAGGCTGGTGGCGGCCCCCCGGCCTGTCGGATCATCGGACGGGCGACCGGGGGGCCTGGTCCAAACTCACCCGTTCGGCGGATACCGTACTGATGAGGATGGCTGGGTCGTATTCGGGCAACCGCCGCCGACCGCTGCCCCTGGGCGCCTCCCGCGTCCTACTGTTGAGGGGTGCGCCTGTCGTGCACGGCTGCTTGACGCGCTTCCGGCCGTGATGGCATGACGTTCGGGGCCATCGCGTGGCATCGGCATCGCCGGCTGTGAGAGGGACGGGCATGAAACCCACCGAAAGCGCCGACCCGTCACCAGATTTCGGCGGGGAGTTCCCGTCCATGCGGACGGGCCGGCTCGGTCTCCTGGGCTCCAGGACACCGCGATCGCGCGCGCTCGACACCGCAATGGGTGCCGGCGGCCGGGCGGGCCGGCGCGCCGCGCTGCCCTTCGCCGTCGTGGGTCTCGCCGCCGTCCTGCTCGGAGTCGGCGTCATCAGCGCGCTGACCGGCCGTCACGCCCTGTTCCCCGGCGGTCCGGTCGGCTGGGCGCTCGCCCTGCTCACCGGCATCATCGTCGGCCACCTCGTCGCCCTCGGCCGCGACCGCTGGTGGGGCGGCACCGGATCGGGCGCGGCCCTCACCCTCGGCGTCCTCATCCTCTACGGATGGGTCCCCGCGGGCCTGGTCTCCCTCGCCGTGGTCTCCCTCGTCGGCGCAGCCCGCAGGCACCGCTGGCGCCAGGGACTGCTGCACGGAGCCACCGACATCCTCGGCATCGGCGCGGGAGCCCTCGTCCTCGCCGCCTTCGGGGAGTCGCCCTCCGTCGAGAACCCCTGGCGGCCCACCGGCTGGGAGCTCGACGCGGTCCCCGAAGTCGTCCTCGTCGCCCTCGCCTACCTGCTCGTCACCCGCGTCCTGCTGTGGCTCGCCCTCGCCCCGAGCGGCGGGGGACTGCCCACGGTCGCCCGTACCGCACTGCTGCGCCAGGCCCTGGTCGCCGTCGCGCTCCTCGGCATCGCCCCGCTGATCTGCGTGGTCGCCGAATCGCAGCCCGTGCTGCTGCCGCTGTTCGCCGTACCGCTGATCGCCCTGGACTCCACCCTGTGGATCGCCCGGGCCCGCGCCGAGGAGCAGCTGCGGGACCCGCTCACCGGGCTCCCGAACCGGCAGTGGCTGCTGGAACGCGCCTGGAGCGCGCTCGACCAGGCCGAACGCACGGGCACCCGCGCGGCGCTGGTCCTCATCGACCTCGACCGCTTCCGGGCGGTCAACGACACCCTCGGCCACCTCGCCGGAGACCGGCTGCTCCTGCAGATCGCCGACCGGCTGCGCCAGGCCCTGCCCCAGGACGCGGAGGCGGCCCGCCTCGGCGGCGACGAGTTCGCCGTCCTCCTCCCCTTCACCGACTCGACCACCAGCGCCCAGCGGGTCGCCCGCAACCTGGTCGCCGAACTCAGCTCCCCCCTCGACCTGGACGGCCTGACCCTGGTCCTGGAGGCCAGCGCCGGCCTCGCCGTCTTCCCCGACCACGCGCTCGACGCGGAGGGACTGCTGCGCCGCGCCGACGTGGCCATGTACCAGGCGAAGCGGGACCGGACCGGAGTCGAGGTCTACGAGTCCAAGCGGGACAGCAACACCCCCGACCGGCTCGGCCTGCTGGGCGACCTGCGCAGGGCGCTGGACGCGGGAGAGGTGGAGCTGCACTACCAGCCGAAGGTGCGGTTCGACGGCAAGGTCGCCGGGCTGGAAGCACTGGTGCGCTGGGTGCACCCGGAACGCGGGCGGGTCCCGCCGGACGAGTTCATCGCGATCGCGGAGACCTCGGGCCTGATGCCGCACCTGACGGAGTACGTCCTGGAGACGGCCCTGGCGCAGGTCGCCCGGTGGCGGGCCCAGGGCCTCAAGGTCCCGGTCGCCGTCAACGTGTCGCCGCGCGACGTCCACACCCCCGGCTTCGCGGGGGCCGTGGCCGCACGGCTCGCCCGGCACGGGGTCCCGGCGAGCGGGCTCCAGCTGGAGATAACGGAACACGTCCTGCTGGAGGACCCGCAGCGGGCCGCCGACACCATGGCCGGGCTCACCGGCCACGGCGTGAAGATGTCCCTGGACGACTTCGGCACGGGGTACTCCTCCCTCGTCCACCTGCGGCGGCTGCCGGTCAGCGAGCTGAAGATCGACCGGTCGTTCGTGGCCCGGCTCGCGGTCGACGCCCAGGACGCGGAGATCGTCCGCTGCACGGTGGACCTCGCCCACTCCCTCGGCCTGCTGGTCGTCGCGGAGGGCGTCGAGGACGACGAGACCTGGGAGCGGCTCCGGGACCTGGGCTGCGATGCCGTCCAGGGCTGGCTGGTCGCCGCCGCGATGCCTCCGCAGGAGGCGACGGCCTGGCTGCTGGCCCGCGGCGAACGCGGCTGGCGGCGGCCGGCGGACATCACGGCGGAGCTCGCCGCGGAAACCGCCGCCGCGGCGGCGTCGTCCCAGACCCCGTGAGGTACGTGGAGGCACCGGCGCGGTACCGCCCCGCGCCGGGGGACCCGCCGTCGGTCTTCCTCGCGGGCGGCATCACGCACTGCCCCTCCTGGCAGCCGGAGGCGGCGCGGGAGCTGGCCGACTTCGTCGTGCTCAACCCCCGGCGGGCGGACTTCGACGTGTCCGACCCCGCGCAGACGGACGTCCAGATCGCGTGGGAGTACGCACACCTGCTGCGGGCCGACCTGACGCTGTTCTGGTTCCCCGCGTGCGATGCGTCCCTCACGGTCCAGCCGATCACCCTGTACGAACTCGGCGCCGCCGCAGCCACCCCCGGCCGCCGCCTGGTCGTCGGCGCCGACCCCGGCTACCCGCGGCGCGCGGACGTCGTGACGCAGCTGAGCCTGTCCCGCCCGGACCTCACGGTCCACGCCACCCTGGCCGAGACCGTCGCGGCGGCCCGCACCACCCTGACCTGACACCTGCCCTGCGGGGCCGTCCCCGACCCACCCTTCGCGGCATGTCCAGCCTCGCCGGCGTTTGAGGCGCGGGGTCCGGGGCGGAGCCCCGGGGGCCCGGGCGCAGCCCGGGGCCGGACGGGTCAGGGCGGAGCCCTGGGAACGGTGGAAGGGCGGGTAGGGGACCTCGCCCCGCGCAGCGGCACACCCGCAGCGGGGGCCGCGCGGCGGCCCGGGACGGGCGGGCCCGGCCGGTCGAATCGCCCCCGCGTGGGCGCTTCGTACCGCCCCGGGGGCAAACCGGGGCGCCGGGCGGGGGCGGGGCCCCATAGGATTGGGGCCGAAACCTACACACCCGAACCCCCAGAGGATCGCTGCATGCCTGGCATCACGCGCGAGGAGGTCGCCCACCTCGCTCGGCTGGCACGTCTGGAGCTGAAGAGCGAAGAGCTCGACCACTTCGCTGGACAGCTCGACGACATCATCGGCGCGGTCGCCCGCGTTTCCGAGGTCGCCGACCAAGACGTCCCCCCGACCTCCCACCCGCTGCCGCTGACGAACGTCATGCGCGCGGACGAGGTCCGTCCGTCGCTCACCCCCGAGCAGGCGCTTTCTGGCGCTCCCGCCCAGGAGCAGCAGCGTTTCAAGGTGCCGCAGATCCTGGGGGAGGACTAATCACCATGGCTGACATCAACATCATCAAGCTGACGGCCGCCCAGACCGCCGAGAAGATCGCCTCCGGCGAGCTCACGGCCGTCGAGGTCACCGAGGCCCACCTGGCCCGCATCGGGGCGACCGACGAGAAGGTCAACGCCTTCCTGCACGTCGACCGCGAGGGCGCCCTCGCCCAGGCGGCCGCCGTCGACGCCAAGCGCGAGCGCGGCGAGGAGCTCGGCCCGCTGGCCGGCGTACCGCTCGCCCTCAAGGACATCTTCACCACCGTCGGGATCCCCACCACCGTCGGTTCGAAGATCCTCGAAGGGTGGATCCCGCCGTACGACGCCACCCTGACGCGCAAGCTGAAGGAAGCCGACGTCGTCATCCTCGGCAAGACCAACATGGACGAGTTCGCCATGGGGTCCTCCACCGAGAACAGCGCCTACGGCCCCACCGGCAACCCCTGGGACCTCGCCCGGGTCCCCGGCGGCTCCGGCGGCGGCTCCGCGGCCGCGCTGGCCGCCTTCCAGGCGCCGCTGGCCATCGGCACGGACACCGGCGGTTCCATCCGCCAGCCCGCCGCCCTCACCGGCACCGTCGGCGTGAAGCCCACCTACGGCGGCGTCTCCCGCTACGGCATGGTGGCCTTCTCCTCCTCCCTCGACCAGGGCGGTCCCTGCGCCCGTACGGTCCTGGACGCGGCCCTCCTCCACGAGGTCATCGCCGGTCACGACCCGATGGACTCCACGTCCATCGACGCCCCGGTCCCGCCGGTCGTCGAGGCGGCCCGCAACGGCTCCGTCGCGGGCATGCGCGTCGGCGTCGTCAAGCAGTTCGCCGGCGAGGGCTACCAGGCCGGCGTCGTCCAGCGCTTCAACGAGTCGGTGGAGCTCCTCAAGGGGCTCGGCGCCGAGATCGTGGAGCTGGACTGCCCGTCCTTCGACCTCGCGATGGCCGCGTACTACCTCATCGCGCCGTCCGAGTGCTCCTCGAACCTGGCCCGCTTCGACGCCATGCGCTACGGCCTGCGCGTCGGCGACGACGGCACCAAGTCCGCCGAGGACGTCACCGCCCTGACCCGCGAAGCCGGTTTCGGCGACGAGGTCAAGCGCCGCATCATCCTCGGTACGTACGCGCTCAGCTCCGGCTACTACGACGCGTACTACGGCTCCGCCCAGAAGGTCCGCACCCTCATCTCGCAGGACTTCGACAAGGCCTTCGAGCAGGTCGACGTGATCGTCTCCCCGACCACGCCCACCACCGCCTTCGCGATCGGCGAGCGCACGGACGACCCGCTGGCCATGTACCTCGCGGACCTGTGCACCATCCCGACCAACCTGGCCGGCAACTCCGCCATGTCGCTTCCCTGCGGCCTGGCCCCGGAGGACGGTCTGCCGGTCGGGCTCCAGATCATCGCCCCGGCGATGAAGGACGACCGCCTGTACAAGGTGGGTGCCGCAGTCGAGGCCGCCTTCGTCGAGCGCTGGGGCCACCCGCTGCTTGAGGAGGCTCCGTCGCTGTGAGTTCCAACACGAGTGCGCTGTCCAAGGCCAAGGGCTTCAGGAAGTCCAAGTCCGGTACGTACCTGTCGATCGGCACCACCGCTTTCGGTGCCCTCAGCGTCGTCAAGCAGGCCAAGAAGGCCCGCACCGAGCACGACACGCTGAAGCTGATCGACGCCGTCGTGTCCGCCGCCGCCATCGTCACCGGCCTCGCGATCCTGTACCGCGAACTGAAGCGTCTCGGCGACGACGACGTCCTGCTGGGCTGAGAGGGAATTTCCACTGTGACTGTCACCGAACTGCTGTCGTACGAGGACGCCCTCGCGTCGTACGACCCCGTCATGGGCCTGGAGGTCCATGTCGAGCTCGGCACGAAGACCAAGATGTTCTGCGGCTGCTCGACCGAGCTGGGCGCCGAGCCCAACTCGCAGACCTGCCCGGTCTGCCTCGGACTGCCCGGCGCACTGCCGGTGGTCAACGAGATCGGCATCGAGTCCGCCATCAAGATCGGCCTCGCGCTGAACTGCGAGATCGCCGAGTGGTGCCGCTTCGCCCGGAAGAACTACTTCTACCCGGACATGCCGAAGAACTTCCAGACCTCCCAGTACGACGAGCCGATCGCCTTCAACGGCTTCCTCGACGTGCAGCTGGAGGACGGCGAGATCTTCCGCGTGGAGATCGAGCGCGCCCACATGGAGGAGGACACCGGCAAGTCGCTGCACGTCGGCGGCGCCACCGGCCGCATCCACGGCGCGTCCCACTCGCTGCTGGACTACAACCGCGCCGGCATCCCCCTCATCGAGATCGTCACCAAGCCGATTGAGGGCGCGGGCGTACGCGCCCCCGAGGTGGCCAAGGCGTACGTCGCCGAACTGCGCGAGGTCATCAAGGCGCTCGGCGTCTCCGAGGCCCGCATGGACAAGGGCCAGATGCGCTGCGACGTCAACCTGTCGCTGCGCCCCACCCCCGAGTCCGAGTTCGGCACCCGCAGCGAGACGAAGAACGTCAACTCGCTGCGCTCCGTCGAGCGCGCGGCCCGCTTCGAGATCCAGCGCCACGCGGCGGTGCTCTCCTCCGGCGGCTCGATCGTGCAGGAGACCCGGCACTTCCACGAGGAGGACGGCTCCACCACGGCCGGCCGCATCAAGGACAACGCCGAGGACTACCGGTACTTCCCGGAGCCCGACCTGGTCCCGATCGCCCCGGCCCGCACCTGGGTCGAGGAGCTGCGCTCCGGCCTGCCGGAGATGCCGCGCGTGCGCCGCAACCGCCTCCTCCAGGAGTGGGGGATCAACGAGCACGACATGCAGTCGATCCTCAACGCCGGTGCGGTGGACTCCATCGTCGCCACCATCGAGGCCGGCGCCGACTCGACCGCCGCCCGCAAGTGGTGGATGGGCGAGCTGGCCCGCAACGCCAACGAGCAGGGCGTCGTCGTCGACGAGCTGCCCATCACCCCCGTCCAGGTCGCGCGCGTCGCGGCCCTGGTGGCGGCCGGTGAGCTCAACGACAAGCTGGCCCGCCAGGTCCTCGAAGGCGTCCTCGCCGGCGAGGGCACCCCGGACGAGGTCGTCGAGAAGCGCGGCCTGAAGGTCGTCTCGGACGAGGGCGCGCTCGGCGCGGCCGTGGACGAGGCCATCGCGGGCAACGCCGGCATCGCCGACAAGATCCGCGGCGGCAAGATCGCCGCCGTCGGCGCCCTGGTCGGAGCGGTCATGAAGACCACCCGCGGCCAAGCCGACGCGGCCCGCGTCAAGGAGCTCATCCTGGAGCGCCTGGGCGTCTCGGAGTAGTCGTACGGGAGGGACGGTGCGGGTACCCGTACCCGTACTTGTGTCCCTACCCGTACCCCGTACGTACGCGGCGGCCCCGCACCGGATCTCCGGTGCGGGGCCGCCGCGTTGGTTCCGCTGCTACCGCTTGAGCTGGGGAGCGGCGATGACGACCGTGCCGTTGTCGCAGCCCTTGTCCACCTTGATGCGCAGCCGCAGGGCGCCGCTGACATCCACCGTGTGGGTGATCGGCTTGCCCAGCTCGACGAGTTCGGAGAAGGCGGCGGGCTGGCCGTCGAGCGAGATGCTGACCCGGCCCTTCTCGTTCTCCGAGCCGTCGTCGATCCCCGCGGTGAACTCCAGGGTCTTCCAGGCCCGGTTGAGGTCGAACTCCGCGTACGCGTCGAAGTCGCAGCTGCGTTCCTGGATGAACGCGGCCCCGTACATCTTGGTGTTGATCTTGGCGGGTCCGACGGTGAACCCGCCCAGGTCCTTCACCGGGGCCATGACGGTCAGATCGGCCGCCTTCACACCCGGCGCCACCCCCGACGGGGGCTCCGAACCCGTCGCCGTGGGCTGGGTCGTGGGCCCGTCCGAGGGGTCGGCGGAGGACGCGGAGGGCTCTGCGGAGCCGGGCGTCGGGGTGGGGGTCGGGCTCCCGGGGGCGGACGAGGACGCGGAGACGCTCTTGTCCCCGCCGGCCGCCGTCTTCGAGTCGTCCCCGTCCTTGTCGCCCAGGAGCTTGACGCCGGCCACCGCACCGCCGGCCACCACCAGCACCGCGAGCACCGCCCCGAGCACCAGCCCGGTCCGCCGCCGCTTGCGCGGGGCCGGAGCGGGAGCCGGTTCCGTGGCGGAGACGACCGTGGGCGCGGGTCCGTACCCGGGCGGCACGCTCGCCTGGACCGGCGGCGGGCTGTACACGGGCTCGGCGGTGGGCGGGGTGTACACGGGCTGGGCGGGCGGCGGGGTGTGCACGGGCTGCGCCGGAGGTCCTGCCGGGGGGCCCGTCGGGACGGCCGGTGCGGCCCCTGGTGCCGCGGCCGGTGCCGCCACCGGCGCGGACGGCGGCTGCGCCGGCTGCTGGGGCGGAGCCACCGGCTTCGGCGGGGCCGCCGTCGGGACCGGGGGAGCGGCGGGGGGCGCGGCCGGTACCGGCACCGCGTCCTGGACCACCCGCTGGGAGGTGGACGTGGTCGTGGACACCACCGCGCGGCGGATGTCCTTCATCCAGCTCGCCAGGTTCACCGGACGCTTCAGCGGGTCGGCGGCGTAGATGGACGCGATCCGCGCCCGCTGCTCCGCGTCCAGCACCGCGAACTGCGGCAGCCGTACGAGGGCCCCCGCGAGCAGTTCGGGCGTCGAGGGCGGGGACTCCCCGCTCAGCAGGAAGTACGCGATGGCCCCGAAGGCGTACCGGTCCGCGCCCGGGGTCCGCTTGCCCTCGAAGACCTCCGGCGCCGCGTAGCCCTGGGTGAACCACACCTCGGCCGTCTGGTGGTCGGCGGTCAGCTTGCTGAGGCCGAAGTCCACCAGCGTGGCCTGCCCGTGCGCGTCGACCATGACGTTGCCGGGTGACAGGTCACCGTGGATCACCTGGCGCCCGGAGGGAGTTGCCTTCCCCGAGTGCAGCCAGTCCAGTACGTCGGCCAGCTGCTCCAGCGTGCGCATCACCTCGCGCCGCTCGGCGGCCGTGGCGAGGGTCCGCTCGGCCCGCCAGTCCCGCAGGTCGAGTCCGTCGACGTGGTTCATGACCAGGACCAGGGCCCGGCCGGTCAGCGTCGAGGACTCCCCGGGCCGGTGGATCGGCGGCCCCTCGAAGTGCTCCCGTACGCCCACGACACCGGGCCGGTGGACGAAGCGCAGCAGTTCGGCCTGCTCGTTCCACTTCTGGCTGATCCGGTCGAAGACGTCCGGGGTGATCGTGGTCTTGGAGTCGAGCACCTTCACGACGACGGGCTCGGATCCTCCCGCGAGCTCGATCTCCGCGAGATAGAGCACGGCCTCCCCGCCGCGCCCGATGGACCGGAGCAGTCGGTAGCGGTCTGCTGCCGAGTCCGGCCCGATGTGCAGATTCTGGCTGGTCAATTTCCCCCCAGCGCCGGTTGTTTGAGTGGGGATCAGCTTCCCGGCGCAGCGGGGCGGTGGTCAAGCCGTGACCATGGGCCGAGATTCTGTAGCGATCGCTAATTTAATCGGGTACGGTTCTTTCTGTAGTGATCGTTATCGAAGTCAGGGGAACCTCTCGTGCCTGCCATCCAGACCAGCGCCTACGCCCGCACCGTCCGCAAGGAGAGCGGGGGGCCCGGCCTCCTCCTCGCCCACGGCGGGGGCGGTTCGGTGGAGTCGAACTTCGGGCCGATCCTCGACGCCCTGGCCGAGGGCCACAGTGTCGTAGGCGTCGACTACCCGGGAACGGGCGCCACCCCGCGCGCCACCGGACCGCTCGAACTGGACGAAATAGCCGACCAGTTGGTTGCCGCCGCCGACGCCGAGGGGCTGGACCGGTTCGCCGTCCTCGGCTACTCCCTCGGCGGGAACGTCGCCGTGCGCCTCGCCGCCCGGTACCCGCAGCGGGTCACCGGACTCGTGCTCACGGCAAGCTTCGCCCGCGCCGGACACCGGCTCGGACTCGTCACCGACCTGTGGGCCGAACTGGCCCGCCGCGGGGAGGACGAGCTGCTCGCCCGGCTCCTGGTGCCGCTCGCCCTCAGCCCGCACGTGTTGGAAGGGCTGACGGAAGAGCAGGTGGAGGAGGCGGTACGGGCCACCGCGGCCTCCTTCCCGCCCGGCGGCGGGGACCACGCCGCACTCGTGAAGGGGGCCGATCTGCGCGCCGACCTCGCCCGGCTCGACGTACCCGCGCTCGTCATCGCCACCACCGCCGACCTGCTCGTACCGCTGGAGGTCCAGCGGGAGCTGGCGGACGCGCTGCCGGGCGCCCGGTGGGCGGAACTGCCCACCGGGCACCTGCCGTTCGCCGAACTCCCGGGGGAGTGGGCGGCGCTGATCACCGCATTCCTGGCGGAGCTGCCGGCGGACCGCGGGTGAGGGGAGGGGTTAGGGGCGGGGGCGAGGGGCGGGGTCGAGGGAGTGTGCCGGCCTCAGGCGCCCGTGGCGCCGTCGACGGCCTCGCGGAGGAAGTCCGCGTGGCCGTTGTGGCGGGCGTACTCGTGGATCATGTGCAACATGAGCAGGCGCAGCGAGGCGTCCTCCTCCCACTTCTCGACGCGCACCGTCACGTCGAGGGACTCGGCCGCCTCCTCCACCGCGCGGGAGTGCTCGACCTCCGCCCGCCACGCCGCGAAGGCCTCGTCACGGGTCGAGCCGGAGGCGTCGTAGGCGGCCTGGAAGTCGTGGGTGTCCGACCACAGATGGGGGACGTCCGCCCCGCCGAACGTACGCCGGAACCAGTGCCGCTCCACCTCCGCCATGTGCCGCACCAGCCCGAGCAGGGACAGCGTGGAAGGCGGGGACGACTGGCGGCGCAGCTCCTCGTCGGTGAGGCCCTCGCACTTCCAGGCGAGGGTGGCCCGGTGGAAGTCGAGGTACGCGCGGAGCGTCTCGCGCTCACCCCCGGCAAGGGGAGGGCCGACGCGGTCGGCGGATTCTGTTGCAGCCATGGCTGAGATCTTGCCCCGCGAGCCCCGGGGGCGGAAGCCCCGGAGGGGGTGTGGGGGGCTCGGGGGCGCGGGTGGTGGCCTGGGCTGCGGGCCGGCCGGTGACTTCGACATGCTCCGGGGGGAGCCCGGCAGTCCAGTGTCCTTCCGGCGCGGGCCGGTCCCTCAAGGGCGCTCCCTGCGGTCGCGTCGCTACGCGATGGCCTACGGCCACCCTT